>JAHCMI010000057.1 GCA_019192545.1 Rivularia sp. MS3 | reverse complement strand
GCGCAACCCAACATCCGAGTTGGGTTACACTGCGTTTCACCCAACCTACCTTCTTCCATTGCTTTACCCCTCATATTTATTGTGGTGAAATAGTAGTTACAAACAGCTTCAAAACCCCACTTACGCAATAATTAGGGTTTTTTACATTTATCGCGATCGCACCATTGTCAAATATATTAAACCAATTTATTATAAAAAAAGTTACTATATTTCTAAAATCGGTGAGGAATAAACGTCTCGGGCCAGATAATTATGCAAGTTTTTTAATCTGGCAGGTAGCAAACAAATGGGAAAAGCGAGTTAACAGCGAATTAAAGGAATTTGACTTAACTCAAGCAGAGTATTATCAATTAGCTTCTTTGTTTTGGCTATCACAACATCAAGAAGAAGTCACTCAGACAGATATTGCCAAATTTGCCGATACAATCCCAATGAACACTTCCAAAATCATGACCAAATTTGAAAAAAAAGGTTTGGTAAAAAGAGTTGCTGGAAGCGATTCGAGATCCAAATCTTTATCTATTACTGATAACGGTGAGCATATAGCTATTCAAGCAACTGCCAAATTAAATTGTTTAAACGAGCAATTTTTTGATAAAGATGATGATCGCAATTTTTTGAATCACTTGAAATATTTAAAAACAAAATAAGAATTATTTGAAAGAAAAACATAGGAGAGCATAATTTAAATATGCTCTTTTCAATTAAATAGAATACATTCTTATGAGATAGGTATCCCTGTCCGTGCAAACATACAACATACTAATAGAAAGCGGAGCCTGCACCCTGAAAAAATGTACTAGTTAAAATTAACCGAAACGTCCGGAAACATAATCGCGAGTACGTCGATCCAGAGAATTATTGAAGATTTGGTCGGTGGTACCGAATTCAACCATTTGTCCAACACGGCTTTCATCAGTACTAAAGAATGCCGTAAAGTCAGCAACACGTTGGGCTTGTTGCATATTGTGAGTCACAATTGCAATCGTCAATTCACCACGCAAACTATCGATTAACTCTTCAATCTTCATAGTTGCAATGGGGTCTAATGCCGAACAAGGTTCGTCCATCAGCAACACTTTTGGTCGAACTGCTAACGAACGAGCAATACACAAACGCTGTTGTTGCCCACCAGATAAACCCAAAGCTGATTTGTATAGTTTATCCTTGACTTCATCCCACAACGCAGCACCCTTAATTGCAGATTCAACAATACCGTCCAATTCTGATTTGGGGCAATGTCTGGCGATTCTAATTCCATAAGCTACATTATCGTAAATGCTCATGGGAAACAGATTGGGCTTTTGGAACACCATACCAATTTGACGGCGTAATCTATTCAGGTTGACGCGGGAAGAGTAAATATTTTGACCGAAAAATTCTACTTTTCCATCAATTTTGACATTAGATTCTAATTCGCCAATACGGTTAAGAGACTTGATGAAAGTTGATTTACCGCAGCCAGAAGGCCCAATAAGTGCGGTAACTTGTCTTTGGTAAATGTCTAAAGACACTCCTTGAAGTGCTTTGAAAGTACCGTAATAGAAAGCAAGGTTTTTGACGGTAATAGCTGGGATTAAGTTACTCATGAAGAAAGAAACTTGGATGATAGAAACGATGGGAATTACAACTAGACAAGTATGAAAGCTTTGCGGTTTAAACTTATGTAAGCTTTCTACTAGTAATTACGCGAGACAGGAGATTCAACAAGAAGATTAAACCCACCAATACAATTGAAGCCGTCCAGACTAACTGAAATATTTCTGGTCTGTCGTCTTGGTAGAAGCGATAAATTAGTATGGGTAAGGAAGCTGTTTCTTCAAATAGCCCTTTTGCCCAAAAGTTGCTGAACAAAGCTGTAAAAATCAACGGCGCAGTTTCACCACTAGCGCGGGCTATTGCTAACAAAGTTGCCGTTGTAATTCCGGGTAATCCAGCAGCTAGCACGACGCGAAAAGTAGTTTGGAAGCGATTTCCACCTAATGCTGCCGATGCTAAGCGTAAGGAATTTGGAACCAGTTTCAATACTTCCTCGGTTGTTAAAGCAATAACCGGAAGCATAATAACACCTAAAGCAAAGCCACCTGCAACGGCGCTAAATTGCTTGGTTGTAGCGACGAAAACACCGTAAGCAAATACACCAACAACAATTGAAGGTACGCCAGAAAGAATAGTAGTGATAAAGCGGACAACAGCAGCAATCTTGGAATCTTTACCGAATTCCGATAGAAATATTCCCGTCATTACTCCTACGGGAATGGCGAACAGAGAGCCAATTGTAACCATTTTGATGGTGCCAACAATCGCATTGGCAAAACCAAAATCAATTACCTGATTAACAAACATTTCTGGTTTGAGATTGGAAAGTCCCCGTCCAAGAATTTCCCATACCAGCGAAAATAAAGGTAACAGCGCCAAAAAGGTGAGAAAGAAAGCAATAGCAGTCATTCCATACTGCAACACAAACCTTTCTGGTGAAAGAGGATTGCATACCTCTCTGGCTACAGACAAATCAATTTCCGAACGTTTTCTAGCACTCATTTCTCTCAACCTACTCAAAACATTTTCGACGCGAATCCGTTAAGCCTTCATTATTGATAGCTTTGCAGTATTTAGGTTAGATAAACTACTTGTTCTTCCTGTTCAGCCACTGCACTAATACCACAGCACCAACGTTAACTGCTAGAGTAACAACGAACAAAACCAAAGCTAAATAAGTTAATGCCCCCACATGCAGTCTATTTTCGGCTTCAGCAAATTCATTCGCTAATACAGCCGGAATTGTATAGCTAGCATCTAGCAAGGAAGCACTGATAAATTCTGAGTTACCGATAACCATTGTTACGGCCATTGTTTCCCCTAAAGCGCGTCCCAAAGCCAGCATGGTAGCACCAACAATACCTGAGAATCCACTAGGTAATAATACTTTGAAAATAGTCTCCCAACGGGTAGCACCTAAAGCCATCGAACCGGTGCGGTAATATTTGGGCACTACCATTAAAACATCGCGGCTGATTGCTGCCATTGTGGGCAAAATCATGATAGCTAAAATTACTCCCGCAGTTAATAAATTATCACCGCTAGGAAATTCAGTATTAAACAGTGGTATCCAGTTAAGATTTACTGATAGCCAGGTTTGCAAAGGTATGATTACTGGAATTAGAACATAAACACCCCACAAACCAATGATTACGCTGGGAATTGCCGCTATTAATTCAATAATGAAGGCAATAGGCGATCGCACGTAAGAAGGTAGAAAATCTTCACTGGTAACAAGAGCAATTGCCAAGCCAACGGGTATAGCAATTAAAATCGCTAAAAAGCTGCTGACAAGAGTTCCGTAAATGTATGGTAATGCACCATAAACTCCTTCAACAGTATCCCAGTCTTGGCTCCAGAGAAATCCGAGTCCGAATTTGACAACAGCCGGTTTTGCTTCCTGAAAAATGATATAAATCATCCACAGAAACATAAATATTACAAATACCGCAAAAGAGCGCACCAGCCATTTAAATCCCTGCTCTAGCCACAGATTTTTAGCATCTTGAGCAAAAATATCGAGCTTGTCATCAACTACTGAATTAGGTTGAACGGATGAATTAGCCATTGCCAGTCAATTAGATTTTAGATTTTAACAACGGATGCATTTGCGTAGAGATTCAAGATTTTAGATTCCAAGAATATTTTTCAACAAGAAATCACAAAATATTTGATGTCGCATCCCGAACTGTCAGATTATGCTTACGTCAGATGAAATCTATAAACACCTAAGAAGAAGGGTGGGCACAACCCACCCCATCTTTCTTCAATTAAGTCTTAGGAATACCTATTTAACAGATATCAATACAGAGGTTAGAATTCTAACTTTTGTATAGTTCAGTTAATTACTTAACTTCTCTCTTCACTTGGTTAATTACACGAGTTCTAACGCTGGTAGGAATGCTGGTGTAAAGTAACTTACCATTGAAGCTTTGACCTTTGGTCATTACCCAATTAACCCACTTTTTAACAGCAGCAGCCTTAGCCGCAGATGGGTATTTTTTGTAGATCATCATCCAGGTCAAACCGACGATGGGGTAACCTTGAGAAGAATCTCCAACGAATACGCGGTAGTTCGCGGGGAACTTAACACTAGCTAAACCTTGGTTTGCAGCTTTCAAAGAAGGAGCAACAAACTGTCCTCTTCTGTTTTGAACTTTTGCAGACTTAATTCTGTTCAAACGAGCGTAGGAATAGTTAACGTAACCGATACCACCACGAGTACGCTTAACTAAAGCAGCTACACCAGAGTTACCTTTACCCTTTCTAGCTCCTCTGAAAGCCCATCTAGGCTTCTTGGAAGTACCAACTCTTCCTCTGAAGTAGCCGGAGATGGTGCTGAGGTGGTTGGTGAAGATGAAGGTTGTACCGGAACCATCTGCACGAACAACAGGTGTAATTCTGCGGTTAGGCAATCTAACACCGGGGTTGTCCTTTCTGATTCTTGCGTCGTTCCACTTGGTGATTCTACCAGCGAAAATCAAAGGTAGAACTTTGCGGGACAACTTGAGGTTTGTAACTCCGGGCAAGTTGTAAACAACGGAAACAGCACCACCAGCAGTAGGAACTAAGATTGTTCCACGGCTGACTTTAGCGATGTCAGAATCTTTCATCGCTGCGTCACTACCGCCGAAATCAACGGTACCTTTAACGAAGTTGCGGATACCACAGCTAGAACCACAAGCTGTGTAGTTTACTTGCAAGTTTTTGTGTGTCTTGCGAACTTCACGAGCATATCTCTGATACAAAGGAGCAGGGAAACTAGCACCTGCACCTACTAATGTTTGAGCTTGAGCAGCAGCTCCACTTAATAAGAAAGCAGCAGCAGCAACGGAAGAAGTTACGATACGATTCAATGCGGTAGCTTTTAAATTCATAGTGTCTCGATTTGTGGGGATAGAGTTCTACGCGAGGTGCCTACCAGAAATACCCTACCCTTTTACCAGTTAAGAATTGTTAAAGAAGGCAGCAATAAAACTTTAAAATATGTTTAAAATTTGGTTTTTAGGTAATAGTAATTATTCTTTAATTAAAATATATCAAAAATATTTGAATAATTTAGTTTGTGATTTAAATTTCTATTATTAGAGTAGCGATTGTAAAGCAGAAAAACAATCAATAAATTCAAAAATGCTACTATTGATATACAGGAATCTATAATTTTGGACGGAAAAAGTATAAAGTATGAAATTTTGTGCTTGATAATTCATGCTTTATGCTGCAAAATAACTATCTGGTTTCGCTCTGTGCATCTGTCTTTTATTGAATTTCTTCTTGGCATTGTGCAATCCAGATTCCCAGAGCCAAATAAATGATTAAGTCATATCTTCTGAATAATTTGTTCGTTCCATTACGACAAATTTCTCCATCGATGTTGCTAGCTTCAGCAGCTTTGCATAGTTTGTTATTTGCAGTACCAATACCTTCAAATTCGCCGGATACAGAATTATCAAAAGGCGGAAATAATCCAGAAAACGATACAGAAACAGTATCAAAAGATGCTTGTGATGAAGATGCTTCTCTTGAAGGTGCAGGAGAAGATTCTTTAGGTGAAGATGCTTCTGTTGAAAGTGCAGGAGAAGATTCTTTAGGTGAAGATGCTTCTCTTGAAGGTGCAGGAAAAGATTCTTTAGGTGAAGATGCTTCTCTTGAAGATGCGGGAGAAGATTCTTTAGGTGAAGATGCTTCTCTTGAAAGTGCAGGAGAAGATTCTTTAGGTGAAGACGCTTCTGTTGAAGTTGCAGGAGAAGATTCTTTAGGTGAAGATGTTTCTGTTGAAAGTACAGGAGAAGATTCTTTAGTTGAAGACGCTTCTGTTGAAGTTGCAGGAGAAGATTCTTTAGTTGAAGATGACTCTTTTGCTGAAGAAATATTAGGTGAGGAAGATACAGCTACCTCTCCAGAAAAAGAACTGTGCGAAGATGACACCTTACCGAAAGGAAAAGCGATAAAAGTACCCAAAGAAACGCCTTTGCTAAGCGATTTAGAAAGCGAAAGCAACGGTGAAGAAGCTGGAGACACTGAAAGCGCGATTCCCGATTTAACTAATGGTGATTCTTTAGATGATTCAGGCGATTCTATCGATGATACATCAGGTGATAATATTTCTCTTGGCGGAGATGATATTTCATCAGAGGAATTGCCTACTCCCAGCGAAAGTTTATCTGTAGGTGAACCCGAAGCCGAGCCTGAAATTGCGTTCACACCTTCCGAACCAATTGAAGAACCTATCGAAGATACACCAGCAGAACCAACTGAAGAACCTATTGACGATACAAATTCTGAAAATTCTGAGCCAGTAGAAGAACCTATCGACGATACAAGTTCTGAACCAGTAGAAGAACCTATCGGAGACGCAACTTCCGAACTAACAGAAAAACCAGAAGAAATTACACAACCAGAATCTTCTAATACAAAAACCGAGTTGAATCCAGAAGAAACAACTCCTACCCAAACAGATACCCAACCCAAACCCCGCCCAGTCGATCCATTTGCCGAATTTCCTAAATACAGCAGCGTTAGACCTAATTTTTGTGGAGTCAAAAGCGCCAGAATCGATAGACGCACTAGAATTACATCTGACTCTTTAGATTCAGTGCAAACCTACTTCGAGAAAAAGTTAGCGGGAACTGATTTTCAGGTAGAAAAACTCACCGATCAAACCGATACAAAGGTTTATCAAGTTTCCAAAGGCAGTTTAACTCAATTCTTACAGCTTTTTGCAGTTGAAGGGCAGGGTACGATGATTCTTTTATCTTCCCAGCGAGTTGACTGCTACAGATTAAGCAATGAAAGTAAGTTAGAACCGACTAAAACCGAAGAACAAGCTTTTGATGCAGCATTCCAAAATCTATACGCTCAACTTAATTGGATGGAAGAAAAAGGTTTTGCTGCAAATTCTCAAGTAGAAAAAATCTTCGGGAAAGATACAAACAAAACTCCTGACGAATTAGCTTTGTTAGTAAAAACAAAGTTAGAGTCAGAAGGTTTTGCAACATCTCAAGTCAACCAAGAAAATTCCGAACTTTTGTATGAAGTCAAAAAAGGTGAATTTACAAAATATATTTCTTTTTTACCAACAAAAGAAGGTAAAGGAGCAATTATTTTGGCTTTGAAGAATTCTCCTTAACCTGTTACTTGCATACTTTAATTCGTAATTCATAACTTTGATTATGGATTACGATTTCTTATTGTCTAAAAACTTAATATCAAGTTCGCTTAATCGTTTAAGCATAAAAAATAAGTTCTACGAACTATAAAAAATCGTAACTCCCAATCAAAAAAATGATTAAGAATTACGACATATTAACGTATTAAATCAATAACTAATTAACATTTACATCTTGAAAAGTTTGATTCCAAAGATGTAAATAAATCAACTCTAATTGATTGCTAACAGTAGCAAAATAGTCTACACGACGCGCACGCAATATAATAAAAAGCCGAAAACAAGCATATGCAAGAATCGCTACTGCTATTCCTGCGGCACTACTAATTAACGCTTGTAGAATTAAATTTGCAACCCCGCTACTATCCGCACTATCTACACCACCGTTTCTTAAAGTTAGAAAAGTAGCGATTAAACCACCGGCAGTACCTAAAATACCTAATAAAGGTGCAATGACTACTACACTTTCTAACAGCTTATTGCTTCCCCCGATATCAATCAATTCTTTGTCAGCAGCTGCTTGTAGTGCTAAACGAAAATTCTCCGGAGTTGGATTATTTAGTTTTAACGGTGCAGCAAGAAAACGCCCAATCGCCAAATCTTCAGCAGCAGTTGCAATCTCTCCTGCTTTTTCCCAATCATATTGTGCTACCGTTAGCACATCCTGCACTACCTGTCTTTCCTGAACCACCAACTTTAACCAAAACCAAACGCGCTGCATCGCGTAAGCTAAAGTTACAACAGACAAAACTAGCAGAGGAAACATCATGAAGCCCCCTGCTAAAAAGATATCAAATAGTCTGGTCATTTTTACTCAGGTAAGCGCCTACTGTAACAAATGATTTGCCGTACTAAGTAGAATACCTGATTTGAAGCGTTGTTTTGGTTAAGGCAAGTTTCGTTAAAGGATAAGCTGTGATTAAAGCAAACAAACTGAAGATTGGGCATTGGGCATTGGGCATTGGGCATTGTTAATCGAGTGAGAGAAAAAGTAACTAAGCTTGCTATTTGCTACTTGCTACTCCTAATTCCTAACTCTTCACTCTTAACTACTTAAAGTTTTCAATGTCCAATGCCCCATGCCTTATGCCCAATCCCCTATTCCCTATTTACCTTTTAATATATGAATTGCCGCACCAGCAGCAGCACCATTTACTGTATTGCTAATAGTATTGTCGCGGTTGGTAATTTCACCTGCGACGGTACCACCTGCCGCACCTGCACCAATATCTTGAATAAGGTTGCGATTTCTTTTGTTTTTTCTACCGCTATTTGCAGCATTGACGGCAGCACCAGCAGCGGCACCATTAGCAGCGTTGGTGAGAACAGAATCGTTATTGGTAATGATTCCAGTGATAGCACCAGCAGCAGCACCAATTGCCGCATCTTCTAATAAATCATCGTCAGCCTTAGCAGGTTGTGCTGGAATTAATGTAGCGCTAAATATACCTGTTGCTAATAAGCTGGGTAAGAATGCACGTTTGATAAATTTATTCATTTCTACACCTGTTATTGATAACTTGTTGGAAATTTTCTTTTGATATCTTGCATTTCCCACTTGAGATATTTGTCTAACTAGCGAACTAAATTGGAATATAAAAGTTGCTTGAGGAACTAACACAAGATATAAGGTTATTGAGACTAATCTTCTTTGACCTATATTTATATTTTAAGACAAATTATTCATGTGTAGCAGAAGTTTTAGATTGAGTAAACAATTTTTATGACTTTTGTCACAAGTGTTTGATTTTTAGGTGTATTCTTGTTTACTTTAATTAGCTGTAGGGTGTGTTATAGCAATATTCGTAACGCACCTTAGTTTCTAAGCAACTTTATTAATAGTTGGTTCGGGAAAAGGTTCACCAGTTGCTTGATAAGCTATTACTAAAGATTCTAGAGCTTCGGTTCCGTTATCAACTGCTTCTTCATAAGTTTCGCCATGAGTTCGCCATTTTTGTCCGGGGAAGTCAGGAAAACCAACTAAAAAACAATTATCTTCTTCCGACCATTCAATTATCATTTTATATTTAAGCTTTATCATGATTATGAATATTACTTTCTATTTAATGCTCTCCTGAATTATTTCCTCTGCGTCCTCTGCACGCCACTTGCTACAACGGAGGAAACCTCCGCAACGCAGTGGCTTGTCTCTGCGGTTTTAATAATTCAGATGCTGTGAAAATTAATATCACATCCGCGCAAAATATTCTTGTAACTTATCATGAATAAACGTTCTACGGGGTCAATTATATTTTGGTTTCTATATTTGCTATTAACTCTACCTAGCAATATAAATAATCTGGATTATTTTGAGCGCGTATTATTAAATCTCTGGCTAATTCCAGTAACAATGTAGTTTTCTCCGCACCAGGATTTCCTAAAATCAATAATCTTCCGGCAATATCGAACTCGTCAAAAGCTGTAATTATCGGTTTTCCATCTTCTAATTGCGTCTTACCACCCTTGAATACTTCTAAAATTCGCAACGGTTGAAGTAATTTATCTTTTAAAGAAGGTTGCTTGTTAATTGTAGAAGCATTTACAAAAATTCTGCCAATTTATTTATTTCTATCTTCTGTTGCAATACGAATCATCTGATTATCATAAAGCGAGTCGTTTAACCGGGTTTCGACTTCAATCTTCATTACTTTTAATAATTCTCGTCGCCAATCGTCCGGGGATTTTAATTCTGTTGTAGTATTATCAGTGCTATTGTTATCAGTTTTTGTTTTTTGCAGCATCCAAATTAATTTGAATATATGCCACATTAAAAATACTAAAGCTATACCGCCGACGGTTGCCAGCAAAATCTGTAATTCATGGCTGTAAATTCCTACTAGCAAAACAACTTCAATTGTCAGCTTGACAACAATGGTGTTTTTACCAGGAAATTGTTTAATCGCAGGTAGCTGATTGATTAAATATCCAACAGTAGCAGCTAGCAAAGCACTGCATAAAGCTTGAAAAAGAGGATGATTAAACATTCTACATACATTTGATAACTGTTCACTGTTCACTGTTCACTGCTAACTGTTTTAAAGATACATAAATCTTTCCGTATTTACTGGGTGCCGCTAAAATACTTTTGTTAAATAAGCATCTACTTCTCATGTATTGTGTGTTTCAATAATTTCTAATTCCCTTACTCGAATGGGTCTTTCACTGGTACACTTGAACTTTCAGCCCTCTGTATTAACCTGCGCCTATGGTTCATATTAAGCGCGTGGAACTCACTAATTTTAAGTCTTTCGGCGGTACTACTTCCGTACCGTTACTGCCGGAATTTACGGTGATTTCTGGTCCTAACGGTTCGGGAAAGTCTAATATTTTGGATGCGCTGCTGTTCTGCTTGGGACTTTCTAGTTCTAAGGGGATGCGTGCTGGTAGGCTCCCGGATTTAGTCAATACGAATCAAATAAGTAAGTCCCGCGCTACTGTGGAAGCTAGCGTAACGGTAACTTTTGATTTATCGGACTATGATTCCGATGAGCTTGATGATGAGCCGATTGTTTCAAATGTAGTGGTTGATGAGGTTGAAGAAACTTCCACAACTGAGGAAGAAATTTTAGAAGAAACCGAAGAAGTAGAAGAAACTCAAGAGGAAGCAGAAGAAAGAGCCTTGCAGGAGCAGGAAGAAGAGGAAATAAAAAACCGTCGGGAGCAAATCCGCGCTAAACCTGGAATTCCTGAATGGAGTGTTACCCGTAGGTTGAGGGTGACTAAGCAAGGAACTTATTCATCAAGTTATTACATTAATGGAATTTCTTCCAACGCAACTGAGCTACACGAAGAATTAAGCAATATCCGTATAAACCCGGAAGGATATAACGTTGTTCTGCAAGGGGACGTTACCGACATTATTTCAATGAAAGCTCGCGAGCGGCGAGAGATTGTTGATGAGCTAGCTGGGGTTGCTGCTTTTGACAGAAAAATTAATCAAGCCAAAAGTACTTTAGAGGAAGTCAAGGAAAAAGAAGATAGCTGTCGGATTATTGAAACGGAATTAACTACCCAATGCGAAAGGCTTTCTCAAGATAAAGCCAAGGCAGAAAAATATCAAAAATTGCGAACTGATTTTCTAGAGAAGCAGAAGTGGGAAGTTGTGCTGTCTTGGCGCACTTTGCAGGGAAATCAAGAGCGATTATCAAACCAAATTCAAAATGGCGATCGCACCTTATCAGAAAACAGCCAGCAGTTGGTTGAGGTAAATGAAAATATTCAAGCCAGACAAAAAGAACTTGAGGAGTTGAATGCTCGCGTCAAGGCTTTGGGTGAAGACGAACTTTTGAAAGTGCAATCGCAATTGGCGACTCAAGAAGCAGAATGCAAGCAAGTTCAACGTCGTCAAAGTGAATTAGAAGCAGCACGTGCTGAAGCTGGGGTGAAAGTTACTCAAATCCAGCAAGAAATTGTGCAACATCAAACTTCTTTAACTGAGTTGGCACAACAAAAAGAAGCAGAAACTCAAAATTCTGCCGCTTTACAAAGTCAGCGCGAGTCAATGCACGCAACTCTCGAAAAATCTCGGGAAACTGCTGCCGAAATTGCTTCGGCTTCAGAAGCTTGGGTAGTGCAGCAAACAAATTTAAACCGTCAAATTGAAACCGTGCTGCAAACTTTGGAACCACAACGCACGGAAAGGGCACAGTTAAGGGAAAGAAACAGCCAGTTACAGCAACAAATTCAAGAGCAAACCGAATTAGTTGAAAGTTTAGAGCCACAGTTAGCTGAAAAACAAAGTCAGTTGGAGCAATTTCAAGTTGGGTTTAATTCTACTGTCGCGCCAATTCAAGATTTAGCTGAGAATTTAGCCGCAACGGAACAAGAATTACAAATTCAACAGCAAACTCAAAAACGGTTGTTGCAGGAACAAAGAGAGAAACAGCGGCAGCTTGATAAATTGGAAGCTCAAGCCCAAGCACAACAGGAAGCACAGGGAACCCACGCCAGTAAAATTATTTTGCAATCTGGTTTACCTGGCGTTTGCGGTTTGGTTGCGGAGTTGGGAAGGGTAGAGCCTAATTTTCAGCTAGCTTTGGAAATTGCTGCGGGTGGGCGTTTGGGACAAATTGTGGTGGAAGATGACAGCGTTGGTGCTGCCGGTATTCAATTACTCAAGCAAAGACGAGCCGGGAGAGCAACTTTTCTACCTTTAAATAAAATCAGAGCGCCGCGTATTAATGAATCCGGTAATTTAAGATATGCCAATGGTTTTATCGATTATGCGGTGAATTTAATCGATTGCGAACCTCGTTATGATGAGGTGTTCGCTTACGTTTTTGGCAATACCGTTGTATTTGAAAATATTAATTTAGCAAGAAATCATTTAGGAAAAGTCCGCATAGTAACTTTAGAAGGGGAATTATTAGAAACCAGCGGCGCAATGACTGGTGGTAGCGTTACTCAACGTTCGACTTTACGATTTGGTACCGTTGAAGCAACCGAATCGGAAGAAGTCAAGAATTTGAGAAATCGTTTGGTAGAAATCGAAAGAGTTTTAGGGCGTTGTAACGAAGCAATTAATACTCTTTCTGAAAGAACTAAAGAATTATCTACCCAGCTTACCGAAACTCGTCAGGGCAAAAGAGAACAGCAGTTACGAGCCGAACAATTACAAAAAGAAGTTCAAGGTTTAACCAAGCGAGTAGAAGATGCTAAAAGTCAACTTACACAAAATACAGAAAAGTTAAACACCGCTCAATCTCGTTTGGAAATATTAGAAAGGGAATTACCGTCACAAGAGCAACAATTACAGCAGCTACGTAACGAACTAGCCGAGTTAGAAGCATCGCAAACCCCAAGTGAATGGCAGCAGATTCAAGCCACAATTAAAAGTCAAGAGCAACAATTACAGCAACAAGATACAGCTTTACTAGAACAAACAGAAAAATTGAAGAATCTTGAAGTTCAACAGCAGGTATTGCAAGAGAAAATTCAAGAAGGAGTAAGACGAGTTGAAGAATATCAGCAACAGCAATTAAACCAAGAAAATCAAATTAATAGTCTTAAACAACAAGAAGCCAACTTAACAGCAACTCTCGCCGAAACTCGCCAACGGATGCAGGAAATGGAAGCGAATTTAGGCGAAGAAAAACAAAGACGCGATGCTGTGGAAGCCCAATTGCGGCAATTATTGCTACGCCAACAACAGTTAGAATGGGAAGTTCAAAAACTGCAAGAAAGCCAACAAAATCGCCGCGAAGAATTAGATCGAGTGCTAGCAGAATTACAAACTATTTCTGGGGAATTACCGAACCCCTTACCAGAAGTACCCGAGAAAGTAAATTTAGAAGAACTACAGAAAGAATTAAAATCTCTTTCCAAACGCTTACAAGCAATGGAACCTGTTAATATGTTGGCTCTCGAACAATACGATCGCACCCAACAACGTTTAGAAGAACTCAGCGAAAAACTAGAAACATTAGAAGCAGAACGAACCGAATTATTATTAAGAATTGAAAACTTTACTACTTTACGACAAAGAGCTTTTAAAGAAGCATTTGACGCTGTAAATGAAAACTTTAAATCAATTTTTGCCACTCTTTCCGACGGTGATGGTTACTTACAATTAGACAATGAAGAAGACCCATTTAACAGCGGTTTAAACTTAGTTGCACATCCCAAAGGAAAGCCAGTACAGCGCTTAGCATCTATGTCAGGGGGAGAAAAATCATTAACAGCATTAAGCTTTATTTTCGCTCTACAAAGATATCGCCCATCCCCATTTTATGCATTTGATGAAGTAGATATGTTTTTAGACGGGGCAAACGTAGAACGATTAGCTAAAATGATTAAGCAACAGGCAGAACTAGCACAATTTATAGTTGTAAGCTTGCGCCGCCCAATGATAGAATCAGCCGAACGTACAATCGGAGTTACTCAAGCCCGTGGAGCTTATACACAAGTTTTAGGGATTAAGTTAAAAACCGACAATACTTCTGCTTGAGTATCTGTTAATAATAGTGTATAGATAAACCGGATTCGAGATCGGGACTCGGTATATAATGACCTCTGAACAAATTATTAGACGCTCGGACATTTTAAACACCCAAGTCATCACCCGCGATAACGGGAGAAGGCTTGGCATCGTCAACCAACTGTGGGTAGATATTGATAGACGAGAGGTTGTGGCAATTGGATTGCGAGACAGCCTGATCTCCGTTTCTGGCATACCGCGCTATATGTACTTAAGCAGCGTTGACCAAATCGGAGACGTGATTTTGGTTGACAACGAAGATGTAATTGAAGATGTAGATACCGAAATCTACAGCAATTTAGTTAATTGGGAAGTAATTACAGAAGCCGGAGAAGTACTAGGAAGAGTACGCGGCTTCAAGTTTGACGGTATCGGCGGTAGAATCACTTCCATAGTTATTGCTTCTTTAGGGCTACCGCAAATACCAGACCAAGTTCTTAGTACCTACGAACTATCAATGGACGAAGTAGTCAGCGTTGGTCCCAACCGACTGATAGTATTTGAAGGAGCCGAAGAACGAGTTACCCAGTTAAGCGTTGGTGTATTAGAACGTTTAGGTATTGGTAAAGCTCCTTGGGAGCGCGAAGACGAATACGGCTATAACAGTACTCCCAAAACCGTAGCACCAGAAAATCAGCTACCATCGGGAGTTCCTTTAGAAGCACCTCAGCCCAGAGTACGCCGCCCAGAGCCAGTAGCAGAAGAAGTTTGGACGGAAGACGACGCTTATGAAGAAGCTCCCCGTCGTCGAGTTATGGAAGCACGCCCATACGAAGAAGAAACCATCCGTTACGAAGAAGCAGAAGAAGACAACTGGAGCGAGGCAACGGGCAAAGATAAGTATTCAACATCATCCCAGCCTTTCCCAACTAAAGCATATAAAGAAGACTACGACACCTACGACGACGACTTAGAAAAAGACGCTTGGGAAGACGACGAAGCACCAAAACCAATTAATATTCCCAAGAAAGTCAAAGAAAAGCAGCCAGAATATGAGGAAGAAGGTGGATATTAAGATTAGTTAAGAGTTAGGAGTTAGGAGTTATTTCTAGCTCCTATTTTTTAGGTAATTGGTGATTGGTAATGGGTAATTGGTAATTGGGTAGTCAGGACATTAAGACATAAAAAATTTGGTATTTGTAGGGTGCGTTACGACTTCAGTCTAACGCACCGAAACCTTCATAGAATAGTGCGTTGCGCTGCACGACAACACAACGGCAGTTTTGCGGGAAGAGAGTCTACATCGCAAACTGTCTCCCCTAAATAGTTTCTGACACTACTGTAAGAAATTTGTTTTAAACAATTCTTCTTTCTCCTAGAAACAACAAACTAATGGCAAATGTCATATACTAAAAATACCTATACAAACTTACTTATATCTTTTCCTCCACGTCCTATAAAGTCTGAAGAAGACTTAGAAAAAGTTCAAAATATTGTTGATAAATTACTTGATAAAGAAAAACGAACAGAAGAAGAAGAAGATTATTTATATCTCCACCGCAATATTGATTGAAGAGTACGAAGAAAAACAAGACTTAGTTCCAGATATTTATGGAATAGAGCTTATCAAAGCTTTAATGGTGGAATTAGGGCTGAAACAAAAAGATTTAATTCCTATTTTCAAAACTGAGTCTATTGTTTCTGATGTACTCAACGGGAAAAGAAAAATGACGGCTGAACATATTCAAAGGAGTGCAGAAATGTTTCATCTTTCACCTGCTGTATTTTTTCCTGAGAATTAATTTAAATAAATTTTGATAGCTCCTATCCTGCTTCTGATTGTTATCTCTATAAAACCTCTTACCTCTGTGCCCTCTGCGTCTCTGCGGTTTTTTCTTAATAATCCTCTGTTCAAAAGAAATTAGTAACCCAATTGTGTTTCATGCCCAACTATCAAAAATCCAATACATCCAAAGATTCTTCAATTTCCAAATCTAAAATCTTTTCCTTGGTATCCTTATGTTCCTGCACCTTACCCGCTTTTTGATATAAATCTGCTGCTATGTTAAAGTCAGCGATCGCACCTTGGGTATCTCCTAATTCATCGCGCACTTTACCGCGATTTATATAAGCATCTGCATGGTTGTCATTTATTTTAATTGCTTGAGTGTAATCTTCAATTGCTTCGACTTTATCTTCTATTTGATAAAACACATTTCCCCGAAAAAAATAAGCATCTGCATCATCAGGGTTTATCTGAATTGCTTTGGTAAAATCTTCAATGGCTGGTAAATACTCACCCAAATCACAACGTGCATTGCCGCGCTTTTTGTAACCAACCGCATCATCGGGACTTATTTCAATTACTTGAGTGAAAACCTCAATGGCTCGTTGATGATTCTCGCGCTCTAAATTATTTTTATTCTCATCTGCTGGAGAATTATGAGAATTTTCTTCAATGTTGAAATTATTTTGCTGCAATTCTAATTTTTGTGCTTCTAATAAATGAGGATTAATTTTTCCGGCTTGAGTGTAATCTTCAATTGCACCTTGACTATCCCCAATCATAGAGCGCACATCACCACGATTTTGAAAAGCTACCGCATCGTAAGAATTAATTCTAATCGCTTGAGTATAATCTTCAATTGCTCCGTAATAATCTCCTAATTTGTATCGAGTTAACCCGCTTTTTATATAAGCCTTAGCAAAATTAGGATTTATGTTTACCGCTTGAGTAAAATCATTAATTGCTTGGCTATACTCTTTCAAACTATAAAAAACATTCCCACGTTTGTAATAAGTAATGGCATCATTCTGATGAATTTCTAAGGCTTGACTATAATTTTCAATTGCAGCATCATAAAGTTTTTTATTAAAGCATTCATCAGCTTGTTGAATATAAACCTGATTTAAATTTTCCTGAGTTTCAACAGGTGTCACAACAGGTGTAGTAATTTGATTTAACGGTGTTTTCAATAATTGCTGCTGAGGAGAAATATTTGTAGGAATATAGCTTGTAGAAGCCTGCAACTGTTCCAAATAACACCGCAATCCACCACTGTAAAGTAGCTGTTCAATTCCAAAAGAGATTTTACCAGTTTTTAGCTTAATCATTTCAGTTGGTAAAAACCCAGCCAAAACCATATTATATTTAGACTGAGCTTCATTTACTTCCTCTTGAATCAAAACGCAAACTATAACCGCATTTTTCTGAACCTCGTCAACAGAAACCGTCCATCTAACCTTATTAAAATAACCGTGGCGAGATTTAACTTCAATCCCAATTAAAGGATTGTTAGTCAACATAAAATCAACATTACCATCTCCACCAAATCGCTTCTCATAATCGACTTCAGTAATAAAATCCGCCAATCTTTCCTTAACAACTTCCTCACCCAACTTTCCCTTAAGATAGCTAATAAAAACATCGCGCACCGAAGAAACGCGCTTATACTTCTCCGCCATCTGCCAACAAAAATCGCGTAACTGTTTTAACCTCTCGCCAGAAATAGTACTTAGTTCGCTATGTTGACCAACACTTGGACAATGCAGCAAACAACCATCAGCCAAACGCCTGATAAAGTCAGATTGTAAACTTCGCAGCAAGCTACTCCAATCCATCTACAGTTCTGCAATGCAAGAATTTTATTATTTTAGATGAGTATCAACTATTGGTAAAGATAAAAGTAATTTTACTTAAAAAGGTTGTAGGGATTATGGAATGGGGAATAGGGAATAGGGAACAGCTATATAACTAAGTGGTAAACATATATGAGATTCACTTCGACTATTTATGAACGTAGTACTCCGCCACATCAGTTATGAGGGGTAAAACCAATTTTAGTTTTAACAAGATTAATCCTCAAAATTCTCTTCCTCTGGGTACTCTGCGCTCTCTGCGGTTTTTTTTTTAAGAGAGCTTTATAACCCCTTAAAATTAATGTGGTGGAATAATACTAATAACCTTTATAGTGTCACGCACCAATCACGACATTGTGACAATTGTGTAAGTTTTGATATAAATAATTGTACTTTACTACTTAATATTGGTTTTTTAGTTTAAATGCTAGCAGTTTGAATCAATTTTTTCAAAATCTTCAATACATCATATAAATCGTTACCGGGATTACGCATTGAAAAAACTTTTGATGTTCCGTATTGTGGGCGATCGCCTTTAACCAAGGCTATTGCTTGAAGAATAAATCCTTCAAGTAACAGTAGATAATTAAGCAGATTAATATAACCGTCTTTCATTTTCAGGAAGCCATTTTTTCTTAACCTCATTATTTTTTTCCTACCTGAGAGTTGGTGCGTGACGCTATGTTGTAAACCTTGATTTACCCAACAAAATTTTCAGAAGCGTCACACACCCTACCAGGAAACTAACCTTTAACCTTCAACCTTTGACCTTTAACCTTAATTACTGCATTCTATCAATCGTCCGATACTGTACGGCTTCCGCAACATGATGGGGTTGTAAGTTTTCATCGCCAGCCAAATCTGCTATAGTTCGAGCTACTTTTAATATACGGTCGCTAGCTCTTGCTGATAAACTTAATTTTCGGATAGCCATTTCTAATAAGTTGCGAGATGCATCATCTAGTTTGCACCATTTCTGTAGATGACGGCTTTGCATTTGAGCATTGCACCGTAGAGTTTTTTCCTTAGCAAATCTTTTAGATGCTCGCTTTCGTGCAACTAAAACTCTTTCTCTAACGGTTGCCGATGTTTCTCCGTTGGGTTGCTGGGTAATTTCTTCTGGTTTTAAACGATTCACTGCAACTTGTAAATCAATTCTATCCATCAACGGCCCCGACAACTTTCCCCAATATTGTTCTCTTTTATTAGGGGAACAGGTACACTGCTCGATTGTATCGCCATAAAAGCCGCAGGGGCAGGGATTAGTACTCGCTACCAAGGTAAACTGTGCCGGAAACATCACAGATTGTTTGGTGCGGGAAATCGTTACTTGCCCATCTTCTAAAGGTTGACGCAGAAATTCTAAAACATCTCTTTTAAATTCTGTTAACTCATCTAGAAAAAGTACCCCTCGATGTGATAAAGAAATTTCACCAGGGCGGGGATAGCTACCACCACCAACTAAAGATGGCCCACTCGCTGAATGGTGGGGACTTCTGAAAGGGCGATCGCGGATTAATGTACCCCGATTTTTCAATA
Organism: Rivularia sp. MS3; assembly: GCA_019192545.1. Taxonomy (GTDB): domain Bacteria; phylum Cyanobacteriota; class Cyanobacteriia; order Cyanobacteriales; family Nostocaceae; genus Rivularia. The sequence continues at coordinate 42,634 of JAHCMI010000057.1, read as the reverse complement.
AACCAGCTACGGAATAGATACGAGTCACTTCCAAAGATTCGTCAAAACCCAATGGAGGTAGAATATCGGGCAAACGCCTTGCCAACATAGTTTTACCGCTTCCGGGAGGCCCTACAAAAATCAAATTATGCCCTCCTGCGGCAGCTATTTCTAGAGCGCGTCGTGCGTGGGCTTGCCCTTTGACATCTTTTAAATCTAAATGATGAATAAATTCTCCGTCTTCGTGACATTCCTCTACAGTTTCATCAAGCTGTACGGGTTTATAACCTGTGGGATTATTTAAAAAATCGGCTACTTCAGAGATATTTTCAAAACCATAAACATTTAATCCCTTGACAACTGCCGCTTCTTGAGCATTGTCCGCAGGTACCACCAAAGCCGTAATTCCCATATTTTGCGCCGCAGCAGCGATAGGTAATACACCAGCAACCGGACGCAAACTACCATCTAATGAAACTTCTCCTAAAAACAAAAAATCTCCCAACAAATCCGGGTTAACCTGCTCCGAAGCCGCCAAAATACCCACGCTGATAGGTAAATCAAAACAAGGACCTTCCTTACGCAAATCGGCAGGAGTCAAGTTAATTACAATCTTACGCATAGGGAAAGCAAAACCTGCATTTTTCAAAGTTGCTTTTACCCGTTCTTTTGATTCCTGCACCGCACTATCGGGAAGCCCCAACATCACAATCGCCGGTAAACCACCCGAAACATCGACTTCCACACCCACCTTAATCGCATCGATGCCGACAATTGATGCACTCCAAACTCTAGCAAGCATATTTATATAACCGATTAGTATAAAAACATTTAACTCATCAGTTATAGCTGAAAATTATTTTGGATGGCTTGTTGATAGAAAGAAAGCAATTGAAATTTTTATGAATTTTGTCAACACCTTAAATGGTAGAAAAATGGTAAGAGAGGGAACAATTAATAAATAGACGTTTAGTCAAGTACTACATGAGTTTTGTTCAAAATCAGTTTAGCCAATCATTAATAGATTTCATAAATCTAATTAGTCCTCGCTTTAAGAGATTAAAATTTAATCAGTCAGACTTTAATAAACTGATATTAAAGGCAGATGCTTCAATCCCATATCGTAGTATCGGAATGTTTCTAATTGTATTATCTACATCACCTTTCTATTTACCTTTCTTGTTAGAACCAGATAACATGAGTCGTTGGAATGGATATGATTTTTTTAATCATTTAGAAGCTATTCCATTTCGGCTTTGTTTAGCGTTACCGGGATTATGGATACTGCTATTTTATGGAAAAGTTTCTAGATGTGTTTTTGATAAAGAAAATAATACTTTCTTGGTTGAGAATAAGAATTATATATCTAATAAGAAAGTAGAAGGTAATTTAGAAGATATTTCAGCGATTGAAGTTGCTCAAATTGAGAAACCAGCTTGGAAGTTATTTGGAGGAAGCATATTTTCTCATATTCAAGTTAAACTTTTGAAACATTCTGGAGAAGAAGCTTCTTTCATTTATATTGAGCAAAAAAGTGAGCTAGAGAGTTCTATTCTTAAAACTCGCAACATGATAACTGAGTTTCTTGCTTTACCTTCAGATAACGATAATTAGCAAAAAAATATTTAGTAGGTTAGCTTCACGGCGCACGAATAAACTAGTTTTTACAAGAGATTTATCATAGCGCTGTAACCCAACATTCAATTATTGGTTTATCGGCTTCTTCGCGATCGCCATGTTGGGTTACGACACGATTAGAAAAATCTTCGCTACTTTTCAAGTTTGCTGCTCGTGTCTAACCCAACCTACAAATACACTTGGTAGTCCATAATTTGAAACAAAAAATCACATCGTCCTGTGAAATTCCCGATTCATCTTTATGATTAAGTTCGAGTTATTTATAAAACCGGAAATATCTTATAGTCTATCTAAAGCTGGTGAAACAAGATAAAGCTGACTGAAGTAACTTATTCTCGATAGACATCAAATTTCCTTTATTTCTGATACCAGTTTTAGAAATCGCTTGTATTAGTACTAGTTCTCAACTACTGTCTTTAAAGGTGATTATACGGTTGGATTTCCGCATAGTTACAGCTTTGGCTTCCTTCTCAATACTTTCAGGACAGTACGACAAAATGAGGCAGTATTCCCCACTTACGATTGTTTCCTATGTAATCGGCCCAATATTAATTATCTTCAGTCATTTTGGGTCGTTGCTCGTTTTAATGACTGGTTTATCATGGGGCGCTATTGCCTGGATTGTATTTTTATACTTAATCCGGATGCTAGGAACAACCGCTATCTACCACAGGTTACTTACCCACAAAAGCTATCAAGCTCCGTCTTCTATTCTATGGATTGGCAGCATTATAACGGCATCAGCAGGGCAAATGGGACCTAGCTGGTGGAAAGCGCATCATATGACTCATCATCAACATGCAGATAAACAACTAGATCCCCATTCACCAAATACATGGGTTAAGAAAATTCAAGGATTTTATTGGTCTCAAGGTGGTTGGTTATTATCACCTGAATTCTTTCCAGCCAAGCTACCTAAAGATGTTGAGAACGACATTGTTTTAAAAGTAATTGACCGTTTACACTTCTTGCCCGTAATTGCCCTGGCTGCACTTTCATATTTCATCGGTGGTGTTGAATATCTCGGTGCATTTTTTCTCAGTACCACTCTGCTATTCCACGGCGTACAAACTGTAAATTCCTTTGCTCATATTGTTGGCGATCGCCCGTTCATAACCGATGAATTCAGTCGAAATAATGTCTTTGTCGCAATACTAACCTTGGGTGAAGGCTGGCACAATCTGCATCATGCCTTTCAATCGTCCAGTCGCCACGGGATAACGATTAGTTCCGGACGTGTTGCCTATCTTCCAGACCCCACATTTGCCTTCATCAAAATCCTTGAGTCCCTTAATTTAGCATCAAAACTGAGAATGCCTAGCGAAGCCAATTTGCTGGCACGTTCTCGACAAAAAAAGATTCAAAATTTAGAACTTTCACCCGTATTAGAAACATCAGTGGATTAGATAACAAACCTTTGAACCCTCTGTCCTATGATTAACAATTGATGCCCTGCGATCGCAATAAATAAGACATGACAGCACAAGATACAATTTTCGGCAAAATTATTAGAAAAGAAATCCCAGCAGACATTGTTTATGAGGATGACTTAGCATTAGCTTTCAAAGACGTTAGCCCTCAAGCACCAGTCCATATTTTAGTTATCCCCAAAAAACCGATTCCTAAACTAGCCGATGCTTCCTCTGAAGATAAAGCATTAATGGGACATCTTTTATTAACAGCCAAAAAAGTAGCCGAAGAAGCCGGATTAACCAACGGCTACCGCACAGTAATTAACACCGGCTCCGACGGAGGACAAACCGTCTACCACCTACACATACATATCCTTGGTGGAAGACAAATGAAATGGCCTCCTGGTTAAGAAGATTGAGCATTGGGCATTGAGCATTGGGCATGAAAATAAGAGATAGGCAAAATTTATTAACTATTTACTCCTAACTGCTTGCTGCTCACTGTTCACTGTTCACTGTTCACTGTTCACCGAATTGTTCGCTGATAACAGAAACTAATCTGTTGTATAAAACAAACTTAATTAAAATTCCTTTACAAAACGTAAACTTTCCTTTAAGGTATATATAGGTGAGCAAAAAGACTTACCGGTTTATAAAAATAAACGCAATTATCTGAACCATGACAACCACATTACAAAGACGCGAAAGCGCTTCGGCGTGGGAGCAGTTCTGTGGGTGGATTACAAGCACCAATAACCGTTTATACATCGGTTGGTTTGGTGTATTGATGATTCCTACCTTGCTATCTGCAATCACCTGTTTCATCATCGCATTCGTAGCAGCACCTCCTGTTGACATCGATGGTATCCGCGAGCCTGTTGCAGGTTCCTTGATTTACGGAAACAACATCATCTCTGGTGCAGTTGTTCCTTCTTCTAACGCTATCGGTTTACACTTCTACCCCATCTGGGAAGCAGCTTCCTTGGATGAGTGGTTGTACAACGGTGGCCCTTACCAATTGGTAGTATTCCACTTCTTAATTGGAGTATTTTGCTACTTAGGTCGTGAGTGGGAACTTTCCTACCGCTTGGGTATGCGTCCTTGGATCTGTGTTGCTTTCTCTGCTCCAGTAGCAGCAGCAACCGCAGTATTCTTGATCTACCCCATCGGACAAGGTTCTTTCTCTGACGGTATGCCTTTAGGTATTTCTGGTACCTTCAACTTCATGTTCGTGTTCCAAGCTGAGCACAACATTTTGATGCACCCCTTCCACCAGTTAGGTGTAGCAGGTGTATTCGGCGGAAGCTTATTCAGTGCTATGCACGGTTCTTTGGTAACTTCCTCTTTGGTACGTGAAACCACCGAAACCGAATCTCAGAACTACGGTTACAAGTTCGGTCAAGAAGAAGAAACTTACAACATCGTAGCTGCACACGGTTACTTTGGTCGTTTAATCTTCCAATACGCTTCCTTCAACAACAGCCGTAGCTTACACTTCTTCTTAGCTGCATGGCCTGTAGTAGGTATCTGGTTTACCTCTTTGGGAATCAGCACAATGGCGTTCAACTTGAACGGTTTCAACTTCAACCAGTCTGTAATCGATTCTAGCGGTAGAGTTGTAAATACCTGGGCTGATGTATTGAACAGAGCTAACTTAGGTATGGAAGTAATGCACGAAAGAAATGCACACAACTTCCCCTTAGACTTGGCTGCTGGTGAGACTGCTCCTGTAGCTGTTAGCGCTCCCGCAATCAACGGTTAATAATTAAATATTCTGGAGACGTAATGTTTTACGTCTCGACATAATAAAAACACCTTCCGAGAAATCGGGAGGTGTTTTTTGCTGTGCAATTTTTCTAGGTTTGTAGTTGCGCTACTCTACGAGAAAGCTTAGTCTAACGACTCACTTCGTGAACGCTTACAGCACCAAATTATTTAGGGTGAAATCGAAATTTTAACATAGCCCGTAGGGTGTGTGACGGTTAGGATGATTTACAAAGCATAAAGAGACGATTAGGATATACCGTCACGCACCAATTTATTGAAAATATTCAACCACGGTAGATTTGATGCTAATCCAATCCCCATATCTTGTTTGTCCAACCAAATAAATAATATCGGAGATTAGTTAACTCTGTATTGATTAATTGAGTAGTTGATTCATCAAATTCAAAAATATTTTCATTATCTTCATCTTCAGTATCATAATAATATTTTTGAGTTGTGAAGTATTTTGTTTTAACAAGCAAATTCAGAAATACAGAATTACGATTTTCTGGAATTTCCCACACAAAATGACTTGCATCATTTCTAGATGGAATAAAAACATTAGCTTTATCTATTGCTTTTTCAATAGTTAGAACTAATTTCTGATTATCTGGTTTTGATAAAGCAAAATCTCTAATATCAAAAATCGGTAATGAATTACAGTCTTGCTCCCTAATACCACAGAAAGCTGTAGAAATTCCCAACCAATCATCAGCTTTAGTTTTTGCAAAAATAATCTAAGCTAAAGCATCTGAGTCTTCTACTAATTCCCCAGTTGTGAATTGATAAATTTCAAGATTGTCTATATGAACTTGAATCTGTTTGAGAAGAGTTTGATAAGCACCGATAAATTGCGAAGTCTCTTTCACCTTTTGCTATTCTTTCAAGCAATTCTTTAATATCCATCGGGAATTGGGATAAAAACTACACTTTTAAAATATCCTCTTTGATAATTTGAACTATCAAACGGCGAATTACATTCTCCAACTAATTTTTAATCAAGCAATCAAATTCTCAAAAACATCCAACTCCCGCGCTTGCTCAACATAGCTAACTCCATATATCTTCGGTAAACGCTGCGTACTTACCAAAACTTCCCGTACCTCTAAGTTAGAAATTTCTGCCAAATTACGATTTTCACAAAGAGCTATTCCAATCCCAATTCCTACACCTTGCCCTACACCACAGTTGAATTCAACGATTCTGCCAGCAGAAGAAGCGTAACCCTTAAATCCAGAAGCAGGACTAATTACAGCGAGATTGGGGACATCTTTGACTAAGGCGTGCTGGATGCCAAAATTAAATAAAGGTGGTAAATGTAAACTTGGTTTTTGTAAGCCTTTTTCCGAGCTTCTATTAATTAAACCTGCAACACCTCCACGAATATCGAAATGATAGCCAAAAGTTCCTAAAGCTTGATTTTCTGAAACTCCTCCAGCTAACATTTCTGCTCCCGTCAAAGGTTCTACTGCTCCTAGAATATTACCTGCGTGGCGGATATATAATTCGGAAGCTGGTATTACTTCAGTAGCGCCAATATTTTGAAACCACTTAGCAACGAATTCCATTTCCCGAAGCATTTTAGATGTCGGTAAAGCTTTATTTCTGGCTAAATTTTCAGCTTGTTCGGCGTTAACATCGAATAGTAAAGCATTCCAGGATAATGTATTGTCATTTAAAATTGCGATATTACCATTATCTAAAATACTTCCGCTTGCTTGTAGAGATAAGGGAGTACCTCGGAAACTATGGTAAGCGATTGATAAAGCTTTGGAACGGACATCTATGTAGTCTTTACCGGCGTACATCGTTTTAAAATTACCGTTTTTATCAATTAAATCTTTTCTCAAAATATCAGCATATTCTGAATTATTACCAGCAGCAATATTTAATAATTTTTGGAATTGAGTATTATTAATATCTGTAAATCCTTCTAAAAATGGGTATTCTATCTGCTTTAATCTATCTACTGTTAAGCCTTTAGTTTGGAAAGTTAAAGTTACGGATAATTCTGAATTCGGTAAACCAAAAGTTTCAAAACCTTTTAATTTTTTAATTCCAGCAAATTGAGCCAATTCGGCATTTACAGTACAGTCAATAAAATGCTTTGCCGTATAAATTTCACCTCTATTTAATTCGATTCCGTTAATTTGATTTGCTTCTTTTATAACTGATTTAATTTCTGCATTGCTCAAAACATTTGCTTTTACTTCCTGCAACATTTTACGTAGAGCAATGTTAGCATTTTCTGGATTTAAAGCAATTTGATAAACTCCCGAACGTTCTAGAAATTCGTCATAAATTGCTGGTGAATCGCCAAAAGTATCTAAATCTAACTCTCGACGGATTGAAATTGGCACTGCCGAACGGTCAAGATAAGCCAAACCACCTCTAACTAAATGACCCCCGATTCCTAATTGAGAATTTCCTTTAAATAGTAATAAGCTGCGGGGATATTTACCTGTGCGACGATGATATTCTCTTGAAGCACATATCAAAGTTAAAACACCAGGAACTTCATCACCAAAGCAAATAATATCGTATTCTCTAGTCTTATCTAAATTTTGATTGATATATTCTGGTGAAATTAAATATTCAGAATCAATTTTTTCAGCTTGATTTGAATAAACTAAAGCTTGATAAACAAAAACAGAAATATCCGCTCTTGTTGCTGCTAAAGTCGGATTCAGTAATTTAATATTTGGAAAACTTGCAACCAAATCAGCTTTTGTAGATATTGCCATTGCGATTTTGGCGTATTCAGGAATTTGGTTGTAATCCTGATAAATTTGCGGCAAAAAGTCTAATAAATCGCTATCAACGCTGCTAGTAAACCCTAAACCGCTGATAATTGAAACTAAAGCATTTGCTCTTGTAATACGGTTGCTAGGACGAAACTGACGGTTAGGAAACCCGCTAATAAAAACTGTTTCATAAGACTTTTTAATTGCCGAAAATGCCCAATGACTTGTAGGAACGTCAATAAAAGGTATGTATTCTCGTTTCTGAGGGATTTGATGAAAAGTTGAAGTAATAATTGCAGCAAACTCAGCCCTTGTTACAGAGTGATTTGGACGAAAACTACCGTCGGGATAACCATTTAAAATTCTTCGAGTTGCTAGAGCTTCAATGAATTTTCTTGCCCAATGGTCTTTTATATCTGGGAAACTTGTAGAGGTATTTACCATAATAATTCCAAAAAAATGTATTTAAATTGACCCATAGCATTAGACTTTGATTATGCTACCGCAATCTGTTGATTTTGAAATCATCATAGTTTTTAGCTTCCTTGAGCAAATGCATCCCTAACGTTCTATGGAGTAGTAAACAGCATCGAGATTAAAAATGTGCAGTTGTTTCTCCTATTTTAAGCCCGTTTTCTTCATGACTTTTGTTGAAGCTTCATTTTCAGGTAAAGCCAGTGCAATAATTCTATTTAAATTAGCTTTTTCAAAACCGTATTTAACAGAAGCTTTCGCTGCTCGTGTTGCAAATCCTTCCAATATGTTTTAGCCAACCCGTAAAGAAGCTCTACTTCATTTAATTCTTCTAAATAACGAAGTCCGCAATAGCCAACCATCTTAGATGTTGCATCTTCTAAAATTTCCCAAATACCATATTCTCGTTGCTGCCAATGTTCGATGAATGATGCAAGAGCTTTTTCAACCTTTTCTCTAGGAATAGGAACACCACGACTCGGAAGAAATTTAGTTACTTGTGGATCTGACCAAATAGTTGTAAGAGAATCCAAATCAGATAATTCAAGTGGCTTCATTGTCAATCCGTCGATTGATATAACTTTGTTGGATATCATTCTCTTTCACATTTAATTAATCTAACTAACCAATCCAAAATTCTCTAAGAATGTCATTATATATAGGTACGCACATACTGGAGATAAGAAAACGGTTTACGCACGTCCTTTAGCACGATTAATCGAGCAACTGCAACGCTTACCCGGAGTTGGGCCAAAAACAGCCCAAAGATTAGCGCTGCATATTCTGAAAAGACCTGAAGCAGAAATAGAAGCTTTAGCCCAGGCTTTAATTGATGCCAAAAAACGAGTCGGCTTATGTCGAGAATGCTTTCATTTATCTTCCGAACCCGTTTGTGAAATCTGCCGCAATCCCAAGCGCGACAACGAAACTATATGTGTTGTAGCAGATTCCCGCGATGTAATTGCTTTAGAAAAAACCAGGGAATATAAAGGTAAATATCATGTTCTTGGAGGAGTCATTTCTCCCATAGAAGGTATTGGTCCCGAACAGCTTAATATTCAACCTTTAGTAAGACGAATAAGTCAGCGAAAACCTAAAGAAGTTATTTTAGCAATCAGCCCTAGTGTTGAAGGTGAAACCACTACATTATATATAGGACAATTAATTAAGCCATTCACCAAGGTAACGCGAATCGCCTTCGGTTTACCCGTAGGCGGCGACTTAGAATATGCCGATGAAGTCACTTTGGCAAGGGCTTTGGAAGGTCGTCGGGAATTAGATTAATATAGGCATAAGAAATGGCAAATTAGGCATTCAAGAAGAAATAAGTAATTCCTAATTGTTAACTTCCAACTACTTGTATTCAATTAATAGCTAAAACAGGGCTTACGCCAAGCAAAATGGTCATTGCCAGCGAAACGCATTCCAGAGTTAGCGCTTCATCTCATGAAAAATATCCAATCATCAGATTCTGGCGATCAATTCTGGCGATCGCTACCCTTAAGTAAAACCCGTTGCTGGTAATGACCTAATAGAGTCATTATGAAAATTTAGAATCTAATAACTCTTAATTCTTATACAGTTAAAGATGCCATTGCCTGTAATTCTTCAATCAGCCGCAAAGGATTTTTTTGATCTACAGAAAATTGCTGGCTCTGCACTAGCAAATATTCTAGAAAAGTACTGGCAGTAATAGAAAGTTGCTTTTTCTTAGGATACAAAACGTGCCACTGACGATATAAAGGAAAACCCTCAACATCTAATATCGCTAGTTTTTTGATTGTTTCTGGGGAATTTAAAGTGTGAAGAGATAGAACTGAAAGCCCTAAACCATCAATTACAGCTTGTTGAATCGCTTCATTACTACCAAGCTCTAAATTTATTGGTACTGATATTTGATTTTGAGCAAAAAACTGCTGAACAACCTTACGGGTTCCAGAACCCTGTTCCCGCATGATAAAAGGCTCGTTTATTAAATTTTTCAATGGAATGTTACGTTTAAAAGCAAGTGGATGGTCGTATGGTGCAACCAAAACTAGCGGATTATCCAGAAACGCCTTTGTCTCCATATCTTCTCTTTCTGGCGGACAACTGAGAATATATAGGTCATCAAGATTCTCATTCAATCGAGATAGCAATACATTATGATTGGTTATTTCTAAAGAAACGCTAACCCCAGGATATAGCTTACAAAATGGCTTGAGTAACTTCGGAATAAAATACTTGGTGGTGGTAACTGCTGCTAATCGCAGTCTGCCCTGCTTCATTCCTTTTAAATCGACAATGGTAGTTTCAAGTCTGTCGAGACATTTGAAGATTTCTTTGCAGGTACCTAAAACCTCTCTGCCTGCCTCAGTTAGATAAATACGCTTACCTACGTATTCAAAAAGAGGTACGCCCACTGCTTGCGTCAGGTGCTTCACCTGCATTGATACCGTTGGTTGGGTAACAAACAATTCTTCTGCGGCACGAGTAAAACTAGAGTGTCTTGCAGCAGCTTCAAATACCTGAAGTTGGTCTAAAGTAATGGACTTTAAGAGAGTGTCCTTCTGTCTGACATCCCCTACATAACTTTTCATAAAAATTATTAACTATGATTTTATTTGCATTTATAGTCAGCGATTCAAAAGCAATAATTTCTAACTTACGCTAGATGAAAGTTTTATTAACCATATGTGTAGAATTCGTGACTTTAACAACATTTGTGTTGCTTAAACTCAATATACATTACTTTAACAACATTTACGTTGCTAAAGTTCAATTAACTTAATATTTACGCTTGCTTTTACTCCTGCCTTTGCATCAAAACTTCAACAAAAGAAGTAAAAAATACTGTTTGCATTTAAAAGTGCCTAGAGAAAAATTAATTAAATTCACAGATTATTGATAATATTTTTCAATAGCTTGGCATTATTGAAAAAGTTATTGAGTGTCGGAATACCTTAGAAAATAATCTTCGCGTGACTTTGTTCGCGAATAATTGTAGCTGCTATATTGCTTTTGGTTTGATTGCGATCCGAGTTAGTAAAGCTCTATACAAGTAAATGAGGTACATTTTCTCTAATCCCTACTTGCTTATTGCTACTTGCTACTTCCTTGCACTTTTACGATGCACCTCATTTAAATGAAATCTGCTGTAAGTCGGCAACAATCAACCACTTCTGATTTTTCTCTAATTGTTGCGATTACTTGGATGCACTATCATTTTTATCTGTGCTTTATTATACTCTTATGTTAAAAGCTATTTATCGATTATACTTTGGCAAAAAATGCAACTAATTTTCATTAATACTGCTTTGACATACATACAAATCGAATATGTAACTCCAGGGATGTTATCTATAGTAAAAATAAGATTTAGTGATAGATGTATGTAAAGTAAAAAGCTAATTTATAAAATGATTTATGAGTGAAAAAGACTTGTAATGATTTGAAAAAGCCCAAACCGGGCAAAGCAATAAGTTTATTTCTTTTGATTTCTAAATATGCTTGGGAAGTTAGTCAAAGCATTATCATATTTAATGTATTACTTTTACAAGTTGAAAAAATTTAAATATCAATCTAATTTATGTGGTTTTGATGACATGAAGCTAACGGCTAATCTGAAAGTATATTTAAAAGTCAGTCTTAAAAATTATAAAAAAATATAGAATACTTGTTAGCTAGCTCAAGCGGAAGTTTCCTTAAAGCTATATTTTGCCGAGTTTGGCGCTAATGTGTATTGCTTTATGGGTAAAACAGCCCAAAAATTATGTCCAGCAAATCTAGCGTTATATAGGCACGTTGGGCATAGTAGCAAGTTATAATTTTTTTGCGGATAACCATAAAAAAAATTAATTATGAGTAACCCCCTTGTGCAAGCATTTTTCGTTGGTAGAGCAGCAGCTGAAGTCATCAACGAACGCATGGAAGGCGCTTTTACTGATGCTTTAAGCGAACTAGGTAAATTAGATGCCGAACTAAAAGAGCATATGCGCTCGTTTACTACAGAAGTGATGGAGCGAGCCGAACGTTCTTCTGAAGCTGCCGGAGCGGGAGGTGGAGTCTATTCTACCCCCGCCTCAAGTACCGGAGAATCGAGTACCGAACCTCTGGATTTGCAGGCAATGATTGACGAATTACGAGCAGAAATTGCTGTATTGCGTACTGAATTGCAACGCCATCGTAGCGGTTCAGTTTAGAGTTAGAACAACATCGAAACTTGATAATAAAAGGAAATATAAAGGGGTATTTCCGTTGGTAAGAATGCCGAGTACTAGGAGATTTGAATCTCTTAGTTTACGCTCGGTTGAAAATCAACGGCTTTGCAAAAGCTATGGAAAAGGGTTATTCAGATAAGGCATACCGTTGGAACCGCAAAAATTATTCTAGCAGGCGACGCTTTGTTGATATTTGGTCATTTGTACTAACTTTAATGTTTAGACTTTGGCTATATAACAAGTCTTGGAGCTATCGCGGCGGAGCCACTGAAACGAAAAAAGCTGTAAGACGAAAATCGCAAGCTATTTGGATTCGTAACACTCTGCTAGATTTAGGACCTACTTTTATAAAAGTAGGTCAGTTATTTTCTACTCGTGCCGATATATTCCCTAGCGAATATGTAGAGGAACTAACTAAACTTCAAGATAAAGTTCCAGCTTTTAGTTACGAGCAAGTAGAAGAAATTATTGAATACGAATTGGGAAAGAAAATCCCCGAGTTGTTTGCTAGTTTTGAACCTGTGCCTTTAGCTGCTGCGAGTTTAGGGCAAGTTCACAAAGCCGTGCTGCACTCTGGGGAAGCGGTTGTTGTTAAAATACAACGTCCCGGCTTAAAACAACTTTTTGAAATTGATTTAAAAATTCTCAAAGGTATTACAAAATACTTTCAGAATCATCCTAAATGGGGAAAAGGAAGAGATTGGGTCGGAATTTATGAAGAATGTTGCCGTATACTTTGGGAAGAAATTGATTATTTAAATGAAGGTAGAAATGCCGATACCTTCCGTCGTAACTTTCGCGCTCAAGAGTGGGTTAAAGTACCTCGCGTTTATTGGCGTTATGCTTCACCAAGAGTACTTACGTTAGAATACGTACCTGGGATTAAAATCAGTCAATATGAAGCCTTAGAAGCAGCCGGTTTAGATCGGAAACTGCTTGCTCGTCAAGGAGCCGAAGCTTATTTACATCAATTGCTTAACAATGGCTTTTTTCATGCCGATCCCCATCCCGGCAACATTGCCGTAAGACCTGATGGTGCGTTAATATTTTATGACTTTGGCATGATGGGACGAATTAAGTCCAACGTGCGTGAAGGATTAATGGATACACTTTTCGGTGTTGCTTCTAAAGATGGAGAGCGGGTTGTTAATTCGTTAATCAATTTAGGAGCTTTGGCACCAAGTGAGGACATGGGGCCGGTACGGCGTTCGGTTCAGTATATGCTGGATCACTTTATGGACAAGCCCTTCGAGAAACAGTCTGTAGCAAATATTAGCGAAGACTTATACGAAATAGCTTACGACCAACCATTTAGATTCCCGGCTACTTTCACTTTTGTGATGAGAGCTTTTTCTACTCTTGAGGGAGTTGGTAAGGGACTAGACCCGGAATTTAGCTTTATGGAAGTCGCAAAACCATACGCAATGCAGCTTATGAGTGATATGAATGGTTCCGAGGGGAACAGTATAATTAACGAACTTAGCCGTCAAGCGGTTCAAGTCAGTACTAGTGCATTTGGTCTACCACGGAGACTAGAGGATACACTAGAAAAACTTGAACGGGGAGATGTGCGAGTGCGTGTCCGGTCTATTGAAACAGAGCGTCTGCTACGAAGACAAACAAATATTCAGCTTGGGGGAACTTATGCCTTAATTATCAGTGGATTTACCCTTTCAGCTACGATATTGTTGGTTCATGATTATGTATGGTTCGCAGTGGTTGCGGGTTTAATTGCGGCAGCTGTATCGTGGATGCTAATTAGATTACTTTTGCGCCTCGACCGTTACGACCGTATGTATTAGTTTAAATATGAAACTATATGAAACTTAAATTCACGGGTTTTAGCGATCCGGGACTTATTCGTTCTAATAATCAGGATGCTTATTATATTGACCCAGAAGGTCGATTTTTCATTGTTGCCGATGGTATGGGTGGTCATGCTGGGGGCGAAGAGGCAAGTCGAATTGCCAACGTGGAAATTCAAAAGTATCTGGTATCTAATTGGGATAGTTCTAAGTCTTCGGAAGAATTATTAAAGTCCGCTTTATGGGAGGCTAATGAAGCTATTCTGCGAGATCAGCAGGAGCATTCCGAACGAGCGGATATGGGTACTACTGTAGTCGCAGTTGTGTTTCGCCCTGGCGAGTCTCCCTATGTTGCTCATGTGGGAGATTCGCGCTTGTATCGCTGGCGTTCGTCTTTATTAGAGTTAATCACTGAAGATCACACCTGGGTGGCACGTGCTTTGAAAATGGGTGATATTAACATTGAAGAAGCCAGAAACCATCCCTTCCGTCATGTTTTATCCCGCTGTCTCGGACGCGATGATTTGCATGAAGTTGACGTACAGCCTCTTGATGTCAATAGCGGCGATCGCCTGTTGTTATGCAGCGATGGTTTGACGGAGGAACTTGCAGACGAGAAAATCGCCTACTATCTACAAGAAAATACCGTACTTGAAAAAACTGCCTTGTCTTTAATCGAAGGAGCTAAGGATCGAGGCGGACATGACAATATTACTGTTGTGATTGTAGAATTTGAAGATTAGGTTTTATCAGATTATTTCAGGCTCAAATTTTAAAGTCACTAAAAACTTATTAAGTACTTAGGCAAAATTAATTGTATATTACGATTGTCAAGAACGGTCTTTGCAACGTCTCCCGGATTGAGATAGCAATCTCAAAAACTTGAAGGTTTTAAAATGTTAAATTAATTTTGCACGAATACTTATTGCTGATAGAGGTATTGTATTTACTTGTATTTCTTGGGTTTGTGCTACAACCCGATTAATTCAATTTTCAAATTTGGAGTAACGATCT
The DNA here is from genome assembly GCA_019192545.1 of Rivularia sp. MS3. Classification (GTDB taxonomy): domain Bacteria; phylum Cyanobacteriota; class Cyanobacteriia; order Cyanobacteriales; family Nostocaceae; genus Rivularia. Next base: position 27,602 of record JAHCMI010000057.1, on the reverse strand, counting down.
TCTGGATCTCAGAAATTTTTGCCTTAAAGTTAGACTCAAATTTTTTATCTGGATAGAAACTGCGGACTTAAGTTTTCAAGAATTTCTGCTCAGAAAACATGACCATAAAAACTCTACTTTTACGTAAAACCTTTCAAAACAGGTAATTCTTGATAATACCTTTCCTGAAAAATATGCCATAACCAAGTTATATTGCAATTTAAAATTAGCTTAGTAATGGTTAAAATGTCATCTAAGATACAAAATCATTGATTAAAGACTAGAAATACCAAATTGTTTTATAGCCTTTCCCGAATAACTGAGGTACATCTAAATTTTTCCCTATTCCCTGTTCCCTAAAACCAGAAATTGTGTATCTCACCAAATTGAGAACCGCTATAATGGGTTATTTCTGATACAAAATAAAATTTTTCCCTGCTAAGAGTAAAAATACTCATTAATTTGTTCAGGCTGAGCTTTTTTTTCGATTACAACTTGATACAAATAAAGTAGCCTCCGAAATTATTTTCGGAGGTTAAATTTTCGTATTTGCTAAATCGACTACTTGCACTTAATAAGCTAAGGAGAATATAATTCACCCTTAATTACACCTCGTATCAAGCTTCAAAAGCATTTTTACTAACATTCTCTTAACCGACTTTAGTTAAGTAAAGCTGATGAAGCTAAAATTCAACCGGAATATAACTATTAAAACTTGAGGTTTATATCATCCGGAAGAGGGACAAGACGTATTTAATTTAAAAATCGTCACTATGGGTGTGGGCAATATGTCAAACAATTGTTATCTTTCTTTATGAAGGGGTAACAATTTATTTACAAATCTGCCGTCTGCTAAGAGCTTAACGGTTCTGTAGTATCGATATTGATTTAACTAATTATTTCCTAAACGTTTTTTGGAGTTTGAACAATGGACAAACCAATCGAACTTTCCTTGGAGCAGCAATTTAGCATTCGCTCTTTTGCAAGCCAAGTAAAAGGTATGAGTCACGAGCAAGCTCAAGACTTTTTAGTCAAACTTTACGAGCAAATGGTTGTTAGAGAAGCTACTTATCAAGAACTTCTCAAACATCAGTGGGGCTTGGATTCGGGTTCCACTTGGGCATAGGTAATATAGTCTCAAAGTGGACGACCTCCTTCTCTTGCTAGGTTCCTACCTTAACGGAAAAAAGCTGGGGATGCCGGGGCGTCAACTATAATTCTATATTTAGGATCGAACTATATTCTATGGTTAAAATATAGCTTGATTTTAATCTACTAATCCTTACCTATGCTTATAGGTATTACAACTTGCAATTATAAAACAAATTCCAGTCAAAGTTCAAGCTTTTTAAGTGATGTAACTTACGTAGAAATCACGCTACAAAGATAACCCTATGCTTAATGCTCTACTGATGCAAGTGTTTAAATTAGAAATTATCTATTATTTTTATAACTGTTTTTTAAGTCTTTACACGCATTTTCTTAAAAAAAATTAATATATATTGAGTGAATACCACAGTTTGATACAAACTCAAGAGAATTATTCACGCAGAAAGGTCAAACGGAGAATCGGTATTCATTCCCTGTAGTTTGGCTAAAATTTGCGGTTTAATCTTGTGGTATTCGGCTTTGAGTAGATTTTTGCTGAATTGGGCTTTAGCCGAAGATGGTAGGGTGTGACTCATGTTAACCCAATCAAGAAGTCGCTGGCGTTGAGTGGGTGCAATACTTGAGATTAGGATATGACTGCACTTAGAGGGAGTTTCTCGTCCAAAGAAGACTAAACGGTAATAACCAGTTTTGCCTAATAAAGTAGCGATGTCTTTACCTGTATTAGTTTTTAAGTCAAGGTAATGAGGCAGCCATTTTGCGCCAAATCTACGATGGTAAATAACTGTAATCCACAGCAACATTGGGTGGGGTGCAGTAATAAATAAAAATTGATTATAACGGGTAGATACTAAACGTTTTTGAATTTCAATCTGCGGTAACATAATCCATAAAGCAGGAGTAAAACAACCTTTTACCTGGATATTTTGAGGAAAGACAATATCGGCGATTGGTTTATCCTTTGGCCAAACTGCTTGTTTTAAAATTTCTTCGTTACAGGCTGATGTATTAACATCAAGCTTAGTGTCTTGATTGAAATCAGCTTTAATAGTGGGAGCTTGAGCAGCAGCTTGGGCGTTAAGACTAAGTTCAGTATCAGCATCGGCATCAATATTAACTTTAGATTGGGAGCTTTGGTAGCTTTGCTCTATAGAAGCTATTTCTTGAAGAATTTCATTAATACTTTGCGGGCGTTCGTTAGCTTCTTTTGCCAAACATTTCATCACCAACTTTTCCACCTCTATAGGTAGTTGTAGCCTGGGGTTCGCTTCAGAAAAAAGCCGGGGTTCTTTGTAATGATGTACCTTATACCATCCTCCGAAAGAAGGATTTTCTGGAATTAGCGGCATCTTGCCAGTCAACATCTCGAACATCATTACTCCTAAGCTGTAAATGTCCGAGCGGTTATCGAGTTCTTTACCTTCCATCTGTTCGGGGGAAGAATAAGCTAAAGTACCCAAATAATAATTAGTTTGCTGAGTATCTGAAAGTAGTAACTTAGCAATACCAAAATCAAGAACTTTGACCAATTCTCCGAAACTAGCATCTTTAATTGCTAGCATGTTGCTTGGTTTAATGTCGCGATGGATGATAGGGCAAATTTTACCATCAACAGAAATTCCATCATGAGCGCATTGCAAACCCAGACATATTTGACGTGCTAAATTCAAGAATCTTGGTAAAGATAGTTTTTCGTCGCGGATAATATGGCTAAGGCTTTTACCCTGTAAATACTCCATGACATAAAACGGAGTAGATTTTTCGTCTACACCATAGTCCATGACTCGGACAATATGGATGCTTTTTTGACCTAACAAAGCACAAGTTTTGGCTTCTCGCTCAAAACGCTCCCTTAATCGCATTTTTTTGTTTTGTACTGAGAGAGCCAGGAACTTAACTGCTACAGGCACCCCTCCCAACAGAACATCTTTAGCGCGATAAACTCGACCCATAGCTCCAGTGCCAATTATTTCCTGAAGCCGGTAGCGTTTGCCGAGTAAGCGACCAACGTTGGGGTCTGACATAGAAACTCCAATCTGCAACAATAATATAAAACACCAGTCCAAAAGGCTGGTTTGGAATCTAAAAGATTTAAAAAATTAAAAATTGACTGACAACATAAAATGGTAGATATACCCGGTAGATTTGTACAATTGTTAACTTCATCTCAATTTTATAATGCCCACTATTAACTCAAAAACTTAACTTACCGGGGAAAAAAAATCTGTTTGCGAATTAGTTCTAATCCTTCAAGGGCAGATGGCAGATTGAAGGTTAATGGTTACTACTAACTGTTAACTGACATCTTCTACCAGAGTCCACAAACCCGGAATATTTTGATTTGGGAACGAAATATTGATTATTTTCACTGCTTATTCCGTGTTTCTTTGGGCTTGTAACAAATGGTGCAAGATATGAGCGCCCCAGGAAGTCAAGGTTAAAGGTTAAAGGTCAAAGGTCAAAGGTTAAAGGTATTAAAACCCTTCACAACAAATGAAACTAACACGTTTAATTAAATTTAAAATCCTTATTGGGCAAGGGTTTGAAAATGTATTAGTTAGAAGTTAACTAACTTGTCGTTCTACATTTGCTTCCATTGTGCTGGTTAGAAAATGACCTGCCATAACGCCACTGGTGAGATGATAAGTATTATTAGAGACGCGATGTAAAGTTTCAAAACCACTGCGACGTTGGCGATCGCCTAATACCCAATAACGTTGGACAATTGTTTCTGGTCCAATCCAGCCTTCTCCTTCTACCTGCCCTAAGAGATTGTGTTGTAATAAAAAAGTATACTGACGTTCTCCATCATCTAAACGTCCTTTATACTGCAAAGCAATCTCAGGATGTTCGGATGAAGGAAAAATCAGTTTCGTTACCATAGTGAACCAGTTGTCTCGATTCCAGGCAACCAAGGTCATACCTTTTACATTGATTGGCATACCATTACGTTCCAACCAATTCCCTTGTAATGTCCAGCGTCCTGGTTCGAGTAAAAAACTGTGAGCCACCTGTGGATAATTCCCTATATTGTTGCAGTATCGCGAAGCTAGTTCAGTATAGCCCAATGACAGTGAGCAGTGAGCAGTCAACAGTGAGCAGTTAAAAATTATTTTAATCGTTCTGCGTGTTCTAACCTCTAACCTTTAACCTTTAACCTCTTCTCATTGCCTCCAAATATTTCCTAAAAGCACTTCTTTTTTAGCTCCGGTAGCTGCCGGTAGGTTGCCTGGATAATCGGCGTTTCTCCAATAGGCTAAAACTGCGAAGGCTATTGCTTCTTTAAAATCAGCGTTTAAACCGACTTCATCTGTAGTTGAAACAGGTACCGACACTAATAATTTTTGTAAGCGCTGTTTTAGATAAAGGTTACGACTACCACCACCACATAAAAGTACTCTTTGTGGCATTTGTGGTAAAAAGTTACGGTAGCTAGCGGCAATAGAGGCGGCTGTCAACTCTGTAAGAGTCGCTAAAAAATCTGCTGGATTTAACTGAAATCTTTGGGCTTCTTTAATACATTTATGTAAATAATCAACACCAAATAATTCTCTGCCGGTAGATTTAGGGGGTGGCAAATGAAAGTACTCTTGATTTAACCATTGTTCTACTAAATCCGAGCAGACGGTACCGGTTGCAGCCCATTTACCATCTTCGTCGTAGCTTTTTGCTCCATCAGTTAAATATTCTACTGCTAAATCTAATAAACTATTTCCCGGCCCGGTATCCCAACCGCGAATCTTGTCAAGCCAATCGTCTCCACGCACGGGAATATAAGTTACGTTGCCAATTCCGCCAATATTTTGAACGCAGCGAGCTTCTGAATAATGACTTAGTAGGGCTGCATCTACGGGAGGTACTAATGGGGCACCTTGTCCTTCTACAGTGATATCGGCAGCGCGAAAATTATTGATGGTGGTTATGCCTGTTAAATGATTAATTAAGGTGCCGCGCCCAATTTGCAAGCTGTAACCAAGTTTTCCTTTGCCAAATTTTTCTTTAGGTCGATGATAAACTGTTTGACCGTGAGAACCGATTAGAGTTGCTTTTTGATGACCTTTTTGAATACTGATTGCTGCTTCGGCAAAAGCAACGGCTACAGCATCATCTAATTCTGCTAGCTCTAACATTGAGATCGGTTTACCAGCACAACAAGCTAAAATACGCTCTCTTATTTCTGCTGGGTAAGCATATGTTTCCCCAGCCAGCAATTCTAATTTGATATCTAAACCCGTACCGACAATATCTACTAAAGCAGCATCAATACCGTCTACTGACGTACCACTCATTAAACCGATTACACGAGTCATAAATTTTTATATTTAGATTTTGATTTACCTGAGTTATTGCACTATTTTCAAAAAGCTCAAAGAAGCCGGGAATAGAGCTACTGGTGCAAGATTTGATTACGGTGCTTAATTTTGCCTGCGGCTGATTTCTTTGAGATCGAGAGCGTAGTTTAATTTCAGAACGTTGACTCCAGGTTCGCCAAATATGTTTAAAAATCTGCCTTGGGTATTTTCGATAATAATAGGATAAATTTCGTCAGGTCTTAAATTCCGAGCATTGGCAACTCTATCTAACTGCTGCATGGCCGATCTAAATGTAATATGGGGATCTAATCCCGAACCGGAAGTATAAATTAAATCGGCACGTGGTTCTATGCTTTCTTCTTGAAGTTCGTTGGTTGTTTCTAATATTCGCTTAAGCAATATTGGGTTGCTAGGAGCAAGATTGCTTGAACCCGAGATGCCGGTAGGTTTGGCTTTTGCTCCTTGACTGTATAACACGCTACTCGGGCGGCTATGAAAATATTCTTCAGATGTAAATGTTTGACCGATTAAAGCCGAACCAATTGGTTCGTTGTACAAGTCAACTCTTATACTTCCTTTGGCCTGATATTGAAATAAGGGAATTTGAGCAATTAAAAGTATAAATAATGGATAAATAATGGCAGTAATTAACCATAATATCAAGCTCACGCGAACCGCTCTCGCAATCGATCTAAGTTTCAACATAATACAATTCCAAATTTAAGATTTTGATTTAAAGCAGTCGGGAGCAAGTAGTGTTTTGTCCTATCAAAAATCATGAGTAAGGATAAGGATGAGGAAGATGGGGAGAGAGGGTAGAGCGAGGAAAAGAGTGAAGAATAATTTCTTACTTACTACTTGCTACTGCTTTTTCTAACTAACCAATTTAGTATTGTTCATCTATGCATCTGCTAATTTTGATTAAGCTAAAACTGTTAGAGAAATTATTAGGTCTATTAACTTAATGACAATAAATGGAATAATTAATCCTGCCGAGCCATAAATCAAAAAATTGCGTTGCAAAAGTTGATTGGGTGCCATTACTTGAAATGGTACACCTTTGAGCGCTAAAGGTATTAATGCCGGAATAATTAATGCGTTGTAAATTAGTACTGACAGCACGGCAGAATTAATACTTGTCAAGTTCATGACGTTTAATTGGTTAATGCTCCCCGAAGCAAATACCAGTGGGATAATTGCAAAATACTTAGCTATATTGTTTGCCACTGAGAAGGTGATTAAAGCACCGCGAGTCATGAGTACTTGTTTACCGATGCCGATGATATCGATTAATTTTGTCGGGTCGGAGTCCAAATCGATGATATTTGCTGCTTCTTTTGCTGCTTGAGTTCCGTTGTTCATGGCAACTGCAACATTTGCTTGAGCTAAAGCTGCTGCATCATTTGTTCCATCCCCTGTCATTGCAACTAGTTTTCCTTCGGCTTGTTCTCTTTGAACCACAGCGATTTTATTTTCGGGGGTTGCTTCGGCAATAAATTCTTTGACTCCGGCTTCTTTAGCAATTACAGAAGTAGTTATGTGATTATCACCAGTAATCATGATGGTACGCACCCCGAGTCTTCGTAATTGTCCGAAACGTTCGCGTATTCCTGGTTTTAGATTATCTTTTAGGTAAATAATGCCGTAAATTTCCTCATTCATACATACAGCTAACGGCGTACCTCCTTGTCTAGATACCATTTCGTAAGCTGAATTAAGTTCTGATGAAAATTCCCCACCCTGCAATCGCACGAAGTTTTTGATTGCATCTACGGCACCTTTACGAACCATCGAACCATTAGGTAAATCGGTACCGCCTATTCTGCTTTTAGCACTAAATTTTATCGATAAAGCCGCCTGATAATCAAAATCAATTCTTGCTCCTAATTTTTGCGCTAAGCGAACGATTGATTTTCCTTCTGAAGTATCGTCATATACACTTGCTGCTAAAGCTACATAAGCAATTTCAGCCATTGTATGACCGTTAATTGGAATAAAACCATCTGCTAAACGGTTGCCTCTGGTTACAGTTCCTGTTTTATCGAGGATCAAAGTATTGACATCTCCACAGGCTTCTATAGCTCTAGCAGAGGTGGCAATTAAATTTAATTGAGCAACCCGATCCATACCTCCAATAGTGGTAGCACTGAGCAAACTGCCAACAGTTGTCGGTATTAATGCCACAAAAATCGCTACTAATATAGGTACGCTAATAGGAGTTTTAATGTAATAAGCTAGTGCCGGAAAAGTTGCGATCGTTGATAAAAATATTAAGCTGATTAAGGCGAGTAAAACTGTTAGAGTCGATTCGTTCGGTGTTTTTTTACGTTCTCTCCTTTCAATAATATGAATCATCCGGTTGATAAACCCTTTATCTGGATCGACCGTAATTCTAACTATCAATTCATCCGAAATAATACGGCTGCCACCGGTAACATAACTAGCAACATCCGAACCGGCTTCTTTAAGAACTGGTGCTGTTTCTCCTGTGATTGCTCCTTCGTCAACGCTGGCAGCGCCCATGATTACTTCGCCGTCGGTAGGAATAATATCACCGGCTACAACATACACCGTGTCGCCACGTTGCAAATTTGTAGCGGGAACTTCAGAAATGGTGCCGTCAGCAAAAAGTTGTTTGGCGTTAATATCGGATTTAATCGAACGTAATACATCAGCCTGTGCCTTGCCGCGACTTTGAGCAAAAGCTTCGGCAAAGTTAGCTAGCAGTAATGTTAAAAATAAAATTAGTGTAACTGCGCCGTTAAAAATTTGGGCATTTGCAGTTGGTTTCGAGCCAAATAATGTCGGAAAAATTGTCGCCGTGAAGGTAATAAGACAGCTTACCCAAACTACTACCAAGACGGGATTTCTAATAGTATATTTAGGATTTAATTTGATAAAAGAGTCTTTTATTGCTCTACGATAAAGACCTTTTTTATTTGCCTTGACTTTTTTACGTGAAGAACGAAGTTCTTTCGGATTAGAAGTGGCAAGTGTAGATTTGGAGGTAGTCGCGACTGGGTTCATAGGCATGGGAAGCAGAATAAGAAAAATGAGTAAGTTGGGGAAATATTAATTTTTAGTTGGTAATTAGTAATTGTTAACTGTTCACTGTGCTGCGAGTCTCAAACCTTCCGCTAAGGGACCATTTACTAAAACAGGGAAGAAAATTAGAAAACTTAAAATAAAAATTACTCCAGCGCTAAGACTGTTAAATAATACTGTGTCGGTTTTTAGGGTAGCAGGAATCTCGGGTAGTGGTTTTGTACGTGCCATAATGTCCGCTAAAAGTAAGACGGCGAATATGGTAATGTATCGTCCTATTAACATAGTCAGCGAAGTACTTAAATTCCACCAGAATGTCCCGTCTATCAAGCCTTCAAAGCCGGAACCATTATTCGTACTAGCTGATATATATTCGTATACAACTTGAGATACACCGTGAAAGCCGGGATTGCTGATTCCCGATAAGGATATAGGATAAGCTAAAGCTATTGCGCTAGGAATCAATACAGCAATAGGATGAATTAATATGACTAAACTCGCTAAAAGTATTGAAAATTTAGTGATTTTGCGTCCGAAAAATTCCGGAGTTCTACCTATCATTAAACCCGCCCAAAATGCGGTTAAATATTGATAAATTAATAAGTAAATTATTCCGGTTCCGATTCCACCCCAAATTACGTGCAAAAACATACTCAATAAGGTGGCAAAACCTCCAGCAGGCATCAGGGAATCATGCATTCCATTCACTGCACCATTCATGGTTGCGGTGGTTACAATCGCCCATAATGCTGTTTGTGCCCATCCAAAGCGAACTTCTTTTCCTTCTAAATTAGGTTGGTTAAATCCTAAATTAGAATTTACTAAAGGATTTCCTTGAAATTCTCCAACTGCTGTTATCCAAAATAAAGCTAGGAAGATAAGAAATATCATCCAAAACAGCCGCCATGCTTGTTTAATATTATTGGAAAATGCTCCATACACAAAAATCATCGCTGCTGGGATAGACATCATGGCGATAATTTCGATTAAGTTAGTAAAACTATTAGGATTTTCAAAGGGGTGAGCGGAATTTGCACCAAAAAAACCACCGCCATTTGTACCTAATAGTTTAATAATTTCAAAAGATGCTACCGGACCTGTGGCAATATACTGAGTTCTTCCTTCTAAGGTTTCTACTGTTAAAGGTGCCGCTAAGGTTTGCGGTACTCCTTGAGCTAATAATAAAATGGCTCCCACAATAGAAATTGGTAGCAATATACGGGTTATTGCTTTGATTAGATCCGCATAATAATTTCCTAAAGGTCTGCCCGTCAAACCGCGAATAAAGGCAATGCCAATTGCTAAACCCGTGCCTGCTGAAACAAACATCAAAAAGGTTAAACCAGCCGTAGTGCTAAAATGGCTAAGGGTTTTTTCTCCTAAGTAATGTTGCTGCCCCGTATTAGTTAAAAATGAAATTGTGGTGTGTAGTGTTAAATCCCACCGAGGGGCACCCAGATTATTCGGATTCCACGGCAAAAACTTTTGAAGGCTAATAATTAAATACACCAAAATGCCGATAAATAAGTTGCTTTGCAGCACGCAATAGGCATATTCTTTGCCTGTCATATTTTCTTGAGGATTTACGTCTGCTAGCTTGTAAATAAGTAATTCTAATGGATTTATGACTCTATCGAGCAACGTTGTTTTGCCCATAAATACTTTGGCTATGTATTTACCAAAAATTGGCGTAATTATTAGCACTAAAGCCAGGGTTAAACCTATCTGCAAAAAACCTTGTCCCATCTATTTTCTGCCCGTGTACAATTTGTTCGAGGATTACTATTATCGTGTCTTGTAATCAGGGTTACTGCTAATTTTTTGTAATATAATTTACCATTTATTGCTCAAAAATATTATTAGAGTTAATAGTGTAATTTTTCTTAGCCCGGTCGTAAATTTACTTATGGCTATTCAATATTGACATATTTTGAATGTTGTGTGCTTGCGGCTTTATTTAGGTATTATTGATTAACAATAGTTAATTAACACCATGAACGGCATCTGAATAATCTCCTTTAAGTAAAATTAAGATTTTCCGGTGTTTGCTGTTTTTCGGAATAGAAACTCAATATTAATAACTTTCACCGATATAACAGATATTAAGGGAGACTAGTGTATAAGAAAAGACTATTAACTTAATTATTTTAGGAGAAAAATAAATCTTTTGGCTCAGCATTGCTTTGATTTTATTTGTGACAAAAATCATTCATATACAAATTTGGGTTTTATCGACACGAGGCTGATATGTCAAAATAGAGTAACTAGACTAAATAATTAAATTTCCGTAGTGTCGGAATATCGAAAAGATAAAGATATCAGCGCTATTTACCAACAGGGTAATGATAGCGCGTAGAAGATAGGAAGTTGAGGAGCCATTGGTTAATAGCGAAGAATTATTTCGTTTAGCTTTTAATGATGCTGCAATTGGTATGGCACTTGTAGCTCCTGATGGGCGATGGTTAAAAGTCAATCGTGCTTTATGCGAAATTGTTGGCTATTCTGAAACAGATTTACTTAAAAAAACGTTTCAGGAGATTACCCACCCGGAGGATTTAGAAGCAGATTTGAACTACGTGCGGCGAGTGCTTGCAGGTGAAATTCGTACTTACCAAATGGAAAAGCGCTACTTTCATTCTAGCGGGCGGATTGTATGGATTTTATTGAGTGTTTCTTTAGTACGCGATGCCGAAGCGCAACCGCTCTACTTTATCGCTCAAATTCAAGATATTACTTTCCGCAAACAAGCTGAGGCGAGATTAAAAAGTTTACTTGCAGAATTAAAACGTAGCAACAGCGATTTAGAAGAATTTGCCAGTGTTGTGTCTCACGATTTAATCTCACCACTGCACAGAATTCAAATTCTTTCAGAATATCTTCAGGAAGATTATAGTCAGGTTTTGGACGAGCAAGGAAATGACTATCTTCAACGCATTGTAAAAATTAGAAATCGAATGCAAAGTTTTGTCGAGGCTTTGCTTCAGTTTTCTTTGGTTACGACTCAAGGGCAACCTTTTACAGAGGTAAATTTAGAGCAAGTTATACGAGGGGTGATATCAGATTTGCAAGCTGATAGTTTGGCAGATGTGGTTGTATCGTTAGGCAAACTACCTACTATTTTGGCCGACTCCGCTCAGATGTATCAGTTATTTCAAAACCTCCTAAGCAATTCTTTAAAATATCGCCAGCCAGCAATCCCATTATCTATAAAAATTTATCAAAATAGCACGGAGCAAAATTATCTATCAAACGGTGAATACGAAATAGTTGTGGCAGATAATGGAATTGGCTTTGATGAAGCTTACTTAGAACGAATATTTGAACCCTGTCAGCGGTTGCATAACTCTAGCGAATATGAAGGTACGGGGTTGGGTTTAGCTATTTGCCGCAAAATTATTGAAAGGCATGGAGGAAAAATTTCTGCTCGCAGTCAGTCCGATAAAGGTGCTAAGTTTATAATTACCTTACCATTTGTTTAAACTTTAACGATTGTAAAATAATCTGAAATTCTTTAACTCCTCACTATTAACTGAAAAAGTATTCCTTTTGATAGTTGTAATTATATATTACGAACAGAAAATCACCCCATAACTCATACTTGAGATGTGTGATTAGAAGTCATAAACTTTTAAAGTTAATAGAAGGTCATATATAAGTAACTGTACTACTAGTAAATTGTATTGTAGTTATTACGCCATCCTGTAGACTTGTATAGGTATTGAAGATGTCGAATTTACCTTTTTTGCTAAACAAATAAGGCAACTTCACGGCTAACATTTAGCAACATCTAGTAATAATTGATGTAATGCACCCCCGAGCAAAAACTGTTAATGAATCAGCTTTACCGTTTGGGCAAACATGCTTTAGCCGTTTACCAATCGTTAAAAATAAAACTTATGCTGCATCGTCGTTGCCAAATTCTTTTAATTGAAGATGAATTAGAAGAGATAGAATATTTTCGCAGACTGCTATCTAAAGCAAAATCTCCTTCATTCAAACAAGGCTTTGAGACGATTGTCGCTCAATCTCTAGAAAAAGGATTGCAGGAGTTAGCAAGAAATAATATTGATGTTATTTTTTTGGACTTGATGCTTACTGATAGTCGGGGAATCAAAACTTTATCGGTAATTCTAGAAGCTGCTCCTAGCTTACCAATTATTGTTTATACCATTTTAGATGAAGCTGCTGCTGTCAAAGCTTTAGAATTAGGTGCCATCGGATATCTACACAAAACTGAAATTGATACCAACTTACTAGTTTATGCGATTCGTTCGGCTATAGAGCGCAAGCAACATTTAAATAATTTAAATCAGCAGCAAAAAGAACAACAGAAGGCAGAAGTTGAACAGCTTGAAGCTTTTAGTACATCTGCTGGTACAAATGCAAATCTATCTAGTTCGGAATCTTTACGAGAAAGTAAACCGGATATTTTTGCGGAGTTAGTTCAGAACTATAGCGAAATAATGGACTTATCTTTGGAAGAACAAGCCTATAAGGTAGAGCATAATATCTCCGAAAAACTCAGCGCTTTAGCAAGACAATTAGGATTTATGCAGGCTACACCCAAAGACGTAATTGAAATTCATACCACCGTGATTAAAGAAAAAACTAACCATTCTCGAAAATATCAAGCTTATGCTAAAGAAGCACGTTTAACAATTTTACAGTTAATGGGTTATTTAACTGCTTATTACCGAAAATATTTCATCGGATTGAATCAAATTAATCTCGATAAAAATAGACTAGATTTAGAAGCTGATTAAAGGACAGTTAATTTTTACAATAACCTTAGATAATATAAATTTAATAATGTGTAAGAGTAGTTTGGATAATCAAAATGTACTAAAATTATATGTAACAGGAGATACACCGAGGTCGGATATAGCAATATCTAACCTTAAAGAATTATGCGAACAACACTTTCGGGATGAATATCAAATCATTATCATAAATGTGTTAAATAATCCCGATATTGCAGAAAAAGAAAAAATTATCGTTACCCCCACTTTAATTAGAGAATCTCCCTTACCACAAGTTAGAATTATTGGAGATTTATCTGACACGATCACAGTCTTAATCGGTCTGGGTATTAGCAGTAAAAAACATGATATATTAAGCGAGTAAATTTAAAATAACTGTTTAGAGTATCATCTAATATAAAATTCTGAAATGCCTGAAGAGACTGCTGAAAATATCGAAAAGTTAGAAACAGGAATTCCAGGCTTCGATTTGATATCGAATGGCGGTTTACCTATTGGGCGTACTACTTTGGTAGTTGGTAGTGCCGGTAGCGGTAAAACTGTATTGTGTTGTCAATTTTTAATAGAAGGAATTAAGCGGGGGGAAACGGGGGTATATGTTTCTTTTGAAGAATCCCCGAAAAATATTCGTCGGAATATGCGCGGTTTCGGTTGGGATATTGCTAAGTGGGAAAAAGAAGGTAAATGGATTTTTGTTGATGCTTCCCCCGAGCCTGGTAACAATCCTTATGTGAGCGGTAATTACGATTTAAGTCCTTTATTAGCTAGAATTCATTATGCTAGCACTCAAGTGAAAGCTAGTAGAATATCGATGGATTCTTTGGGGGCGCTTTTTAGCTATATACCCGATAAGTCTCAAATTCGGGATGATTTATTTATCATTGCTTCGGCATTGCGAGATGTAAATGCTACAGCAATTTTAACTTCAGAGCGCAATCATGAATACGGCGATATCAGCACTCATGGAGTAGAAGAATATGTAGCTGATAACGTGATTATTTTACGAAATGTGTTGATAGAGGAAAAGCGTCGCCGCACTTTAGAAATTCTCAAGTATCGTGGTAGTTCCCATCAGCAGGGGGAGTTTCCCTTTACTATTATTTCGGATCGAGGATTTGTAATTATTCCTCTTTCAGCAATGGCGGCAGAAGATAGAGGCTCATCTACGACTCGTATTCGCAGCGGCAGCTCGGAATTAGATAAAATGTGTGGCGGTGGCTTTTATCGAGACTCAATTATTTTAGCTAGCGGCGCTACCGGTACCGGTAAAACTCTGCTCTGCACTCAGTTTATTTCTGCTGGAATCGAAAATGGCGATCGCTGTATTTATTTTGCCTTTGAAGAAAATCGGCATCAATTGATTAGAAATGCGCGGGGATGGGGGATGGATTTTCTCAAAGCAGAAGCAGATGAAAAGTTAAAAATTCTGTTTCGCTATCCAGAATCAACGCGATTAGAAAATCATTTAATTAGAATGCAGGAAGTCATACAGAAGTTTCAACCGCAGCGAGTAGTAATTGATAGTTTAACGGCTTTAGAAAAAGTAGCTACGCTGAATGGTTTTCGAGAATTTATTGCTAGTTTGAATGCCACAGTCAGGGGAAAAGGAATGACTGGGCTTTACACTGCTACGGCTCCGACTTTATTAGGCGGTAGTTCAATTACAGAATCTCATATTTCCACAACTACCGATTCAATTATTTTACTACGGTATGTGGAAGTTTATGGTGAAATTAAGAGGGGGTTAGCAGTGATTAAAATGCGAGGTTCGACGCATGATAAGCAAATTCGCGAATTTAGTATTGATGATAGGGGAATGCATATTGGTGAAAGCTTCCGCAACGTCATAGGTATTTTATCTGGGAACCCTTCTTACGTAGATGAAAGCGAAGTAAATAGATTGAATGAAATGTTTCAAGACGAGCAATAACATTATATTTTTCTTTTATAGTGATATAAATAAATGTATAAATAATTATTAAATTCAACAAATTTTAAGAATTATTGTGATATTAATTCTAGTGTATAGATAAAATTAAATTAACGTATAATTTACTCGCTTCCTGCACGAAAAATATTTAATTTTATTAGTTAAAAATATAGTTATGCTAGAGCGAGTTAACAGTTGGCAATAACAAATTGTTTAGTCCTTGAGTGATATATATGGCAGTTCCAATCAATGTATTGTTGCTATGTAATTCTGCCGAAGAAAGCGAAAAAATATTATCTTTAATATCACGCGAAATTGAATTAAAGCTGGCAGTTAAAAGAATCGAAAACAAAGCAGATTATCTAGCTAACTTAAATCCGCAAGTGCAGATAGTATTAGTAGATTATCGGCATTCAAAAATAGATTTTTTAAAAGCTCGACAAATATTAACGGAAAACAATATAGATATTCCATTTATAGTTGTCAACGGTGCCGATAATGCACTTGAAGCTGTAAACTGCATCAAAGCAGGAGCAACCGAATATTTAAGTAAAAATGACTTACAGCTACTACCGTTGCTTTTTAAACAAGCCCTTGGTGTAAGTGAATCTTTGAAATGTAAAGATTTTGAAGCAGAAAAATGTAATGCTTACTTAACAGAAATACAGCAGCGTTTATTCTATCAATCAATAGAATTAAAAAAGCAGCGTCAGCAAAGACAACTAGAAAGTACCCGCAGGGAAAAAGTAGAAGCAGCGCTGAAAAAAAGCGAAAAGCAATTAAAGATGTTGATTGTGAAAAACCCAGATGGCATGGTGGTGGTAGACAAACAAGGAATAGTTAGATTTATTAATCCCGCAGCATTAAAGCTATTTAACCGTAAAGAAGAAGAACTTTTAGGAGAAGTACTTGGGTTTCCCGTTGCCGATGAAGATAAAACCGAAGTTGATATCTCTACTGGATTGGAAAAAGAACTTATAGCCCAAATGCGTGTAGTCAAGATAGATTGGCAAGGAAAACCCGCGAATCTGATTACTTTAAGAGATATTACTGAAGCCAAACAAGCCGAATTAGAAAGAACCAAGTTACTAGCAAAAGCCGAAGCTGCAAACCGCGTCAAAGATGAATTTTTAGCGGTACTTTCTCATGAATTGCGAACTCCTCTAAATCCAATTTTGGGATGGACTCAACTTTTACGCTCTCATAGAATTCCTGCAAATAGAATCGATAAGGCATTAGAAACAATCGAACGAAATGCTTCTTTGCAAGCAGAAATGATTAAAGATTTGCTTGATGTTTCGCGAATATTGCGCGGTAAATTACAGCTTAACCCCGTTAACGTTGACTTAGTAAATATTATTAAAGCTGCTATTGAAACTGTACGTTTAGCTGCTAACGCAAAATCTCTGGAGATAATTACCGATTTTTCTGTAGAAAATGTGTTCGTAGAAGGAGATGCCAACCGTTTGCAGCAAATTTTCTGGAATTTGTTTTCTAATGCAGTTAAATTTACGCCATCGGGAGGAAAAGTATATGTACAATCAGAATTAAATAATGATTGCGCTCGAGTAAAAGTTCGGGATACGGGTAAAGGAATCAATCCGGAGTTTTTACCTTATGTATTTGATTACTTTCGTCAGGAAAATAGTTCCAGCACCAGAAATACTGGTGGATTGGGATTAGGATTGGCAATTGTCAGACATTTAGTAGAACTTCACGGTGGTAATATTCAAGTAGAAAGTCCCGGTATTGGCAAAGGTACAACCTTTACAGTTGATATACCTTTGACATCTATTGCCCTCAGCAGTGATGAAACTAAAGACACAAACAATATAGAGTTAAATTTTGCCGGTTTAAATATTCTTATAGTAGATGATGAGCCAGATAATTTAGATTTCTTGCAGTTTGTTCTCGAAAATCATGGAGCTTCCGTACAAACTGCCACATCTGCACCAGAAGCACTTAAATTATTCTTACAAAACAAACCAGATTTACTTATTAGCGATATAGCGATGCCGGAAGTCAACGGACACACCTTGATGCGTCAAATTCGAGCATTACCTTCACAAAAAGCCGCAGCAATACCTGCCATTGCTTTAACTGCTTATGCAGGAGAAACAAGTCAAAGAGAATCTTTACAGTCTGGTTTTACATTACATTTATCCAAGCCAATTGAAGCTGGTAAACTAGCAAAAAAAGTTGCGGAATTGACATTTAGCAGTTTGTAGGGTGCTGTGACGGATATTAAGTAAGTTGTAAGTTGTAAGTTGTAAGTTGTAATGACCAATTACCTACCTATTACATAATATTTAATGGATCGATATCAATTGTTAAACTAACGGAATTCGGACAAAGCTGACGTATTTCTTCCCAGTTTGGTAATTTTGGTAAATCTTCGGCAGTGAATTTTAATAGTATTTGCCAGCGATAACGGTTTGCTACTCTTAATATACTTGCTGGTGCTGGCCCTAATACATCGATTTCCGGTTGTTGCTGGAGCTTTTCGGCGATTTCTACAGCAGTGTTTTCTACTTGTACGTCGTCTAAACTGCTCAAACGCAGTAAAATTAATCTTCCTAGTGGTGGATAATTTAATGCTTCTCGCTGCTCTAATTCGTCTGCAATAAAAGTTTGATAATCGTGTTGTTGTACAGCTTCAATTACTGGATGCTCTGTAGTGTAAGTTTGTATTATAACTCTACCGGGGTCTTCACCTCTACCGGCACGTCCGGCAACTTGGGTTAAAGTTTGGAAAGCGCGTTCGCTGGCACGGTAATCGGATAAATGTAGCAACCCATCGGCACTGACTACTCCTACTAAAGTTACTTGCGGTAAATCTAAACCTTTGGTGAGCATTTGGGTGCCGATTAATAAATGGGCTTCGCCTTTGGCAAATCTAGTTAATAAAGTGCGGTGCGCTCCTTTATTGCGGGTGGTGTCGCTGTCGAAACGAATGAAGCGTAAATCGGGAAACTGTTTGGTTAACTCTTGCGCTACTTTTTGAGTGCCGCTACCAAAGAATTTTAGATAAGGCGAACAACAATCGGGGCAGTTTTTGGGGTGGGGAGTTGAGTAATTGCAGTAATGACAGCGCAATACCTGCGCCGCTCCGGCTTCGGTTTGGTGATAGGAAAGCGACACATCACAATAAGGACATTCCATTACATAGCCGCAGCTACGACAAGATACAAAAGTGCTGTGTCCCCGGCGATGAATAAACAAAATTCCTTGCTGCCCGGTTTCAACGAGTTGTTGCAAACCTTGCTGCAAAGATTTACTAAATATAGAACGATTTCCCTGCTGTAACTCCGAGCGCATGTCTACTATTTCTACCGGCGGTAAAGGGCGGGAATTGACGCGCTCGGGCAGCGAAAGGTAGTAAGAGGAGGGGAAAGAGTTAGGAGTTAGGAGTGAGGAGTTATGAGTTATTTTGTCCCCTTGTCTCCTTGTCCCCTTGTCTCCTTGTCCCCTTGTCTCCCCATCTCCCCCCTCTCCCCCTCTCCCCGCAGCTACCCAGCTTTCAAGAGAAGGAGTTGCCGAACCTAAAATTAGGGGGCAATTTTGTAATTGTGCTCGCCAGGTTGCTACTTTGCGAGCGTGGTAGGTGGGAATGGGGGAATCTTGTTTGAATGAGGAATCGTGTTCTTCGTCTAACACGATTAAACCGAGATTTGGTAATGGTGCAAAAATAGCGCTGCGGGTGCCGATTACTACTTGAGCCTCCCCTGCTAGCATTTGTCGCCAAGTGTCGTAACGTTCGCCATCGGAAAGAGCGCTGTGATAAACGCTGACTTTACTGCCAAATCTAGCACGAAAGCGGTCGGTTAATTGTGGTGTTAAGCCGATTTCTGGTACTAATACTAATGCCGATTTACCTTCTTGTAATAAAGGTGCGATCGCCTGCAAATAGACTTCTGTTTTACCCGAACCCGTCACTCCATGTAATAAAATTGATGCATAACCATTAAGATTATTTATAGTTTCTAAAGCTATTTGTTGGGCTGATGTCAGGTTTTTTGCTTGCCCAGAGGTAAATGTTTCGTCTACATTATTTTGAGTATCAGTTCGCAATATTTCTTTTTCTTCTACGACAACATAACTTTTTTTTTCTAAGGTTTTAATAACTGAAGAACTGGTACTGCAAGCCTGCAATAATTCAGTCTGCCACATTTCGCCGCCGCGTCGGCGGAGTACTTCTAAAATTTCTGTTTGACGAGCGGTTAAATCTTGTTTAAAACTATTATCGATTAATATTACTGCTTTTTGTAATTTTGGCTTATTTAGACGTGGAGATTCCAAATAAGTTTCTATTAACCCCAATCTTCGTAATTCTCTAAGGGCACGATACGCTCCTCGAACTTGTCGGCTTAAATAAACAAAACTATAATTTCCTTCTGGCTGAGCTTGCAGCAAATCTAATATTTTTCTCGCTGCCGGAGACAAAGAAAATGGTAAGGAAGAAGAAGATAAATATTGGGAGGTATTTTGATGAGGAATAAGCTTAATTCGTCGTTGAGACTTTCCCAGTAAACCGGGAGGTAAAGCAACGCGAATCACTTGAATTAAAGGCGTGTAATAGTATGTGGCAATTTTATTTAATAACTGCCAGTAAAAATCTGGGAAAAAACCAGCGCTGACAACATCTTCGACATTTTTTATCTTTGCTATTGGTATATCTTTCGGAGGCTGCGACAACTTACGAATCGCTATCCCACCAATCGTTTGCGTATTCAATGGCACGCTTAAAATATCTCCAGGTTCTACTTCTAACCCCGGAGGTAATCCGTAAGTTAATAATCCTGTCATTCTCGGACAGTCTACTAATACTTCAACCCATTGATGCTGGGGAATTGTACAGCTATATTCGGCCCTTGCTGAAGCCGCGATCGCAGTTTTTAGAGCAGCATTAGTTGTATACATATTTTTTCTTTTACCGATTAATAATTACCAATATTGTCCTCACAAAATTTACTCGGCTTATCCAAGTATTTAGACCCGGACTATAGGAATAGATAAAATGTATTTCGCAATACTTTCAATCGACATAATACTTGATAAATTTCCTAGATATGTTATCTCACAAACAAACCTTACATAAACTTTCAAAAAATGACTTTTTGATACCTGATATACTATCTCAAATAGTTTTACTCATAAACACTCAATTCTTGCCCCTGTTTACCATTTAGGGAATAGGGCTAATCTCTCTATTGATAGATATTCAGCTTTGGCAGTATATGAGATGCTTTTACATAGGGAATAATTCCTGCTTACTTTCACCTGCAATATTTAAAACAATAAGCCATCTGACACTGTTAAAAGTTACATATTGATAAATCAAAAGATAGAATTATCTATGGATAGTTAAACGAAAGAAAAATCCGAAAGTATTAAGCTAAACATAGAAAAAGTTAAAATATTAGTGGTCGGTGATTATTTTTAAATATTTATTGAGCAAATAAAAAATCGGAGGTGATAAGAAGACTATTCTGTTAGAGAAAAAAAATCAAGAATATATTTACAACGGTTAATCAAGTTTATATTTGTAGGTGAAAGGTATAACTACGTCATATAAGTGGGTAATAGCATCAAATATTGCAAAACTTTCTTTGATTCTTGAAAGTCACGCTATGAAACCACAAGGGATTTTATTAGCACGAATGCCCAGCATATTAGGAGCAGAAAAAATATGAGCGCTCTAAATGCTCGCTACAAGTAGCTGTCACCTATGTTATTTACCGTATTAAGCAACAATCCCCATTAAAAAAAACTATGAATATTGCACAACTGGGAACAATGGAAACTATGCAAAAAGTTGCTGATAAGAATCAATCAGAAGCAGTTAACGTTCTAGAAGTGGTGACAGACGAGGAAGCTTTAATTGCTCAAAATATTGATACGCAAGCAAGCAATGGGGATGATTTAGCAGCAGCCCAACCTACAGGATATAACAAAACTGAGTACGATGATGCTGTAGGGGCATTTTTTAAAGAAATGGCGCGTTACCCCTTGCTAAAGCCTGATGAAGAGGTTGAGTTAGCTAGAAGAGTACGTATCCTCGAAGAAGTTAGACAAGCACAAGCCGCCGCTCAGGAAAAATTAGGATATTTCCCCGATAAAGCCGCTATTGCCAAGGAAATGGGGATTGTTCAGAAGCAATTAGAACATCGCTTATACCAAGGAAAAGTAGCGAAGCGGAAAATGATTCGTTCTAATTTGCGTCTTGTGGTTTCTATTGCTAAGCGGTACCTCAATCGTGGAGTTCCCTTTTTAGATTTGATTCAAGAAGGGGCAATGGGTTTAAACCGCGCTACTGAAAAATTCGATCCAGACAAAGGATATAAGTTTTCTACCTATGCTTATTGGTGGATTCGTCAAGCAATCACCAGAGCGATCGCTAATGATGCCAGAACAATTCGTTTACCCATACATATCGTAGAAAAGCTTAACAAACTCAAGAAAGCCCAAAGAGAATTAAAGCAAAAATTATCGCGAAATCCCACTGAAGAAGAATTAGCCGAAGTTTTAGATATTCCAGCCAATCAGTTGCGTCAATTGCAGCAATTGCGCCGTCAAGCGCTTTCATTGAATCATCGCGTCGGTAAAGAAGAAGATACCGAGCTAATGGATTTGTTGGAAGATGAAGACAACCAATCTCCAGAAGCAAGAATGAACGAAAGCATGATGCGTCAGGAGATTTGGGAAGTGTTAGGAGACGTATTAACTCCAAGAGAAAAAGACGTAATTTCCTTGCGCTATGGTTTAACAAGTAGCGAGCCTTGTACCTTGGAGGAAGTTGGCAATATGTTCAATCTTTCTCGGGAGAGGGTACGACAAATTCAAAGTAAAGCAATGCGAAAATTGCGTCGCCCTCATATAGCCAAGCGTTTAAAAGGTTGGTTGATATAGGCGGTTAACAATTATTAATTTGTCTTTACTTTCCTGAAGAGGAATGTAGCTATTAACCAGGGATTTACAATCCCTGGTTAATAGTTATGTAGTTGAAAAATATTTTTGTAAAATTCTTAACACTGACGGAAAATAGAATTCATGGTTTTGAGCAATATTCAAGTTTTAAGATAAATTTGAATGCCGATAAACTAAATACGTTAAAATTGGCAGTTTGCACTAATCTGATTGTGCCTAAATAATCGCCTTGAATTAATTTAGGAATGGTGGCAATTGTCACAATGTCCGTTGCTGCATCACACTCAAAAGTTTATTGCTACGTTCAGAATTAATCAAAGTGTCACAGCATCCTACAAGAAAATATGCCAGTTACGGCCATTCCTATAATTGATGCGATTAATATACAAAGTACGTTAAAACGTATTGCAATCCTCTGACATTCATCTTTAGACGACTTAGTTTTCTCCCGTGAGGATTTATTCCAAGGCGGTTTTACTAATGACGCAAAATGTGAATTAAAGCACACTATAACCAGCTTAGATTTATACTTGGTTAGATTTATCGGAATTACTATATAACCCTAGAAATTTATTCCGATGTGTTGACAATGACGCAATACATGAATTTAAACCAACATCTAGGATTATTTTTCATAAAACCGAGGAATAGAATTCCGCATATAGTAGCAAAACTTGTCTTAAGATAAATCAACTTATAAATACAGCAGTAAACATACTTTGATTTAACAATAATTAAATTAAGTATTTCAAATTTGATTGTTTAAATTTATCTCTGGTGGGAGAAAATAAATTTATCAGCGAATTAATGAATTAAAAAAGGCAACTGTTATCTATGGCAGAAATTCAAGACTTTGGGGTTAGCGTAGAAGAATACTTAGAAGGCTTAGAAGCAGGTATTGATATTTTAGAACTAAAGCGTCTGGAGGCTTGGGGAATTCCTAAAGATTTAGCTTTAGAATTAATGAATATCATGCCAAAGGTTGCAAATGGAACAGCAACCCATGACGAAATTGCCAGGGGATTAAGAATAATGTCTTCATCGCGTAAAAGAACACCTCAATGAAAAGTTTTGTAAAGCTCCCCGATGTTTAGTATAGGTTTGCTTCATACTAAACAATTCATCCTTGATATTGTAAATAACTAATGACCACCGAAAGCGATTTAATTTTACGTTTAGCTCAACCAGAAGACTGCGACGTATTATTTGAATTAATTAAAGGGTTGGCAGAGTATGAAAAACTTAGTGATGCAGTAACCGGGAGCCCTGCAAAACTAAAAGAACATTTATTTGGTTCAAAGAAATATGCCGAAGCTATATTAGCAGAAGTAAACGGACAAGGTGCGGGGTTTGCCTTGTTTTTTCATAATTATTCAACTTTTCTGACTCAACCGGGAATTTATTTAGAAGATTTATTTATTTTGCAAGAATACCGTCAGCAGGGAATCGGCAAAGCACTTTTACGCGAAATTGCCAGAATTGCAGTTGAAAGAAATTGCGGCAGATTAGAATGGAGCGTTTTAAATTGGAACGAACCCGCAAAAGTATTTTATCGCCATATGGGAGCAGATATTTTAGAAGATTGGCAGATTTGCCGCGTTACTGGAGAGAGTTTGAAAGAGTTAGGAGTTAGGAGTTAGGAATTGGTAATTATTATTTATTATCGCCATTTCCCCAGCCTATGACATTGCTTAACAAAACTTAAAGATAGCCCTACTCTATCCCCAATGCCCTATGCCCAATCATCAATCCGGAAGTATGACAGCCCGTCATTTGACGTGGTTAGTAGCTCATGGCGAAAATATTGGCATTGTACCGGATAATCCTTAAATCCTAGAGAGAACATAGAATGAAGAAGATTTTTGCAATATTGTTACTGGGTGTAGCAATTTTCAGCTTTGCTTTTAATCCTCCTGCTTTAGCTGATGCAGCTGCTGGTGGTGCTGTATTTAATGCTAACTGCGCTTCTTGTCATGCAGGTGGTAGAAACTTGGTTCAAGCTAATAAAAGTCTTAGTAAAGCTGATTTGGAAAAGTATGGCATGAATTCCATCGAGGCTATCACAAATCAAGTTAACAATGGTAAAAATGCAATGCCTGCTTTCAAAGGGCGTTTGAGCGATGCACAAATTCAGGATGTAGCTGCTTACGTTTTGTCTAAATCTGAAGCAGGTTGGTAAGAATTGGATCGTAATTTAATTATTTGGAAATAGTAGGGAAGTTTGACTTGCCCTACTTTTTTGTTAATACCGATAATTCACAGAAATATTATTTATGAATTGCTGCTACAGGTTTGCGATTAATTTTATGCTAATTGCAGTTATTAACTGTATTTTTATTGTTTCTCCTGTATTTTCATTACCAGTTTCTCAACAGTTAAAACCAAGTGATTTTTTGCAAAGGGGAGTCGAGAATATTCAGTTAGGTAATTATATACAAGCTATTAAAAATTTTACTGATGTAATTGAGTTAAATTTAAATACTTTAAATACTAATATTGGTGTAGCTTATAGCAATCGTTGTTTAGCTTACCTTCAAATAGGAGAATACCATAATGCTGTTGCTGATTGCACGCTAGCAATAAATTTTGTACCTAATAATACCGAAGCTTATTTAAATAGAGGACTTGCAGAATATAGATTAGGAAATTATCAAACAGCGGTTTTAGATAACAATCAAGCTATTAAACTCAAGCCTGATGATTTCCGAGCATATTACAATCGAGGCATAGCTAATGCTGCCCTGAAAAATCATCAACAAGCAATTGCAGATTATAATTTGGCGTTAACTCAAACTCCTCAATTTTCAACTTTGTTGGCAGATATTTATAACGATAGGGGTTTAGTTAATTTTGAATTGCAAAATTTATCTGCGGCGTTGTTGGATTTTTCAAAAGCAATTCGTTTGAATTCAGCAGATGATAGAGCATATTTTAATCGCGGTTGTGCTTGCGCTCAAAGTAAAGATCATTGGGGAGCATTGCGCGATTTTAACGAAGTAGTTAAACTTAATCCTAACAATGCGATCGCCTATGTAAACCGGGGTGTCGCTTATCACAATCTTGGTTACGAACAAGCCGCTATCAAGGATTTACAAACAGCAGCAAATCATTTTGTAAATCGAGGCGGAACAATAGCTTATCAAAGAACGGTAAAATTAATCGAAACCGTACAACAGCAAATGACTGGGAAAGTGGAATTTGTTTAAATTGGGAATTGGGCATGGGTAATTGGGCATGGGGCATAGGGCATAGGGCATGGGGAATTGGTAACCGGTGACTTGCTACTTGCTACTTGCTACTCGCTACTTACTCCTAACTGTTCACTGTTCACTGTAAACATGAAAGCTAGAATTGAAGATGATTTATTGTATATAAGCCACGAAGACGTGCCCGAGTATAAAAAAGGTGGCTCGGTGGTGAGAAATAGTTATTTCTGGGCTTTACGCTCGATTGCTGGTAAAGCTGGGCGTTATGGTGATTGGGAATTTGAAAGTGAGGTTTGGTTTGCTTTAGGAAGGATGTTAATGTCTTTTACCCAATCGGGATATTTGGGTGTTAGAGAAACGATATTAGAATTTCCCCAATCGACAGAAATTCCTCAAGTATTTCGAGATGTAGGAACTTGGGAATAGGCTTCTTAGTTGCGCTTACAGCGTCAAAAATCTTGAGCGCCCGAGGGCAACTACAAACATATTTTGATTCATAAGCAATTAAACAAACCTGATACGATAGAGATCGCGATTGCAAACTCTGTTGCTTTACCTGTTTCGGAGAAGCTAATTAAATTACTGCATAACTATAAGGCATTTTTCTACTAGCTCTGTTCAAGATATAGTCCTAAATGTACAGTTATCAACAGCACTCCCATGTCAAATATTAACGGTACGATAATGCAGTATTTCCATTGGTATATTCCCGGTGATGGAATGCTGTGGAATCAGGTAAATTCAAGGGCGAAAGAGTTAGCCCAAGCGGGTTTTACGGCGATGTGGCTGCCACCTGCTTATAAGGGTATGGGTGGAACTTACGATGTGGGATATGCTGTTTACGATATGTACGATTTAGGTGAGTTTGAACAAAAAGGTACTACTCGCACTAAGTACGGTACGCGCAAGCAATATACAGATGCTGTTCATACTCTGCAAAGTGTGGGAATTGAAGTTTATGCGGATACAGTATTAAATCACCGCATTGGTGGAGATGATGCAGAAATCGCTAAAGCTACTCCTTTTTCTCAAAGCGATCGCCTTAATCCCAAGGGTGAGATGCGCGATATCAAATGCTACACTCATTACAAGTTTCCCGGTAGAAAAGGTAAATATTCAAAATTTGAGTGGCATTGGTGGCATTTTGATGCGGTAGACTACGACGAATACACTCAAGATTCTTCAACTATATATCTATTTGAAGGCAAGGTTTTTGATGATTATGTGGCTTTAGAAAACGGCAATTTTTCTTATTTAATGGGAAGCGATTGCGATTTTCAAAATCAGGAAGTTCAAGACGAAGCGATTAATTGGGGAAAATGGTATCTTGATACAACTGGTGTGAATGGTTTCCGCTTGGATGCGATAAAACATATTTCATCGTGGTTTTTCCCGATATGGCTGGATGAAATGGAGCGTCATGCTGGTAAAGATTTATTTACAGTAGGTGAATATTGGTATAACGATGTCGGTACTTTACACTGGTTTGCTGATGCGGTAGGTGGAAGGATGTCACTTTTTGACGTTCCCTTGCACTATAATTTCCATTACGCGAGTAAATCCGGCGAAAGTTACGATATGCGGCGTATTTTTGATAATACATTCGTGCAGCAGCGCCCTACCCATGCGGTTACTTTTGTCGAAAATCACGATTCACAACCGTTGCAGGCTTTGGAAGCTCCGGTAGAACCGTGGTTTAAACCTTTGGCATATGCTTTAATTTTGCTGCGCGAAGAGGGTTATCCTTGCGTCTTTTATGCAGACTATTACGGTGCGGAATATGAAGACTATGGAAGAGATGGCAACCGCTATCCAATTTATTTACCTTCCCATAAGTTTTTGATTGATAAATTCCTTTATGCACGTAAACATTTTGCCTATGGGTATCAGTACAATTACTTTGACCATTGGGACATCATTGGGTGGACGAGATTAGGTAATCCAGAACATCCTCAAGCAATGGCTGTAATCATGAGTAACGGAGCGGGTGGAAGTAAATGGATGGAGGTTGGTAAACCAAATACCAAGTTTTACGATTTAACCGAACATGTTAAAGAAGCCACTGTAACTAATGAATGGGGTTGGGCTGAATTTCGCTGTAATGGTGGTTCCGTTTCTGTATGGGTAGAAGATGGTGTGAAGTAATTGGTAATAGCCCGAGCAGTATTTCCTAATACTCGTTTTCATTAGTTTTGACGAGTGAAGGTAGGGAGGGGGAGAGGGGGAGAAAAGATTATTAGTATTTATGGTTTACCCGTCAGAATTAATAAAATGCAATACTAATGGTCTGTCCCGTTAGTTTTGATGGGCATATCGTAAATATAAAAAATAT
>JAHCMI010000056.1 GCA_019192545.1 Rivularia sp. MS3 | reverse complement strand
ATGGGGAGATGGGGAGATGGGGAGATGGGGAGAATTATCAATTATCAATTACCAACTACCCATGCCCAATGCCCCATTCTAATGTTAGTACTCTCTCGATTTTGGGAACTATATTTTATATAGCTATATAGCAAAAAACTTTAAGATGAATAGAATAAAACATTGCTTAGTGCTTAGTGCAGCCACCTTGTTGCTTCAATGTGCTTTAATTCCTGCTTCGACAACGCAGGTTCAAGCCCAGGATGCAACTGCTAAAAAGCGCTCAAATGTAGCATTTAAGTCTCGTAAAGGCGAACGAGCGCCTAAAAACGCAGTTGGAGGTGGTAGACGGAATAATGGTATGTGCGAGTCAGCGGTTGCAGATTCTATTGAAGTTAAAAGTCAGACAATTGACAAGACTTTAGTTCCTTTATTACCATCTTCTAAATTAGGCTTAACGGCATCTTCTCATCCGAGTTTTATGGTGTATGTACCTGCAACTTCAGCAAAAGCCTTAGAATTTACTTTGGAAGATGAAGAAGGAGAAGGAATTTATCAGGCAGAGGTAAATATAGAGAAAGCTCCAGGGATTATTAGTTTTACCTTGCCAAAAACAGAAGCAGCTTTAGAAAAAGAGAAGGATTATCGATTTGTAGTGTCGATGATTTGTCAACAAGCAGGGCCAAAAAACCCCTTTGTAGAAGGATTGGTGCGTCGAATTAACCTGGATTCTGCATTGGTAAATCAACTGAATAAACCGCAATCTTTAGAGCAAGTAGTACTTTACAGCCAATCAGGTTACTGGTTTGAAGCAATCGAAAATCTTGCAGCACTCAAACGTTCTCAACCAAATGATTCGGAAGTCGCTGCGGCTTGGGAAAACTTACTGGCATCTGTTGGTTTGGATGGAATAGCCAAGGCTGAATTACAAAATTGATTTTAATTTGTGTTGTTAAAACCTCACCCTGTCCTTACGGACATCCCTCTCCTTATTAAGGAGAGGGAAAGGGAACGAAAATAAATATGCTGTATTTAAAGCGAGTTAGGAATAATCTTAACTCGCTTTATGGGTACAAACAGGTAAATTTTCTTACGAAGCATGTTTAAAACCTTAATATTGTATAGTTATAAACAGTGTTTCAAGCAAAAAATCAAAGTCTTTACTATACAAGGAGTTTGGGATTTAAAAACTTGTTCTATAGCGAATACACTCATGACATGGTGTTGCCACTACAAGCACCACCTTGTAACCATAATAAATTAGCCATCTATCAATTGTCAGAATTATTTACTTTTAACTTTTGACTTTTAAGCTTAGACTTATTCTCTCTCTTCTTAATATCAATTAGTTTTTTATTTAGTTGTGCGTCTGTTTACATAACTTTTTGTAACTTACTGCCAAATTATTTTATTAACATTGACAAAAAAGTTATTCTAAACACCAAATAGCTGAATAAATATAGTCAATAATATGTAAGTATTTTTATATTTAGTTTTGTAGATTATCAATTAAAATAAGAGTAATCTTTGATATATGTACAAAATATCACTTAGCTATAGTGATAAATATATTTATTTTTATACGATTAAGTTTCATCTAAAAACTTGAATAATTCTCGGTTAATGTTATTTAATTAACTTTGAGTTTTCTACCAATTATAAACAAAAGTTGCGAATAAACTATTTAAAAAAGTTTTAATATATTATTGTTCTTATTGCCTTATTGGGAATATAATATAATCAATAGGGTGATAAATGCTAAAAGAAATAAATTTTTAACATGCTGCGGAAACCTTTCAAATTGCAGTACAAAGGTTTATCTACCATACAAACTTAGAAATAGTAAGTGATTATGTTTCCTGTA
This sequence comes from Rivularia sp. MS3, assembly GCA_019192545.1. Classification (GTDB taxonomy): domain Bacteria; phylum Cyanobacteriota; class Cyanobacteriia; order Cyanobacteriales; family Nostocaceae; genus Rivularia. Next base: position 60,401 of record JAHCMI010000056.1, on the reverse strand, counting down.
TTTCAAGGTTGAAATCAAACCGATAAAGTTATCTCATATACTTATCTCATATCTTGTATCTCGACGAGAAACCGGGTTTCTTTATGCTTATTGAGCTTGGGGTGCAAGATGTGTGTTATGCAGGAATTAGTATCTCAAAGCATTCCATTCCAAGTTATTGATGGTAATGAACAATAGCATCACAGATACAGCACTCAAAGCAGCAATGAAAGCAATTGCTGACACTTCAGCTACAGCGCTAGAAAAAATCGAGATGCTGATTGAGGTAGCACAAGGTTTTGTTAAAAAGCCTAAAACTGCTCAAGATTTGTATAATGCCGTTGCGCTGTACGATGAAGCCCTAGAATTATGCAGTAACGATTATCCCCTCTATCAAGCTCGCGCTTTAATTGGTAAAGGTGGAGCATTACAAGCGATTCCGGAAGAAAATCAAGAGTTGCTTTTACAGGCTCAAACAGCATACGAAGAAGCTCTATCTATACTTCAAGAATTAGATTCACCTGAAGATACGGCAGAAGCACAGATGAATTTAGGTTTAGTGTTGCAATCATTAGCTTCATCTAATATGGCTCGAATGACTGACAGCATTCAAGCTTACCAAGAAGCCCTACAGGTTTTTACTTGGGAACAATATCCGCAGGAATATGCAATTTTACATAATAATATTGCGATCGCATATCTTTCAATGTCTGCGGGTTCCCAGCAGCAGTACTTGTTTGAAGGCTTAGCGGTGCAGTCATTTGAGGTGGCTTTGAAGCGAATCAACCTCATCGAGCATCCGAGAGAATATGCAATGTTGCAAAACAATTTAGGCAATGCTCTGCAATATTTACCTTCTTCCCATCCTTTCGAGAACAATTCGCGGGCTATTTCGGCTTATGACGAAGCTTTGAAAGTGCGTAATCCCCAAAATACACCCATCGAATACGCCAACACCATAGCAAATAAAGCCAATGCCTTAATTAACTTACCAGACAAACCAAACAAGCCAGAAGCTGGGAATCCGCAAAATCTCTTAAAAGCACGCGATTACTATCAGCAAGCTTGGAAAATATTTACTCAAAACGGACAAATTGCACAAGCGCAAGCTGTATCTCAAGTATTAGAAGAATTGGAAGAGGTTAAAGGTTAAAGGTTAAAGGTTAAATATTAAAGGTTAAGGGTTAAAGGTAAATTACTATAACTGTTCACTGATAACTGATATGGCTGATATTTTAACGAATTACGACTTAAGCGGAATGGTAACAAGTTTGATGACTGGCGAGTTAAATTTACTCACAGGTTTTATATGGTTTATTGTGGCAACACTAGTATCAATGATTGGTGGTGCTGTCGGTGGAATGCTGTTAGCAGGAGAGGAATTAGGATATAACTTTGCTGCTATTTTAGGCGGATTATTTGGTCCTGCTGGAGTTATTCCGGGAGCAATTTTAGGATTAATAGTATTGAATTTATTAAGCAGTTTTTAGGAGTAATTATGTTAGAAATAGGTTGGTTTTCTGCGAAACTTTTTTTCAAAGGAAAGTTAATGCGGGATGCGATGTATTTTGTTAAACAAACATCAATTGGCATTAGCATAACTTTCGGAATTATGTTTTTACTAGCGCAAACAACAATTCCTTTTTGGGTACCGGTAGTCTTATCTAGCTTCGTCGGCGGCGTATTTATGCCATTTTTGCTCAAAGATTTAAAAATGAAATGAGTTAGTTGTTAGTTATTAGTTATTAGTAGTTAGTGGTTATTAATATGATACTAATGGTTTATAGATTATCAACAATATATAATATTAGTAATTGACACTCACAATTATAAGTTAATTATTAGCTATATCAGTTATTAATTATATTAATTTGGCTTAGTCTCAAATGTGTCAATTAATTTTTTGTAAAATTGGGATACTCCCATTGAGTTTGCAAATGAAAGATGATAGTCCAATTTCTATTTGCTAACAACTATAGCAATTCTGGATGAGTCGTGAGAAAGGTAGGTTCCAGAAACCTGGTTTTTCTAAAAAACCGGGTTTCTAAAGTCTCACTAATGATTTAGAAACGCTATATTCACTAACAACTAACAACTAACAACTATCAACTAACTCTTATGAATAAAATTCAAGAATTAGTAGAAGAAATCAACCGTTTTGAAGCAATAATATCAGAATGGGATGAAAGTCAGAGATGCGTTGCAGAAGGTTTAAAGCGAGCAATTGAGGATTTGCATAAAGAAGCTTTAACAAGAATGATTAAAAGCCTCAAGAAAGATTCTATGTCAGCTTTAAAAAATGCTGTTAAAGATGAGGTGGTGTATGGATTGCTTGTTTATCATGAATTAGTTAAACCACCGACACCAACTTTAATTGAAAGGGTAAAAACTGCTCTTGATGCAATTCGTCCTAGTTTACAAACTCATTCTGGTGATGTGGAATTTGTTGGTGTTAAGGAATTAGATACTGTAGAAGTTAAACTTGTTGGTACTTGTGGTAATTGTCCATCTTCTACATTGACTTTATCACAATTAGTTGAAACGGCAATTAAAGAATATTGTCCGGAAATAAACCACGTTAAAGCTGTCAAATAATCCAGTTTAAAAATGGAAGCATCCCAAATGCAGGTAAAAAGCCCACCTTCGTGGGCTAAGAGGTTTCCTAATCCACGAAGGTGGGCTTTGTTTGTATAGCCGCACCCTTACAGGGTGTCGGAAAAAATATTTATTTAGCTAACGAACGCTGTTGGAATTCTTGATGGTGCTTTGCGCGACAACACACCCTACATTAACTGCTCGGTTGTTATTTTTATAAAATCCTATTATTAATGTCAGAAATATTTAAAGAACAAGCAGAAATTATTTTAGGAAAAATTTTAGAGGCAAATGAATTAGCAATACCTCTCGCACCAAGCAATATAGAAATGTTTGGCTCGCGTGCTGCCTGTTTAATTTCAGAAAATGGCCCTTTATGGGTATCAGATACGGGGCATCATCGATTATTAGGATGGCGAAATCTTCCTGCTACAGATAGTCAACCATGCGATTGGGTAATTGGACAACCTAATTTTAATTCTGAAGGAGCAAATGCTAAAGGTAAACCTAAAAATAATACTTTAAATGTTCCTACCGGAATCTGTAGCTGTGGAAACGGATTGGCTGTTGCTGATGCTTGGAATCACCGGGTTTTAATTTGGAAAACTTTGCCAAAAGACAATAATGTTCCGGCGGATTTAGTATTAGGGCAAATAGATTTTAATAGCAATCAACCCAATCGCGGCAGTTTAACAGCAGCAGCCGATACTTTAAACTGGTGCTATGGAGTTTTCTATTACCAAGGAAAGCTATTTGTTGCCGATACAGGAAATCGTCGTTTGCTGATTTGGCATCAGCTACCAGAAGAAAACGGACAAAGTGCGGATGTTGTTTTAGGGCAACCCGATATGCAATCCCGCGATGAAAATGGTGGTGTTAACGCAAATGCTTCTACTATGCGTTGGTGTCACGATATTACTATTTGGGATAATAATTTAGTTGTCACCGATGCTGGTAATAATCGCGTAATGATTTGGCAAGGAATACCAACAGAAAATAATACTCCTTGTGCGGTAGTTTTGGGACAAGAAAGTTTTGATTCAGTCGAAATGAATCAAGGTGTTTATTTTCCTAAAGCTAATAGTCTGAGTATGCCTTATGGTGTTGCTGCTACTCAAGATTGGTTATTAGTTACCGATACAGCGAATTCGCGGTTATTAGCATGGAAAAAACCACAGTCTATTTTATCGCTGCAAGGTGCCTATGCTGATTTGGTAATTGGACAAAATGATTTTTACAGTAAAGGTGAAAATCGTGATTATGGTTTACCAACTCGCGATAGTTTAAATTGGTCTTATGGCATTAACGTATATAAGAATACAGCAGTTATCGCTGATTCTGGAAATAATAGAGTTTTGTTGTGGAAAATTAGTTAAATTTAAATAATTTGATTTGTAGGGTGTGTTACGCGCTTGCGCTAACGCACCATTAATTCATAAGATTTATCCATAGGTAATGTAACTATAATCATTGCGACGTAAGTAAGCATTAACTCAGAGGATGTGGATCGTCAACCTTGGAAAATCTCGACGAGTTAAAGTCCTAACTCAAATCAAACGGTGCGTTAGCCGCGATAAACATTTTTTTTTATCTGAATTGGTTGTTGTGCCATAACACACCCTACAATCTACATCAAAGCCTATGTACGCAGAAGAAATTAGAATTAACGGTACAGTTCAAGGTGTGGGTTTTCGTCCTACAGTTTATCGTATTGCTAAGGAATTAAAGTTAAAAGGTGATGTTTGTAATGATGGTGAAGGTGTATTAATTAGAGTATCTGGTAGTCAAGATTCTATAGAAAAATTTGTTAAAAGAATACAGCTAGAATCCCCGAAGTTAGCAAATATCAATCAGTTAAAACGAATCTCTTCTCAACAAGAATCAGTATTTAATGATTTCGTAATTTCTAATAGTATTAATACCGCGATAAAAACACAAATTGCTGCCGATGCTGCGACTTGTGAAGATTGTCAACAGGAAATTTTCGACCCTTTAAGTAGATACTATCGATACCCTTTTACAAACTGTACTCATTGCGGACCACGTCTGAGTATCATTAATGCTATTCCTTACGACCGCTATAATACCAGCATGGGTATGTTTGCAATGTGTCCCCAATGCTCCAAGGAATACGCAGACATAGAAAATCGTCGCTTTCACGCACAACCAGTAGCCTGCTATACTTGCGGTCCTCAAGCTTGGCTAGAGCGTGCTGATGGAAAACCCGTAACGGCGGCGATGTTTTCGATGTTGGATGATGTCGATGCTGTCTGTACTTTATTGCAAAAGGGTGAAATAGTCGCAATCAAAGGTTTAGGAGGATTCCATCTTGCTTGCGACGCTACTAATAACGAAGCAGTAGAAAAACTCCGTCAGCGAAAGCAGCGTTATCACAAACCTTTTGCTTTAATGGCAAGAGATATACAAGTTATAGAAAAATACTGCAAACCAACAGCCAAAGAGAAAGAATTATTAGAAAGCGCGATCGCACCGATTGTCTTGATTAATTCTCCCTCTCCCCACCCTCTCCTCTCCCCCGCAATCGCACCCGCACAAAACACCTTGGGCTTCATGCTACCTTACACTCCACTGCATCACTTAATTTTAAGGAGAATGAATCGTCCGATTGTGTTAACTAGCGGTAATATTTCCAACGAACCACAATGCATTAATAATCAGGAAGCACGAGATAAATTAAGTAAGATAGCTGATTATTTTCTCTTTCATAATAGAGAGATTGTTAACCAAGTTGATGATTCGATAGTCAGAGTTGTAGAAGACAAAGTCCAAATTATTCGTCGTGCTAGAGGATATGCACCAGCACCGATAAATTTACCGCTAGGCTTTGAGAATACACCGCAAATTTTAGCAATGGGTAGCGAATTAAAAAATACCTTTTGTTTATTGGGAGATGGACAAGCAATTTTATCTCAGCATTTAGGAGATTTAGCAAATGCTGCGGTTTTTCAAAGCTATCGAAATACGCTCAATTTATATTTAAACTTATTTGAGCATCAACCGGAAGCTGTAGCTGTAGATAAGCATCCAGAATATTTATCAACTAAACTCGGCAAACAATTAGCAGTTGCAAATCAAGTCGATTTATACGAAATTCAACATCATCACGCCCATATAGCTGCCTGTATGGCAGAAAACCAAATACCATTAGATTCTCAACCAGTTTTAGGTATTGCTTTAGACGGTTTAGGCTACAGTGAAGATAATACTTTATGGGGAGGAGAATTTTTATTAGCTGATTATCGTAATTTTACTAGACTCGCGACGCTTAAGCCTGTCCCATTAATTGGCGGAGAACAAGCAATTTATCAACCTTGGCGTAATACATATGCTCAGCTAATATCAGCATTCAATTGGTCAGAAATCAAGCAAAAGTATGGAAAATTAGAAATTATTAAATACTTGGAGCAAAAGCCGATAAAAATTATCAATGATTTTCAAACAAATTTATTAAATACACCTTTAACATCATCTACAGGTAGATTGTTTGATGCAGTAGCAGCAGCCATCGGAATTTGCCGAGAACAATGTAGCTACGAAGGACAAGCTGCAATTGAAATGGAAGCCTTGATAGATGAAAAACTATTAAATCAACGTAAAGAAACGCTAACTTATCCTTTCAAACTTAACTTTTTAGATAATATTTATTATATAGATCCATACCCCATGTGGAAAGCACTCCTTAACGATATACAGCAGAAAACTTCTAGTAAAATTATCGCTGCGAAATTTCACTTAGGATTAGCGATCGCTATCCTAGAAACAGTTAATACACTACGTCAACAACATCCAATTAATTATGTATGCCTCACCGGAGGAGTATTTCAAAATCAGATTTTACTAAAGCAAGTCATTAAGCGCTTACAAGCATTAGGAATTAACGTACTTACCCACAGCCTAGTTCCCTGCAACGACGGTGGTTTATCCCTCGGGCAAGCTGTAATTGCAGCAGCAAGATGGAGAGAGGGGAAGACAAGAAGACAAGGAGATAAGGAGACAAGGGGATAAAAAATCAATTACTGTATCATCCTTTATTTACTACTCGCTACTCCTAACTCCTAACTCCTAACTCCTAACTCCTAACTTATTTTCCCAATTACCAATTACTAATTAAAAAATGTGTCTAGGAATACCCGGTAAAATAATCGAAATAACCGATATTAAAAACAAACTTGCAACAGTTGACGTAAGCGGAGTTAAACGTCAAGTTAACATAGCCTGTATTGTAGACGAACAACATCCACCCGAATCATGTATTGGCGATTGGGTATTAGTTCATGTTGGTTTTGCAATGAACCGAATTAACGAAAAAGATGCAGCAGAAACACTACAGTTGCTGCAAGAAATGGCTGAATTAATGGTTGACTACTGACAAGAATTAAGAATTAGGAGTTAGGAGTTAAGAGTTAGGAATTATGAAATAATTTCTCCCCCTCTCCCCCTCTCCCCCCTCTCCCCTCTCCCCTCTTCCCTATTCCCCGTTCCCTGTTCCCTTGATTATGAAATACGTCGATGAATTCCGCGATACTTATAAAGCCGAAGCCTTAGAATGGCAAATTCAAAAGTTAGGAAGCTTACTTAAGAAACCCGTTAAAATTATGGAAGTTTGCGGGGGACATACGCATTCAATTTTTAAATACGGTATAGAAGAATTTCTGCCATCTTCAGTTGAATTGATACATGGCCCTGGTTGTCCTGTATGCGTCATGCCAAAAGGTAGAATAGATGATGCTATTTCTATAGCTCAAAATCCCAACGTTATTTTAACAACTTTTGGCGATACAATGCGGGTACCTGGTTCAAAAATCAGCTTGCTGCAAGCAAGAGCTAATGGTGCGGATATTCGTATGGTTTATTCACCGTTAGATTGTTTAGAAATTGCTAAAAATAACCCCGAAAAAGAAGTTGTATTTTTCGCAATTGGATTTGAAACCACCGCACCGAGTACGGCATTTACAATCCTACAAGCAGCAGCAGAAAACATCAATAATTTTAGTATGTTTTGCAATCACGTCTTAGTGATTCCTGCCCTCAAAGCATTATTAGATAATCCCGATTTACAGTTAGATGGTTTTGTTGGCCCCGGACATGTCAGTATGGTAATAGGCTCAAATCCATATGAATTTATTTCTCAAGAATATAAAAAACCAATTGTTATTTCAGGTTTTGAACCATTAGATATTTTGCAATCAATTTGGATGCTATTATGGCAGCTTGTAGAAAATCGCTGCGAAGTAGAAAACCAATATAGTCGTTTAGTAGAAAAAGCAGGAAATCAACAAGCAATCAAAGCTATAAATCAAGTATTTGAAGTTAGAAAAACCTTTGCATGGAGAGGTTTAGATGAAATACCATACTCAGGTTTACAAATTAAACCCGAATATGCAAAATTTGACGCAGAAGCAAAATTCACCATTCCCAATTTAAAAATACCAGACCATAAAGCCTGTCAATGTGGAGAAATTCTCAAAGGAGTTTTAAAACCTTGGCAATGTAAAGTATTCGGTACAGCTTGCACCCCAGAAAAACCAATTGGCTCGTGCATGGTTTCATCGGAAGGAGCTTGTGCAGCCTACTATAAATACGGGAAAAAACAGTCAGCAGTGAACAGTGAACAGTGAATAGTAAACAGTTGAAATGAGAAGGAAAATTATAAATTATAATTATTAGCTATAAACTATTCACTCATAACTCCTAACTCCTAACTCATAACTCATAACTCCTAACTATTTTAATACCTTTAACCTTCAATCTTCAATCTTTAACCTTATTATGCCATTCATTACTATTCAAATTGCGAAAGGACATTCCATAGAAAAGAAACGGGAATTAGCCAAAGCTATTACCGATGCAATGGTGTCTACAATGGGTACAAAACCAGAATGGGTAACGATTCATATCGATGAATTTGAGCGGGATAATTGGGCTGTTGCAGGTACATTACATTCCGACAAACATAAAGGGAGACATCAAGAAAAAGGCGTTTAAAGGAGATGGGGAGACAAGGGGATAAGGTGAAGATAACAACTAACTTCTCACTCCTAACTCCTAACTCCTAACTCCTAACTATTAACTCCTAACTCCTAATTCCTAACTCCTAACTTTTAAAGATGCCAACCTCCCCACAAAATCAATTTTTTAAAAATATTGAAAAAAACCGTCAGCGAAAAACTAAAGTAACAGATACTCAAATTAACCTTGCTCATGGTAGTGGTGGAAAAGCCATGCGGGATTTAATTGATGATATCTTTGTGACAAATTTTAGCAATCCAAATAATCCTAGTTTATCCCAATTAGAAGACCAAGCCAAACTTAATTTATCTAACTTGATACAGTTAGGAGATAAACTTGCTTTCACAACTGATTCTTATGTTGTTGAACCTTTATTTTTTCCCGGTAGTAATATTGGTGAATTAGCTATTAATGGTACCGTCAACGATTTAGCTGTCGGTGGTGCAAAACCCTTATATTTAACCTGTAGCGTAATTTTAGAAGAAGGTTTATCTGTCGAAACTTTAAGACAAGTTGCTCAAAGTATGCAAGCAGCAGCACAAAAAGCAGAGGTACAAATTGTCACTGGAGATACAAAAGTTGTTCCCCGAGGTGCTGCGGATAAACTGTTTATCAACACAACTGGGATTGGTGTAATTCCTCCGAATATTTGTATCTCTGCTAGCAATATAAAACCTGGAGATGCGATAATTATTAATGGTGAAATTGGAAATCATGGTACGGCAATTTTAATTGCTCGCGGGGAATTAGCGTTAGAATCCGATATTAAAAGCGATTGTCAGCCATTGCACGATTTAGTTGCAACAATACTCGATGTTTGTCCCGAAATTCATGCGATGCGAGATGCAACCAGGGGTGGTTTAGCAACAGTGTTAAACGAATTTGCGTTAACTTCAAACGTCGGCATATCTCTTGAAGAAGAATCGATTCCCATTCGCGAAGAAGTCAAAGGAGTTTGTGAGATCTTAGGATTAGAACCTTTCTATTTAGCAAACGAAGGTAAATTAGTGGTAGTTGTAGCAAGCGAAAATGCTGACAAAGTATTATCGGCAATGAAATCCCATCAGGCAGGAAAAAATGCTGCAATTATCGGCAAAGTAACTGACTCACCCCCAGGAATAGTATCTTTGAAAACTAGTTTCGGAGCCGAAAGAATTATTGACATGTTAGTCGGCGAACAATTACCGAGAATTTGTTGATAAATGGTAATTGGTAATTGGGCATTGGGCATTGAAAAAATAAGTTAGGAGTTATGAGTTAGGAATTAGGAATTAGGAATACTGCTAACTGTTCACTGATAACTGTTCACTGAAAATGCATGAACTTGGAATTACTCAAAATATAGTATCAATTGTCAAAGAACACGCTAATGGTAAAAAAGTTCAGCGAGTTTTATTAGAAATTGGTAAGCTATCGGCAATTATGCCAGATGCAGTAAAATTTTGTTTTGATATTTGTTCTCAAGGAACGGTTTTAGAAAAAGCAAGGTTAGAAATTGTTGAAATTGCCGGTTTAGCTGTTTGTCGTCAATGCGGTACCAAAATCCCTTTAGAAAAACCTTTTGGCAAGTGTAATTGTGGCAGTCAGCAGCTAGATTTAATTGCCGGAGAAGAATTGAAAATAAAAGAAATAGAAGTCGAAGAATTATGTGTGTAACCTGCGGTTGTTCGGATGATAGCGGAAAAATTACGAATCCTCAAACTGGTGAAGTTTTGGCAATATCTCATGACGACAACCATCATACTCATACCTTAGCCGATGGTACGGTAATCTCTCACTCTCACAACCACGATACGGTAGATAATGCATCTGAAATTCACGCCAAAATCCACAATACAACTATCTCTTTAGAACAAAATATTTTAGCGAAAAATGATTTAATCGCAGCCCAAAATCGGGGATGGTTCAAGGGTAGAAATATTTTAGCTTTAAATTTAATGAGTTCTCCAGGCTCGGGAAAAACAACTTTATTAACTCGTACTATTAACGATTTAAAAGATAGGTTAACTATTAGTGTAATTGAAGGCGACCAAGAAACAATCAACGATGCCAAAAAAATCGAAGCAACTGGCTGTAAAGTTATACAAATCAATACTGGAACTGGCTGTCACCTCGATGCTTTAATGGTAGATACAGCATTACAGCAGCTTAATCCCAGTATTGATTCGGTGGTAATGATTGAAAATGTCGGAAACTTAGTTTGTCCGGCTTTATTTGATTTAGGAGAACAAGCAAAAGTAGCTATTCTTTCTATTACCGAAGGAGAAGATAAACCAATCAAATATCCTCATATTTTCCGCGCTAGCAACGTAATGATAATTACGAAAATCGATTTATTACCTTACGTGCAGTTTGATGTCGAAAAATGTATCGAATATGCGCGACAAGTTAATCCTGATATACAAATTTTTCAAGTTTCTGCGCTTACTGGAAAAGGATTAAATGATTGGTATCAATGGTTGAGAAAGTAGATATTTTTCATTCACGCACCACTGGATGTTATGAAAATTGTGGTGATTCGTGTTGTTATTTAAGTTTCTCTACTTAATATCAATGCTTTAAATGAGTGATGCACCTATTTGCAGCTATCTTAGATGCTTGTTTATAAATTAAACTCATTAAAATTCGCATTCATCTGATTCGATAGTAAGTAGTAAAACTTGATTAATTAATTGTACTAGTAAGCGTAATGACAAAAATATTATTACGGTCATTACTGAAAGTGCTAACAACCAATATATGCTGCCTAAGCTTATTGTTTCCATAGTGTTTTACCAGTATGCTGCTTGCATTTGTTGATTCTAATATAAAGTTTTTTTTGATTTTCACAGTGCATAAGATATTACATTTTAGCAATTAAAAATTAAATTTTTATCTAATGCATAATGCATAAAATTTAATTTACAAAAATTAAAAACAAATATTGAAACTTACATACATAAATTTGTCATAATATTTGGTTCTTCAGCACATAGTATGTTAAAAATATCAATTTAAAACTTGAAACCCTTACTGTGCGCTAAAAATTAGCTTCATTAATCGATTTTAAAAATAAATACTATTTTTTATTCCCTGTTCCCTTTTTTCACTATTTTTCTAGCATCCCTTTGTACGGATGAGCCTAGTATTTTTACTCCAACATCAGTTATTTCGTTTATTTATGAAATTTTCAGACTAAAAATCGGAAAACACCGCTTCTACACCGTAGTAGCAGTGATAGAGGATAATAAAATATTTTCATCTAATTATCTGCGATTTCTTCTATTTGTTATTTTTTCTTCTTGTATCTATCGTTTCTCCAGATATTAGTTAAGTGACTAGAGACAGTTGCTCCATTGCAAGTTCCAACTTTTTGCGAGCCTGCATATTTACAATCATCTAGAGATTTATATGGCTGAGCATTACCATTTTTATCCACACAAATAACTTTGGCTTTGTATTCAATATCGCGTTGAATTTCTGTAACAGTAGGACTCTTTTCAACGTTAACTAAAAAATTACCTTCTTCTACAACTTCCATATTAGATTTACCATACTTACCATTATAAATTTGATAAGAAAGTTTATTTGTGCCGGGTTTAATGACAAATTTACTTTCTTTGTGATTGCTGCCAAAATCAAAACTTATTTTGCTAGATTTATTTTTTTTCTTGTACTTGCGGTCGGTATAAGGAATTTCCTCTGAAGCATCTGCTAATGTTTCATTATAAATTCTGACTCTTCTTTTTTTCTTAGTTGGTACTTCATTATGAACAAATCGACCAATAATACTTTCTCTTCCAGAACCCGGACAAGTTCCTACGTATTTTATAATTTTTACTATTTTCTTATTTAAACTATCACTATTTCTAAATTGAATACCTACATCTTCTAATTTGTCTTCTGCGTAGCTAATAGATGCAATACCGCAGGCAAAAACAGTACTTGCAATAGTACTTACAAGTAAGCATAAATTTTTATGTTTCATCTTTAACTATTTCAATTAATTACATATTTCATATTTAAAGATAAACTTTGTGTAGCTATAAGCAAAGGCATTCAGAATACATATTATAATTAATTTATAATTTATTTCTATTAAAAACTATAGGTAATTAATATTTATTTTTAATGTCATAATTATCTAAATTTATTTTATTTCAGTTTTCAGAAGTATTAATGTTTTCTACGATAAATTATATCTAACTATAGGAAGATGACTATATTAAAAAATATTATTCAACGATATTTGATTTGTTGATTTAATTAATGTCTTAATTGCTAATATTATTAGCTTTTACCTCGTTTTCCCTTTTCCCCAATTTTTCATCAACTCCTTTAATAGTCATTCTAATTCGCCACCCGCAAAGAAAAAATGTTAAAACCGTGGTACCTTTTTACACGCATCTCATAAATATGATTCGCCGCATTGGTTATTGGTTGGAATCTCGTTTTTGTGCCCCTGCATATGGTGGTTTGGTATTAGCGGGAATTTCGATTTGTTTTTTCGGGGCAGCTATGAATACTATGGCTGGCTGGTTATATGTTATCAGCGGGTTGAGTTTTGCTTTGCTCGGTTATACTGCTTTTTTGTCACCAAAAACTTTAAAAGGTTTGCAGCTTCAGCGAAAAATGATTCATCCAGTTACCGCTGGAGATGATTTAACCGTTGAATTAGAAATTTTGAATCCAACAAAAAAACCGGTTTCTTTATTACAAATAGAAGATAAATTGCCTTTCATTTTAGATAAACCACAGCTACATCCAATTGAAACTATCTCAGCGCAAACTAGCTATAGCTGGGTATATTATCAGCCTACAGAACGTCGGGGTATTTACAGGTGGCAAAATGTAGAATTAGCAACCGCTGCTCCTCTGGGGTTATTTTGGAGCCGTCGCCAACGTCAATTAAACGCGATCGCAATTGTCTACCCGAAAGTTTTACCGCTCAAATCCTGCCCTTTAGTTGATGACATGGGTAGAGAAGATAGCAGCAAAGGACAACCTCGCGGCAACCCTTTACAAACAGCCAGCGAAGGATTAACCCGCTCTTTACGTCCCTATCGCATAGGAGATCCTTTACGGTTAATTCACTGGCGAAGCAGTGCCCGTTACGGAGATTTACGAGTACGGGAATTAGAAATGCTTACCAGCGGACAAGAAATTATTATTGCCATAGATAACGGCGAGTGGGAAGAAAACAATTTTGAAGCAGCAGTAATTGCCGCAGCCTCAATGTACTTTTATGCACAAAAGCAACAAATGCAGGTACAGTTATGGACGGCTTCTACAGGGGTAATTAGTAGAAAAAGAGATGTTCTTGAAGCCTTAGCAGCAATTAATCCCCAAGATGAAGTGATTAAGCCGCAACCTACGGATAAACCCTTGATTTGGTTAACTCAAAATCCAGCGACATTTTCTTCGCTTCCTTACAGCAGTCGCTGGATGCTATGGCAGAATATTTCATCATCCAGGCCCCAAGCTGTTATTAATAGAGATACGCCAGGTATTGTTATCGACTCCGAACAACCTTTGCAATCTCTGCTTCAACAACCTTTGAATTAATAATTATTTCCAAACAGGTATATTCAAAATTTCAATAAATCAAAATTAAATGAAATTGATTAATAGCCTTATACAAAGCATAAAATAGCAATCGTAAATTTTTGTTAACTAATAGTAAATTTAAGTTGGGGTAAATTCCCCTAGTAATAGCTCACAGATGGTGAGGTACAATGCATAAATATTAAATTAAAGAAGCCGTTCCTTATGATTTCATCAGAAGCAAATACTAAATCTCCATCAGAAGAAAATACTACATCTACAGATAAAAGTTTAGAAGCAATGCGGCGTTTTTCGGAACAATATGCCCAGCGCACCGGCACATATTTTTGTTCCGAACCCTCCGTTACAGCAGTTGTGATTGAAGGGCTTGCCAAACATAAAGACGACTTAGGTGCCCCTTTGTGTCCCTGCCGTCATTATGAAGACAAAGAAGCCGAAGTCAGCGCAACTTTCTGGAATTGCCCCTGCGTACCAATGCGGGAGCGTAAGGAATGTCACTGTATGTTGTTTTTAACTCCCGATAATGAATTTGCTGGCGACAAGCAGGAAATTACCTTGGATACGATTAAAGAAGTAAGAGACAGCATGGGTTAATGCATCTTTTATGAGCCAAGCAATTCCCCAAGAATTTTGGCAAGGCATAGAACTGTTTAATACAGGTCAATTCTATGCCTGTCACGATACCTTAGAAGCTTTGTGGATGGAAGCCACAGAGCCGGATAAAACTTTTTATCAAGGAATTTTACAAATTTCAGTAGCGCTTTATCATTTGGGTAACGGTAATACAAAAGGCGCAATAATTTTATTAGGTGAAGGAAGCAACCGTCTTGCTCGCTATCCTTCTATTTATTGTCAAGTTGACGTAGATGAATTATTAGAGCAAAGCATAGCTTTATTAAAAGCACTACAAAAAAATCAATTAGAACAAATTGACTCTTCCTCACTAGAAGCTGAGACTTTACCCCTTCCCCGAATTTTGGTAGTTGAAGAGTAATAGGAATTGAGCATTGGGGATTAGGCATTGGGCATTGGGCATTGGTAATTGGTAATTGGCAGTTGGTAATTGGTAATTGGGCATTAGCAGTTGGCAAATAATCTGAAATTAAATAACTCTTAACTCACTACTTGCTACTTGCTACTCGCTACTTGCTACTCATTGCTCACTGCTCACTGCTCACTGTTGAAACTTTGGCAGTTATTGAAGCGTCAAGTATTGTGTAGATTATTTGTAATCAAATAGTCATCTATCGGTAAATATAACGTTTTGATATAGTACTTGAGATAATTAAAGTACGACCCAAAATTATTGCTTATTATCACTCCTACACAGCTATGATGTACAACTACCGCTTACCTAAACTTCAATTGCGTCGTCTCGGTTTCGCTTTAATGTTGCCGGTTGCACTTTGTGGCGCGGTAGTTTTTCCTACTCAGCTACAAACTGCTATAGCTCAAACTTCGGATAATCGCCCTTTGAGTATTCGTGCGGATGTGCAAGAATATAATTCTAATACTCAGGTAGTTACTGCAAGGGGTAACGTACAGCTTTCTTATCCCGCTCGGCAAATAAAAGCAACCGCAGCTCAAGCACAATTTTTTAATCGAGAGCGTCGGATTATTCTTAGTGGTGGCGTGTATATTTTACAAGGTGGCACCAACAGCATTCGCGGAGAAACTGTTACTTATTTAATTGATGAAGGAAGATTTGTTGCTACACCAAAAAGCGGCAGACAGGTAGAATCTATATATGTAGTGGACGATGCTCCCAATGCTTCATCTAATAGGGCACCTTCAACACCAAGTTTAAGACGTTCTAATTAGAAAAGACAAATAACGAGCGCAAATCGTGAAAATTGTTTTAGAGAACATTCACAAATCCTACGGGAAACGGACAATTGTTAATCGCGTTAATCTTTCCGTTGCTCAAGGTGAAATCGTCGGTTTATTAGGGCCTAATGGTGCTGGTAAAACGACGACTTTTTATATTGCTACCGGTTTAGAAAAACCCGATAGAGGAGCGGTTTGGCTCGATAGCCGTGACGTTACAAATATTCCCATGCATGGGAGGGCGCGTTTGGGTATTGGTTATTTAGCCCAAGAAGCAAGCGTTTTTCGGCAATTAACCGTGCGGGAAAATATTCTATTAGTATTAGAACAAACCAACGTACCGCGTCCGGAATGGGATATACGTGTTAGTAGACTGCTACGAGAATTTAGTTTAGAAAAAGTTGCCGATAGTAAAGGAATTCAACTCTCCGGGGGAGAAAGACGCAGAACAGAATTAGCAAGAGCTTTAGCATCAGGAAGAGAAGGCCCCAAATTTTTATTTTTAGACGAACCCTTTGCTGGAGTCGATCCCATTGCAGTTTCCGAGATTCAAGAAATTGTCGCTAGACTTCGCGATCGCAACATGGGAATCTTGATTACAGATCACAATGTGCGCGAAACCCTTGACATTACCGACAGAGGTTACATCATGCGCGAAGGACAAATACTAGCTTCCGGCTCCTCCGACGAACTTTACGACAATCCCCTTGTCAGGCAATATTATTTAGGTGAAAATTTTCAAGTTTAATAAATTGGTAATTAGGTAATTGGTAATGGGGCATGGGGCATAGGGCACTGGTAATTGTTAATTCTTAATAGGTAATCCCAACTCCTGACTGTTAACTGCTCACTGTTAACTGATAACTGCTCACTGCTCACTGTTAACTGTTAACTGTTCACTGTTCACTGGATAACGCTGATGACAATAATGGATCGCTATTTAACCAGGGAAATGGTACCGCCATTTTTGTTTGGTGTTGCTGCTTTTTCTTCCCTGGGAGTTTCAATCGGTGCTGTTTTTGAACTAGTACGTAAAGTCGTTGAGTCTGGTTTACCTGTAGGGGTAGCTGCTAGAGTTTTTGTATTAAATTTTCCCGAATTTATTGTTTTAGCTTTCCCGATGTCTACGCTACTAGCTACTTTGATGACTTACAGTCGTCTTTCTAGTCAAAGCGAATTGACTGCATTGCGTAGCTGTGGAGTTAGCGTTTATCGGATGGTGGCTACAGCTGTATGTTTAAGTTTTTTAGTTACAGGTTTAACATTTTTATTTAACGAGCAGATTGCACCGGCAGCAAAGTACCAAGCAACTCTGACGATGCGAAAAGCCTTAAAAACCGAACAACCTGCTTTTAAAAGAGAAAATTTAATTTATCCTGAATTCAAAAAAGTCAAACGAGAAGATGGTAGTAAAGAAAAGGTTTTAGCACGTCTATTTTATGCCGACCAATTTGACGGCAAAATGATGAAAGGTTTAACAATTATCGACCGTTCGCAAAATGATTTTAGTCAAATTCTTCAAGCAGAATCGGGAGAATGGAATGTTAAAGATAACGTTTGGGATTTTTATAACGGTACTATTTATTTAATATCGCCAGACAAATCTTATCGCAATATTGTCCGCTTTCAACGTCAACAGTTAAAACTACCCCGCACTCCATTAGATTTAGCTAAAAAAAGCCGCGATTATGGGGAAATGAATATTGTCCAAGCATTACAACAATTAGAACTTGAAAAGCTAGGTGGTGACGATAGAAAAATCCGTAAACTAAAAGTTAGAATTCAGCAAAAATTCGCTTTACCATTTGTTTGCATGGTTTTCGGCTTAGTTGGTGCAACAATGGGCAGCGTACCCGGAAGAACTGGCTCTGCAAAAAGTTTCGGCATCAGCGTCATAATTATCTTCGGTTACTATCTGTTAAGCTTCATTAGCGGCGGATTAGCACAAGCCGGTGTTTTTTCTCCTTTCCTCGGAGCTTGGTTTCCCAACTTTTTAGGATTAGGAATCGGTTTATTTTTGTTAGGAAGAGTTGCAAGACGATGACAGTTAGCAGTGAGCAGTCAACAGTGAGCAGTCAACAGTTAGTTATTCTTCTCTTTGTCCTCCCACCCTATGTTTACAGTGAGTTTGTAGTTGCGCTACTCAGCGAGAAAGCTCCGCTTACAGCGCCAAAATACTTCATCTGCAGACGAAGACGGCGCAACTACGAACAACGATCAACCCCGCTTTCATTAATGTGGTGAAGTAGTAGTAGTTACAATACTGCTCGGTTAGGGGGAGATCCTCTCTAACTCTCCTTGGAAAGGAGAGAACTAAGCCCCTTTTTTAAGGGGGTTTGGAGGATCTAAAAATTGTGTTCAATTCCTTAACCGAGCAGTATTGGTAGTAGTTAAGCTCTTCGTAGGGTGCGTTATAAACGGAACGTTTTAACGCACCATTGTCTTTGGGTAAGTGGTGCGTTACGCTCCGCGATAACGCACCCTACTTCTTTGTTCAATTCCGCGTCAAAAATATTACTTAAGTAAATAATTTAACAATAATCTACATAAGTAGTTCAACATAATTAATTACACAATGTCATTGCGAGTGTAACGAAGTGAAACGAAGCAATCGCAGCCCTTGCGATTGCTTCGCTTCGCTCGCAATGACGGTAAATATTTTTGTTCACCTACATAGAAGCTATGACGCAGGAGTTTATTAAACGTTAGGATTAAGGGATAATCTAAAATCTGAGTTGCTCATGTCACGTTCTCGTTTTGCTTCTCCTCGCTTACGCTACCTTAAAGCTAGATTATCGGTTTTTACTCGTCCTAGCTTTTTCGCAGCATTAATATTTTTATCTTCTTTAGGATTCGTAATTAAAGAATACTGGACTAATCCTAATTTCTTGAAATTTTCCCAAAACCAACAATCATCTTCACCTAGATTATCAAATTCTCAATCATCACTTTCTGATGAAGATAGAGCAATTGCTGCTGATATAGATAATTTATCGGTACTTGATTACGATAAACAGCAAGCAAATATACCTATAACTACAAACATTGATGAAAGTCAGAAAACTAAACAGCAAAATCAAACTCAATTAAAAAAGATATTAGATTTAACTAAAAAAACTCAAAAAGCTAACGAAATTAAGCCCGCTGCTGTAAAACCACAAACAGCTAATATTCCATCAGCATCGCAGGAAAATCCTTTCCTGAAGCAAGCTAATGATTTATTACAATTTAAGTTCGATACTAATAAACAAGATTCTAACGTTAATAATTTATCTCCATTTCCGGCTAATTCACAAACTTCTCAGAATTCATTTAGTTTAGGCATCGCAAACGGTAATTCTGTTAATCCAAATCAGAATGCTACTTCTGAGAGTGCTTTGCAAAAAGCTATTAATCAATCGGCTAAAAACAGCCAAAGTCAGGAAAAAGCAGCAGCAGATAATTTAAATAATAAAGATATTCCTAATCAATTAACTGAAACTGGTAAAAAACAAACGGCAGATCGAAGATTGCGACCAAAACCAACTGATTCTCTTGTTGATACCAGAGTTTTGAATCAACCTTTTAACAATCAAGTTCAAAACCCCTACGCCAACTTTAATAATAATCAATTTCCCAGAAATACCTTCACTCAACCAGGTTCAAATAACCAATATCAAAACCCCTACTCTAACTTTAATAACACTCAATTTCCTGGAAACAACTTTACTCAACCGGGCTTAAACAATCAATATCAAAACCCCTACGCTAATTTCAATAATCCTCAAGTTCCCACAAACAACTTTACTCAGCCTGGTTTAAACAATCAATATCAAAATCCCAACCCTAACTTTAATAATCCTCAAGTTCCTAGAAATAACTTGACTCAACCTAATAATCCCAACAATTTTACTAATAGCCCACAACCAAATCCCTATAGCAACTTTAATAGAAATCAAATACCTACAAATAATCGATTGCAAAATCCCTCTAACAACTTTAACAACTCTCAATTTAGGAATAATAATTTCACCCCGCAAACACAAACAAGACTTAATAATGCCTATATTAGATTAAAGAATCGAAACAGCCCCACCATCGTTAATCCTAATACCTATAACGCACCAAACAATAATATCAACAATATAAATACAGGTTTGCAGCAACCTAACATACAGCAATTCAATTCACCATATTCACAGCAAAATCAGATACAGTATCCTAATAATCAGTTTCGTTATTAATTTTAGTAACTAAATACGGTTGGGGAGCATCTACTAAATGTAAATCTTGGAAAATAGGGAATCGGAAATATAATTAACTAGTTGCTTCAATGACTTTTGCTGTATTTTATAATTCCTAACTTCTATCAAATTCTTTCAACAAACATTCTCGTGCAAAAACAACCCGTGGATGCCTTAAATTACCACGATTCCAAACCAGATACAAATTATTTGTAGGTGGATTGATTGGTTGATGAAGTAATATTAACGAACCATCTTTCAACTGACTTTTGCATAAATATTCAGGTAATACAGAATATCCTTGCTCCTCCAAAATAAAAGCTAAAACTATTCTTAAATCACCAACAATAGCAGCGGGTTGAGCATCAATTTGAATACTGAAAACTTGTTCAAAATATTGTCTAATTAAAGGTAAATCCTCATCATAAGCGATTAAAGGTTGAGCTAATAAATCAGCCGGTAAAACAGGTTTACTTCGCCTACTTAAATTATGTTTTACCCAGTTTGTTGCTGCGACTAAAACAAAAGTTTCTTGTGCAATTATCTTATATCCCAAAGCACGACTATGGGGTTTTGAAGCAGTAATTGCTAAATCAATCGCACCTTCATCCAGCAGCGAGTAGATTTTATCTTTTCCACCGGGATGAATGCGAACTTTTATATCATGAGCCATTAAAACAGCTAAAACCGGAGCTAAACGAGCATGAAGAAACTCTCCCGGTGCAGCGATATGAATTGTACCAGCAATATTAGCAGCTCTTGCTTGAACGGTACTAAAAGCAATTTCAATATTGTCGATATGGGAACCGATAGAACGAGCTAAATCGTGCGCGATCGCGGTTGGATCAATTCCTCTTGCATGTCTAATAAATAACTTCTTCTTCAACTGAACTTCTAAAGTACGAATATGACTCGACACCGCAGGCTGAGTAATACCAAGACGTTCGGAAGCTTGAGTCAGCGACCCCAAACGATAAGCTTCAATAAATGTCCGTAATTGAGTTAAATAAGTCACTTAGTTTTGGATTTTGAATTCAATCAATATCTATTAACATTAGAGGCAATATCTTTTCGGTTTGTAACAGAATTATTTAAACTTATTCTCTTTCTCTTCCTCAGCTTTCTCTTTGTTCGCTGCGGTTTTTTATTACGTAATTTTCGGGAGATGTAATAGATGTAATAGTGTTAGGCTCTACAAGCCTTCAAAACTATAGCAGTTTTCGGTTGAGTACAATACACCTGAAACCTCACCCCGTCCTCCGGACACCCCTCTCCTTGTCAAGGAGAGGGGGAAGGTGGTGAGGTCAATCTGTATTCTATCCAGCTGAAAAGCGCTATATAAAAACTCATAGTACTGATTACGAGTAGCCATAAATTATATTATGACTGCACTAAAAAATACATACTTCTCTTATGGGTCAATCGATATTAGATTAAGAGATGTAAAGCAATTTCAATCAAAATTCTTGATTTTCAAGCTTATTAATTGTTGCCAGGTGAAGGGTAGATAAATTAAAACAAGTCATAGGAATTTGAAAATGAATAAAAAATCTAGACTTTTATCGGTTGCTGTAGGAATATTATTTTTTTAGATTGCTGTCGGTGGAATTACTTTACACAGACGCTTTATTTTTCAAGGAATTGTTCAAGCTTTTGAAGGTATAAATTCGGAACAAATGATTAAATCTCAAGTAAATCAAAATTCTCAGAAAATCCTGATTGTGTTAACTAACCATAATAAATTAGGAAATACAGGTAAAAAAACAGGTTTTTATCTTGATGAAGTCGCTCATCCTTATGCTGTTTTTACCAAAGCTGGTTTTAAGGTTGATTTTGTTAGTCCAACAGGAGAAGAAGCACCGATAGACCCAAAAAGTTATAATCTTGACGACCCATTGAATAAGCAGTTCGTGGAGAATAAAACTGTGATGGCTCAAATTAAAGATACTTTATCACCACAAGAAATTGATTTAAATCAATACAGTGCAATTTTCTTCGCTGGTGGGCATGGTGTAATGTGGGATTTACCAAACAACAAGGAATTATCAAAAATTACTGCTGCGATTTATGAAAAAGGAGGAGTTGTAGGAGCAGTTTGTCACGGGCCAGCAGGTTTAGTTAATGTCAAATTGAGCAATGGAAATTATTTGGTAGCTGGTAAAGAAGTTGCTGCTTTTACCAATGAGGAAGAAGAAGCGGTTGAGTTAACAGAGGAAATGCCGTTTTTACTAGAATCGAAGTTAATCGAAAGAGGTGCAAACCATACCGAAGCAGATAATTTTCAATCCCATGTTGTAGTTAGCGGCAATCTCGTCACCGGACAAAATCCTGCTTCAGCTACTAAGACTGCTGAGGAAATGGTGAAGCTGTTGCAATAATTTAAAAAATTCGGTTTACCCTACCATTTAATTCGGCTTCCACTACCAATATTTATTCTTTCTGTTTATATCGTTTTCTAATCGCAACAGTAATTCCTCCACCACATTAATTTTGATGGGTTTTGAAGTCGTTAAGTAGGTTGGGTGAAGCGAAGCGCAACCCAACACCAACGTTGGGTTACACTCCGTTTCACCCAACCTACCTTCTTTCATTGCTTTACCCCTCATAACTTATGTGGTGAAAACTATTGCGATCGCGATACAGAAAATTTTTTCTACCCTTCCCCAATTACGAACTACCTCTTCCCTGCCGCAACAGTTTCTCTTGCTTCTTCTTTTGCTTGCTGCTTTTCTGGGGACAAACTTTGACAATCATTTTTAAAGTTGCAGAACAGCGTGGAGATTACAATGTATAAAACCGGAACGACAAATAAACTCAATACCGTGGAAACAATCATGCCTCCAAAAACTGCTGTTCCCAAGGATTGACGAGAAGCAGCACCGGCACCGGTTGCAATTACCAAAGGGAAAATACCCAACAATGTAGAAATGGCTGTCATAACAATAGGTCGCAACCGTTGCTCTGATGCTTGCACTGCTGCTCTAGTTATAGATAATCCCTGTTCTCTTAACTGGTTGGCAAATTCTACAATCAAGATGGCGTTTTTACTAGCCAATCCAATCAACATTACCAAACCAACTTGACAATAAACATCGTTGGGTAAACCCCTTACTGACTGAGCTAATAATGCTCCTAAAATTGCTAGGGGAACTGCTAACAAAATAATAATCGGGTCAACAAAATTTTCGTATTGTGCTGCTAATACCAGGAATACAAATAAGATACCCAAACCAAAAATGATTGGTGCTTGCCCCCCAGATTGAATTTCTTCTAAAGTAATTCCCGACCATTCAAAGTCCATGTTTTGCGGTAATACTTCGCTTGCGACTTCCTCCATTGCTGCGATTGCTTGTCCGGAACTGTAACCTTCTGCTGGGGAACCGTTGATTTCAATGGAAGGGAATAAATTATAGTGGTTTACTGTTTGCGGCCCGGTAAGGGTTTTCACTTCTACTAAGTCACCCAGGGGAATCATCGTACCTTGTTGGGAACGAACGTAAAATTGATTGATATCTTTGGGATTAGAACGAAATTCTTTATCTGCCTGGACGTATACCCGATAAGTTCGTCCAAAAGCATTAAAATCATTGACGTAATTGGAACCAATCAAAGTACCTACGGTGGATAAAACGTTATCTATAGAAACTTGTAACGAATTAGCTCTGTCTCGATTGACTTCCATTAACAATTGCGGAGCGTTAGCAGAATAGGTACTAAAAACACCTTGTAATTCCGGTCTTGCGTTGGCTTTTTGAATTAATTCGTCTTTAACTTTAATAAAAGTCCCGATATCATTATTTCCTTTATCTTGAAGCTGAAATACAAAACCACCGATACTACCCAAACCTTGAATTGCTGGAGGATTAAAAGCAATTACCCGAGCTTGAGAAATTCCTCCCAAACCTTTTCTAACCCGATTCAAAATACTGGAAGCAGATTTTTCTGGATCTTTTCTTTCTCCCCAAGGTTCAAAGGGCACGAAGGAAATACCGTAATTTGCTGCTCTACCGCTAAAGCTAAATCCTCCCAAAGAAAACGTTCCCCTAACTTCGGGAATATCTAGATATTGTTTATCAACCTGCTCGATAACTTCCCCGGTATATTCTAAAGAAGTTCCTTCTGGTCCTTGAATTAAATTAATTACGTAACCTTGGTCTTCTTCTGGAAGAAATGCTGTGGGAACGGTTTGATACATCCAAACGGTGATAGCTAATAAAAATGCAAATACTCCTAAAACTACCAACTTAAAATTAGTCAGAATTTCCAGAATACTTCTATATCCCGATCGCATTAGATCGATACCGCGATTGATGACATCAAATATTTTTGCTAACCATCCCGTAGGTTCTTGCCCCTGACGCAATAATAATGATGAAAGAGCGGGAGTTAACGTCAAAGCATTAAAAGTAGAAATAATTACCGCAAAACTGATAGTTAAAGCAAACTGCTGATAAAGCTGTCCCGTGGTACCCGGAAAAAACGCAACGGGGATAAACACCGCTAACAGCACCAAAGAAGTTGCGATTACCGCTCCCGATAATTCTCCCATCGCTTCAATCGCAGCTAAATGCGGTCTCATTCCTTGCTCTTGTACCTTACCCCCAATATCTTCAACTACCACAATCGCATCATCAACCACCATCCCGGTAGCCAAAGTTAAACCAAACAAAGTCAAACTATTAATCGAAAAATCAAAAACCTTAATAAAAGCAAACGTTCCCACCAAAGCAACCGGGATTACCACCGCCGGAACAATAGTAGCTCGCCAATTCTGCAAAAATAGGAACAGTACCAAAACCACCAACAATATTGCTTGAATCAAAGTAGTGACAACTTCCTTACTCGATTCTTCCACAAATAAAGTCGGGTCATAAGGAATCGCATAGCTCAACCCAGGAGGAAAGTCTTCAGCTAACTCCTTCATCCTGGCTTTTACAGCTTTCGCAGCAGCTAAAGCATTACTCCCCGGAGTCTGCAATACCCGATAACCAATTGCCCCCTGACCTCTATATCTAGCAAAAGTATCGTAATTTTCCGCTCCCAATTCAGCCCTACCAACATCCTTTAACTTAACTAAAGTACCATTCTCCCCAGTCTTAAGAACAATCTCCTCAAACTGAGTTACATCCTGCAAACGACCGGCAGCACGGATAGTTAATTGATACCTTTGTCCATCAGTTGTCGGTGGTTGACCAATCCTTCCCGCACCTATCTGCACGTTCTGAGTTTGTAGAGCAGCTACCACATCTTGAGCAGTCACGCCCCGACTAGCTAACAGAGTCGGGTCAAGCCACAATCGCATAGCATAGCGACGCTCGCCAAACGGCTGCATATCGCTCACACCCTCAATTCTCTTAATGCTATCAACTACGTATAAATCAGCATAGTTACTTACAAAATTGTCATCATAGACACCCTCTTCCTCACTGAAGATAGACATCCCCACAACAACACTGCTCGACTGCTTAAATACATTTACACCAGTTCTTTGTACAGCTTGAGGTAGCTGAGCTTCAGCAATCGAAACCCGATTCAAAACATCAACAGCAGCAATATCAAGGTCATAACCCTGCTCAAAAGTAACCGTGATGCTGCTAGAACCATCATCGCTACTAGTAGAACTGATGTATCTCATACCCTTGATACCGTTAATCTGTCGTTCCAAAACAGTAGTAACCGTATCTTCAACAACTTCAGCACTAGCACCAATATAGTTAGCAGAAACAACAACCTGTACCGGACTCACATCAGGATATTGTTCCACAGCCAAAGTCGGAATACTAACTGCTCCCACCAGCAGAATGATGATAGAGCAAACAATCGTTAAAACCGGTCTGCGGATAAAATTTTCTACAAACATGTCAAAAATTGGGGATTGGGAATGGGGGATTGGGGATTGGGCATCGAGGATTGGGGATAGGGAATTGGGGATTGGGGGTAGAAATTTTTAATTTTTAACTATTAACTCTAAACAATGCCCCGTGCCCAATTCCCTAATCAATTTCACAACTCATCAATCGAGCCAGAAAATAATTGGTCATTTTGGAACCGAAGGGAGAATTCCACCAGCGAGCGGGATGACTACCTTCGGGAGCGTTTAAGCTCCAATCTAATTCATCGCATTTTTTCCAGCGATTATTTTCTCTCCATCCCAAACGCTCTCCCCATTTTTGAATAATTTTGCTGTCTTGTTCGATGGTGGTTTCTAAATTTCCTCCGACTTCTTGATAAATACGAGCTTGAATGCTAAATCCAAATCTTTGATTGCTATAGGTAAGCCATAAATTATCAATTACCTGTAGATGAACGCAGGGAAAATGCTGTACTTCGGCAGGGCGAAAATCTTCTAAATCATCATGTCCGGCAATATCGGCAATTAAACGAATAGTTTCTGTATCTGCTTCTTCCCATTTTTTAGCAGCGAGCATATCTCTTAATGGTTGATAGCGTACTATGTCGCTGACTAATTGCAAACTATTTTCTATATGAGATATTTTGTCAGATGCATTTGTGTTGTAATTATTGTTTTGATTGTCGGTTGCTGACTCTGGTTTTGGTAATCGATTGTTTTGATTAATTTGTCTTTGTAATTGGGCAACCTGAGCTTTTAACTCGTCTAATTGCTTTTGGATTTCAGATAGCTCGGGAGAATCCCTGTTAGTTAATTGTGGAAAGTCAGTCATGTTAATTTTGGATTTTAGGTTAGTGGCTTTTCGTCAAAAAATAATTTATTACGAATTACGAATTACGAATTATACTTACTGCGCTTTCTCTGCTCCCCCTGCTTCCTTAACTTCCCCTACTTCCTCGGGTGCGATCGCCGTTCCATCGGAAAGATTCAAAATACCTGTAGTGGCAATTCTTTCCCCTGCTTGTAATCCTTCGAGAACTCGATAGCTATTACCTTGAATTGCTCCTAACTGAACTGGCTTTTGCTTGGCTACAAGCTGCATTTTCCCCGACTCTGCATTTTTCTGATTTTGTGCAACGAATACAAAAGCTTGATTGCCTACGCGAGATACCGCAACGGTGGGAACCAATACTGCTGGAGTTCTATCCCAAATCACTTTGACTCGCACAAATTGGTCGGAACGCAATACACCGTTAGGATTGGGGAAGGTGGCTTTGGCTGTAATCGCTTGGGTTTGGGGATTTGCTTCTGGTGAAATAAAGCTAATTTTTCCCCTGGCTAAAGGTTGAGAGGCTTGTTTGTCAACTGTTAACTCTACTGGAAGCCCCTGTCTAAGTTGAGTTGCTTTTTGCGCCGGTACGGAAAATCGCACTTCTAAAGCTCTGTTTGATGTCAGGGTAGTTAATTCTTGCCCGGTATTTACATAGTCACCAACTTTAAGAGTAATATCTCCTACAACTCCAGCTACGGGCGCTAATACTCTTGTATCTTCTAAATTTTCACCTTCTACCCTCGCTTGAGCCTGAGCTTGAGTTAATGCTGCATTTTCTCGATCTAAATTCGCTCTTGCTGCCTCTATCTCCTGCTGATTTGCTAAAACAGTGGCTTGTGCGGCATTATAGTCTTTCACTGCCGAATTACGAGCCGCTATTGCTGTATTTAAGTTGCGTCTCTGTACATCTAATGCTTGTCGCGCTTGCGCTCCTTGACTTACTAAAGTTTGCGTGCGCTGGAATTCTGCTTGCTGCAAAGTCACTTCAGCTTTTTGACGCTCAACTTCAGCAGCCGCAGATGCCATTCTTTCTTGCGATTCGCGCAGACGGGCTTGAGATGTTCTTAATGCTGCTTCGGCATTAGCGCGAGATGCTCTTTGCACGTTGATGTTGGCAGTGGCTGCATTCAACTGCGCTCTGGAACGATCCAAGCGCAACTGCATTATTGGCGTTCCTGCTCTTACAAGTTGTCCGGAACGTGACAACATTTGTACTATCCTTCCGGCTGTTTCTGCTCTGAGGGTAACTTTTTGTTCTGCTGTTAAGTTTCCTACATAATTAGAGCTATTTTCAAATTGCCCTGTTTCTATCTCTTGGAGGGTGACATTTACCAATTGAGGTGGAGGAGGTGCAGAATCGGAAGTATCCCGTAAAAAAAAGTACCAAATGAGTCCGCCACCAGCTAATAATCCTAGAAGCATTAACAACCACAACCATTTTCTTCGGTTTTTCGGCGTTTCTGATTCTAAAACTGGAGAATCATCTACAACAGAGCCTGGAGTTTCAGAGGAAGAAGTCATAAAGAGGTTAGAGGTTAAAGGTTAAAGGTCAAAGGTGATAATTTATTAATTGAATAATTAATTGAATTTAGAAACTGGGACGCAATCTGTTTCGGAATTTTCTGCGTATTCTTCGGAATTGTCTGATGTCGCAGAACTTGAAAATACAAACCGGAGCATAATCGGTGCAATTAAAGTAGTGACAATCACCATAATAATTATTGCTGCATCTAAGGAATTTGATAAAGCCCCAGTAGTGGCACCCAAACCAGCAAATACCAATCCAACTTCACCTCTAGGAATCATACCGGTACCTATTGCCAGTCTATTGATGGGTTTATCTGTAAACAATGTAAAGCCTGCGACGATTTTACCAAGGATAGCAATAACAATTAAACAAGCAGCTATTATCAAACCTTGATGATTGGCTGCAACTGTAGGATTAAGAACGCTTAAATCAACTTTTGCACCGATTGTGACGAAAAATATCGTTGTGTAAACGAATATGAATGGTTCAAATAGCCCCTGCAATTTTTCCTGAAACTCTGTTTCTCCTAAAACTAAACCCGCAGCAAAGGCTCCTAAAATTGCTTCTAAACCAATGGCAGTTGCAAGTAAAGAGCAGGCATTGAGAAATACAATCGCTAAGAGCATTAAAGCGGCAGGGTTGTTAATTTTCTTAACCGCCTTCACAAAAATAGAACCGAAAATATTGTTGAGAAAAATTGCACCTAAAACGAATAATGTCGCGCTAGTAAGTAAATAGATGATATTGCTGATTTCGATTTCCCCAGTTTGTACCAAACTCAGCACCACTGCTAAGACTACAATCCCGAGAATATCGTCTAAAATTGCTGCTCCTAGAATTATCTGGCCTTCGTCTGATTTCAGACTACCAATATCTTGTAATACTTTGGCTGTGATTCCGATACTTGTGGCCGTCAAAGCTGCACCAGCAAATAAAGCGGGGATGGTTGCAATCCCAAAGAACTTAATTAGTACTACAGTTCCTAGAACAAAAGGTACAAATACACCCGTAATTGCGACAGTTGCGGCTTGAGTACCCACCCTAATCAACTCTTTGAGGTTAGATTCTAATCCGGTGGTAAACAGCAAAGTTAAAAGTCCGATATTCGCACTTTCATTCAAAAATTCTTTCATTTGGAATCGGTAAGCTTGTTCTACAATTCCTGAAGAAGCACCCGTTACTAATTCCAAACCTTTAAGCAAACTAGTATTTACTTCTACCCCTTCCGAGGAGAAGACTATAAGCCCTAATACCGAACCTCCAAGTAGCATACCCGCGACTAAATCGCCTAAAACAGTGGGTAACTGTAGACGGGTACAAATTTCTCCTAAAAGAACGCTAAAAATAAAAATAATTCCAGCAGTACCTACTAAAGCGGCAATAGTTGCTTTTTCTTCTCCTCCGGAAGCGCTATCCGCCGCTAATAAGTAAGGAGAAAGTTTATTTAACAGGGAGGTAATGGATAAATCCATATTTAGCTCCAAGCTGTTTGCAGTCAAAATTGCACCGAGCATTTCAAGTCGCCTTCATTTATTTAGTAAAGAACATCTTGCATTCGCTTTCTGCTATTGTTTTTGTCAGATTTTATAGCTTTGTAATCCTGAAATTAATTGTTAATTGCAAAAAGTCAGTAAAGTCAATGTAGAGTTTTACAATAGTCAAAGTTTATTTTTGTCTGTTTTTATTATATATTCCAAGTTTCTATTTCAATAAAACATAAAACTCTAACCCTAATTAAATACATCGCAAGCTTTCTCGTAATTTTATACAAGACAGCTTGTTTCTGTTCTTAATATTTTTAAGACAATATTATTACATACATAAGATAATTCCAGACGCAATTATCTTATAGTTCTAACCTCCATAATTATTAAGTCTAATTATATGCGCCAATTATATTAACTCTTAATCATTGAATATAGCAGCTAACTAATGTTTGTAACATAATTTCGTCTTTCCTGAAAACATTTCTTTATAATTACTTACCTGTCAGTCAGAATATATAAATATAGCAATATCTTGATATACTTTTTTGCAATGAAACTGTATGCGGTAATTGTCAGTATTTAAAAAACAGGTTTTTAACCAACAATCATATGTGTAAAGAAAAAAATTAAGCGATTGTGATTGCTGCTGTGGATTATCTATTTAATTGCCATTGTTTAATTATTATTGTTGCATTGCTATTCAAATATCTCGCGCTGCTTCAAGCAACTGAGTACGCAGCCACTGATGTGACAAGCGATTAGTATTGCGTTGATGCCATACCATCGAAACAGTAAATCCTTCAACTTCAATAGGAGGCTGTAGCAGCTTCAAACCCAATGTCTTGGCGCAGTTTTGGGCAACGCGATTGGGAAGTAAAGTAACGCAATCAGAATTAGCAATAAGAAACGGAATCGGCATAAAATGGGGAGTTGACCATATTACTTGTCGCTGAAGCTGCTGCTGTTCGAGGATTTTGTCCGCAGAGCCTTGAAAATCATCTCGCATTGATACTAAAATTTGCGATCTACTTACATACTCTTCCACAGATAACTCTGTAAGCGGGCAATCGCTTTTAACAACACAAACAAATTCTTCATGGTATAAATCTTCGCGGATATGCCAGCGTTTCAGCGGTAAATTGGCACCAATCACCAAATCAACCTGGTTATTATCTAAAGCATCCAAAGATTTTTCTTTATTCAAATTACAAATACGAACGCGGATATTAGGCGCTTGACTGGCTAACTGTTGCAGCAAGCTTACTCCTAAAGTCGTTTCAATGTAATCGCTAGCGGCAATTTTGAAGTCTTCCCGAGCTGTGGCAGGCTCAAAAGTTTCTTTTTCCAATAAAGTTGACTGGATTTCTGCCAAAATCTGATGGACTCGATAGCCAATTTCCCTCGCTAAAGGCGTTACTTCCATATCTCGCGAGGTTCTAATCAAAATTTCATCATCTAAAACAGTCCGCAATCTTTTGAGAGCATGACTCATAGAAGACTGGCTAATATTGAGTTTTTCCGCAGCTTTGGTAACGCTAGCTTCTTCAATCAAAACATCGAGGGCAACCAGCAGATTGAGGTCGAGTTTTCGCAGGTTTGTGTAATCTATATTCACGGAGGAAAGTGGTGGAATCGATGTCATCGATATCTATTATCTATGATATTTGTTTGACTAATACGTTCAATTTCATTAGTCTACAGATATAGCTTTAAACTAGCAATTTAATTCAAAAAAAGATTTATGTCGCTCGATTTATAGATTCATTAAGACATAGCATTGATTAATTCCTACAGAAAAATAGGGATGTTATTCGCCTGTAAATAATTGATTTGAAGCCAAGTTATATTCTATTAAATAACTAAAAATTGCTATCCAAATTTTTGAAGTTATATAGCAAAAAAGAGTTAATATTTTGCAAACTATTATCGAAAGTGCTACAGGTAAAATTATGAAAATCGGCATTATTGGCTCGGGAAATATTGGTGGAAATTTAGGTAAACATTGGGCTTCTTCAGGACATGAGGTCATGTTTAGCTCTAGAAATCCCGAAACATTAAAATCAATGGCAGATGAAGTAGGAGCAAAAACGGGTACCCCTAAACAAGCCGCGAATTTTGCAGAAGTTATTTTGCTGGCTATTCCCTTTGGTAAAGTTCCCGATTTAGCAACTCAAATCGGCACTTTAGATAATAAAATTCTCATCGATGCAGGTAATCCCTATCCTCAAAGAGATGGTGATGTTGCCCAAAAAGTGATTGATGACGAATCTCAAACAGCTACGGGTTATGTTGCCAATCAGTTTCCGGGAGCTAAAACCGTTAAGGCATTTAATTCTATTTATTACAAAGTATTAGCCGAGAAAGCTTTTCTGGAAGCAGATGAAAGAATTGCCGTGCAAGTCTGTAGCGATGACGAGCAGGCAAAACAAACAGTAAAGCAACTAATCGAAGATATTGGTTTTGCTCCTCAAGATTTAGGTAAGCTCGACAAAGGAGTCCTTTTTGAACCTGGTGCCGCTCTTTACAACAAAAATTTGAAAATCGGTGAAGCTGAAAAACTGTTAAATCAAATTTAGTCAGAAATGGCCGCAATTGTCATAATATTCGGTTGGTGCGTGACACTGGATACCTTATTTCTACGTTGAAAATGAATCAAAGCGTCACAGCACCTTACAAGAAAATGTGTCGCTTGCTTCCATTCCTATTAGAATTATTGCACTATTGTCAATGACTGAAGGCAGAGCCTTCAAAACCTAGTTCCCAGGTTCAACCTGAGAACCAAATCGAATTTTTTTGTTTTGTTGATTACCAATTACCAATTACCTAATTTCTCGAACGAAAGCGGACTGGTATTCCATCGGTTGGATAAATCAAAATATTTTGCTGTAAATTTTCTACGGAGGAACGGCCATTCACTAATTCCCAATCAAAATGATGCAACAACAGTGACAACATTACGGTTGATTCGAGCATGGATAAATGTTCTCCCAAGCAACGATGAGAACCCGAACCAAAATGTATCATCGGCAATTGAGTATTTTCCTTGGTTTTATCTAGCCAACGCTCTGGCATAAATTCTTCTGGTTTGGGAGAATAAACTTCCTCGTCTCTGCCAGCAGCTAACATTGACCAAGATATTTTTGTACCGCGAGGAATCACTTTATCTTCAATTACAATTTCTCGCTCGGCTTCTAATGGGGTTGAGCCGGAAGCTACGGAATAAAGGCGTAATGTTTCTTTGACTATGGCGCTGATATAGCTCAACTCTTTGAAATTTTGGGTAGTAATAGCGCCGTGACTTTGCCAAATTTCGTCAACGACGGTTTGTGCTTGCTGAAAAACTCTCGGATTTAAAGACAATTGTGCAACTGCAAAGGATAAAGTATGGGCTGTTGTATCGGTACCGGCTAGTAAAAGTTCAATTGCTTCTCCTATAAGCGATTCCCGATTATATTTTGGTTCTTTGGCTGCTATTTTTACTAACATTGATTCTTGGAACAAAGAACTTACCCGTTCTGAATCAACGTTGTTTTGTTCTCTCAAACGTAAAGCTAAATCTACACGAGGATTTATAAAATCACTTATATATTTTTTCGCAGCCCAATAATCTTGAGAATCTTTTGTAGGTAAATATTTCATCCATTTTTTTTGCCCGGTAGCTACTCGTAAAAAGCGATAGCTCAAAATCGAAATTGCTTCGTAAACTTTAGCAACATCAAGAGGTGGTCCTTCAGGGCTAGGAGTTTTAGGATTAATGGGAATGCCGAAAACGATACGGGAAATCACCCTCATTGTTAATTCCACAAATAGAGGATCTACTTTAATTTCTTCAGATGACTCAGTTGCTTTGATTTTCTCAATAATTTGTTCGCAAGCTTCACTAATAATTTCCACATACTTAGAAAGGCTGCTAGAACTGAATTCGGGATTCCAAGCTTTACGTCGCCACTGCCATTGGGTACCTTGTTGCCCTAACAGAATTGGTCCTCCGATATCGTTCCAAGCTTCGCTGGCTCGCTTTCCCCTTACTAAGCTACCATTCCTCATTCCATTGATAATGGTATCTTCTATAACTCTTGGCTTACTTAATATCAGAACTGGTTGATTGTTAGTCCAATATACATACATTGGTCCTAACTCCTGGCTCCAATCAAATAATAATTTAAAGTACTTCTTTTGTTTGACTGCTGCTAAGATTTGCGGAATATTTCCTAATAGCCAATGTCTGGGAGGAGAAGGAAGCGATTCGAGAACACGGTAATCATTTTTTTGCTTCCACCACCGCCAGCTAAATATTCCTAAAGAACTAGTAACCCCTAAAACTGCGGCTAATTGTAAAGATGAGGAAGGAAAAGTAATTTGACCGGTAATCTCTGGCAACATAAATCCTCCTTTAGCGAATAAATATTTGATTATTTTATTTAACAAAATTTTATCTTATTAGATACGTATTGAATCGATAGTTATTATTTCGTGATGTTTTGATTATCTATTATCAGAATACAGTTTTATTATGATGCGGCAAAATAAAGTTTTTTACAGTTTGTGTTGTTAAGGATTCTTCACATTCACATCTTGCACCATTTGCAGCAAAAGCCAGAAACCCGGTTTATTTAAGTATTCTGAGTTCCTTTCATAACTTTTAGATCCCCCCTAACCCCCCTTGAAAAGGGGGGAATCTGAATTAAAGTCCTCCTTAAAAATGGGGATTTTGCCAGATGTGTGTATGCGGTAACCGCTATTTTGGAGAGTGAGGTTTTAAATTTATTAGATTTAACTAAAAACCGCAGTGCCCTGCGGCCCTGCGGCCCGCATAATTATTCATTCATATTCCGATAAGTTGCGACGGCAGAAGGAGAAATACGGTTGAGATAGCGGAAAATCCAATATTTAAAGATAGTGTCTAGAATTACGGGGAATGTGGCAATAAACAAGAAAATAAAATCGTGATTTGCTGGTAAACCCCAATGACGGGATACTCCTTCGAGAATTACTTCCCAACCGTGGGGAGAGTGGAATCCGACAAAGATATCGGTAAATAGAATAATAATAAATGCCTTCGCGCTGTCGCTCAAACCATAGACTACATAATCAAAAAATTCTTTTAAAACAGCGATTTCTCGCTTGCTGAATATCAAAAACCAAATAAATACGATGACAGAAATAATATCAGCAAAAACATTTTTAATTGCGTTGCCGCCTATTATCCGATATTCTTCTGCAATTTCAAAAGCTTTTGCTTTAACTTCTTCTTCTATCTCTTCGCTTATTTCTTCAGAAGAAAGAGAAGGAGGACTATTAATTAAAGCTTGAAACTTAATTTTTTCTTCAAATCTTTCTAATTCTAATAGCGCTTCTTCTTCCATCTCATAATTAATAAACAATTGAGAATTTTCACTGTCTCTAAAATGTTCGACAATCGGGCTAACTATAAGCGCTTTTGATACTTGATGGGTCAATATCGGTACTATGATTAATAGTAATAAAAATCTTACAGATATAATCGTTCTTCGTTGAGACTTGCGGAATTTATCTACAACGTCTTGCTCTGCATTGGGGTCTAATTCAACTTGCAAGCGATTGAATGTATTGAAAATAGAACGAGGTAAAACTCCCGTAGTGTTAACTTTACCTTTTGGCCGATCTAGCGAGTTGTTTTTCGCTGCATCTGCCATTTTTGCTTGAACTATTTCCGATTCAATTTTTGGTATAATATTAGAGCTTTGATTAGAAGTTTGTTCGGGGAATTCAACAGTTTCAGCCTTCGTCGAAGACTCTTCTATAAACGGTAAAGTATATTTAGCAACTATCGTATCAATTGTTTTTAACTTTTCTAAAATTAATTCAGAATTAGGATATACAACATCAAACTTTTTCGCTTGTTTTACATTTGATTCGCTCAGTAAATAGCGAGTAGCTTTAAACTCAGTCAATCTCATGCGTACAATTCTTAAAAGTCTTTGCAGGTCTGATGTAAAATAATCTATTACACTACTGCTATGAGCGGCAGAATTAACATCTATTTTTCTGCCATTAAAATGCTCATCTTCTATTGCTTTTATTTGTAATGCTGCTTTATAAGCTTCATCCAAAGAACGTTCTTGCGTTCGTAAGTACCACTGGTAAGCTTTTACTAAATATGAGTAAATTTTTTGGCTAACGGCAAAGTTTTTCATTTTAATTCACTTTCAGTAATTATCTTGCTTTTTAGTGGTTGTTAAACTTACGTTAACGCTGTTAGATATCTTAACAAAATCATTGGGAGCCGGTTTGTGCTGAATCATTCTCTTTGGATTGTAGGCCCTAGTCGTAGTGGTAAGACGGAACGTTTGGTGCAGCAATTTTGTAGTTGGGTAGACCATAGCAATCAGAATCAAGAAAGATTTTATACTTATAACCCGCAGCAAAAAAATATCCCTAGCATACCAAAGAGTCTTTATCCGCAGCATAATGAACTCGGAGTTTTAGTATTTGCTGCGAATGGAGACAATCGTCGGGAATTAGCAGATAAAATTGTTACCGCGACTTGGGGTAAATATCCGGTTAAAGCGAAAACTCCTCTAGGTTTTTTTCAAGATGAGGTGATTTTGTTTTGGCCTCTATTGATAGAATCTTTACAAATAAAAGCATTATTTCCGGTAAGATTGCGTCCAGAAACCGAGCAGGAATTAGCAACTAAGCTTTGGCATTCTCGACTAAATGAAGAAACTTTGCGTAGTGTCGGGCTGGGGGAGTCTCGTTTAGTACGCCGTATCCTTGACTTACTGCAATTAGCAGCTTTAAGCGGAACGCCATGTGAAGATATTCCTCAAGTTTTGACGAGAGTAATATCTCAACAAGATAATTTTACTAATTTAGAGCCAGAATTTATTGGATCGTTATTATTAGATTGGCGTAACTGGTGCTTGGATAGAGGTTTTTTAACTTATGGCATAATTACCGAACTTTACAGTCAACATTTATTATCTGATGAAAATTATCTTTCCCGATTAAGAAAACGGTATCAAGCAGTTTTAGCGGATGACGTACAGGATTATCCGGGGCTGATGCGTCAATTATTTGAGTTAATTCTTGATGGTGGTGTGGGAGCGTTTAGCTACAATCCCGATGGTATAGTGCGTTTGGGTTTGGGAGCAGATCCCAATTATATGGAAGGGTTGGCGCAATATTGTCAGATAGAAACGGTGACTCAACCGCCGATTTTATCTTTATCCGATATGCTTTCAAGCTCAATGACGCAATTAGTCACCGAACCCATGACGCTTTTGAGCTTGCCCGCTTCCGTACAGTCAATTCAAACTATTTCCCGCGCTACATTATTGCAAAAAACCGCAGAAAAAATCATTGAAACAGTCAAATCTGGAATAGTGCAGCCTAGAGAAATAGCTATAATTGCTCCCGGTTTAGATGCGATCGCACGTTATTCTTTCATAGAAATGCTTCGTAAAGCTGAAATTACGGTGGATTCGCTGCAAGATAAACGTCCTTTAATCGGCTCGCCCCTTGTGCGGGCTTTGTTAACTTTAATTACCTTAGTCTATCCAGGTTTGGGGCGTTTGGTAGATAGAGATGCGGTTGCGGAAATGTTAGTAGTAATTAGCTCTAAATCCGACAAAAACTATTTTATAGATCCAGTACGTGCGGGATTAATTGCAGATTATTGTTTTGAACCCCATCCGCACAACCCCAATTTACTAAATGTGGATACATTTGAAAGGTGGGATAGATTGGGTTACAGTGCCACAACTGCCTACGGAAAGATATTGCAGTGGCTGGAAAGACAGCGTTTGAGGTACCAACAGCGTCAAATTCCCAATCCGGTTTTCTTTTTATACGACGCAATAGAAGATTTTATGTCCGATGTTAGCGATTCTAGTTACGAACAACTAGCCATATTGCGACAATTGCTAGAGACGGCGCAACATTATTGGGAAATTGATACGAGATTAAATCAATATAACTACAGCCAAAATTATTATAGTCAAACAAATTTTGATTCCTTGCAAGCTCCCATAGAAAAAGAAAGCAAACAAAATCAAACAAAAACTATTTTGGAATTTATTATATTACTACGACAGGGCACCGTCACCGCCAGCCCTTATCCCATACGCCCCATCGGCTCTTTAGCAAACGCAGTCACATTAGCGACAATATTTCAATATCGTTCCTTGCGTCATTCCCATCGCTGGCATTTTTGGTTAGATGCAGGTTCACCATTATGGACAAAAGGAGGAGCAGCAACTTTATTTGGTTCAATGTTCTTCCTTCAAGACAGATTTGCTCAACCTTGGAGCGCTGAAGACGAGAAAGTAGCCGAAGACGAGAGACTGCAAAGGATTATCGAAGATTTATTGGCTCGCGTATCCGACAAAATTTATTTGTGTCACAGCGAATTAGCAGTAAACGGACAAGAGCAACTTGGTTCGCTGCTGCCTTTGGTGAATGCTTGTGTAACAGCGAACAGTGAGCAGTGAGCAGTTATCAATATTGTAGGGTGCTGTGACGCTAACGATAATTTATAAATTTCAACAAATAAATTTTGTAGAGCGTCACGCACCATTATGTTAGTTAAAAAATGAACAATTATCAATTATCTTGCATTGTAGGGTGTGTGACGCTAACGATAATTTATCAATTTAAAAAGAGAATTTTGTAAAGCGTCACGCACCATTAAGTTGGTTAATAAACAATAAACTTTGTAGGTTGGGTGTCGCTGCGCGCAACCCAACATTTCACGGCGATAAAAATTTTTGCGACTGTACTCACACCCATCTGGGAATGTAATTCCCAGGCTAATAGCATAAGTCCATTAAAATGGACTGAATTTTTGATAAGCGAATATTATAGAACAGCCATATAATTCAATCTAATAATATTTCAACTCCAATTCATTATCTAGTTAATATGCAACGCTTAAATTTCACAATATTAAGATGGATTTTCGATAATTTAATAGCCTTAATATTTATTGGCAATAAAGTAGATTTAGATTTAGGGTTGCCATTGGAAATCAAACAAATTGATTTTGAAAAATATCCAGAAGTCAGAGGACGTGTAATTGCTTTCAATATGGCAGTTCGATTTGATAGAAGTGTCGAATTAGTTTTATCGGCAGAGGATATAAATATACTTCATGCAGAGGTTTATGGTGAATATTCGAGAAGACCTGTCAAAGATAAAATTTTAGCAAGGTTAGAATACTTTGAAATTCACAATAATGAAATTATTATTTCTGAAATATCGCCATTTCTATATTTTACGTCTAATAATCCTCTTTTGAGTAAGCGAGCAGTTAAATTTTATATCGAAAACGGTAAACTTGTTGAATATTGTAGATTTATCAGCACATTTAATCAAACAATTGATAACTCTGAATATCAGCTTGTTAATGAAAAATTATCATCCGGTATTATTCATTTTATGCTTGCTTCCAAAACTCCGGATTGTAGAAATTTAAAATCATTAAATCAGATTACAAAAGAAGCAAGTCCTATTATCAAAAAGTTAAAGTCAATTCGAGTCAGAGATAGTCAATTTATATTAGAATCATGACTTATCAAAACGGAATTGACATGATTTGATTTACCCATTCTTCCGGAGTCGAAGCTTCCCAAATTATAATTATTGCTTCAATCGCTTCATTAATCGATACACTTTGAGAAACAATTACAACTCCAGAACTAGTTTGTGATACCAATTCTGTATGAGGCTGCGCTAAATCACCCTCAGCCTAGAAGGCTGGGGCTACTGAAACAAAGCCTACCTCCGTAGGCTAAATTCGGCGCATCTTTATAAAGAAATGGTATGAGGCTATAAAATTACCAAATGCAGCAGGCATCGTTTTTCTGTCGTGGGTTACAAGAATTCTGTCCTCTTGTGCTGCAATAGCTAAAACTTGCGGATCTTTCTTGCCTTCAAGCCCTGCTGCATTAGCTGACTGAAAATCAATGCTTGGCTGTCTACGTATCGTGCCTGTAACAATTGCTTGCTTGAGATCGGCATCTGCTTGAAATTTAATTGCCCTCATAGGTTACCGTGCTTTTGTTGTTAGGCAGCTTTCAATTTTTGATACAGCAATGGGTTATTTTCTCGACAAGATTTTTGTATTTCTTCAAACTCTGCTTCACCTTCTTTTAAGTAGGAATCAATCAATTCTCGGTTAGCAAGATAAAAGGCGAAAACCGCAGCCATTCGGCTGAACGCACCATAAACTTGTTCGAGTGAAACTTGGGGAAAGTGTTGGGCAATAGTTTCGGGAGATTCCCCATTCAAAAAGCCGTACAAAATTGAGTCTAACGAAACACGTGTTCCTGCAATCGTCTACTTTTCGTTTTGCAGTTCAATATATTGCTTTGTTGGGATTAGTGCTATAGTCATATGAAAAATTGTGGCTTTTTATCAGGATATTATAAAAAATAATGGGTGCGTTGCGCTTACACGACAACACACCCTACGAATCAATCAAAAATCTAGGTACTTATTTTTAGTTTTTGATAATAATCCAAAACTTTTTTCACATAATCTGCACTAAAACCACTATTGCAACCTTTATATTTACCAGTCATCCACCAACAAGCTGTAGCACGCACGGCTTGTGTTTGATTATTATTTGTAGCTTCTAATTGTCCTTTTAACTCTCGCTGTACGACACAACTAACCACTTGACGAGCTAATTGGGAGTTGTTTTCAAATTCTGCTGGTGAAACTTCTTTTTTCAAGCAAAAATTTGACCAACTTTTCAACGTTTCTGGTTTAACTTGCCATTCGCTGTAATATCCATCATTCGCAGTACCTGTTTTTGGTGCAGCTAATCGTAATGATTCTACCATTGCTGCAACTTGAGTATTAAGCGATTGCTGTTGCGCTTGTACAGTTATTGGTAGCAGCCCCAAGGTAACAATTACACCACTGAGCATAAATTTCATCGCATTTACCTGTTTACAAAACAAACAGAAACAAGAATAAAACATTATTCTGGAGATTCCATCTACCGAAAAATATAGGCGATGTCTGTAACAATTGCTTCGTTGAGATGATGCTTAACCCTGCTCAATGAGATAAAGTTGGGTAATACCGGAAACCCAAGCTACAAAATATAATTTACTTTTCTATTTTGCTAAAGCATCGACGTTAATAACTTCTGCACCAAGATTTTTTAAATCAATGTCAGCTAATGGGGTTTTGCTACGTTTAATTGTAAAAACCATTCCTTCAGATTTATTATTTTCTTGATTTTTGAATTGAACTACGTAGGTCATTTTCTTCTTTTTAAAGGCTAATGGTAATAAGCCTAAAGGACCAAATGCTAGGGTTGTCCAAATTGCGGTTTTGCCAAGACGCTTTGCCGATTTACTGCGTTCAACTTTTTCGATAGCGCTTGCAGGAATTACTTGATTGGCTGTTTGGTTACTAGCTTTTCTCATGTTTATATAGATATTGCCGCTATCAATAGTCACGTGGCATTTATCCATGTCTCCTTCGAGCTTATTAAAACACTTTCCTTTATAGCTGCCAGCTAAAGCCACAGTAGGAAGCATGGAAGCGAGAGTGGTGATTGTGCTTAAAGTTAAAGCAGTAATAAATTTATTCATTTTATGTAGCAAATATACTGTGAGAAGACTCTTACTTATAATTATTTAAATTAATTAGTTAAATCAAGTAATTAAAGTGCCAATTGGAATGATTTTTTCGGCAATATTAATTGCAGTTTTCTGAATGCTTATCGGCGTTAATTATTAAGAGATAAGGAAGTTGAGACATATAGCAGTTTTGGGTTGAGCGTGGTAAACTTTGACACCTCACCCTGTCCTGACTTGATTAAGGAGAGGGAAGGAGGATGAATTGTTTTTTTTGTAGAAACAATATAAAACCCCTCTCTTAATTATTAGAGAGGGGTTAAATTTTTTCTTTACTAATTTATCTGTAATATCACTTTTGACTTTTGATGTTTTTCTTTCATACTGCATTTACAGAATCAGAAATAATTCAAAATATTAACAAGTGAAATCACATACACAAATTAAGAAATTTGAAACAAGAAACTTACCAAATCTCCTTTACCCATACTGACGCGATCGCCTGGTCGCAAGCGGTGACGATTTCCTGGCAGTAATGACATTCCATTGACGTAAGTACCGTTGGAACTTCCAACATCTTCAATGTAGTAAGCGTCACCTTCAACTCGAATATCGGCATGAATTCGCGAAACAACTTCCGAGTTTTCAAATCCGGAAACGTCAATATCGGGAGGAACGCGATCGTTGGCTTTACCAATATGAATGACGGAAAGATTTTGCGGTAGTTCTATCTGTGTATCGCTTTTAACGTGAACCAAACGAGCGCTTACTTGCTGTAATTGTGTTCTAGAGGGAGAAGGAGTAGCTGGAGGTGCAGCGGCAGCAGGTGCCGGTTCGGGTGCAGGTGCAGGTGGAGTTTCCGGTTCAGTTGCAGGTGCAGGTTCTATTGTTATATCTGGTAATGCTTCAAAGAAAGAAGCTTCTTCTTCCTCATCTTCTTTTGAAGCAGGTTCAGGTTCGGCAACATTAACCGGCGGTGGTGTAACTACCGGAGGAGGAGTAGGTATTTCTTGTTCCCCACTGACAGGTTCTGAGGGAATAGTTGGTGGGGGGCTACCTTCATTAGAAGGCATTTGCAGTCCTTGGGGAGTTGCTACTGCTGTCGGTGGTAGGGCAGAAGCTTCTATAGGGCTGCCTGAAGGCGTTGCTTCTACTGGAGTATCGGGAGCAACGGTTGGCTCGACTCCGCTATTCGCCGAGCGTAAGTTATAACCACACTGTCCGCAAAAAGACGCATCTGCCTGTACGGTTGCCCCACAGCCCGGACAGCTAGTAGTTGCCGGTAGGGGGGTATAGCAAGCTTCGCATTGGACTGCGCCATCTGGGTTGGGATGATTGCAGTTCGGGCAAACAATCATGGAATTAAACCTTTTTTCAAGTTCATCGTAAAAGAGTGCTGGCAAGCAGACGAGCATCTGTCGCTTTTGATTTTAACAATTACTTACAATTTCGCGGTTAAACTTTGATTTCCGCACCAGCTGCTTCATCTAAAAGCCACCAAAGTTCTTTTTGGGGTTGAATCAAGCGAGAAGGGTAAGTAGTTTCAGATGCTTCTGGTGCAAAAACTTGAGCTAGAGCAGGCCTTTTGTTTTCACCAGCAACCAAAAACATCACGCATTCAGCCGCGTTGATAAATGGATAAGTGAAAGTTAGACGCACAGAACTATCTTTGTTGCCTACTGTAACCAGCTTATCCGTAATTTTCAATGCTTCTGTGTGAGGAAATAAAGATGCAGTATGAGCATCATCGCCCATTCCCAGCAAAATTACATCTACTGCGGGAAACTCTTCGGGCTTTGAATTAAATAATTTCCGTAATTCTTGTTCGTACTGTGCTGCCGCTTCAGCAGGTTCGGCAGCATCGGTAGGCATTGCGTGGATATTTTTGAAAGGAATATCAACTTTATCTAACCATGCACTACGAGCCATTAGTTGATTGCTATCGGGATGATCTGCTGGGACATAACGTTCGTCTCCCCACAGTACATGAATTTTATCCCAAGGCAGTTGTTGTTTACCCAGGGCTTCATACAAAGGTTTAGGAGTGCTACCACCAGACAACGCAATGGTGAAACGTCCGCGCTCTTGGATAGCAGTTTCAATCTTTGACAAAATTAAAGAAAGCGCTCTTTCTACCAAAGCTTTCTTATCCGGCAATACTTCAACTTTTTTGGTCATCAGTTTTCTTCACAACCTAGGTTACTTCTGGGATAACGATACCGTTGATATTTCGATTTTGCTTTTTATTTGTGAAACTTTTAAGAATGGGAAATATTTAAGAGTCAGGAGTTAGGAGTTATGAGTTGGGAGTTTTTTCTACCCCCTTCTTACTCCCTCTCGACAAAAACGTTCTCCCAATTTGGAATGGCTTCTCGCTGTGCGGCTAATAACTGGTTGATTCCTTGTTCGGCACAATCCATTAAGCTATTAAGTTGATTGCGGTTGAAACTACCTTCTTCTGCTGTTCCTTGTACTTCGATGATTTCTTGCTTTTGGTTCATCACTACGTTGAAATCGACTTCGGCAGCAACGTCTTCAGGATAGTTTAAATCTAAAAATGCTTCTCCTTCTAGTAAGCCAACTGAGACTGCGGCGATTTGTCCTATTAACGGAGAACGTTCCAGAACACCTTCGTTGATTAATTTGGAAATGGCGATCGCTAGTGCTACGAATCCACCAGTGATTGAGGTAGTACGGGTTCCAGCGTCGGCTTGCAGTACGTCGGCATCAACCGTCAAAGTACGCTCTCCCAAAGCTTCAAAATCTATTGCAGCTCTTAAACTACGTCCGATTAATCTTTGAATTTCTTGAGTTCTTCCGGATAATTTAATGGTTTCTCTATTATGTCGCTGTTGAGTAGCTCCGGGCAACATTCGATACTCGGCTGTCAACCAACCTTTACCGCTATCTGCAAGAAATCTGGGAACACCTTCGCTAACGCTAACCGTACAAAGTACTTGAGTGTTACCACACTTTGCCAAAACCGAACCAGCAGCATAGCGCGTAAAATCTTTGACAAAAATTACTGGACGAAGTTCATTAGCTTGTCTACCATCGGGACGCTGCCACACCATTGCACTTGCCTCGTTTTTCCCATATATGTTACCAGGGAATTGGGAATTAGGAATTGGGCATGGGGGATTGGGTATTGGGCATAGGGAATTTGTTGTTTATCTTTGTAGGTTGGGTTAAGCGTTAGCGCAACCCAACACGGATGTTAAGTTAATCTACAAGAAAGCTTGGCTTACATTCGTTTCAATCTCCTAACTTACACATATTTAACTTTTAACCTCTAACCTCTAACCTTTGACCTTTAACCTTAAACCTTCAACCTTTAACCTTAAACCTTCAACCTTTAACCTTTAATCTTTGACCATAAAGAACAACTAACTTATCTGAGAATCGTTATCTGTAAAATTTACATCTGTTAAGTTATTTACCGAA
Organism: Rivularia sp. MS3; assembly: GCA_019192545.1. GTDB lineage: Bacteria > Cyanobacteriota > Cyanobacteriia > Cyanobacteriales > Nostocaceae > Rivularia. Next base: position 15,485 of record JAHCMI010000056.1, on the reverse strand, counting down.
TTATTTACTGAATCTTTTACAACTTCTGGAATTATAGTATCTGGTTTTACTTCATTTTTATTTTGCACTAATTTACTAATTTGAGAGATTATTTTTCCCAAATTACCTTCTTCTAATAAACTATTAATTACTGAAACACCGCTGGTTGATAGCATTAATTTATTAATATCTTCAATACCTTTACCGTTACCATTTGCTCCAGGAAATGAATAAATTTTAGTATTACCAATAACTCCCGGCTGTGGTGCGAGGGAACTAACTATTTCTGGTAATTTTTCTGATAGTTCTGGCCAAAGGGTGGTGACAATTTTAGCGCTCAAATTGGCATTACTAATGCTGTTTTCGGCGGTAATTTTAGCTTGAATACCTTCAGCTTCTGCTAAGGCTTTATCGCGTTCGGCTTGTGCAAGAATACGAATTGATTCGGCTTCTAATTCTGCGGCTTGTTGAGCAATTTCTGCTTGTTTGCGCCGACGAAAAGTTTCTATTTCAATTACTTTACGCTCGCTAATATCCCTTTCTTGGGCTTGTTGTTCGGCAGCAATTGAAGATAGATTTTTGTTACGTTCGGCTTTTTCTATTTCACTGGCTGTTTTAACCGCTTCTTGAGCTTGCACTTGTTCGGCTTCTGCTAAAAAAGTCTCTTTCTTCTTGTTTGCTATTGATATAGCTAAATCTTCCTGTGCTAGTTTTGCGACTTTTTCCGATTCTGCTATTTGTACCTGTGCTTCTAATTTATTAGATTGCACTGCTTGTTGACGGGTAATTTCTGCTAATTCGGCTTCTTGCTTCTGCTCGGTTTGAGCTATTTTCAGTTGTTTATTACGGGCTTCTAAAGCAATATCGGCTTCAATTTGACTTTGCTGAATCGATAATTTTTTGCGAATTTCTTCTTCTTCTACTGATTTATCTTGCAAAATCTTACTACGCAAAGTTGCAGCAGCTTCTTTATCTTTAGCTTCTTGAATTTCCCGCTCTCGCTGCGCCGTCAGAGCTTCTACCTGTAGTTTTTGCTCTAATTCCGCTGTTTCTTTTTCTTGAGAAATTTGTAGCGATAGCTTTTGAGCATCTAGTTCTTTCTGTTCGATAGCGACTTGGGTTGTTAATTCAACTTCGCGCTTTTGCTGAATTGAACGCTGAATGGTTTCCGTGCGAAGACGTACACCTTGAGCATCGAAGAAATTGTTAGTGTCATAGGTATCGCTTTCTTCGATTTCGGAAATTGCAATATTGTTGAGAGTTAAACCGACTTTCTTTAAATCCTGCTGAGTCAAGTTAAGAACTTCTTCTGCAAAACCTAACTTATCCGAATCGATTTCTGCTAAAGTCTTCTTTTTCGCAGCGGCTCGAATTGCATCGTCGGCACGGGTTTCCAAAGCCTCTTTAATATCTTCCGATGAGATTTTTCCTTGTCTAGAGATTCTAGCCGCAGCAATCTGTACATCCTCTTCACTCGCACTGATACAAACATAAAAAGTTACCCGCATATTAGCTCTGAGGTAATCTTGAGTGCGAACTGCTAATTTACCGGTACGCTCGACATTAATCGAAATTTCCCGTAAAGGTACCCGCGTTAATTCGTGAAATCCAGGCACAACAACGCAGCCACCATTAAGATATACAGTTTTCTTTTTGACGAAAATACCACCTGTTCTGACAAATGCTTCGTTGGTGGGAGTAATTACATAAATTCGCGTATATGCAAAAACGCTGAGCAACAAAAGTACAACTAAACTTGCGATTATCCCAGGGAAAATTAAACTTCCACCTATTTGATTAAGAGCAGGTTGAGAAAATTGAGCAACATAAGCAGGTGTTGTTACAGGTTTTTCTGCAATCAGATTCAGCGATGTAGATGCATTTTCGCCGATATCAGGCAACTGCGCTACTACGGTATTTGTAGGAGGTAGCGGCAACGATGCAATAAAATTTAACCAAAATAGCATATTCTTCAATTGTTATTTTTTATTTGTAACCCTGAGCCAATGATTTTTATCTGGACTGTTTGCAGCAATTGCAAAATAAACATCTTGTTGTCTATCAATCACAATCACTGTTTCACCATGACGGGGAATAACAGTTGCCCATTCTGGGACGTTTGCATTAATGGTTACCAAATTTCCAGACTTATCGATGACATCAACTTGACCGATTCTGCCTTGTTTTTCTACAGGTATAGTGGCAGAACTAACCGTACCATTACGACCAATCAAGCGGTCGCTGCTGGTATCTTCGCCAAATTCAGCAAAAATTTTACCAACTGGTCTTGCAATCAAACCCCCTGTAAATAAACTGAGAAACATCGACAAAATTAACACAATAAAATTCCAACCACCACTAGGAACTTGATTGAGGATTCCTGCTAACCAAACATTAAACATCCAGCCAAATAAGCCCCATAAGCTCAAATCGGTTGCTAATAGTAGAATTAAAGGTGCTTTACCAATGCCCATCCACGAGAGCGCAAAACCATTTAAATCAAAGTCAGCGTCAGTATCAACATCCGTATCGATATCAACGTCATCGTCTCCACCACCGGAGACAATTACAAATAGAAATAACAATACTCCCATCCCTAAGAATACCCAGTAGGGCAGATTCGCTGAATTGAATAGCATAATCAACGTAGTAAATTTTATTGAGATGGCAGCAATTATAACTAGAAAATTATACTTTTATAGATTTGGTATTTTAACTTTGTGAACCAAAAATCTTAGTAGTTTTTCCTTTTAAAATTGACGGATTATTACAAGCAGGGTGAGAAAACCATTTTAAATAAAAAATAAACATAATGGGTTTTCATTGCAACCCAACCAGGTTTGAAAACCCCGGAGCGGAAGTTATATAAATCTGACTGAAAAAAAGTCCTCAATACTAATGAGAAAAAATACTATAATCCGTGTTAAAAAAGTGGGTTTAGTTAATTAAAATATTTACTGAAATTTTATTGACGTGTTTGCAGGTATATGATAAATGTAGTATTCATATCTTTAGTTATTAGCAGTTATCAGCTATAAATTAAAGTTTTTGTATATATGGAACTGAATGTTGGTAAGATCAACGAGGCAAATAACCAAATCTTCAGTTACAAGAGTAATGTTATGTTTGTTACTCAAGTAACTGTCTTAAATTTTATATTGTCCAGGTCTTCATTTACCTGTTATTATGCCTGCTAAAGATTTTTTACTTCCAAATAGCTATAAATACACTCAGTGTTTAAGTTTTGCCTTCTTATTCACTTTTGCATTAGTAAAACCACTTAAAGCTGAAGAAATCAAAAGAACACGTAATTATTCGCAATATAATAAACAAATTAATATCTCTGATTCAAAAGCTATAAGGTTAAACGAAGCTATTGCCAAAAATCAGTTAAAGGGTGTTGATGCTGTTTCTAGTTTATCAGTTTTAAATGATTCAACCCCAAAGCAATCTTTAGATGCAGATATCTTATTTAGATATCCGGCAAATATTTCCCAGGCACCCCAGCGTAAAAAACCTTCCTCAGAAGATCCAACTAAGCCCCCATCAACTCAAACCCTTCCGGAACCAAGTATCCCCACTTTACCGCCACCGGAACAATTGTTAGAACCAGATGCTACCCCAAACCAGCCAGAAATAAACGTACCCGGAAAAGTTCCTCAGAAAATTGTCGTAGATAAATTTGAAATTAAAGGCAGTACGGTTTTTGACGAAAAAGAATTCGATAAAATTACCAAACCTTACACTAATCGTCCCATAACATTTGCCGAACTTCTACAACTGCGATCGCAACTCACGCAGTTGTATCTTGATGAAGGATATATAACTAGTGGAGCTTTTATTCCAACCCAAAAATTTCAAGACGGTACGGTTGAGATTGAGATTATAGAAGGTGAATTAGAAGATATAAAAGTCACCGGCAATCGTCGATTAAATTCTGGATACATTCGTTCCCGCATCAAAAGAGGCGCGAGAAAACCTTTAAACCGTAAAAAGCTACTAGAATCATTGCAGCTATTACAGTTAAATCCTTTAATAGACAAGCTTTCAGCCGAACTATCTGCCGGTACCCGCCCTGGAGAAAGTTTATTAGAATTAACCATTGAAGAAACAAAAACTTTTAATACTCAACTAAGCTTAGATAACGGACGTTCTCCCGCAGTAGGTAGTTTTCGCCGCCAAATCCAAATAAGCGAAGCTAATTTATTTGGATGGGGCGACAGTATCAGCGGCGGTTACAGCAATACCGATGGCAGTAATTCCTTTGATTTTAACTATACTCTACCCGTAAATCCTCGTAACGGGACTTTATCATTTAGTTATGGTAATTCCGACAGCGATGTAATCGAAAGTCCGTTCAATGTTCTTGATATTCAATCCAAATCTCGTTATTACGAACTGTCGCTGCGTCAACCGATAATAGAAACACCGCAGCAAGAATTTGCCGTAGGAGTAACCGCTAGTCGTCGAGAAAGTAAAGCAAGCTTATTTGATGGTGAAATTCCCTTTCCTAATTCACCGGGAGCAGATGATGATGGAAGAACTCGCATCAGCGCACTTCGTTTTTTCCAAGAATTTACAAATCGTAGCAGCACTCAAGTTTTTGCTTTACGCTCTCAACTCAGTGTCGGATTAGACGCTCTTGATTCTACAATTAATAATTCATCCCCCGATAGTCGTTTTTACGCTTGGAGAGGACAAGCTCAGTGGGTACGTCTTTTAGCACCAGATACACTGTTCTTACTACGCGGTGACGTACAGCTAGCAGACAGACCACTCGTACCTTTAGAGCAAATTGGTATAGGTGGGCAAGAAAGTGTTAGGGGATACCGCCAAGATGCTTTACTTACTGATAATGCCGTTTTTGCATCAGCCGAAGTAAGACTTCCCATAGCTCGTTTTGCCGGTCAAAATAACCTTTTGCAGGTTGCTCCTTTTTTAGACTTCGGCACCGCTTGGAACCGAGGAGGTAGAGACGAATCCAATACCCAAAGCGAAACCGAAACTTTATTATCTTTAGGATTGGGATTGCGATTGCAACTACAAAATCGACTTACCGCCCGCTTTGACTGGGGAATTCCCCTAATTACAGTCGAAGGAGACAAAGACACCTTACAAGAAAACGGTTTATATTTCTCCGTGATTTATAATCCATTTTAATGGTATTAAATATGGGGAATCAGGTCGAAGAACATGAGACATGACGGATTAGATACTATATAGAAGTAAGAATATTTAATCCGTAAGCTTTAACCTTTAATCTTTAACCTTCGACCTTAATAGTATGGATTTTCAATCACTGGAAACTAAATTAAACAATAGCGTAGACCGTATAGGAATATGGTGGTTAATTGGGGCTGCCGCAGTCACGATTGTACTATGGCAAGTACCATACGGAGATTATATTTTATACCCATTTTCGATTTTAGCTACCTGGTTTCACGAAATGGGTCATGGCTTAGCAGCTATACTGCTTGGAGGAGACTTTCAGCAGCTACAAATTTACGCCGATGGTTCGGGTGTAGCATATCACAGCGGTAGCTTGTTTTTAGGCCCGATAGGACGTGCTTTAGTATCTGCTGCCGGACCAATGGGACCGCCAATTGCAGGTGCTATATTAATCTTGGCATCCCGTAGCTTCAAGAGTGCCAGCATCAGTTTAAAAATATTAGGCGGATTTTTACTATTTTCAGTATTAATTTGGGTACGTTCGCTTTTTGGGATAGTAGCAATTATCCTTTTAGGTTTAATCATCCTTGGTATTGGGTTTAAAGGAAATCGTTGGTTTCAAGGATTTAGCATTCAATTTCTCGGCGTGCAAGCCTGTATAAGTACTTATCACCAACTTGATTATTTGTTTACTCGTACCGCAGGTCCTTTAGGACTTTCTGATACCGGGCAAATACAGCGACAATTATTTTTACCTTATTGGTTTTGGGGTGGATTAATGGCAGTTGCTTCTCTTGTGTTACTTATACAAAGTTTACGAATCGCTTATAAGCAGTGAGCAGTGAGCAGTGAGCAGTTAGCAGTGAACAGTTAGCAGTAAGCAGTGAACGGGGTTTCAAAAAGTTTCTTGGAAATGGTGCTGTTCGGTCAAATAGAATAGATTCTTAACCCATTGACTCTAAATAGTTAACAATATACATATTTGGAAAAGATTGACTACAGTTGCTTTCCCGAACCCCCTACACCTTTCCCTAAGAGGGAAACGAGGCTTAAAGCCTCTCTCCTCGCAGGAGAGAGGTCTTTTTTATTTCCGCAGATGTCTAATACTTTGATTTTGCAAAATATTGTTAACTAGTCACTGGTAACTGGCAACAGTTAACTGTTCGCTGTTCACTGTTCACTGTTAACTGATTTACCCAAAAGGTTGTCCCCAAAGTTTCCAATTTTCTTTGTTAAAAGGAGACTTCCATTTTTGAATCAGTTTTAACTCTAAATTTTGTCTGGGTTTGGTTGAATCAGGAGCATCCCACCAAAAGGCAATGTTAACTGCTGTTTTTAAACCATATTGGTAGTGCAAGTCCTGATATTTTTCAATATATCGCTTGCAATCATGTATTCCTTTCCATCTGTGATTGGATTTACAGGTTTCACCAACATAAAGCAGTAAATCAGCAGCCATATCGATGACAAAATAAAGGCAAGCTTGTCCTGGACTATCTGCTGGCAATCTATAAAAAGACAGCGAACAAGGTTCAAGCTCAAAAGGATCTATTATATTTGGGTCAACATGTGCCGACGACACTTCAAATAAAGCTACTTGAAGTGCTGGTTCGCTTGTTCTCACTTGTTGTTGATGGAAGGATATCTGCTTTTTCCATTTTTTTAAAGCTTTCGCATCCATCAATAACACCGGAGTTCTGCTTGTTGCAGAATCAACCTCCGAGGGTGAGAACAAATCAAGCTGATTAGTTTTCACTCTTCGTTCCTATAGAACGCAACTTGGGAATCCTATCATTAATTTGTAATTAATCAGACATACGAATAATCCAAATATTTATTTTTGTCAGAGAATATTTATTTTCATCTCGCAAGTAACTAAAAATCTGATGATGCTGATTCTAAGTATGATTTGGCACACCTGCGATAATTAATTAGTACTTGCTAAAGTATTGCTAATTTTTGTAACTTTTAACTTTTTACTCCATTTAATAGATGGTTTTTCTATAACTTGCCATATTAGCGTTGCAAAGATAATTGAACTGCCGACTCCCAATATTAAGGCAAGAAATTCACTCCAAACTGAATGATTAAACAGTTTAAATACAACCCAATATACGCCTCCTAAAATAGGCACGTGAGTCAAATACAAGCTATAAGAGATTTTTCCTACAAACTGTAACCATTGCCAATTGAGTAATTGTTCCATCCGGTTAACACGTGCAACTTCTAGTAAAAGTACGGCAACAATTGAACTTGCGATCGCAAACTCTGAAGAATTAGCGATTCCGGCAAAAACTAATACTGCAACATAAAAATAGAAAAGTAGAAGTTTCAATTCCTTACGCCATGTCCAATAAGCAAACGCGCCGAGTAGAAAACTGTACCATACCGGTAAAAATACTGTTTCTCTACCCTCATATTTAATTATTTCCATTGCATAGAGAGCAGCAATAATAGCACTGGGAAGAAACACAAAAACTTTTCCTTGACGGATATTCCAATGGAAATTAATCCATTGTACTAACCAAAAAAGGATGCCAAATACCAAATAGGATTGAACTTCCAAACATAATGTCCAGTAGACATCATTTACATGATGCAGTTTAAAAATATCCTGTAGATAAAACACGTGCGCTATTAATCTTGGAACAGACAGAGGGTATCCCAAAGGTGCAAAATCTTCGCTTTTAGCATAGGCAGCAATAAAGCCAATAGCCAGTGTCGTCAGAATAGATAAGTAATAAGTAGGACTGAGTCTGACTAAACGACGTAGAACGAAATTTTTGAACCAAGCAAAGTTAAATTGAGTATTTTTCAATGAATGACTAATTAAAAAACCGCTGATGACAAAAAAGACAGCTACACCTAAATGACCTTTTTCAAACACTATATATACAAACCATTTGGGTAAGGTATCAGTGAATTGAGAAATAGTCTTATCAGCATCTGTTACTGAGTGAAACAGAATAACCCATAAAGCTGCCAAAGCACGAAGTCCATCAATAAAGCGAAAATGTATCCTAGGTTTTTTTGTTCCGGTTTTCAGTAGTGATTCTGACTCCATTAGTATATCAAATTACTTTTTATAAATGAAACAAGTCTTGTTACTTAAGTATAATCATCATATAATCAAAGTCAAATGTTCTTTAAAATACATATATTTATAAACAGGTAATGTATTTTACTCATATTATGTTTGCTTACAGGGCTTACGATTAAAATAATATGTTCGTAGTTGCGCTTGAGCGCGTCTTTAATCAAGGGTTGAAGCGCAACTACGAGCCTCCTATTATAAGTTTTATCCGGACTTGATATCACTCGTTGCTAGAGAGCGCAGAGCAAAGAGTTAAAAAGACATTTGATTTATATTTCAATTGTGCAACCCCAGAATAGGAGTAGTTAAAAGCAAAAATTACTATTTTGTTAAGTAAGTATTTTTACTGCACTTGATATTAAGCTGTTATTTGCACAATATGGTAACAATAAATACCTTTGTTGTTGATAAAATATTCAGCAACTTTCAGCGAATATCTTCATAAAATCGCTTAAGATACTTAGTATCAACACCTATTCCCCAGAGAAAACCAATATATAGATAAATTGCATTTGCTTTTAGGGCACCCCAACGAGCAACCCGACGGTCAGAACTTTGTACTACACGGTTTAACATACGTATTCTTCCCTTGCGCGCAATTTTTCGACATAAATCTCCATCTTCCATAATTGGTAGCGCTTCATTAAAGCCACCGCAATCCCAAAAATCGCTGCGACGACAAAACATTACTTGATCGCCAAATAACAAACGTAAACCTCTGAAAAACAGATGAGGCCGAAAAATTAATGGTGCGTAATAAGTTTTCAGATAATTATGCAATGATGTAGCCCAGCGAGTAGTTTGAGAACCACTCATCAAAGAAATAAACCCGCCACAAGCAACCGTCGAGTCTGCTAAAGTTTTATTAATTAAAGTAATCAAGTCATCGGGTACGGTAGTATCTGCATGAAGAAAGCATAAGATATCTCCAGTTGCCTGTTTCGCACCATAATTCATTTGCACAGAACGCCCGCGATGCCGAGATTGAAGAATCTGTGTTTTTATTCTTGAAGATGCTGAAAAAAAAGATTCAAAAGCAGATTTTGCGATTATCAGAGTTTCATCCTCGCTGCCACCATCAACCACTATAATTTCTCCTGGTGGTGGTGAAAGTAGAGCAAGTTGACGCAAGGTTCTACCCAAGCCGGTTTCTTCGTTAAAACTAGGAATAATTATGGAAACTGAAGACATTAACTATCAATTATCGGATGAATTTAGACTCAATGCCTATTCCCTTACAGAATCATGATACTTTGATTTGAGCAATTTTCCCCAAATAAAATTGTAAGGATGAACAATTTCTACTTGGTGGTTATCCTTATAAATCGGTTTTCCCTTATTAGCCCATTGAAAAATACCACCACTCAAATTAAAAACATTTTGATATCCTGCTCGTTGCAGTTGTTGAGCAACCTTAGCGCTACGATAGCCCACCGAACAATAAACTACGATATGAGTATCTAAAGGAACTTGCAAAAATTTGGCTATATCGGAATTATCAGCTTCGATAGATTGTGCTGATTTAATGTGACTCACGGCATATTCTTCTGGAGTGCGGGCATCTATAACTAGTGGATATAAAAAGGATTTTTCATTTAGCCAATTAGTGAATTTTGGAATACTTACTGATTGTACTTTAGGGAAATTAAGTTTGATGAGCAGTTCGAGTAAGTAAAACATGAGCCATATTTGCAAAAGGATAAAAATTGTTTGCCTAGCGTTGCTGAATCGTGGGATGATTTAGTTATATTTTTAACGGAATATAAATATTAATAGTTTCAGACGCTAGTTCATCCCACATTTATGCAACGCCATTTTTCTTTACTAATAGTTCAGCTATGCATTAGCATATTTTTTGATTGTTTTTTAAAAGGTGAATTCGTAAATTAAATTAACTGACTTGCTTCTATTGAATTTGCAATCAATGTCTATAGGAAAAGTCAATAGCAGATTTATAAAGACGTGAAATTTTCACTTTACCGCGATCGCCTAAATTCCTTTATATAATTTTAATCATTCTTAAATAAGAAAGAATTAATATTTACTGTATTTAACACTGTATGTAAGTTATTCACGTTAATTTTATGCTATTTACTAGGTTCTTTGCAAAGACTTTAAAATTAGATGACACTCTATAGTGCAATATATTACATGAGAAACTTAAGTATTGAATGTCAGCCAATTGATAAGAAGTACAATCGCTAAAGTATAAAAGAAAATCATCTAGTACTTCTGAACTCTGACATTTGAAAGAATGAAATATCAGGGTTACTTTGTTTCGTTTAATGAACTAATGCTATCGATATTACTCTATCTACTAATTTGAACTGATTTAACAGGGCATTTACAGTTTATCAGTAGACTTAATCAAAGCACTTGTTTTTTCAGGATTATAGATAAAACAAGTAGTTCATCTATTGATATTAAGTTTAGTACCTATAAGTAATAATTTCCTGATGTGATTTATTAGGGAGTAATTGCTTGTAAAAATATTTGGTATCGGCGCTCATCTTATTTTAAGGAAGAATTAAATGTTGATTTCAACTATCTTGAAAAGATTGTCGATGGTTGCTGCTGGTACGCTATTTATATCTATCGGAACAGCTAGTAACGCGCAAGCTGCTGGCATTATTCTGGATGGATTTGGTGGAGATGCCGGTTTTGGCGATCTAGCTATGCCTAGAAATGATGATGGTTCAACAAACCAGTTAAACTTACCTTTTGGCATTAATTTTTTTGGTAATAGCTTCAATAGCTTTTTCATCAACAATAACGGTAATTTAACTTTCAATGGTTCGTTAGGACAATTCACACCCCAACCTTTTCCTATATCGAACCGTCCAATGATTGCTCCTTATTGGGGAGATGCAGATACTCGCTGTGCATCTTGTGGTGAGGTTTATGTAGCTTCTCCTAACTCTGATACAGTTGTTGTCACTTGGAATAACGTCGGTTATTACAATCAGAATAGTAATAAAACTAATACTTTCCAAACAGTTCTTCGTAACCGACAAGATACAGGAACTGGAAATTTTGATATTGAATACCGTTACGGTCAATTAGAATGGACGACTGGAGATGCGAGTGGTGGTAGTAACGGACTTGGAGGAACACCAGCACAGGCTGGATTTGATGCGGGAAATCTTGTTAATTTCTTTACTCTTCCTGGTTCTCGTACCAATGCAGTTTTAGAACTACAAAATACTAGCAATCTTTCCGATCCAGTTCCCGGTATTTGGTCTTTTGCAGTTCGTAATGGTCAATTACCTGGCTCAACTCCAGACAATCCTTTACTACCAATAGTTACCGAAGATGGTTATGACTTCGACTTCAATATTGTTAACCCTTCTGTACCAATCTTCATAGATCCTGAAGTTGCCATTGGTTACGACTATATTGTTGATAACGGGCCAAATATTGCTTCTGTACTTCTACCAAATGGTATTGGAGATAGCTTGTACGATTTATTCTTATTTGATGCTGGACTTAATGACTACGTAGATTCTGGCTTAGACCTTACAGGTGGAGATACCTATAGTTTTGCTGATGGGGGTGTGGATAGATTCAGAGTTCTAGGTATTGAAACCAGCGCACAACTTGACCCTACTAACCCTACTGCTTTTGTTACGGGATTAACATTTGTTAGTGCGGGTAACGTGCAAATGCGTCAAATTCCTATTGTTCAAGATGTCGAAGAAGTTCCCGAACCTTTAACTATCTTAGGAACTTTAATTGCTGGTGGCTTTGGTATTGCAATGAAGCGTAAGCGTCAAGCGATATAGTTATAGCCTTTATGTCAGAACGTACAGCGAAAGCTAATTAGCGGATTCTATACTAAGCTGACTATTTTGATTATTTGATGTTGTTCAATCAAGACATAAATTAAACTTATGCCTTGATTGGACAACATTAGTAATTTTGCAATCTATACAATTACAGTAGATGCGTTATAGATTATTCTACGTAATTATACTTGATTAATTATTTATAAATTTACCATTACTTCATATATATTGTTGTTTTCTTCCTAGAAATTCATGAATGGAGATGTATTAAAATAAACGGGCACTTAGATTGAAGTGTAATATATTTGAAGTCGGCAATCTTCAGGGATATTGTAATTTCCCGATTTATTTAAATGAATCATCAAGAACGATAGTTTTCAGGGGCTTTACCGTAACTGCGTCAAAAAATCTATATAACGCAATTTGCAATGAATATAAATGAAATAGCCTCATTGAAACTGCTCAAAGATAATCGCTATTGGCTTTTAGGAATTGCTGGGGGTTTAGAAGCAATTCATTTAACCTTAACTTGGGGAATCGAAGATTTTGGTCATTTAGGAATGAGCGTACTTTTCTTAATGGCCTTAGGAAGCTTAATATCAGACAAACGGAATAATTTAATTTTTGAAAGTAATCTTTCTTCCAGTCTTACTGGTGTATTGTTAATTGGCTTGGTGTTATGGGGAAGTATAGCTTTTCCGGAAGAACGTAATTTTATATATGTTGTACCGATAATTTCCGCTCTTAGTGTTAGCTTTTTAGCTTCGGGTTTTAAGGGATTAAAACAATATTGGCAAGAATTAACTATTCTATTTTTTCTTGGTGTACCAATTGTTATCTCGTCATTACTATTTGACATTTCTCCTTTAACTGCGAAATTTTCAGCATTCCTTTTGCATTATCTTGGCTTTAATGTTTCGCTAAATGGAATGAATATCAATTTACCCACAGGAGGAGTAGAGGTTTACTATGGTTGTTCTGGCATAGAGACGATGACCTATTTATTAGGTTTGTCGGTAATTGCTTTATTTATGTTTCCGATTTCGCGACAAAAGCAGCCATTTGTTCCAATTGTAGGTGTAACTTTAGGATTTATTATTAATGCAATCCGCGTCGCTATTATGGCAATTTTGGTTGCATCTGGAGAAAAAGAGGCTTTTCACTACTGGCATGAGGGAAATGGTTCTCGAATGTTTGTAGTTCTAGCCGTGCTAATTTTCGGAAGTTTCTACTGGTTGCTATTACAGCAGGAAGAAAAAGCTCAAATTAATAATAGTTCTCAAAGCTGATGAAGAGTTGGAAACAAGTTCGTACTCCTTTACTAGCAGCTATCTTTGCTGCTGTTGTGTTAGTTTTGGTAAGAGTGGTTTTGCTGACGGCTTTTTCTCATAAGCAAAAAGATAATACTTATTTACCCAATTTACCGATACAGATAGCTGCTTTGATGGAAGAAAAATAGTTTTTTCTATATTGTTTTCGCTGCATCTTGCATCAAGGTTTAATTTGACTTAAATTCATTCCGTCTGTAAATAGCTACAGATAAAAGAAATACTCTACTTATTTTTTTTGTAGAATAATCGGCTGATATAGCAGGCTGTAATTATCTAGCATCCGAGCTTCTGATAAATCTAACAATTCACTCTTCTTTATTAAATTAAACTCATGTCTAATATTGATAGCGATCGGTCTAATAAATCATTGCTGGCTCAAATTGCAAATTTAAATCAAACTACCAACGACGTTTCAAGATTTATCTTGGGAATTGTGGATTCTTTGCCAGTTATACGCCTGATAGGTTACGGACTTTTGATTTTGGCGTTATTCGATGTTATTGAAATGTTTATCCCAGCTAGATTTCTGAATCCTAACTGGGAATTTCAAACTTTCGGTGCATTGGTAGAAAGAGTTGCAGTACCTTTGATTGGTTTTGCATTTGTATTTATAGCAGGGTCAAACGAAAGAGGAAATAAAGAAGGAATTATTCTTAAAATTCTCTCTTGGCTAACTTTATTATTAGGAATTATATATTTTATAACTGTTCCTTTAGGAGTTATTAATACAGCTAGGATATACAAACAGCAGCAAGGACAAATTACGGCTAGATTGAATCAACAAAAAACCGCAATCGAACAAGTTAAAAAAAATCTAAATGGCTCAATAAATGAAGCCCAAATGCAGCAAATTTTGGCTCAATTAAACGGGGGACGCGCTCCTGAAATTAAAAGTCCAGAAGAATTGCAACAAGCTAAGCAGCAGCTTTCTGATTTTGTTAATAAAGGGGAAAACGAATTAGAAGCACAAGTACAAGCTGCACGCTTTAATCAACGGATTAATTTACTAAAAAAATCTGTTAAGTGGAATTTGGGAGCGCTGGTTTCTGGTGCTTTATTCATCACTCTTTGGCGTAATACTGGTTGGGCTAGACGGGCTTAAAAAGTTGGTAGTAGGGCATGGGAGAATAAATAGATAGGGTTATAGGGAAATTAAACTATTAGAAGTCATAAAAACATTCGTAGTGAGAGCAAGATGCTCCCTATTTATTTTTTCAAACTTTCTAATTCCCAATGCCCAATGCCCAATGCCCAATGCCCTATTCCCAATGTCCAATTCTCAGTACCCTATGCCTATAATTTTTGTCGTGCCTTCCACACTCGCATGATTTGACACAATGTATTTAAAATGTGAAGTAAGGTTAAGACGTTTTCACAAATATAGAGTTATAAGCAATGGGATTATTCGGACTTGGGAAAAAAATGACTATACCGACTCCTCAAGAAGCTTTACCAGGAAGAAGTTCTGCAATGCCAGTACCTGAGAAGCATTATGTAAATGGCAATCCTCTCAAGCCTCCTTTTCCCGAAGGTATGGAGCAGGCAATATTCGGTATGGGATGTTTTTGGGGTGCCGAACGTAAATTTTGGCAATTGGATGGGGTTTATACTACTGCTGTAGGTTATGCTGCTGGTTCAACTCCTAATCCTACATATAAAGAAGTATGTAGCGGCATGACTGGTCATAATGAAGTTGTGTTAGTTGTGTACGATCCTAAAAAAATTAGTTACGAACAACTGTTAAAAACTTTTTGGGAAAGTCACAATCCTACTCAAGGAATGCGTCAGGGTAATGATACCGGTACTCAGTATCGTTCGGGAATTTACACTTTTTCTCCAGAGCAGAAACAACTTGCACAAGCATCAAAAGAATCTTACGAACAAGCTCTGAAAAAAGCAGGTTACGGGGATATTACTACAGAAATTCTTGATGCTCCGGAATTTTACTATGCTGAAGATTACCATCAACAGTATTTAGCGAAAAATCCTAATGGCTATTGTGGATTAGGTGGAACTAATGTTGCTTGCCCTGTTGGTGTAGTAAATTCTTAACTTTGATCGCTAGTACTCCGCCACATTAATTTTGATGGGTTAGAAAGTCGCTCCGTAGGTTGGGTTAAGCGAAGC
>JAHCMI010000055.1 GCA_019192545.1 Rivularia sp. MS3 | reverse complement strand
TAAAGTTTTTGTAATAAAGTTTGTTTTATAGCATTCATATGTTAAGCCTATCAGTGAATATAGCTTGGCGTTGAAAGAAGTAATACTCTGTCCCATTAATTTTGATGAGTTGTAGGTTGGGTTGCGCTTCGCTTCACCCAACCTACTTAAGTTAACGACTTCAAAACCCGTCAATTTTAATGAAAACGAGTAGTAGTAATCTTTTTTATTAGTTTTGATGAGTTAATTAATATAACCCTTCTAGGACGCAGAGGGCGTAGAGGAAAAGAAAATAGAGGAATCTGAAAGTTTATTAGCGCACCTCCACTTTAATAGTTTCTGTCTTCTTTTGATTCTCAGTTTTCTCATATAACTCTTATCAACCCTTCAGTTATGATTCACTACCGCCTCAGCTTCATCCCTCATAGTAATAAGTAACGAAGAGAAAACAACCAACAAGAGGTAACAACAAATGAAATTCAATAAATTAGCTGGATTCGGAATTGCATCAATCGTATTATTCGGTAGCGTCGCACAATTAACACTCAACGCACAACCAGCACAAGCACAAAGAGCGGGAGGAAGTGTAAGGGTTGCAGCAAAACCACAGTCACTGATTGCATCCGGTAGTTTTGTAACCACAGAACAAGATCATCCCACTAACGGTACAGCTAAGATTGTTGAGAAAAACGGTAAACGCTATTTAGAGTTTAGTAAAGGATTTACCACAGCACGGGGACCAAAAGTAAGAGTTGTTTTACATCGCAAAAGCACCGTACCCGTTAACTTGAATGAAAGAAATTACGTAACCTTAGCTAACTTACAACGCTTCGATGGCGCTCAACGTTACGAAATTCCTGCCAACTTTGATTTAGATGACTTCAAATCTGTAGCGATTTGGTGTGAAGAGTTCAACGTCACTTTTGGTTTTGCTAGATTGCAGGGTGCTTAGTATTCAACAGTTGTCAGTAAACA
This sequence comes from Rivularia sp. MS3, assembly GCA_019192545.1. Lineage (GTDB taxonomy): Bacteria > Cyanobacteriota > Cyanobacteriia > Cyanobacteriales > Nostocaceae > Rivularia. Next base: position 61,367 of record JAHCMI010000055.1, on the reverse strand, counting down.
GATTCGTGCCTGACAACTGCTTGCTTCGCTGATTTAATATTCGCCCTTATATATAGATATATTTTTAGGAATGGCCGCAACTGGCATATTTTTGTCGTAGGGTGCTGTGACACTTTGATTATTTTTGAACGTAGTAATAAGCTTTCCTGTGTCACGCACCAATAGGGCATTGTGACAATTGCGGCCATTCCCGATTTTTATTCTTTTATTTTTCGCTTAACCATACACACCATGACATCAGCAGTTTTCTGGACTTACTGGAAGCTGCTGATTTTTTTAATATCGTAAGCATACTCTTATGATTCACTTGTATCTTTTTTGATAATGATTCAGAAATATTGCATAAACCTGAATAAACCGACTCTATTAAATGATGTGATACACAAAACCGTCATTTTTTGTAAGTTAAAGGACAATTCGACATGAAAAATAATTTTTTAGCAATAAATCTACGTCGTGCTTTGTTTAGTAGTGCAGCTTTAGTTTCAATGTTAGGAGGAATGATATTAACTCCTAGTTCAGCCGAGGCGATAAAAATTAACGTTGCCTCCGTTAATAAAGTTAAAGTCTCTAAGCCAAAGCCTAATCGCTTTTATAAGCTCACAACGATGTTTCTAGAAAGAGAAAATAAGTGTCTCGAAGGTAATAGGGTAGCTCGTGGTTCAACTCTCGGTGGAGCCGCATTTATGGATAACTGCCAAAATGTTTCCGGGCAGTTTTGGAAGCTGGTACCGGCTGGTAATGGTTACTTCCGTATGAAAACACAATTTCTAGAGAAAGAAAACAAGTGTCTCGAAGGTAACAGATTTGCTCCTAATTCTACTTTGAAGGGAGCAGCATTTATGGATAACTGTCAAAACGTTTCTGGACAGCTTTGGAAGTTGGTACCAGCCAGAAATGGGTATTTTCGTTTGACAACAATGTTTCTGGAAAAGGAAAATAAGTGTCTCGAAGGTAATAGGTTTGCTCCTGGTTCTACTTTGAATGGAGCAGCATTTATGGACAACTGCCAAAATGTTTCCGGACAGCTTTGGAAATTCAAGCCCATCAGAACAAGAAGGTAGTCACGAAGGAAGAGGGAAGAGGGAAGAAGGAAGAAGAACCCACATTTAAAAAAGTGGGATGATCCACACGCTCCGCGTGAATGAAATAAGTAGCAAGTAGAAGGTAGGTTGGGTTAAGCGAAGCGCAACCCAACTCAGATGTTGGGTTTCTCTCCGTTCAACCCAACCTACATTTAAAGCTTACAAACCCGTCAACACTAATGAAAAGAACCACTAGTATTCCACCTAATTTAACCAATTTTTATTTGATTATTTAATATCCCCTGCTTTGCATCCATTGCCTTTTTTTGAACATCTTCGGGTACCATATCACCAAATTTACCTAAGCTGAGAATATCTGATTTTTCTAAACCTATTTTATAGATATCACCTTTTAATTGTTTGTTCTTCGCTAATTCTGCAATATAAGCTATTGCTAAATCCATTCTTTTGACAGCACTAGTTAATACTGCTTGCGGTGCAATTTCTAATTGGTCTTTTGTATTGCCGAAAGCATAAACACCTTTGTCCGCAGCAGTTTGTAATACGGCGGCTGAGGCATTATCTAACCATTGAAAAATGACATCGGCACCGGTAGAAATCAATGCTAGAGTTGCTTCCTTTGCTTTGGCAGCATCATTCCAATCGCCGGTAAAAGTAGAAGTAATTTTAATATTAGGATTAACTGACTTTGCTCCTAACTCTAAACCTTTTAATTCTTCTTCTGTTGCAGCAAACTTTTGTCCGGCAATGTAAGCGATTTGATTTGATTTTGTCATCGAAGCGGCGACAATTCCACATAAATAACTTGCTTGCTGGTGATTAATCCGTAAAGCCGCAATATTATCTCCTGTAACTGCACCATTAACAGCAATAAAAAACGAATCGGGGAATCTTGGTGCTACCTGTTGAATTGCTGCATCAAATTGTCCGCCGTGGGCAAATATGACATCATATTTCTTACGAGCAAAATCGGTTAATGCTTCTGTTTGTTCTGACTGAGGAATTTGTTCTAAAAAAGCAGTTTCCGCACCAAATTTTTCCCTTACTAACTGTACGCCCTCATAACCAGACTGGTTCCAAGTCTTATCAGTAATCGCTCCGGGCAGCGCGATCGCAACTTTAAAAGCTTCCCCAGCATCTTCAACTGTAGATGTAGAAGTTTGGTTATTACTACAAGCTTTTAGTAGTAAACTAGTACCAAAAGCTGCGGAACTGTACCAAATAAATTGGCGACGACTAAAATTAATTGACATATGTTTGATTGGGAATTGGGGATGGGGGATGGGGCATTGGTAATTGGTAACTGTTCGCTGCTCACTGCTCACTGTTAACTGTTAACTGTCAAAGCTGATAGCCGACGCTAAAATAAAACCCTTCGTCTTGAGCATTGTTACCTTTATCATTTAATTCAATTAAAGGCAAACCGTAATCTAGTTTTAAATTTAACTTGGGTACTGGTTGCCATAATATTCCGATGCCTGCACCGGCTAAAAATGTTTGTTTTGGCTGAAGATTCGGGTTGTCATCAACGTTCCAAACGACACCTGCATCAAAAAATGGTGCTACTTGTAAAGAAGGATTTCCCGATGCGTCTGTTGCTACTGTTATCCTATCTTCTATAGAAAATCGAACCCCGTTGTCTCCGGCTCGTAGGTTTTGACGATAACCTCGTATTGATTGCCCCCCACCAATTACAAATTGCTGGGATGGTAATAAACCGTTGGGTGTTAACTGTAAGTCAAGCTGGGTAATTAACAAGTTATTTTTATTCAGACGCTGCACTCGCTGCAATTGCCCCAACCAACTAAAAAAACGGGCATCGGGGACGGGATTTGAGTTAATTGTGGCATCAAACCAACCAGTTCCCAAACTCAGTAATGACCTAATTTGCCATGCTCCCTTAACATCTCGTCGGACGTAATCTTGTGCAAATTTTATAACGCGGGTGCGACTATTTCCTTCTGCATCTGGCCCGAAACCAAAGGGGGTAGCCCCGGCAAAGGTAAAGGTTTGCCCGTTTTGTAAGCTAAAACCAAGGGATAATGCAAATTCTTCACGAGGTGTTCTAATTAATGGTTGCCGATAGCTGATATCGTATAGCTGCGATTCCCCTCGAATGTCGAAAGCATCGAAAGGTGGCTGCACAACTTTATTATTGTTAATAACGGTGCGTAATTGCAAACTTCCATTTTTAGGATTTAATGGTACTTGATAGCTGAAATCGAAAATATTTGAACCACCCCTAGTTGAACGATAATAAGATGCTGCAATTTCATCGCCGATTCCGAGCAAATTGCGGTATATCGTATTTATCCTTAATCTTTCGGAGCCTACGCTTGGTGGAGAATAATTATCAACTCCCAATCCAATTGTGAATGGTTTACTCTCGGTAACTCTCACTGTTAAAATACTCTTACCGAAATCGCTACCCGCTCGTAAGCTAGCTTCGATATTTTCAATATTTGCATCGAACTGCAACAATCTTAGTTGCTCTTCCAAAATTTTGTTTGATAAAGGCTTTTTCCCAGCATTTGCTAAGCGCGATCGCAAGTAATTTTTTCTCAAGCGCTGGTTTCCTTGGATTTCAATTTTTTCTAAGGAACCTTCTATGACGCGAATTGTGACGATACCATCGGTGATTTTTTGATTAACTAAAATTGCTCTTGAGGTAATATAGTCTCGTTGCAAATACAACTGTGTAATTGCGTCGGCAACTTTTCTTAATTCTGCTAAGGTGACGCTTTTTCCTTGTACTTCGCGAATAATTGGCTCGAAATCTTTAGAGTCAAAAATACTACTCCCGGTGATTTTAATTTGATTAACCTTAATTCTGTTCGCAGATGGTTGTGCGGATGGTTCCCTAATTGTTGGCGATGGCTGCAATTCAGGTTTAATTAAAGGTTTTAAAGGTTCAATGTTTGGCACTGGCTGAGGAAAACGTTCTTGATTTACGTCGCCTTCCGAATTTGGTGCTTGTGTGATTAATTCGGGTACAGCAGCCAAAACTGAGTTACAAAAAATATAGAAGCTACCGATAAAAATTGAAGCAATCCACAAAAAATTTAGTTCTTTATTTATAAAATATGGGATTTTGGACACTTGAGCTTTTAGAGAATTTGATTGTCTATTTTTACACTATCTTTTTATCATAATTTTCTTGTGGCAAAATTTACTCCGTACTTGTTCGCGAGTCATGAGTAGTGACTAATTACCACTAAAAAGAAGAGATAAATCAGTAAAAATAGCAAAAATCAACAATATATATTTTAGTTTTAGATTAGTTGCTTCGTAAAAACCTTTCTTAAAACTGCATAATTCACCTATTGCAGTACCCATAAACATATAACATTCCCATTTTCCACGGGTTCAGTCGATCAACCCATACAAATATACTAAATACAAAATTTAGTTGTTAACTTTTATGAATTCGTTCAAACATCAACCATTAGACGTTTTATGTTTCTGGAAAAACATATGCTTGAAAAAAAACGTAAAAATGTAGTAGATAAATTTTCTAGCTTTATCTGTTTTACAGAAGATAATCATCAAATTAGATTGCATTGGAAGATTGATGCAGAATTAAAGAAAAATATACAATCAAAAGTAAAGGCAGATCCAGAAGCTAAGGAAAGTTTTTGGGCGCAACATTTTTTGAAGGTGTTATTAGTTCAATCTTCTACCGACAATCAAAATTTAGTTAAAATTAAATCTCAGCCTTGTTTGTCCACAGCCAAGAAACATTTTTCGGCATATCTACAAGAAGCCTGTTTTAAAGCTGCGAGAGATATATACAATGAATTTAAATATATCAAACATAAATATTCCTTAGAAGAATATTTTCAAATAGCTAACATCGCGGCAAGCACGCCCAGTAAGTTTTTTAAGAATTTTAACTTTGAACGACATCAAATAAATATAGAAGCATATGCCATAACTGCTTTCAAAAGATTTATTCGCAATCAAATTTATCGACAAGATTTAGAAGCGAGGAGAACAAGATTTTCTAGTTACGGTTTATTGAAGGATTTAAACGCTCGGGAGTTAACCGAAGCGTTGCAGGCTCAAAGTTTTTCAGTCCAAAAAATTGTATCTTATCGTTTAGCTTGGCAGTGTTTTTGTGAAATTTTCCAAATCACAGCTAATAATTTAAATAATCGCACCCGAAGCCCTTCCCAACCACAATTGCTCGCAATTGCTAATTATTACAACCAACGATGCAATCAACTTCATCTGTTTAATCCCCTGGTAACAGATATCGAAATTTTAGAAATGCTTTCAACTTGTATAAAGGCGGCGAAAAATTATCGTCATAAGCAATATTTGTATTTTGAGGAAAATTACTGCGCTATTGCCGAATCTACGGCTTCTGTATGGGATGTAATGATAAACAAAGAAGAATGTCAGCAAATAGAAATTATTCTTAACAATTTATTTAAACATATGCCAGAACAATGTCAAACACTATTTAATTTATGGCAGGGATTAAACTTAACTCAAACTGAAATAGCAAATTTAGTAAAATATAAATATCCCGAGTTGCAAAAGCAATATCAAGTAGCTCGTCAATTAAAAAAATACGGCAGAAAAATATTAGAGGAGTTTGCTTTTCAATGGAATAAAACTAATCCAGAAATCTCTCTGAATGATGAAAAAGATATCGAAAGAATTAAATCAGCTTTAGATAAATGCTTGCAGCAATACTGTCAAGAAATGTTTTTATCTGCACTAAATGATATTTGGGAAGCATATAGCGATGAGGAACGGCAAAACATATTGATTAGCTTCAATTACAAAAGAAGCTTGCTAGTTAAATTACAAGCAGATGAATCAGGGGTAAATAACGATTCCCAACCAGTAAATTCTCAATTATTAGAAAAATTCAAAAAGCATATAGAAACTACTATGTGTTTAAAAAAAGATTCTCTGTCTGTAGTTAATTATAAGATAGCTAACATCGTAAATGAATGGATACAGTCAAAACAAAGATAATTTTCAAGGCAATGGTACTTTAAAATGTTGAAATTTGACGCTTTAATAGAAATTCATCCGAATAATTTATGGATCGAATTTTCATCTCTAGAAAAAGAAGCAGCCTTAAAGCAAACTGCAACTAATAATTATCAAAGCGATGTTGTCAGTCATAGAGCTTTTATAAATCGCTTATGCCTAAGCGTTTTCCTCAAATGGTTGCAAGAAGAACCAGATTTACTCGAAAAATTCTCGATGCCCGCACCATCTTCTGATATAGATAAACGATGGCAGTTTGTAAATGGCATTGATTTAAACTTTACTCAAGCTCGATTGGTGTTAGTGCCAACCGAGGAAAGTGATTGCGATGAGTTTCGCATCCCTCAAGAATGGGTTGATATTCCTAATTGGGCTGCCAATTATTATTTAGCAGTACAGTTAAATCTCGAACAAAGTTGGTTAAAAGTATCGGGTTTTATTAGCCACGAACAACTTCGCCAAAAAGCACAATATGATTCTATAGATAGAACTTATTGTATAAACTGCGATGATTTAATTGCCGATATTAATATTATGTGGGTTGCCCAGAAGCTCTGTACCCTCAAAAAGCCCCAGGTTCAATTTTTACCAACTTTATTAGAGTCTGAAGCCAAACAATTGATAGAGCAGTTAAGCCAGATAAGCTTTTATTCTCCCCGCTTGCATCTAAGGTTTGCACAATGGGGAGCTATCTTAGCATCCGAGAAATATAGAGAAGCTTTGTATAACCACAGAATCAATCATTTAAAGGTTCATCTCATGGAAAACTCATCAGAAATTGTACTCGAGTTGAGTTCGTGGTTTCACAATGTTTTTAGTGGCGGTTTCTGCTCTGTAGATGATTTGCTTAACTTGACAAATACAACAGCCTTCCAATTCAGAAGCGATTCGGTTTTAAATGAAGTTTGCGTCAAAGGAGCCAAACTTATAGATTTAGGAATGCAGCTAGAAAGTAATTCTGTGGCTTTATTGATTGGCTTATCGCCGCAAATTGATAACAAAGTCGGTATCCGAGTACAACTTTATCCTGCTTCTGGAGAAGTTTATTTACCAGATAGCGTGCAATTAACTTTGCTTTCTGAATCGGGAGCTACCTTACAGTCAGTAAAGTCAAGAAGCTACGACAACTACATTCAGTTAAAAAGATTTAAATTACCCTTGGGAAAATACTTCAGTATCCAAGTTGCCCGTAAAGATGTCAAGATAAAAGAGAACTTTATACTCGAAGGATTTTCTCCCTCGAAGATATGAGCAAGTTAGTAGTGTTGAATCTGGGCAAAGGTAGCTTAAAGGAGGGATTTTCCGGCGCGATCGCTCAAGTATACGAGCGCGAAGCAGAAGTTAATCTTTTCTGCGTTCAGTTTACCGGCAGTTTGCCAGCAGCACCCGAACTTACTCAAATTTATCGTCGCTGGCAAATTCTCTACAATTTGCTTTACGATTCTTTAATTCCCGATTTAATTTGGCGACAAGAATTTGATTCCGATGCGGAAATTGAAATCGAGTCGGAAGATGTAACTAATATTTCATCGGTTGAATTCAACAATCTATGCGATGATTTGAAAAATAGAATCAACATTTGGCTTAATAATCCGACTTTCGTGGATTTAGAGCAGAAATTACGTACCAAATTAAACTCTAGCGAAGAAATACAGGTAATTATCCAAACGGATTTAGATGAAGTGCGACGATTACCTTGGAACTTATGGGACTTTTTTGATGATTATCCAAATGCTGTTTTATGTTTGAGCAAACCGGATTTTGAGAAATTAGACAGTATCCGCAAACCTAAACGAGATCGAATCAGAATTTTAGCAATTTTAGGTAGTAGCGAAAATATTGATACTCAAGAAGATAAAATCATTTTAGAAAATTTACCTGGCGCAGAAACAGTTTTTTTGATAGAAGCCCAGCGTCAAGAATTAGATTTGATGCTTTGGGATGAAAAAGGATGGGATATACTATTTTTTGCCGGACATAGTTCTACGCAAGAAAATGGAGAAACCGGGCAAATTTATCTTAACCCCCGAGATAGTTTAACAATCGAGCAATTAAAAAATGGTTTGAGAGCGGCGATATCGCGGGGATTACACCTAGCAATTTTCAATTCCTGTGATGGTTTGGGATTAGCCACGCAATTAGCTTCATTGCAGATACCGCAAATAATTGTCATGCGCGAACCCGTACCGGATTTAGTCGCTCAAAGATTTTTAAAATTTTTCTTATCATCCTTTTCCGAATCCAAATCATTTAACTTAGCAGTACGTGAAGCCGGGGAAAAACTGCAAGGTTTAGAAGCCGAATTTCCCTGTGCTAGTTGGTTGCCGGTAATTTGTCAAAATCCTACCGAAGCGCCTTTAGTATGGTCAAATTCGATTCCAACCACCAATCAACATACCAATCAACACACCAATCAACTCAATTTTGTTTCCCCACCAAACACCCGTCAAATTATACCCGCAATCTTCGCCACTGGATTAGCGATCGCTACAGTTATGATGGGAGTGCGAAGTCTCGGCTTACTAGAAACCTGGGAACTAACAGCCTTTGATAGCATGATGCGAGCGCGTCCCTATGAAGGTAAAGATAATCGCATGTTGATTGTAGAAATTACTGAGGTAGATGTACAAGCACAGAATCCAGAGGAAAGAGGTGCTGCCTCAATTTCAGATACTGTATTAGCACAATTGATAAACAAATTAGAGAAATACAACCCCCGGATTATAGGTTTAAATATTTATCGAGACAGCCCGATTAAATCCCAATATGAAAATTTAAGTAAATGGATGCAAACGAGTTCTAAATTTATTGGAGTTTGTCAAGTCAGCGAAGGAGAAGAAAATCCTGGCGTACCGCCACCTCCAGAACTTTCTTCAGAAAGCTTGGGGTTTACAGATATTGTAGAAGATTCGGATGCTATGTTACGCCGTCACTTACTAGCAATGGCTCCCGCTCCACCTTGCAATACCGATAAATCCTTTAGCTTCCAACTTGCAGCAGCTTACTTAGCCCAAGAAAACATTTACCTCGAATTAGATCCAGAAGTAGCTCAATCAAAGAATAATTTAAACAATAAACTTTTACTGCCACATTTAGAAAGTAACAGCGGCAGCTATAGCAATATTGATAGTCTCGGTTATCAAATAATGCTTAATTGGCGCTCCACACCCGAAATAGCACGGCGAATTACCCTGCAAGAAGTGCTTGCAGATAAACTTACACCCGATTTAGTCAAAGATAAAATTGTCATAATTGGTACCACCGCCGAAAGCTTTAATAATTATTGGTCAACGCCTTATAGCTTAAAATCCCCGCACAACAAGACACCGGGGGTAATTATACACGCACATATGGTCAGTCAAATTATTAGCGCAGCCCTTGATAACAGACCGTTATTATGGGTATGGTCAAAATGGGCAGAAGCAGTTTGGATTTACTGTTGGGCAATAGTTGGAGGAATGCTAGCTTGGCGCTGTAAATCATCATTACAATTAGCATTCACTTTAGGTTTAACTCAAGCTGTATTATATTTACTTTGCTACTGCATATTAATCCAAGGTGCTTGGATACCCTTCATTCCCTCCGTCTTTGCTTTGATAGGCGGTAGCGCTAGCGTTGCAACTTACAGATTAAGAAGTTGAAAGCAGCGAGAAAATATTTTTACGACTTATGTAACGGAGTATTAGTGGTCTTTTTCATTAAAGTTGATGGGTAAGGGCAGGGAGGGGGAGAGCGGGAGAGTGGGGGAGTGGGGGAAGAAAATATTTTTTATATTTACGATATGCCCATCAAAACTAATGCAAAGGAGTAGTAATCTTTCTCATCAAAATTGACGGATAAAACGAAAAGACTAAAAAATTCTCCCCCTCTTAACAACCAACTCCTGGAAAATTATTGCCTTTGACATTTCCTTTCCCAGCCACAAAGTAGATATCACCATTTTTATGTTTAACCCAAGCAGTAGCTTCAACAATGGGATTTTGTTTTGCCTTCTCTCCATCTCCCCTTCTCCCCATCTTCTCATCTCCCGTTGTCTCTCCTTCAATCCAACCAACACTCAAAGCAGAATCACTTTTTAATACTTCACTGGGTAAAGGAGGTAAACCACCGCGTCTGCTAAAAACAAATTCGCTTTGATTGCCTCTACGGAATCTGCAAACCTGAGAGACTTTTGTATCTACTGGTATTTCTGGTGTCTGTACTACTTCTCTTGTCGGCTGTACATCTTGAGCAATAATATTTAATTCACCGTTTAAATTTGGATTTTGTACAGAAATTGCGGTGATATCGCTGGTTAAAAGCTTTTGGGGATTTAATTCGTTTGCTTGATTGGTAGCTAAAATTTCTATTAATTCATCTCGACTGCGAGGTTGAATGCCGAAAATACCGGTGGCATTGATATCGACTCTACCACCTGCACCAGTAAAAGCATTGGCGGTAATATCGCTGTTTTCTTCGGGTAGGGCAACTATAAAACCATTAGGAATATCAATATTTATATTACCGCCGTCGCCGTCGAGTCCAGCTTTTCCGGCATTTGTCGAAATTTGACTGTTGCGACGCAGTAATAGTACATCTTTTAACTGGAGATTAATATTTCCTCCGCTTGCTGATTCAGTTTCAGAAATTAGCTTACCTTGATTATCTAACAGTATAGAATCGGCAGCAATCTGAAGTTGTCCTGCGTTTCCTAAATTAGTTTTATCGCCAACAATTGTAAAAGTTAATGGTAATTCCGGGAATTGGCTACTAACGCTAATTTCAGCTTTATCTCTAACAATTAATTGTTTTGTTGCGATCGCGATTTTTCCTGCATCTGCTGAATTTGACGTGCTGGATACAAGGGTACTGCTTCTATCTGTTATTGATTTACCAGCCAATTCTACAAGCTCAGAAGCATTTACAGTTAAATTACCGGCCTTTCCTGTTGCTAAAATAAATTGTGAATTGTCACTTCCGGGTTTAAAAGAAGTTTGTACTGAGACTCTTGCTCCATCATAAATAGCTAATCTGCTTGTGTTAATAGTAAGGTTTCCTCCATTTCCATCGCCAGCAGTAGCATTTATTAATCCACTATTTATAGTGTTACCATTTTCATCAATAAACGTGCCAATTAACTCCACAGAGTCCGAAGCATTAACAATTATATTTCCTGCCGCGCCTTTTCCAGAAGTAAAAGCTAATACCTGTGCGCCGTCGGCAACGACGAATTTTGTGGCGTTAATTATTATGTCTCCAGCATTTGTGTTGTCTGTCGTTGCAGTACTTAAACGCACGAAATTACCAATCAACTCAACAGAATTACCTTGTACGCTAATACTACCACCACCATCTTTTCCACTTACGCTTACTATCGATCCAACGATAGAATCATTTGTATTTCCTCGAATTAATTGAATATCTTGAAAATTTGTCACATTTTCGTATCCCAAAAACCAACCTTTATCAATTGAGTTGAGATTGACGAAACTATTACCAGCAACGCTTCCTAATTCAATTCGTCCTGAATCTGCGGTTAAATTACCGCCTTCTAAAATCAAATCACCCCCAATCAGTGCTAAAGTTTTACCCGTTGATACTTGCAAACCAATAGGTTGGCCAAAAAAATTAGTTGCACCATTAACAGATGCTTGAGATTGATTGCGGATAGGTGCGGGTGTTGAGCCGAATTGTAAACCAGCAGGAACGTTTATAGTTAAAATAGGCGCAGTTTCGGATTGTGTGGCGCTAAATTTTGTACCGTCGGCAAAGTTAATGCTACTTGCAGTAGTAGCTAAAAACGAACCACCAATATCTAAAGCAGCATTTTCACCAAAAACAATTCCATTGGGATTAATTAAAAATAAATTTGCACTACCGTTGGCGCGAACTGTGCCATTAATATTAGAAATAGATTTGCCCGTAATGCGGGTAATAATATTTTGAACATTTTGAATATTGTTAAAATATGCCGTAGTATTGCCTGGTACAGAAAACTGCTCAAAACTGTGGAATAAATTTATTCCAGCTTGGGTTCCACCTTCAATAATTTTGATATTATTTTGTGTTGTAAGGCTCGAATGATTCGGTAAGGTTTTATCGGGAATAATTTCAGCATTCGCTGAGTTAACGTAGAATGCTAAGGTTGCAAATGTTGCTGCCGCTAGCTTATGAAAGCAATGCTGATGAACCTTCATTCAACAATACATAAATACTTATGCACGATATAGTACCACTGCACGCACTCCACTGTCAAAACACATATATATGCCTGTATTTGTAGCGAAAATTTATAATACATAAAAACAAAATCCCCGACTGCTAATGGTAAGTCGAGGAAGTAAATTATATAGCATAATATCGCTAAATAATTATTCTTTCTTGCTTCTACACCGAGACTCGATTAGCATCAAGTACACCATCCACCATTATTACAAGGCCAGCAAGAAGTAAGTACGAATTCTTGGCCGGGTAGTTCTCGTAAAGAATCTCTTAATTCTTCATCTTTGACAATATCTGTTTCTCTGATTTCCTTTAAGTCGAGTACAACTTTGACTTTCACAACTTGTCCTTCTAAACCTTCCTTGGTAAGAAAATCAAAGACTTTAGAATAATAAATTCCATCTATCATTTTTTGGTCAACTTCTTGCTTTAACTGCTGTATTTTCTCTAAGTTCATGGTTTTACTCCTAATCAGTTGTTGAATTTATGGACTGTTATCTTACGAAACAAGTATTAGACAGAAATACTTTTGAAGATAGATTAACTGCGATGAATTAGCCTAGTAAAACTTGCACTCTTCTGTAAAAGATTGATAGTTAAACAGAAAATAATCAAGCAGTTAAACCAATTACTTGAAGGAGAATAAGTTTTCTTTTCTCCTTACATTCTTAACTAGATGCTCTTAAAGTTAGCTGATACAGATTTTGAATTGAAAGTTAAAAAGTTGATGCTTTTACAAGGTTTATCTGTGAAGGTAAATACAGCCTGCTAAGACAATTGAGAAAAATTTATACAAAATGGAAGTGAGCTTAGTAAGCGTAAACGAACCCTTTAAAAAACACGATAACTCTTATTTAAAAAAAAATCATGTATGGTATTACACATTTACAGGATCGCTACATAATTAAATTCTATGAATCTTATAAATATTTCAATCCGCTACCTGAAATAATTAAATTACTGTTAGGGAAGTATAATTATCTTTATGAAAAGCAAAATATTAAATCAAATTAAATTTAGCTTTATTCTGTTATTAATGCTTTTGGGTTTTGCAAGCTTGCATCAGCCAGCAGAGGCACATACACAAAGGCAAGTTACTAAAAATCCTCCTAAAAAACCAGTAAAAGTTAACAGAAAGCGACCGAGGGGTGATAGAAGAGGAAGACCTACCAGAAGAAGAGCAGTAGGAAGCCGTAATGATTGTCCCGCAACAGATATGCCACTAACTGCTTTAATCCCAGAGAATCAAGTAGGTAAAGTCGTCGAAGCAAAACCGACATTTTGGGTTTTTATTCCTTATGAATCTAACAGGATACATAAGGGAGAATTTGTCTTGCAGGATGAAGCTCATAATAATGTATATCGCAATGAATTTTCTGTAGAGAAAGGTAAAGGAATTGTCAGTATTAATCTTGCTTCCGGGAATACTTATACATTGAAAACTAATAAGAGCTATCAGTGGTATTTCAAACTGTATTGCGACGGCGATAACTCATCAATACCTATTTACGTGCGTGGATGGGTGCAAAGGATAGCATTAGAACCGCAACAGCAAACGCAATTGAGTCAACTTAGATCGTCGCGTCAGCGGATTGCTTTCTATGCTGAAAATGGAATTTGGTATTCAGCTTTAACTCAGTCAGCAAAACTTCGTTTATCAAATTTCCAAAATAAGAGCCTTGCGAAAGACTGGATGCAGCTATTAAGTAATATGGGTTTGCAAGATTTATCTAATCAGCCGATTGTGGGAAAAATTAATTAATGCTTACCATTTATTACCAATTACCAAGCTTCACGGATAGGAAAAGACTATTCACGATGCAGATATAGTTCTTGTGCTGAATTAAGATAAATTTCTTGCAAAAACTTATAGCTGACTTGAGCTAAAAATAATATTGCTAAACTCCAAGTACATATCAATACTATAGATACCAAAGATGGTTTAATTATTGAACTTGATTGAGAATTTAAATTATGTCTATTTCTAGAATACTTGAATTTCTGTTTTAGCGGATAAATGTTATTTTTCGGTTGGCTAAATTGCTGATATAAACTTTTTTTTCTTAAATGTTCGTAATCTTTCATAAAGTAAACTGCATGTTCGCTCAATTGTGTTTTTGATTGATAGTTTTTTTTCATGACATTATTATGATTAAGGCTAAACTTAAGATGATACTTTTACTGTATAGGTATATAGCAGGCTCAGGCAGTGTAAATTAAGTCTGTTAAGTTTATTTATTTAATTTTTTGTAACAATACCAGCAATCTGTTAAGACTTGTAAAACAATTTTGAGTTTATTCAGAATGGTAAAAAATCTCAGTTTGTGGCGTTAAATCATAAATTAATTTTTGTTTAGTTCTATTTTTTATCCAATTATGACCTCCGAAGGCAACTAATAACATGACTAGAATTAAAATGCATAGAAATATTTCATTCCCAGAGAATTTTGTGTTATTGACTTTCCGCCCTAATATCAACTTGTTCTGTTTCTCGATAATATAAAACGTATCGATATCATTTTCCCAAATATTGTATTCAGAAGATGCCGAGCTATACTTATAAAATTTATAAGCAACTTCTTGATTGTTTAACTTTTCTCTATTAGTATTCCGCATCATCAATTACCCTTGAATGACAAAACACAAACAATAATTTTCATGACAAATTTGTTCAATATGTTTCATTGAACCTTTACTAAAACCTCTTAATTTATAAGAGGCTCTATACTATTTATTGTATTGGGAAACTTTTTCTAAATTATGCAGTAATGATAGAAAATCTCTGATTTCTTAACACTTTTTTACCTAGATTTACATTTAGGCTTTGTGTGGCTAATCGAGTAAATTTTTCTCTAATTGCGCGGCGCACCACTGTCGAAGAAAGACGAGTCTATCCAAACGACTTGCGATGGCGTTTAATAATTCTTTATGGGTACAGGATTTGCTAATACAGTCATCAGCCCCCATTTCCATTGCTTTACGAATATTAGCCTGAGTCATTTTATCAATCGCAAAAATTAACGGTACTATTGCCTTAGTCGAAAATTCACACAGAGCTTTGGGGGGATTATGATGATTAAGTTCTATCTCAACGATATTGCAGATGATTAAATCGGGAAGTTCGGATTTTGCTTTATGAATACCCTCGGGGGTATTATGTGCTACTAATACGGTGTATCCGTTATTTTCCAAGCATTCTAAAAAATTGTTTTTATCGAATAATTGGGATAATTCTGATTCAATTAATAAAATTTTTATCATTTAAATTTATATATTTATCGTGATTCACTGCGAGATGAGCTACACCCTGCATGAATTGCATTTCCAGCTGGGAAGGCAGGAAAGATTCAGTAATCTGACAATTAACGGTAAAAACCAGTCAAATTATAAATTAATTTGATGCAAGAGTTGCTTCTCTATTTTATAGGTGAAATGTTTGCCAAGTTATGCAGTTTAAACTTAAATAATTGTTACAAACATTAGACTTCATAATTGTTTTAAGCTTACTTCCATATGAATAAAAGAGTCTAATACTCGACAAAACCGCATTCAGTAAATTTGTACCCTATCAAAAAAAGGCAAATTATGAAATATTTACAATAAGAATATCTCCGGGCTTGTTGTTTTATGCGTACCATAAAATTTTTATCATCTAATGCTGTATTAATCCGGAAGAAACTGTCGGTAAAACTCGCTATCGAGAAGCACCTAAGACTGATACATTACTAATTTAAAATCAATATGTTTATATAAATAATTGGATGGAAGCATCGGTTTACTTTACAAAATTTTGTCTTTACCAAAGATTTATGCAATCAATATATTTTATTTACAATTATCCATTGTCCATTACCGGAGTTAAAGATTTGTAATAGGAACAAGAGGAATGCAACTGTTAAAAAATGATTCTTTAAGGAAAACAAAGTTATATCAGTGGGTTGCTAAATTTTATCAAAAACTGCTGCGAAAAGTACTTTTATTTGTTTTAGCCTTTATTTTTACTGCAATTTGGGAATTAAATTTCATACCAGTTGTACTTTCTAAAGCTGATGCTGGGGATATACATAACCCTATAGAGATTTATAAAAATCATCTTAATCCGCAAGATTTATTAGAAGAGGCGAAAAAACTGTATGACAAAGAAAAATATGTTGAAGCTATATCTGTTTTAAAGCAAGCAGCAGTAATTTTTCAAACACAAAATAATTCGATTAAACATTCTATTGCGCTGAGCAATATTGCCAGCGCTTATAAACAGCTTGCAGAATACGATATGGCACTGAAATATATTTCCCAAAGCCGGGAAATATTAAAGATAAAATCAATTGACGAAAATAACGCAGAGAAATTAAAAATATTTGCTCAAATTTTAGATATTCAAGCTAATTTACAGTTAATTTTAGGAAAACCCACTTCAGCAGTCGAAAACTGGAAACAGGCTGCTGCTATTTACCAGCAGCAAAACTTGCAACAAGAAAAAATTCGTAGCTTAATTAATCAAACTATTGCTTTACAAGCTGATGGGCGTTATCAACTAGCTTTAAAAATATTGACAGACTTGCTTGCGAATTTACATCAACAGCCAGCTTCGATTCTTAAAGTAACTGCATTGCGAAGCTTTGGTGATGCTCAGCTATACCTCGGCGAAATAGACGCTTCCTTAAAAACTTTACAGCAAAGCTATGACATCGCACTCAAAATTAAATCTGCTCCTCAAATCGCTGAAACTTTGCTTAGCCTCGGTAATGCTCTATTTGCAAAAGCAAATCAGTCGCGATCGCCTTTACAAAACACAACATTATTTAATAAGACAGCACCTTTAGTTTATGTCGGTAAGCAGATATCGTCAGAGTCCAGAAAATTATATCAACAAGCAGTAAACATTTACGAGCAGACTATAGCAGCATCAACATCACCCATCATTCAAGCAAAAGCACAATTAAATGTAATTAGTCTATTGATAGAGCTTAAAGAATTTCAACGAGCCGGTGAGTTAGCCTTTCAATTACAATCAAATATTAATCAATTGCCAGTATCAGAGACATCAGTTAAAGCTAAAATTAAACTAGGGGAAAACTTATTTTTATTAAAACAGGCTAGTGCTGGGAATGCACCGGCATGGGAAAATATAGCTAAAATTCTAGCGACTGCAATTAAACAAGCAGAAGCTTTAGAAAATACAAGACTGCAAGCTTATGGAATAGGCACCCTAGGTAGCATATATTTACAAACTAATCATTTAGCGGATGCTCAACAACTGACGCAGAAAGCAGTTGATTTAGCTTTAAAAATAGAAGCAAAGGATATTGCTTATCTTTGGCAATGGCAGTTAGGATATATACATAAACTTCAAGAAAACATCCCCCAAGCAATAGAAAATTACTCGCAAGCAGTTAATAATTTAAACAATTTACGCGGTGATTTACTCGTACTAAAGCCAGATATACAGTTTTCTTTTAGAGATAATGTTGAACCAGTATACAGACAACTAGTTGATTTACTTTTACAACCTTCAAAATCTCAGATTACTCAGGTTAAATCGGACAATAGTGTGAATGCAAATATCATTAATAATAATATCAATAAAGCTCGGGATGTCATTGAAGCCCTACAGCTAAGGGAAATAGAAAATTATTTTCAGGAAGTTTGCTTGCAGGCTAAGCCAGAGATTGTTGATACGGTTGTTGATAAAAAAGATACCACAGCAGCCGTGATTTATCCAATTATTTTACAAAATCGTCTGGAAATAATTTTAAAATTACCACTACAAAATAAATTGAATCATTACACGACGTTTGTTAAAGCAGAAGTACTTGAAAATACAATCGAAAAATTACAAAATAGCCTTAGACAGCCAGAGCAAAGAAACAAAGTCAAAGAACTATCCGCACAATTATATAAATGGACGATCCAACCATTAGAAGCAGACTTGCAAGCCAAAAATATACAAACATTAGTATTTGTTTTAGATGGTAATTTAAGAAATATTCCGATGGCTGTACTTTACGACAATCAAACCCAGGAAACAGAAGCAAAATATCTAATTGAAAAATATGCCATTACTTTAACTCCAGGTTTACAAATGCTAGAGCCAAAGCCATTAGAAAACACAGAATTAAATATTTTGATGGCTGGAGTTAGCGAAAAGCGGCTAATTGGCAATCGGGAATTCAACCCTTTGCAAAACATACTCGTAGAATTAAAAACAATTCAATCACAAATACCTCGGAGCAAAAAACTTTTAAATCAATCTTTTACCGAAAAAAACTTAGAAAAACAAATTAATTCTGCTAAATACACGGTAGTTCATATTGCTACCCACGGTAATTTTAGTTCAAACTTAGAAGAAACCTATATTTTGACTTGGAACAAACTGCTCAAAGTTAAAGATTTTGATAAACTGTTTCAAGTTAATACAAACGTAGATGCTCGCACTATCGAGTTATTAGTTTTGAGTGCTTGTGAAACTGCAAGTGGAGATAAAAAAGCAAGTTTAGGACTTTCTGGAATTGCAGTTCGTGCCGGTGCTAGAAGTACTTTAGCTACTTTATGGGCAGTAGAAGATGAATCTACAGCGCTATTAATGAGTCAATTTTATCAACAGTTGCAACAAAATAAATTGAATAAAGCTAAAGCTTTACAGCAAGCACAAATTAATCTTTTGAAGAATGATGAACTGCCTTTAACTTGGGCACCTTATGTATTAATAGGAAACTGGCTTTAAATGTTTATAGGAATGGCCGCAATTGTCACAATGCCGGTTGGTGCGTGACACAGCCTGCATGTTATTACTACGTTCAGAATTAGTCAAAGTGTCACAGCACCCTACGAGAAAAACATGCCAGTTGCGGCCATTCCTGTAGATGTATAGTAGTAACTATAGAAATAAGATAGCGCCTTTTTTATTAACTTCATCAAATACAGTTGATGCTACAATCAAAACCTCATTTTCAAACATAATTACTTATAGTTCAAAATTTTCTTTGATAATTATATCTCCCAAGGTTATCTGAATACTAAACCTTTTTCCAGCTTCCCCTTTAAAAGGTTTTAACTGAATGTAATTATCTTGAAGTCTAGAAGTTACTTCTTGAAGAGTTTTACCTGCTTTAGAAATTAACTGTAATTTGATATTGTGCGGTAGAAACTTTTCTCCATCCATTGGGTACAATTGCGCTAAAACATTAATTTTATTTTGACTGGATTCGCGAGCTTGATTGTTTATAGGTTGTTCGGGAGATATATTAATTAACAGCGCAACTTTTTTATGACCTAAATCTATTCCTAAATCAATTATTTTTGCTTTCTTAGTACTCGTATCTATATTTCTAGTACTAAAAGCTAAGCTTAATTCCGGTTGAGAAAGGGAATCAATTGTTTGCCAACCTTCATTAATTACTCCTTGCAGCCATTGGCTTAATTTAGTGGTGGCTGTACTAACAAGTTCTGCTATAGTTTCGTTTACTGGATTAGCTTGACTCGGTACAACGGGTAAGGCAAATTCTGATGCTTGTATGTAGCGCTGATAAAACAACAAATGGCTTGGTTCCATATCAAATAAAGATAGCGGAACATAGTAGCAACCTTTATCCGTTAATAACTGTAAATTACTCTTATTTTCACTCAACTGCTTGTGAGTTACAAAACCTTTAATAACAACTTGCTCTTCTTCTTCTAATACCTCAACCAACACATAAAAATGGGCTGCTAATTCCGGCTCTGTGATGACTGCTTGCGGTATTCTCACAATTTCATCTAATAAATGCTCGGTAGCGATCGCGCAAAATTTGAACTCATCAACTTTAAGATTACCAATAGTTTTATTTACATCTATATCTCTAGAAACAGGTTGATTCGGTAAACGTTCTTTTAACCATTCTTCAAAAGCAATTACCGCTAACGCATTCAAATAGGTTTGCCAAGAATCATTAGAGTTGAAAGTTTGCGAAGAACAGGCTTCTTTCGCGAAGGAAAAATGTTCGGTTTCCAACCAGATAGTTTCTGGTAACAAAAATCTTAAATCTTGAGAATAAGGTGAGTTCGACATGATTTTACCTCTTGTATAAAGGTAACTAGATGTAAATTTAAATAACTTATGCAGTTGTTTAAATAATATCAAGGAAACCACTGACTGCTACCCACTTTTTCTTTGAAAAAATAAGTACTATTACTCGAACAAGCTAACATTTCTGGGTGAAAGAAGTAAGTAGCAAGTAGTAAGTAGTAAAAACAATTACCCCTGCTTTGTTAACTTGGTAGACTAGTACTCGTTTTCATTAAATATGATAGTTAAGGGGGAGCAGGGGAAGCAGGGGAGGCAGGGGGAGAAAATGATAAAACCCTCTTTAAAAAATACCGCAGAGGCGCAGAGAGCGCGGAGGAAGAGGATAAAGAGGATTAATCTTGTTAGCAATGAAATTGGTATTACCCATCAAAATTAATGTGGTTGAGTACTAGAAACTAATTCCACTCGCGAGATTATGTTAGTAACGGTTGAATATAGGCAAGAAGTTGGTTTGCATATAAACCACTCAACTTACGATTTTTTCCGGCTCTAATTTCTCCGGCAGCTTGTTGAAATATTTCTTCATCAAGATAAGATTCGATTTGTTGGGTTAACGCCAGCAGATAATTTGCTTCTGGCGGAATTTCAGTTAAACCCTTCTGTGCGGCTTTTTTGAGAATACTGTCTAACATCTGCTCTACCGTTTTAGCTCGCACTTTGGACAAAAGTTCTCCGGGATTCAAAATTCTTCTGGTTTGATCCCAACTACTCATTCCTAGTTTAGGGGCTATTTCCTTTAATGACATTGCCTCGGAGTAATAAAAATACAGCCCTTGAATGTATTTGTGGGCAAAAGGCGAATATCTTGTACTCTTTTGTAATTTCTGAATATTAGCTTCTATAACTTGCTCAATTGCTTGAGTTAAAATTGTCTGGAGGTGCTGGTGCAGAAACTGTAAAAACTCTTGCTGTTCTAAATCAGACTCATCAAGAGAAGCATAGGGTAAATCCCTTCTGGTTATATAAGTACCGCTTCCGGCATCGTATATATCTAAAGATTCTCTTGAACTCCAAATATCATATCTTCTCAACTGTAAACCGATTTGTTTGAGTTTTTTCATCAACTCGACAGGAGTATTAATCAAAATTTGCTTTTGCTGCAAATAAATTAACATTTCCTGCAATTGAGCAGAATTAGGATCGGGACATCTTTTATTACCTTTATTTTGTTGTTGCTGTCTGTCTCGGCGATAAACTGCATGAAAAGCTTCAACAATGTAGCGCTCTTGCTCTGATAAACATTGAAGCTGTTTTTTTCTAATTCTATTTAAAAGTGCCCAGTCACTTAAGTGTTGGAAACCAAACTCGGATAAAAACTTCTTTAATTCCGAATTTTGTTTGGTTTGTAAATATGCCCAATTGTCCAAGCTCATGCGAGACTGTAAATCAGCATTAAAGCTTTGCAATACGGTAACTGAAAAATATTTGTATCGTGAAACTTTCACTTGAGAATTTTCATCTACCGTTAATTGAGTTTTACCATCTCCATCTAAAACAACCAATTTTTGTCCATCATCATTAAGAACGAAAGGTAATAAGTCCCGATAAGTAAATTGCTTTTCACCGCTAAACAAAGAGTCTAATTTCTTACATTCTTTTAGTATTGGTTCGGAAACATAGCACCTAAGACAAAGACCAGCAATAGCTCTTTTTATCGTTTCTGTATCATTTTCTTCACCGTTAAAATACGATAATAAAATGTTTTGTTTATCACCCGTTTCTACTCCAGAAAATTTTTTATTTGCAAACTCCCGAGCAGCCGTAACTAAAACTTGTTTATACCCCAATCTTTCCGCAGCAGGGTTAATACGCCAAATTTTCCAATATCTCGAAGAAGTATTCATAGTAACTGCATCACCTATTATAAATCCCTTTTTCAAACAGTCTTACTATGTATGTGGATGTTAGCATACAGTGATTATGCAAGATATAGATACATAATTCGTACATTCTTATTTACAATACCTTAAGTATAAAGTTTGCGCTCAACTTTTAAGACTATATTCTATTGCTTGTATATTTTATTCCCAACTGTAGTTAGCTAATTTACCTAGAAAAAGCATAGTAGCAATTAAATTTACTGCCATAGTAAAACTATCATTCAAAGAGTCAGCCATAGTAACTTTTCTTTTTTTCTTAGTATTATATATGACTTCTTGATTGCCTTGTAAGTGATTTTGACTATTTATTGATGTATTTAAAACATTTGTTTTCTGTTCCTTGCTTAATTCTTTTTTTTGATTATGGTTATTTAATATTTCAGTAGCGAATTTATTTGATACAACCTTGATTGCTTGGTCAAAGTCAGCATCATTTATTTTATCAATAATTGAATCGGAGTTGGCACTTATGGCAGAATTTAAGCTTTTCCCTTCGTCGAATTGATTAGATTCTGCATTATTCATAGTTTGTAAATCTATCTCAAACTCTAAAGGAATATTTAAGTTGAGACGCACTACTATCTTATTGTCTTGCAAGTTGTAATTTGATTTGGTTGTAACAGACATGATAATAATCTCTTGCTTTTTACCGATTGATTTTGATTTTTCAATTCATAATTCACACCATCCGAATTAATTGATGGTGTGAATTATGAATTAAGCACAGTTGAAAAGAAATAATAAGCTACGTACAAGCTATTAAATTTCTACTGACTGCATCATATCTTCATGTTGTACGTTCTTATATTCGCAATCATCTTGGGGATAGCATACGGGAGGCTTAGCTCTAACTTCAGGCTCTAATACCAAGTCGGGTTCGATAAATACGGGTAGTTTTTGCTTGGTAATAGGTACTGGATTTACGTATACCGGGGAATCAATAGTGATAGGGATATTCAATTTTATGGGAACGGTGAATTCACATTCACAGTAGTTTTGATTGGTGTGGTTTTTAGCGTAAGACATGTTGAAATTGCTCCTTTAGTAACAAATTGGTTTGAATGGAATTAATTATTAGCTGGTAAAACTTCTGGTTTGGAATATGGTAGTTGCTGTTGATAGTCGGGATAGCATATGGGAGTTTTAGCTCTAACTTCAGGCTCTAATACCAAGTCGGGTTCGATAAATACGGGTAATTTTTGCTTGGTAATAGGTACTGGATTTACGTATACCGGGGAATCAATAGTGATAGGGATATTCAATTTTATGGGAACGGTGAATTCACATTCACAGTAGTTCTGATTGGTATGATTTTGAGCGTAACTCATGTGGAAATTACTCCTTTAAAAAATTGGTTGGTGTAATCGTCTTTTCGACGCTTGTCTGATTAGTTGCAGATACTCGAAGAATTAACTGATGCACTTTTTTAATGCTTAGTATTCATTCTTCCTGTTGTGTAGTAGAAAACAAGAAAATCAACTTATGCACTAAGGCAGGAAACGTCTGTATAATCTGCTCGCAGAATTAGCTTGTTCCCGTTGATTTGTTGTAACTACTGTCATAATCCTTACTCTGAATTTGTTGACTAAATAATTCATCAACCCTCGGTGGTGGAATTACGAAAAGTTTTTGGTACACCAAAGGGTACTATTTTTCCTATATAGCGAATTTCAGTTGAGTCTAATACATTTTTCCCGACCGGCACCCCTCTCCTTATTAAGGAGAGGGGAAGGGGTGAGGTTGAGTTTGTAAGTTGGGTTAGACACCAAAATCAATCTTGATTATTACGAGTATCTTTTCCTGTAGTGTCGTAACCCAACACTATCCGAAGTAGATATACCTTTCATATATTGGCTTACAACGCTATATAAATTCAGCAATTAAACTCGAAATTATAAAAGCGTCTAACCCAACCTACAATTACTTTCTCACAATCAAACTAAGACGAAAGATGCATCAAATCCAGTCTTGCCACTTTATTACCATCAACTATTATTTTCCGAACGCATCCTTGCAATAAAGCTTTTTTATCTTCTACTTGTAATCCTTGCCAAAATTCTGGATTGGAAAATGCCCGGATAATTCTATCTTTAGCAATCAAATATTGCACTGAATCATTAGTCGCAGTAGCTAAAGCATCAGCAATTTGTATCCTTATATCTTCTTTGGCTTTTTCAATAGCTGGATTTGATGGCAGTGCTTCCAGAGTATTTAAAGATGCTCGGAGGGTTTTGACAGATGCTGGTTCTTCTAGAACTTTTGTTTCTTTTTCTACTAACCCCGCTAGCCTTTCGGCTACTTTGACTAAATGTTCTATGACTTGTTTTTCTAAGCTATCGGAAGAAATCATTTTTTTGTTATCGCAAGCACCAGTACGATAAAAACTGCATTGGTAGTGATGCCTATAAAAATTCTGCTTTTTCACAAATTTTTTGCACTGACGACTGTAAGCAGCACCGCAATGTTGGCATTTTACTAAATTTGCAAAGGGATTAGTATGTTTTTGTTCGCTAGTCCATCGGTTGTTGCGATTCCCGCGAATCATGCTTTTAACGCGCTCGTGTTCTTCATAACTAATAATCGCTTCCGAATCATGAGTTCCCCATATCACTTCCCATTCGTCAAAAGGCTTGCGATGTTTTTTGGAATTAACAATGGTATTATATAAAATTCCCCCCGCATATACGGGGTTAACAAGAATTGAACGCAAGCCAGAAACCGACCATTTTAAACTTGTATGGGGATAACGCAGATTTAAGCCAGTGCCACGAGACTTGTTGATATTGGATAATATAATTTCTTCTTCTTCTCCTAAAATATTAACTTTTTCACTGCGGAATTTGGCTACGGCGTTTGCTTGAATTCCCAAAATTTCGTGCAGTCTCTTCACTGTTTGGGATATGGTACCAACTGCAAAAAACGTGTCAAATACCAATCTCATTAATTGCGATCGCGATAGTTGAATTTGCCCTGCAATAATGCAAACACAGGGACTATCATCTCTTTTATACTTATCATTCTCAACATAATATCCTAAAGGAGCATTCCAATGAGCTTTTTTATTCGCTTTGCGAGTATCTCGTTCTTTTTTTACCCGCATTCCCAACATTTTCACTTCATATTTACTCGCAGCTAACCTGACATCAATAGTTAATTCTCCACCAATACTAGAAATATCAAAAGGCTCATCAATTGCAGTCGGTTCGATACCTTTTTTTTTCAAAGCATCCATCAACCGATAAAAAGTCATTGATGATGATGTTAAACGGTCAATTCTGATAAATAATAGCTTAGAGACTTTACCCTTAGACAAAGCATTAATATCTTCAATTAACCGTAAAAGCCCTTTCCGCTTATCGCTGGTACGACTTTCAACGTCATAATATAATTTCGTCGCTCCCGCACTCCGCAAACGACGCATTTGTTTAATTAATGCTCCTTCATCGTCTGCTTGCTCATCCGTGCTAACACGAGCATATCCCCAAACGTCCATACAGTAAACCTTACAGCAATATTTAATATTACTATGCATTTTACCTGATAGTTAACATATTAGTTCTTTACTGTTCACCGAGCCAGTTGACTTCATGATTGGTAACTCCTACGGTAAGTACCTAGAGCGCGACACCAAGACTCCTTTAATCAGAGTTGGTTATCCTATCATGGATCGTCACAATCTACACAGATACTCGACTATTGGCTACGAAGGAACCATCAACCTAATCACCTGGGTTGTAAACGCAATCTTTGAGGAAATTGACCGCAACACGAATATTCCTTCTAAGACAGATATCTCCTTCGACCTAATTCGTTAGAAATTAAATTAAGGATAGGCTCCTGTCGCCTACCTTTGATCTAAAAGGTAATGGTAATTAAGGATGAAGTATAAAGGCTCAAGTATGAATAATGAATATTTTTCATCCTTCATCCTTTATACTTCTGCACTCCTTTTTTACCATTTATTTTTAGGTAATTATTAATAGGTAATCGGTAATAGTAAATTGCGAGCAGAAATAAATTTACTGTCAATATTTGAGATAAATTGAAGCTCAATCCTATAAAATACAGGATTGCTTTTTATTAGAATGCAGCATATTTCATCTTCTAATGGTATATCTTAGCGGAAAATGATGCTGATTCCCCAAAAATTTATGATATGAAATCGTACCTGATTTAACTGCAAAGTGCTGTATCTTTATTCTAATTAAAAAGGATTTGATAATCCGAAACATACAAAACTTGAGTTAAATACGGTTTATTATCAAAATTTTGCAATTACTTCTTATCAAACCTCATCGATATGATAACTGTTTAACCAAACAAGATATTACCTATTACCAATAGCAAACTCAATCATTAAACTTGAAAAATGAAAATTACTCAAAGCAAAATCAACGAACTGTTAACCGAACCAGGATGCGAACATAATCATCAAAAAAACGGAGAAAAGAAAAATAAAGCTTGTAAACAACAAGCACAACCTGGAGCAGCACAGGGAGGTTGTTCCTTTGATGGGGCTATGATTGCTTTGGTTCCGATTACCGATGCGGCTCATTTAGTGCATGGCCCCATCGCTTGTTCGGGTAACTCCTGGGGCAGTCGCGGTAGTCTTTCCTCCGGCCCAATGCTGTATAAAAAGGGCTTTACTACCGACTTAACGGAAAATGATGTGATTTTCGGCAGTGAGAAAAAACTATATAAAGCTATCAAGCACGTAAAAGAAAACTACAACCCTGAAGCTATATTTGTTTACTCGACTTGCGTCACAGCTTTAATTGGTGAAGATATTGATGCTGTTTGTAAAGCAGCCCAGAAAAAAGTTGGTATTCCCGTTATTCCTGTAAATGCACCTGGATTTGTTGGTAGTAAGAATCTTGGCAATCGTCTGGCTGGAGAAACTTTATTAGAGTATGTCGTTGGTACGGGAGAACCGGAATACACGACTCCTTACGATATTAATCTGATTGGTGAATATAATATTGCTGGCGAGATGTGGAACGTTACGCCACTGTTAGAAAAATTAGGCATTCGAGTTTTAAGTAAAATTACTGGAGATGCCCGTTATAAAGAAGTTTCTTACGCTCACCGTGCCAAACTAAACGTAATGATTTGCTCCAAAGCCTTGATTAACATGGCTAGAAAAATGGAGGAAAAGTACGGGATTCCTTATATAGAAGAATCTTTTTACGGTGTAGATGACATGAACCGCTTTCTACGAACAGTAGCAGCAAAATTGGGAGATAAAGACTTACAAGAGCGAACTGAAAAATTGATTGCAGAAGAAACTGCAAAACTAGATGAAAAGTTAGCTCCATATCGCGCTCGATTGAAAGGAAAGAAAGTTGTACTTTATACCGGCGGTGTTAAAAGCTGGTCGATTATTTCCGCAGCTAAAGATTTAGGAATGGATGTTGTTGCTACCAGTACAAAGAAAAGTACTGAAGAAGACAAAGCCAAAATTCAAAAGTTGCTTGGTAAAGACGGTATCATGATGCCCAAAGGTAATCCTGCCGAATTGATACGAGTCATCGGAGAAACCAAAGCAGATATGCTGATTGCTGGCGGTAGAAATCAATACACTGCCCTCAAAGCCAGAATTCCGTTTTTAGACATTAACCAAGAACGCCATCACGCTTATGCTGGTTACGACGGCATGGTAAACATGGCAAGAGAACTAGACGAAGCCCTCTACAGTCCAGTTTGGCAACAAATTCGTCAACCCGCTCCTTGGGAACAGTTAGCAGTTAACAGCGAGCAGTTAACAGTGAGCAGTAAGTAGTTAGGAGTTAGGAATTAGGAGTTAATAATTATTTCTTTATCTCCTAATTACCAATTCCGATTCCAATTAAAAACCTTTGACTTTTGACCTTTAACCTTTAACCTATTTATTAATTCCAATGGCTATAGTAGCGACTCAAAATAAACCAGTTATAGTAAATCCTCTCAAGCAAAGTCAGACATTAGGTGCGGCTTTAGCTTTTTTAGGGTTGAAGGGTATGATACCACTGCTGCACGGTTCCCAAGGATGTACGGCTTTCGCTAAAGTGATATTGGTGCGGCATTTTCGAGAAGCTATTCCTCTTTCTACTACGGCGATGACGGAAGTCTCTACTATTTTGGGTGGAGAGGATAATGTCGAGCAGGCAATTCTAACTTTGGTGGAAAAGGTAAACCCGGAAATTATAGGTCTTTGTACTACGGGGCTGACGGAAACTAGAGGGGATGATATGGAGAAAATCCTCCGAGAGTTTCGTCAAAGTCATCCTCATTTAAAAGAGTTACCTATTTTGTTAGTCTCCTCGCCAGATTTTAAGGGAGCATTACAAGATGGATATGCTGCTGCTGTAGAAAGCATGGTTAGAGAACTTCCCCAAAAGGGAGAAATTAGACCTAACCAAGTTAATCTTTTAGTCAGTTCTGCTTTTACTCCAGGAGACTTACAGGAAATCAAAGATATTGTTAGTGCTTTTGGATTAGTTCCTATTATTGCGCCAGACCTTTCCGCCTCATTAGATGGTCATCTAGATGATTCTTGGAGTCCGATAACCGGCGGTGGTACTACTTTGTCGCAATTGCGTAACATGGGCAGTTCGGCTTTTACTATTGCGATCGGGGAAAGTATGCGGGGTGCGGCTGAAATTTTAGATAAGCGCTTTGCTATTCCTTATGAATTATTTAGCGAACTAACCGGGCTAGATGCTGTAGATAACTTTTTACAAGCCCTATCAGATGTTAGTGGTGTTAGGGTTCCAGATAATTATCGTCGTCAACGTCGTCAATTACAAGACGCTATGCTCGATACTCACTTTTTCTTTGGTCGCAAGCGAGTATCCTTAGCATTAGAACCGGATTTGCTGTGGTCAACTATTAATTTTTTGCAATCAATGGGAGCAGAAATTCAAGCCGCAGTTACTACTACACGTTCTCCTTTACTAGAAAAACTTAATCTTGAAAAAGTTATTATTGGTGACTTAGAAGATTTTGAACAAGTTGTAGAAGGTTCGGATTTATTAATTGGTAACTCTCACACTTCGACAATTGCCAAAAAGAAAAATATTCCTCTTTATCGCCAGGGTATCCCGATTTATGACCGTTTAGGTATAGGTCAATATACTAAAGTTGGTTATCGGGGAACCATGCAAATTTTATTTGATATTGGCAACATCTTTTTAGAAGAAGAGGAAATGAGTGTCAAACACGGTCATTGAGTTAAAAGTTAGGAGTTAGAAGTTATAACTTTGACCTAATCAAAAGGAGTACTTATTTGTAATGAAAATAGCTTTTACGACAAGCGATAAAGTTCATATTAATGCTCATTTTGGGTGGGCAAGAGAAATTGATGTTTACGAAATTTCAGATGAAGGTTATACGTTTATAGAAACTCTTTCCTTCGGCGGCGAATTAAAAGAAGATGGTAACGAAGATAAATTAGTTCCTAAACTAAAAGCTTTAGAAGATTGCACGATTGTATACGTTAGTGCAATTGGAGGTAGCGCTGCTGCTCGCTTAATTAAAAAGGGTGTAACTCCAATTAAAGCACGGTCGGAGCAAGATGAAATTAAAGATGTTTTAGAAAGATTGGTGCAAACTCTTAAAGGAAGCCCTCCACCTTGGTTGCGTAAAGCTTTACAACAAAAAGACCGTAACTTTGAAGATGAATTAGAAGAGGATGCAACTGTATGAACACCAGTAATAGTGTAAATGGAACTGCAACCAGTGATGTCTTGAGTTCTTCTTTTATTAAGGCATTAGTTCAACAAATTCGGGGTTTAGATACTTACGGAACTTATAAAAAATGGTCGGATGATTTACTTCTTAAACCCTATGTTGTCAGCAAACAACAAAAACGCGAAATTTCTGTCGAGGGTGAAGTCGATCTGAGGACAATATCGCGTATTAATGCTTTTTACCGAGCTATAGCAATTCGCATCGAACAGGAAACTGGTTTGCTATCGCAGGTTGTTACCGATTTAAATCACGAAGGATTCGGATGGGTATTAGTATTTTCCGGTCGTCTTTTACTGGTTAAAAAGACTATGCGTGATGTTCATAGGTTTGGTTTTAATTCTTTGGAAAAATTAGCCGAAGAAGGAGAGAGCTTGGTAGAAAAAGGCGTTGAATTAGCCACACGTTTTCGTGAAGTCGGAGAATTGTAAGTAATTTTGAGGTAATAGGTAAGAGGTTAAAGGTTAAAGGTCAAAGGTAATTAAATCAATTATTGAATAACCCATTACCAATTATAAATTACCTATTACCCTTCGGGTTTAACACTTGCTACAACGGTCGTGTTCCTCCGCAACGCAGTGTTTCACCTATTACCTATTCCCAAATCTAAAATCCCCAATCCAAAATATAAAATTAATAAAGGATGTCTATGGCTCAAACTGAAGAAATTACAGATATTGAAGAGTTAAAAAAAAAGATAAAGCGTCTTAATAGTAAAGCAGGTCAAATGAAAATGGACTTGCACGATTTGGCAGAAGGTTTGCCTACTGATTACGAAAATCTTATGGGAGTAGCTGAAGCTACTTATCAAATATATTGTGAATTAAACGACCTTAAACAAAAACTGAAGAAGATGGAGCAAGCATAATGAGTAAAAGCTTGGAAGAGTTCAAAAAGCTAGTAAATACAGAAGACTATTTCCAATTTTTTGATTTAGAATACGACCAAAAAGTTGTACATGTAAATCGTTTACATATTCTACAAAAATTTTCTGAATTTATTCAGGAAATTGACAAGAATAATTCAGAACTTAATGACGAGGAAAGATTAAGTAAATATCGCGAAGCATTAGAGAGTGCTTATCAGGTATTTATAGAGTCAACACCCCAACAAGAAAAACTTTTCAAAGTGTTTCACCAGAAGCCAAAAAATGTAGTCAAGCTGACAGAAATTGATTCGGATTAGGAGGTAATAAAGTGGTAAACCTAACACCTACCGAGTTAGAACGCTATAGTCGCCAAATGTCGCTACCTAACTTTGGTGAATTGGCACAAAAGCGTTTAAAGTCGGCGACTGTTTTGGTAACTGGTGTTGGTGGATTAGGCGGTACGGCTGCACTTTACCTTGCGGTTGCAGGCGTAGGACGATTAATCCTAGTTAGAGGAGGTGACTTGCGGCTTGATGATATGAATCGTCAAATTCTCATGACTCACGATTGGGTAGGAAAGCCAAGGGTTTTTAAAGCTAAGGAAACCCTACAGGCTATTAATCCCGATATTGAGATAGAAACGATTCACGATTATATCAATCCGGATAACGTAGATTCTTTAGTACAGCAAGCCGACATGGCTTTAGACTGCGCTCATAACTTTACCGAGCGTAATTTGTTAAATGAAGCTTGCGTTCGCTGGCGAAAGCCAATGGTAGAAGCTGCAATGGATTCGATGGAGGCTTATCTAACAACTATTATACCTGGTGTAACTCCCTGTTTATCATGTCTATTTCCGGAAAAACCCGATTGGGATAGACGTGCATTTTCAGTATTAGGTGTAGTTTCCGGTACTTTAGCTTGTCTCACTGCTTTGGAAGCTATCAAGTTAATCACCGGATTTAGTCAGCCTTTACTATCGCAATTGCTGACAATCGATTTTATCAGAATGGACTTTGCGAAGCGTCGTTCTTATCGCGATCGCGAGTGTCCGGTATGTGGCAACAGTGCCCCCTGGAGGTATTCGCAGTCTCAACCTCTGGAAACCACTGGTAACATCAAGTCCTAGTCGAGACAAGTAGCATTTTACATAGTTTAAAGTTTTGGTAATTTCAATATCGCTTCGATGATTGATTTATCGTTCCTTGAGCAAAAACAACCATTATCTATTAGTACGGAGGAAGAAACGTGACAATTAGTTTGACAGAAGCAGCAGCACAACGTTTAAATTCGTTTTTACAAGATACAACAGGTGAAAACGGAAAACCTAAAGGTATCCGAGTCTCCGCTAAAGATGGTGGTTGTAACGGCTACGAATATGCAATGAATACCACCAGCAAGCCTGCTGCTGATGACTTGGTGGTTGAACAAGATGGCATAACAATTTATGTTGATGCAAAAAGTGCGCCGTTATTAGATGGAATGGTAATCGATTTTATCGAAGGGATGATGGAAAGCGGTTTTAAGTTTACTAATCCCAATGCAACCAGCACCTGCGGTTGTGGCAAGTCATTTGAAGCTGGTGATTGTACCCCATCAGGTACACCTTGCAATCAATAAGTAGTTAGTAGTTAGTGATTAATAGTAAGTAATTAGTAACTAGTAGTTAGTAGCTCGTGAGATTCGTAAAATATTTATCTGCTTACAACTTCTTCACCGTAAGCTGTTTAAATAAGTTGCCCTTCATAAACTAACATCTAACAGCTAATAACTAATAACTAAGAACTAACAACTAACATCCAAAAATTATACGTCGTTTGAGGAGAACTGAAACATGGCAAGTTACGAAGTTAGACTGATTAACAAAAAGGAAGATTTAGACACCACAATAGAAGTTGATGAAGAAACTACTATTTTAGAAGCAGCAGAAGAAGCAGGAATTGAATTACCTTTCAGTTGTTCTGCTGGCTCTTGCTCTAGCTGTGTTGGTAAAGTCACCGAAGGTGAAATCGACCAGTCTGACCAAAACTTTTTAGATGACGAGCAAATTTCCAAAGGATTCGCTTTACTTTGCGTCACCTATCCCCGCTCCAACTGTACAATCAAAACTCATCAAGAGCCTTATTTAGTGTAATTTTTTTGACTGAATAATTTCATAATTACACGCTTATAATTTATTTAAAGTCGTAGCTTTAATTAGCTATGACTTTTTTATTGATTAGTGATTGAAAACTGGGCATTGGACATTGGGCATTGGGCATTGAGGATTGGAGATTAATAATAGAATACAGTTCCAATTATTTAAATCTAAGATATCAGAACTTTTAAAAAAGATACTAATAACTATAAAATCTTGCTCAAAATAATTAAATAATTAGCTTTCTCTCATCATTAATTTTCTCTTAGCCATTATCCAATGCCCAATGACCTATTCCCAATGCCCTAACATAAATTTAATTAATCCGTACCGACCATAACATCTGTTGCTTTTACTACCATATAAGCTTCTTTTCCTAGAGAAAGATGCATTTGGTCTGCTGAAGATTTAGTAATTACTGAAACTACTTCTACTCCTGGTGCAATTTCTAAAGTTACCTCAGTGCTAACAACTCCAGGTATAATCTTTTTTACAGTTCCTTTAATGTGATTGCGAGCGCTAATTTTCATGGTGTTATTTTTGTCTAGTAATTTTATACTTAATAATCTTACCGTTTAGGAGATTATTTATATGATTATTTTCATTTTTTATTCACGATTAATCAATTATTCTTTACTGTAATTAACGGATATTAACTTTTGAAAGATGTCGAATTTTAATGATAATCAATCTATAGATAAAGCTGCTCCTCGCAACTGGTCGGATTATTACAAAGCTGTTGCGAATCGTCCCCCTAGAGAAACCTTACTCACCGCTCTAGCAAACTTCGAGCCAGAAAACAAAACTGGAGCAAGAACAGCTATAGATTTGGGCTGTGGGGAAGGTAGAGATACGGTGGAATTGCTGCGTCGGGGTTGGAAGGTTATCGCTATCGATAGCCAAACCGAAGCTATTGAGCGTTTAAAAAACCGTTGCGATAAGAAAGCTGTTATAGAAACTCGTATAGCTGAGTTTGAAAATATCGAATTACCGTTAAATATTGATTTAATCAATGCTGGTTTTAGCCTACCGTTTTGTAAACCAGAAAATTTTTCTCAGTTGTGGCATAAAATCATCTCTAGCTTGGCTTCTGGGGGTCGTTTTAGCGGTCAGTTATTCGGCAATCGCGATTCTTGGGCAATCGATCCAACCATGAGTCATCATACTATGTCGGAGATTGAAGCACTCCTACAACCTTTTGAAGTAGAATTGCTCTCTGAAGAAGACCATGCCGGTAAAACTGCTTTAGGTCATGAAAAACATTGGCATATTTTTCACATTGTCGCACGTAAAAAATAATTCTTTAATCATAAATATCTGCCATTTAGCATTTGTTAATTGAAAATTGATTTTGAGCAAATACCCTTTGAGCAAAGACTTGGCTCGCAGGGTATTTTTTTGATTCTCAATTAATTTCATTTAACTAACTTTGTTTCTCCTACATCACATTTAATATTTTATATTTTTTTTATTGTTTTATTGATTAAATGAACTATATTTAATAAACTAAAAATTACTAATTCGCAAAATATTTTATGTTTATTTACCTTTAAGTAAACAGATATTAACTACGAAGTTTTATTAATTGTTCTTTGCCTAAATTCAAGAGAAAGATAATATGTATATAAGCTAAATTGTTGTGAAGACACCGGCTTAGCTAATCAAAAACAATCAATACCTTTTATTAAGACAATTCAATAAACAGACTTTATGCTCGAATCTGCTAGAAACTAAGAAGTTTCTTTAAACGAAAAAATATAAGGGTAAAAGCGTAAATCCTCTCCAAAAGTCTGGTTAATTCTTGTTGCACAAGAAATGATTAATGTCTTTTACAAAGGTTTGCAAAATCTATATTGTTGAAAAATAATTAAGGACAGTCTACTGTGGCAGGATACTTTTTCCTTAATTAAAACAATCAAGTAGATTACTAATTGGAAAGCCGGAGCAGCAATAAGCACGTTAATTCCTTTGCTTGCTGAGTAAAAAAATATTGGAGAGAAAGTCATGATGAAAGCAAGAGATATCATGAGCTTGAATGTAGCAACTATCCCTGGTTCGGCTACTGTAGCAGAAGCAGTAAGATTATTAAGACTTACACAATTACGTGCATTAATCGTCGAACCTGCAATTTCAGAAGATACATACGGAATTGTAACCCAAAGCGATATTGCGATTAAAGTAATTGCTTTAGCTCGTCAACCTGAAAGCGTTTTAGTTTCAGAAATTATGAGCAAGCCCTGCGTGGTTATAGATCCCGATTTAACTATAGAAAATGTAGCACGACTGTTTGCCCAAACAGATATTTGGCGTGCCCCAGTTATTAA
This sequence comes from Rivularia sp. MS3, assembly GCA_019192545.1. GTDB lineage: Bacteria > Cyanobacteriota > Cyanobacteriia > Cyanobacteriales > Nostocaceae > Rivularia. The sequence continues at coordinate 26,114 of JAHCMI010000055.1, read as the reverse complement.
AGATGATTTAGTAGGAATTATCTCTGTCACCGATATTATTAACAAGGGTGACTTTGTTGCCAAGCAAAAGCTTGTATTCCTCAAAGCAGAATTGCACAAAGCAATATCCAACGCTCGCTCAACTTGCGGACAATACGGTGTTTACTCCCTAGAAGCTGCCGACGCTTGGAAACTAGTAGACAAAATTGAAGCCGAAGCAATTGCTAACGGCGCACCAGTACCTGAAAAATCTGCAAGACATCAATTTGCTGAAGAAAGCAAAGTTGAAGAGTTTGCTTAAAGTTTAGGTATTTACAGATAATAAAATGTCCCAGCGTCGGTGTTGTGCCATAAAGCTACATTCTTGTAGTGCAGGCATCCTGCCTGCCTCTGATATACAAACTTTAAACGCAGCACTTTAAACGATAGGACATTTTATTTATTGCATATCCCTTGAAGAAGTTTATCTGTCGGTGGGTAATTGCTGTCTATTTGATAGTTAGTCATTAATTAAAGCCCGGTTTCAGCAACAAACCGGGTTTTTCAGCTTTTGTAAAATTTATATAAAGTTTTAATTCACTTTAAAAAAAGCAAATCTGAGAAAATACGAATTATGTTGTAAATATTGCCGATATTTGTGTATATAAAATGACTATTTATCCTGTAAACAGCAAATAATTGATATATTTTGCAAGAATAGTATCGCTCGCTTCTTTTTTTATATAAATTGTGTATATCATAGGTCTAGTTCAAAATATAGATTCTCCAAATCTAAGAAGTAGCTTTTTGATTAAGAACATCATCTAAGTAGGATTACAAACAGCACTTTATGCTCAAAAACATAGATTTACATTCAATTTCCGATTTTGGCAGATTCGGTCTTGATGTCGATCTGAGCTTACATGGTAAAGTGTGTTTGAACTATCGAGCAATTTCTAAAGACAACATCACCGGTAAATTCCATTATCAGGGAATGATTAGCGGCAATTGAAATTTTATAACTTGCCCGTAGTAGTAATATTTTCATCTACCAGACTATATGCCAGCCCTTAATCATTTCATATTGGGTTGCTGGTTTGGTAATTTTTGTTAGCTAAGTTTCTGCAATAGTTTATCCATTACACCTATTGATTTCTGTCTTTTAATCAATGAACAAAAAACAATTAATAATGCTTCTATCATCAACTATGTCTAAAATAGAATCTTTATTTATGTAAAGGTAAGGATTAAGTTAAATGTTGGTAATTGAGGGTAAAACAATAGGTTATCTATTCGTTAAACAAATGTTTTTTTATATCATATACTCACTTTATTGATTGTATATGATTATAATAGTTGAGGAACTATTCAGTACAGAAATATTCGGTTGTAAGTAAATATTCTTTGGCTAAATATATATTTAGCTAATTTTTTGGTAATTATTATTGTCTGTATGACAGTATTTTATGAAAACAAAAAATATAGAATATTTAGCTACAATTCAATATTTGGTTTGTGGTATCGTGATTTGAGTTTGAAAGAATCAATAGACACTAGAACAAATGAACAACAAGTATTTCTTTCAGAATGATGATTTGGGTCCGTTTCAACCATCCGTGGCTGATATTATATTGCGTCAGCAGTTAGAAAAATCTCTAAGCAAGTTCTTTTACGAAAATTGCGATCGCAAAATTAAAGACTTGTTATCTGCTTGTCGATGGTATGTTACTACCCACACCTCTGCAATGACTTTGGTAATTGAATGTCCAGATCAAGTAACCAACTGGCGGATTTTACAGAAAATGGTACCGATGGCATCATTACTAAATAATGTTGCTAGTAACGCTAAGATTCGTGTTTGCCCTCCGAGCAGTGAAGGTATGCCTTTTGAAATGAGAGTAGATGAACTATCTGTTTATCAGGAAGACTCAGCTTAAAACCGTTTCGCCATATTCTGCATTGTTTCTGATGACTGCCTTAATTTGTTCAAACACCTTTGCAGCAGAACGCTGTACGGCATAGCTTAATTCCCAGCCGAAATCAAGATTTGCTGCTTCAATTAAATAAACGGTGACGACAGGAGGAAAATCATCTTTAAAGATTTGTTTTCCAGCAGCTATTGCATTGTCCCAGCGAAAATCATGCAAGTTATAACTAGGTTCTGGTAAAGCTTCTAATTCTGTCCCTGGAAGTTTAAATACAGCACCTGGTTCGGAATTTGTCGAACTCGCATCAATAATTATTAGGTGCTTGCTACCTCTTGCTTTGAACATGACTTCCATCCCTGCGGTGCCGCAGTCGTAAACTTTCACATGGGGATGAGGATATGTTGCAAGATACTGCTGTAGGCGTTGGGCTACAATTACGCCTACGGCATCATCATTGCGGTTAAGATTTCCGCAACCAATAATTGTTAGTTTGTTGTGGTCGTTGGTCATCTACAATCATTCTTTAATTGCACTCAGAAGGGTAGGTAAGTATTGTCGTGATACGATAATTACATCGGATATGGATTCATACTTTAATCACTACAGCTTTAAAAGATATATAGGCTAACTTCTACAAAATTCTACGAAGAATTCTTAAGAAACTAGATTATCGAATTCAGAGATTTTGTTTGTTTTCCTATTCTACATATTTTCGAGCAATATTTTTATGTTTTAGAAGAAAAAAATAAATTAATATTTTTATTAGCATACATAAATTTTATTTTAGTATGCAGATTTACGAAAAATATGTATCAAAAATATAATGGTAATTGGTGATTGGTAATAGGTGATTGGTGATATTAAATTATTTATTGTTCGTTGGTTTTTATCTTGGGGGTTTAACCGCGAGATGAAACGCTTGATATCTTTTCCGTTTATATCGGAATTATTTAAATTTTTTCTCTCTTATTCTCACTGTGCGTACTCTGTGGTTTTTTATAGCATTCCTACAGCAACTGAGGTCCAAAAATGACCTCACCCCCGATAAAGCTGTGCTTTATCTCCCCTCTCCAATAATTTGGAGAGGGGTTGGGGGTGAGGTTTTGAGGTGTACTTCAATAGATTAGGAAACGCTATATCATTCTGGTGCAACCGGAATTGATATAAAGGCTCTGCCTTAAGAAAAAGCATAAGTTAGAGTAATCGGTAATATAGATTAACCTCACCCCGCCTTATAAAGGCAGAGGGGAAGCGATGAAAACCGATTTATTAACCAACGCTGGTGGTATGTTGCTCTAATAAAGCCTTAGCGCGGGGTTTGTAAAGTAGGTGGAATAAAGATTCGACATAGCGTAACATGTCTTCGCGGTTGTCTCCAGAAGCATAATTGTACAAGCTGTAGGTTTTTGCTAGGGATAACAAGCGGTTGCTGTGAATCTTCCAGGTATAGTTATCGTAAATTCGCTCGATACCTTTTTGAGAAAAATCATTCCAGGTGTTGGGGTTAAAATCGCATTTGCTGAGAAATTCTAAAATCGTTTGCGCCATTTCCTGGTGATTCGTGGGATTTATATAAAATCCATTGACTTTGTCTTGGATAATTTCCAAAGGTCCGCCGAAGCGAGTTGCAAAGGTAGGAAGTCCGCTAATCATTGCTTCGAGTACAGTTAAACCGAAAGCTTCAAACAACGCTGGTTGAACAAAAATACCTTGGCGATCGCCGATTATCCGATAAATTTCTCCAGAGTCGGTTTTTGATAGCCGCACTCCCAACCAGCGGATTTTACCTTGTAAGTTGTACTTGTCGATGATTTGGTAAAGTTTTTCAATTTGGTTGATTTCTTCGCTGTCTGTAGAATCTTCTGTACGAAGTTTCCCAGCCACTAAAATCAAATTACACTGCTGTTGAAGTTCTTTACTTTTTCCAAAACACTCGGCTAAACCTGTAAGATTTTTGATTTTATCCAATCGTGCCATCGAGAAGATAGGACGCTTGCTGATGTCGGCAAGTTTACCAAAAACTTGAGTAGAATCTTCCAAAGTAAATAATAAATCTTCCAGTCTTTCCCGGTTATTTAGCAATCTATCTTCAATTTTGGTGTAAGGAAAATAAACGTTTTCATTAACACCGGGGGGAACAACATTAAATTTAGGATTTTTTAAATCGATGCCGCTAACTACATGGTAGAGTTTTGGCATGGTGAAAGATTGGTAAGACTCGTACTGCCCGAGGGTATGCTCGGTACCGATTATTTCTTGATAAGTGCTGCTAACAACGAAATTAGCGGCATTCATGGCAATTAAATCGGCAGTAAACTGAAGTGAAAAATGGTACTGTTGTTCGAGGTCTTGCCAATTAATATCGCTGAAAACATACTTTGATTTTTCTAAGGCATGAGCGATAACGCATTGAGTTACATTCAACCGCCGCGACAACAAAAATGCTACTAAATTACCGTCAGTATAATTCCCAATAATTAAATCTGGCTTACCTTCAAACTCCGCTAAAAGTTCGCGTTCGGAATCAGTAGCAAAGCTTTCTAAATAAGGATAAATTTCAAAACGGGAAATCCAATTTTGGGTAATTTCAGGTTGAGATTCGCGGAAGGGAACCCGTAAAATCCAGCAGTTATTTGAACCGTATATTTTTTCCAAGCGCTGATTGCAGTTGGTATCTTCGCTATTAGGAATCAAACGTGTAAGTACAATTATTTTAGGTTCGATTTTACCGAGTACATCAAGTCCCCCAAGTCTGGCATTTTCCTGAATTTGTTTTTCTAATTCCTTTACTTGATCGAGGACATAAACTACTTGTCCGCCAGTATCGGGCCTTCCTAAAACACCTTCTTGTCCGAACCATCCGTGGGGAGAAGTTACTAAAACATTGAAAATCAAAGGAATTCGGGACATGAATTTTTCTAAGATTTCATGGTCGGCCGAATCAATCAACTGGTCAAGTAATTCTAAAGTTTCTCTGGCTCTTTGTGCCGTATTTCCCCAACCAGGTTCAAAACCGAAACTGCGTAATTCAAAGCGAAAGTTTTCGTAGGAAGTGCGATCGGGATATTTTTCTAAAAGGTCAATGACTCGTTTTACCTTTTCAGATAGCTGAGATTTACTTTTGATGCGTTCGTTAATTAATAACTGTTGACCTTTATATTTGTGCAGCTTCAGAAAGTTAAACAAAGACTCTTGCCAAGTGCCGCAATTATCATCAAATAGTTTGTTAGATAAATAGCGATTTAGGTAATCAACACCATTGCCGATTTTTTTCGCAGAAGGCAGGCTAACAGAGGAATTATAAAAAGGCTGAAAATCAATTTTCAATACTTCCTCATCTTGAGAAAGACTAGAATCAACCAGTTTATCTCGTAAATTTAATAACTCATCAATACTTATAGATTCTATCGTCATATCATCCAACAAACGATAAGCTTCCTGAGTGGCAATTTTTGGACGAACGACTAAGTAAAGACTTTCCTTATCTAGAATAATCTCTTGAATTGAGTAGATTAACTTAGCTAAAACTGAGTCGCGATACAAATCCTTATTATCTTCGTTAGTATCGCAATACTTATAAAACGCAATCAAAATATCGTTACGAAGTAGATAACGCTTTTCTGATTGACGTAATAGATCGATAAAGGTACGTAAATGATTTTTTTCCTGAGTGTCTATTACGTTTTGAATTAAATTAGACATTTTAATTGATTCTCCGTCAATAAATTGCTGAAATTGTTGGGCAAAAATTGAAAAGTAGATATACCAAAATTAAGGTAAATGCAGCACTAGCATTACACCCAGTTCAAACGCTATCAACTACAAGCATTTGCAGGATAATATTTATCTTCTTTGAAGGAATTATTCTTGCTTCAAGAAGCGACATAACTGTTAATTTTCTATGCCGCCAGAGAATAAACTGTCCGACAACATTAGATTCAATCAGAACAAATACAATGTGATGATTTCTTAATTGGTTTTAACTGACTCAAGTGTAAATAGTCAACGTTTTAATAAAAGTTTAAAGATTTACCTATAGTAGTTCCACGAACAGCATTCCCCGTTTAATTTACTTGAGAAGAAAATCGTAAGCTCGCAGCAGAAACACTTATAATCCATTGATAGCAAAGGTTTCATCAATTCAAATTAAATTAACAATAATTCAATCAAAAAATTTTTTCGCTACTTTTAACACGAACTAATCAATACATACAGCTGTGGATAATGACTAAATTAATTTAATATTTTCTTATTAATTCGTTAAAGATACTGACTCAACAAAAAAACCTGGATTTTGCAACAAAAGCCAGGTTAATAATTCTTTGTGTCGAAAATTTATGTATTTATACTGATAAACTGACGTTATGTTCTTGAGCAATTTGAGCAAGTTTATTAAACTGCTCTTCAGAAGCTTTATTTAACAACTCTTCGGCTTGTGTTTCATCATTTCCTTCACTAGGAAACAAATGCTTAACATAAAGCGAAACAAAATCAACCATCGCGGCTAAACCAGATAAGGAATGATTATCAGCTTTCTTTCCGGCAAATGTTGCTACTAATCCAGTTCTAATATCCTTTCTTGTTGTATCCATAAATTGACCGACAATTTCTGGAATATAATCTGCTGTAGACAAGTTTTCGAGTTTTGTTTCATTGGGAGTAAATTCGTATCCCGCTTCTCTTGCATGTTGAGTCACGCACCACTGAGTAAACTCTTGAAGGACTTCAGAAGGAAGATTAGGAAGATGTTCGTGTAAGTCTTTGGACATAGATTATTTTTTTTGTGAATTGTATTTAGATAGAAAGTAGGGAATGCAGAATGTGGGAGATAATTCTTAACTTGCTACTCTCTACTTGCTACTCGCTACTAATTTTCAAGCTGTCCGAAAACGCGCTAATTCTTCACCCGTTTTTGCATCGTGAGCGTGGACGGTACATACCAAACAAGAATCGAACGAACGAGCTACATGACCTATTTCTACTGGATCTGTTGAGTCAAAAATAGGGGTACCGATTAAAGCTTCTTCAATGGGGCCGCGTTTTCCTTCACCGTCGCGAGGCCCTATATTCCAAGTTGAAGGAGCCATAATTTGATAATTTTTAATTTTGCCACCTTCAATATCTATCCAGTGACATAAAGCTCCCCTCGATGCTTCGGTAGCACCCCAACCGCGTCCGTCTTGTTCTTTTGGCTTGATATACCAATCATCGTTTAAGCGAAATTCTCGCAAACAACGTTCGGCTTGACGGTAAAGCTTAACAACTTCGTGGACTCTTGCTAATTGACGGATATGGATACTAGGGCCACCCATTTGTTTGAAAGCATCGAGGATAAAGCCATCATAATGCTGCCAAGTTTCGCCGTGAGTACCACCTGCTACCAATTGACGAGCTAAGGGGCCAGCTTCTAAACGTCCGTAATCTACATGAGTTACTGCTGTTCCCCAAGAATACTCATTATCAAAATCCTTAACGTTGTTTTGAGTCGGTCGGGTATTGCGGTCGTAAGGATGAATGTCTCCCGTACCTTCGTTATACCAAGAGTGGGAAGTGTTTTCGCGGACAAAACCATGATTCATCGGCACGTGAGTATCCGTGAAGCTGTCGTATACTCCGCTTTTCATGATGAGAGCGGCATTTCTACCTTCAACCGTGGGATGCTGATATTTTACTTCGTGAGGTAAATATCCCCAAGAAATATATTTGCCCAAACCCTGACCATATTTATGCAAGCCGATATCCAAACCCATGCGCCAATAAAAACCCAAGTCAGAATTAGCATGATTTGGACTTTCATCCAGCCAATTTAGAAAATCCTCATAGGTTTGAATTTCTTCGTATCTTTCCAAAGAACAACCCAACCAAACTGGTTCGAGCCAATTAGTCCGAAAATATTCCAGAATCGACCAAGCGCGGGTTACGTCGGTTAAGGTGGGAGCGCACATTACGCCACCAGGCACCATATAACTGCTATAACAACTAGTGGTATGCTAAAAAATGTTCGTAAATAACCTTATATAAGATTTTGAATGATATTCACGAACACTTTTTGTCGATAATTAAGCTTATAAATAAGAGAATATTTAGGGAATGAGCGGACAAAATCATCAACAAGATAGTTACGATACCTTTTGCGATCGCTTTGAAAATCGCGCATCTACATCAGAAACCAACTTTTCCCCAAATATATTTGCCGATTTTGAACCGCAAAACACCACAGACGGTAGCTATAGGGGAACGATGGCGAAAATTAAAGCAACAGAATTACAATATCAAGAAGTCTTTGACAAAAAGTTAGCTGAAGCAAATTCTAATTTGAAAAGGGATAGAGTTAGAGTTAGCATCAAACAAACCGGGAATTCTCTACAGTTGCGAGCAACTCTTCCTTTAAAACCAGATGACTATCATCGTTCGGGTAAAAGTAAAAAGCAATACGATTTATCTTTAGGTATTCCAGCAAATTTAGAAGGATTAAAAACCGCTATAGAAGAAAGTTACGAGTTAGGTAAATTAATTGCTCGTCATACTTTTGTATGGAATGAAAAGTATTTAGGAATAAAGTTTAGAGCAAATATTCAAGAGCAGCAAAAGATAAAAACTATTGGTGAATTATTAGAGAAATTTGAAAAGACTTATTATCAAACACGTCAAAAAAATATAACAAGTCAGAATACCTTTGCTAATTACATATCGGTAATTAAAAGAAATTTTTCATTAACTGATTTGGCAACCAAAAGCAATTTTGAATCAGTCATTAATCAAACAAAAGGAAATAAAAAAAATGAATTACTCGCCGTATCTTCCGTATTTATCAAAACCTTCAATTTAGGATTCACCCTGGATATAAAGCGAGATAAAGTAACTCCTAAATACCGAGAAATTCCCGACGACGATAAAATCATTCATTCTTATCAGCTATTTGCAAAATTTGCCTTAAATCGGAAAAATACAAATATATCTGATGCAACCGAAACCTGGGAAATGTGGCGCTGGGTATACGGAATGTTGGCAACCTTTGGATTACGTCCGAGGGAATTATTTGTCAAACCTGATATTAACTGGTGGATATCCGAGCAAAATATTGATTCTACCTGGAAAGTTGATAAAAATACTAAAACCGGATATCGCGAAGTGATTCCCTTCGTACCCGAATGGATAGAATTATTTAACTTAAAAAATCCCCAAGCACTAACAATATTAGATAAAAAAATTTCAAAAATTACATCCGTGCAAAACATTAACTGGATGAGAAGAGATATATCCAGATGGTTTAGAAAAGTTGGAGTTGAATTTCAACCCTACGATCTACGTCATGCTTGTGCAATTCGTTCTCATTTACAAGGAATACCCATCAAAGCCGCAGCAGATAATCTAGGGCATACCGTAGACGAACATACCAAGACTTATCAAAGGTGGTTTGGAATAGAAAATCGTAAAAAAGCCTTCGGGGAAGTGATTGGTCAAAAATCGCTGATTGAATTGCAGAAAAATCAGATTTTAGCGCTGAAGATGGAGAATGAAAGATTGCGGTTAGAAGTTGAGAAGTTGAAACTTGGTAGCAACCCAACACTGTTACGATAATAATACTTGATAAATTGAAGCGTATTCCTAGCTTAATTTCGTAGGTTGGGTTGAACAAAGTGTAAGCGGAGCAATTTCTTCGAGTAACCCAACACCCTATCGAAACCAACATGGCACTAAAGCCTATTTATAAAATCAACGCTTGACAATAATAATTGACTGTGATTATATTTACTCATGCAACGAATATCAACTCTAGATGTTCGTCTCAAGCGTACTATCTTTAATTTTTAGATTGATGCGTATTTAATATCTTGGTTTAGCGTTTATCCTAAATGAAAGATTTCATTTAAGGTAAATGTTAGTTCAGAATATTGGCTATTCAATAGTTTAAAGCTTAGAAATAGTGCGCTTGAGACGGTTATCTATAGTTGGCAATTATTTCCCTTGATAGCGGAGATACCTGCTGACTATGTTTGGTATTCCAATGCTACTGACGTATTGGAAAAAATATCAAATTAGATAATGAAAGCAGAACATATTTCATCTGTTGAGCAGCGTTTGGGTTATACCTTCAAAAACAAAGATTTACTTGTTCAAGCGTTGACTCGTAAAGCATTTGCGCTAGAACAAAAGCAACAGAATCAAAACTGTGAAGACCAAGAAGTTTTCCGCATTCTTGGAGACGCGGTTTTAAAAGCAATCTTAGTTGAGATGCTTATTAATAAGGGTTACGATAGTCGCGAGTCTATCACAAACAAGAAGAGCGATCTAGAAAAACGAGAAAATTTGGGAAATATGTTTCAAGAGATTGGAATTACACCATTTATTCGCTTTGGGATAGGAGAGCAAAAACAAGGCATTTATACACAATCTTCAGTTTTAGGAGAAACATTTGAAGCGCTAGTTGCAGCAGTTCATCTTGATACCCAAAGCTATGAAACAACCAAAGGATTATTTATTAATCTATTTAGTAAAGCAGCGTTAGAAGATTCTGAGAAAAAACCTTCTAATAAAGACTCAGAACTTGATGAAATGAGTAAAATGTGGATGCGTTATAACATTTGTGAAACCTGCTCTCATCCTGATACATGCGGCACAATGAGAATGTGTTATTTGGATATAACTGGTGATTAACGGCATAGCATAACAACCTTGGCGTATCTAACTAACCAAGGTTGTTAAGCCTTTTTAACAAGAGCGATCGCCTTCAAGTAAATTTAAGTAAATAAATTATAAATTGCATCTTGACTTATACAGTAATAATGCGTACAACTTCATAGGGAACATCGAGTCCAATATATGCTTCCGTAAATTAGAACATAGCAACGTGTTGAAATTACGGTAAACAGCCCGCATTATAAAACAATTATGAAACTGTTGAAATTTTTATTTACTGTTCTCTGGGGTTTGGGGTACCTGGGGAATGGAATTTTATTTATCTCAATTGAATGGAGCTTTCTACAGCAAAGTTTTGTTCAGATATTTAATCCACTTTTGCATTTACAAGTTTTTGGGGTGTTGCTAACTGCTCGCCTTTTTTGGGCATTTCTGACTATGGCAGTAGTAGGCTCTTATGCTGTAAGTATTATCAATAGATATATTGCTCAAGCCGCAGAGCAAACGGCATTTCATGCTCCAAAGGCTGTATATCAATCACCTCCACAATTTCAAGAAAGAAAATCCAGTAATTCATTACCTTCTGTACGCAGCGCACCTCCACAAACATTTCCTAATTCAGCAGCAATTAAAGTAGAAACTGAGTTAGTTAAGCCACAAATCGAATTGCTCGAATGGGCAATTCAAAGTAGTCAGAAAGTACGATTTAGCTATGAGACAAAAAACGGTGAGAAGAGCGATCGCACTGTTACCCCAATCAACTTCAAGACATTTAAACAAACTTTATGCTTAGAAAGTTACTGCCATCTAAGAAACGCTAAAAGAAGCTTTGCGCTTAAGCGTATGCAGAATATTAAAATTATTTCTGTAAACCAAGCTAATTCTCAGCATGTGACTTCTGATGAGGTGATAACAACACCCGAAGTTGAGACGAAACTAACTCCTACATTACAATTTCCGTCTTCTGAAGTTATCCAAAATGATTATGAGCAGGTGACTTGCCAAGAGGTAGTAAAACCACCACTAGTTAATATCGAGGTGAAAGCAAGCCCTATACAAACTCCCTTACCTAAACCCGAACCAAAGAATAAGGACAATCACGTTAAACAACGTCCTTATTTAAAATATCGTACTAATGAACTTGAAACAATTGCTGCTTCAAAATGGGATAATGTAGAAGTTTTGAATCAGATTCATGACGAGTTAGAATTTCGTTCTCGTAAAAAAGCCCTCGATTTACGTAAACGTATCGCGACTAAATTAACGGCTTTGCAAGAAACACAATTTTCATATCCAACAACAATAGCCAATCTTGGTTCTGATAATTTATCGAATGATGTTTTTAAATACGAGCAAGGGCTACTCAAACATTACGGGTACAAAGTAGGTAAGAGTGGTTTATCGCAGAGCAAACGTCAGCAAATTCTCGATGCTGTCTTCTTGCTTCCACTATCGCAAATTGATAACGCCGCTTATTTAAGTGAATGGGGAGAACCCAAAAGCGCTAAAAGATTGCAAAAAATGGTTGATTCTATTGCTGCATTTACTCGCAACGCCAAACGACGCAACAGACGTAGTTTTGGAAAAGCAATTCAAGATTGGGAGACTGATTTAGCCTATTTAAAGAAGACTTACTACGATAATTGTTTTTCATTCGGGTATCCACGCACATAACAAATGAGCTTTCAAACATATGCACGAAAAGTTCGCAAAATCGACTTATCCTTTAAAAATCGGCACTCTGCTTTTCGCTCATGTATTAACAGCTATTGTTGGCTTACCAAGCAAGAATTTCAATTTACCTATGCACGTTACAGCAATCGGTTTGGTTTCAATTCTGACATTCCAAAAGATTCCAAAAGAGTTAGCGATCGCCTTAATCAAGCGATGGATAATTTAAAAGAAGAAAGAAATATTTTTTTACAACTATTGCGGCAGTTTGAGAAGAAACGCATTCAAGAGAAAATGCGGGGATATAGGTTCCCGTCAAAATCAGCCAAGCACGCACTTTATAATAATATAGGGTTTGCGTTTGAGATATCGAATAACGAAATTAAACCGGATATTCAAATAAATCGCGATTAAAATATATAGATGAGTAATTATAAGTGTAAATATAATCTAAAAAATAATTTCAATTTATAAAAATATTTATGATTTAAACTATCGCACTTCTCAAATGCCAACATTAATCCTAACTCCACGTTACAGCGAAGATTCCCAAATTCTGTGGCGTGTTGCTATATTATCCGACAACAGAGTAGAAATTCCTTCGGCAACAGTAATCGATGTAGGTGTAATTAAAGGGAGGGGTTGGGCTGTAGTCGAACAAAATGCGGCTTGGGGAGCAGGTTTATACGGCTGCAATCCGACTTAAGTTTTGGAAGTGCTTCGGTATGCTGTTGTTAAGTTATAAAGGTAGCTATGAAAACCTAAATAATCTAATTCAAGTATTTATATGCAGAAAAACCCGGCTTTTTATTTTTAAACAAAGAATATAAATATACATTGCTAATAATTGCCAGCTTTGATTTACTCAATCTACGAAAAATATATATAGATATACAACATTAACCGTAAAAATACTGTTTAAACATGATTTATAAATATAATTGCATAAACTTGTAAATCAAAGCCTCATTGAGGAATATTTTAGATGTCATCATTTATTGGTCATAGTTTGGCAGGATTAACTACTTATGCAGTAACTCAGCAGTCGCAAAAAAGTAGCCATATAAATTGGATATGGCTAATTTGGCTGCTGGTAATTGCTTCAATGCCGGATATTGATTACCTTGTGCGTGCATTAAGAATACAAGAAGCTAATCAAACCTTAAGAATTTCTCATTCTTTGCTAGGAGGAATTTTGATGCCCGGTTTTACAATATTAGGGCTTTGGTTATTGGGTATACGAGGAAAAAGTTTAAAATTTAGAAGTTTGCAGGTAGTTTTAATCGGTATGTCTCATCTGTTACTTGATTTGCTAACCGGAGTTTCTGCTCTGCCATTACTTTATCCATTCAGCTTGCACCCATTTAAACTTCCTTTTGGATTATTACCCAGTGCCGGACGAATTCAATTAGATAACTATTTCTTCTATCGAAATATCTTTATTGAACTAGGAATTTTGATTCCTTTATCTGTAAGTTTACTTTTAAGTGTTAGAGATTCGACAAAATCTAGAAATCGTTTATTAGCGATCGCAGTAGGATTTGCGGTTTCTATTTGTTTTACGATTTGGGCATTTACTCTTAGCCGTTAGAATTTATTGAAAATTTTCCATCAAGTAAAGTAAGTAGGTTGGCGTTGAAAATTGTAATTAGGGCAAGGCAGTCGGCAGTCGGCAGTGGGAATAAGGGTTTAAGGCTAATTTACATTTTGTTATATAGTTCTGTTTTTTTCTGCCGACTTACTTAACCCATCAAGTTGCTTTAGGGAAAAATTAGGTAATAATTTAGAAAATCAAATGACTTTTAATTAATCCTATTTTGCTTGAAAAATCTCTCTATATTCTTTCTTGAGCGTCTTTAGCGTTTCTGTTTTTTGTCCACCATCTCTTAATTTAGGGGAAAATGAAGGAATAATAATTAATTTATCTCAAAAGCCCTAAAATACAAACAATTCAGCTAATTATCACCATATAACTGCTATGGGGCCATTGTCCGCCGAATAAAGCGTAAATTTCCACCGGCTTACTAGAAACAGTTACCCCAATTTCATAAGATTTACCTGTAAAAGGAGCGAAACGGCGACAAGCTTCTTGATAAAAATGACTGTGCTGATACTTTTTATTTGTTAAGTCAATTGCAAACAGTCCATAGAAATAGCGAGGAATACTTTGTATAGTCTCGACAATTTGACCGATATTTCTCGCTAAAATCGCATTTCGAGGAACTTCGGTTTTCCAAGCGGTATCTAAAGCCCAAGCCGCACTTGTTAAATGGGAAGCACCGCAAATACCGCATACACGAGGTGTGACAATTAATCCAGCCTGTGGATCTTTACCTTTGAGAATAACTTCAAAACCGCGAAATAATTCTGCATGAGTCCAAGCGTTGACGACTTGCCCGTCATCAATATCAACTCGTACATCTAAATCCCCCTCGACTCTTCCGAGGGGTGAAATGTCTAATGTTTGAACCATAGTTAGTTGTTAGTTGTTAGTGGTTAGTTGTTAGTAGTTATGAGTTGATAATTATCTATCTTCCAATGCCCTATGCCCAATCCTCAATTCCCATTACACCGTAAAAAAGTCTTCTTCTGCCCAAGCTGGCATTGAATCTTTTGCTGCCATTGTTAAAACGGCATAATCTTTTTTGTTGACTCCGGTTGGTAAATCTTTGGGAACGCCTAATACCGTTTGCGTCTTAAATACTGTTCCCGGTTTTAAATCGTAGAAGGGAAATTCTGGTTCGGTACAGCCCAGACAAGGAACTCCGGCGCGGGTTTTTGATGAGACTCTATTCCACAAGATGCGATTGCAGGAAGAATGTGTCATCGGGCCGCGACAGCCGATATCGTAAAATAAGCATCCTTTTCGTTGAGCAAATTCTGTGGTGGATGCTTTATAGGCAAAGTGGATATTTCTTGTTTATTCATTTAATCTACGGTGCTATTTACCCGTAGAATGTTTACTATGAACTTGTTTTTAGGACTAATAGTTCAAATAAAACATTAATTAATCTAGTAAACAGTTAGTAAAAGAATGGAAGATATTCAAGATAAAGTTTTTGCTGATTTTGAAGTTCCTACTACTTCTGATGGTTCTTATAGAGGAATGAAAGAAATAACAAATGCTACTAAGAAACACTTTGAGATGAAGTTTAACCAAGAATTAGCTCAAATCAATTCCCGGCTCAAGTCTGCTAAAACTAAGGTTAGCTTAGTCTCTATTCGAGGAGGAATACAGCTTAGAGCTACTCTCCCTTTAAAACCTGATGATACTCACAGACAAGGTAGAAGTCGAAAACAATACACTATAAGCTTAAGGATTCCAGCAAATTTTGATGGTTTAAAAACTGCTGAAGAAGAAGCTTATACTCTCGGTAAGTTGATTGCTCGTCAGACTTTTACCTGGACAGATAAGTATCTGGGAGTTAATACAAAAAGAAATCAAGAAATCACTTTTAGAGAATTCTACGAAATATTTGAAAAACTTTATTTTCAGAATCGCAAAAAAACTCGTAAAAGTATAGGCACCATACAAGGACATAAAAAAGTATACAGACAAAGATTTTTAAGTGATTTATCAATTAACAAAGATAATTTTAAACAGTTAATTTTAAAAGCCGATACCTACTCCACTAGAATCAAGGCAATTTCTGTAGCGTCTGTTGTTTGTAACTTATTAGATATATCTATTGATTTTTCTGATTTATTTCTAGAAAAACAAGTTAAGCAAAGATATATACCCACCGATAGCGAAATACAAGTTTATGCTGCGGAATTTAGAAAACATTACGAATCAGCTAAATTTATTGAGCAAGCTAGAAAAGACAGATGGAAGATATATAAATTTTTTTATGGTTTAATGGCTGTATACGGATTAAGACCTAGAGAGATAATCAATGACTCGAATTTATATTGGTTAATTTCTTCTGAGAATACAAATAGCACTTTTAAAGTAGGAAGTGATAATAAAACAGGTTATAGGGAAGTTTTTCCTTTTGTACCTGAATGGATTGAGCTTTTTGATTTAAAAAACAAATCACTTATTGACTGGGTTAAAAAAGATTTTTTCTGTGATGGTAACAATGAAAAACAGCGAAGAAAAATAGATTTAATTTCTAGAAATTTTAGGATAGTAGGTATTCCATTTACTCCATACGACTTACGTCATGCTTGTGCAATTAGAGCTCATTTACAAGGAATTCCTATTAAAGCTGCTGCTGACAACTTAGGTCATTCTGTTGAAATGCATACTAACGTTTATCAAAAATGGTTTGGGCTAGAAAACAGAAAAAAAGCTTTTAATCAAGCATTTGAAGAAATGAATGAGGTAGAACAGTTAAAAGATAAATTACGATTAGCTACAGAAAGAATAGCTGAATTAGAATCAGAAAATAGTAGATTGCGCTTATCTGTTGTATCTAAGTAAAAGCGAATAAATTGTAAATGTATATAGCTAAGTGACCTCGTATGATGGTCATTTTTTTGTTATTAGATTTATTTAGTTTGCAAGCTTAGTCAATGATATGTAGATATACTTACTATTATTTAAATTTATTTTAATTCATTTCTATTAAATATGAATTTAGTAAATAATTAGTAAACTAATTTGCAATCAAAGTTGTTAATAAAAATCGGGCTTTTAACTACATTTATATTTGTGAAGATAAATTTAATTAGTAAACTATTAATCAAATATTATTCAAAACTTCTACAAATTTTGTCCAGCAATAGTTCGAGTTGAATAAGTGAATAATTCTTGTACAACCAGTCTGAGTAAAGGTATTAAAGAAGGTTTGGGGACGATGCAAATCATCAAGAACAATATCGCCGATTCTACCTGTTGCAATGGCGACTAATATTTGAGTAATCCAGTCCGGATGGGCCGGGCAGCCAGGTATATTGATAACGGGTAAACCAGACTTCGCTCGAAAATCTTTACCTAAAAACCCGCCTTCTTCTCTTCTAAGATATTGCAGCCCTATTGATTCACTGGGATTTGGTGCCATCGAGGGAATTCCTCCCCAACAGGCGCAGTCACCTACCGCTACAACAAAATTGGCGACTTGAGCCAAATCGCTCAACCAATCTTTCATAGGGCGATCGGCGAAACGATTCCATTCCCCGGTACCGTTGGGGCCATTAATTACGGTACCTTCAAACACGAGAATGTCCAAAGGTTTTTTACCTAATAGACATTCCCACAACATCGTTTGTAATTCGGTACCCAACTCCATTCCCAAAGATGGATGCCATAGTATGTTAACCCCAAAGTCAGTTACTAAATCGACCGCTGTTGGTTCTTCGGCATTTAGGAATGACATAGTATATTCTCTATAGAACAAAAAACAGAAAATAAAATTCTATGAACGAAAGATGGTTTTATGCCCGAGTATCTAGTATCGAGCAGCAAGAAGATAGAGATGCGCTCAAGAAGCAGTTAGAAAGAGGCAAAAATTCCGGATGCGTGCGTTTTTATTGGGATATTCAGAGTCGTACTACTGAAGTTCGCGACGGGCTGCAACAATTGATTGATGATTTAAAAGTAGCGGCTAAGGATAGAGTTAGCGAACTAATGGTAACAAGAATTGACCGTATTGGCAGTTCTTCAAAATTATTTTACGCCTTAATGGAAGTATTGCGGAGTAAAAAGATTAAATTAATAGCTCTGGATCAAACTATTGATACTGAAAGTTTGGGTGGGGAATTAACTGTTGATATTTTGCTCGCAGCATCGAAATTTGAGATTAAAATGTTATCTAGTCGCGTCAGTGCCGAACGCAAGCATCGAATGGCACAAAGAAAAAGTCACAGGTTTGCTCCTTTGGGATGGAAGGTAGTTAACGATCGCTATGTTAAAGATGAAAATTGGTGCGTTTGTTTGTTGGAAGGTAATCGATGTTTTCGAGTCTGGGAGTTAGCTTTATTTATTTTTGAAGTATTTAATCAATGTGGTAGCGTTCGTAAAACCTGCGACACTCTGAATAAAATCTTTGGCACTCCTGGTAAGGTGGAAGCCCGAAGTCGTAAACAAGCTCGCAAGCACGTCATTGATAGAGAGAATTTCGATAATGCTGATTTTTCTTCAAATAAGAAGAATACTTTTAAAAGATATCCTTGGGGAAGTTTACAGTGGTCCCCATCAGGATTGAAGAATTTTTTAGTTAATCCAGTTAATGCTGGGGGAACTCCTTTTAACGTAACTACCAAAAGTCCATCGGGAAAGCAACTAAATCATTTTGATAAATGGGATTGCAATTGGGATACTCATGAAGGGATTATTAGCCGCGAGCAGCACGAACAAGTTAAAAAAATTATTCGCTCTAATGCCAACAATCGCTGGGTTGGTAGTAAAAGAGTCAATGCTTTCGCCAACTTATTAAAATGCTCTAACTGTGGGGGAGCATTAACTCGTACATCAGGACAACTTAAAAGGGGAGGTAAATTAATCCACTATTATCAATGCAGCTATTTTTCATTGGGAAGATGCGATCGCAAAGAAATGATTCGCAGCGATAATCTCGACGAACAAGTTGCAGATTTACTGGTAAAAGAAGCTACGAGACTGGCCGGAATGGTAAATTTAGAGTCTGAGAAACGAGAAGAACCCGCAGAAGTTAAGCAACTTAGGGAAACTTTAGCAGGGTTAGAGAAGTTACCCGATAATCCCTTTGTCGAACAAGCTAAAGATGGCATTCACGAACAAATAGCTAGTATTCTTAGCTTGAATAAAAAGGTAACGACACGCAGCTTGTTGGTAAGAGAAGAATTATCCCGAATGTTTTGCGATCGCGAATTTTGGCAGACTAGAACACCGGATGATAAGAAGCGGATATTAAACAGGTTTGTTCGTCGCATTATTATTGACAAGCGAGTTGTTACGGGAATTGAGTTTGTTTAATTCCCTCTGTTTAACTAGTTTGCGCCATTCTTGAAGTTGTCTTGTCCAAAATTCTTTGTCAGTTTCTATTCGCATAATAACGGCATTCTCTCAGTTAACTGTGAGATTAACTTTTCGTTTGGGTTAAATATACGATTAACTGTGAGCGTAAAGTTTTCTGCTAATAGCGAACTATGACAATTTTGATACTGAAATAGCAGGGATAATTGTTTTTACGGTTCATCCGTACAAAGGGATGCTTAAAAAATACTGAAAAAAGGGAATAGGGAATAAATCTAAAAGTAATTATTTATGGTTCAAATTAATTGATAATACAGTCTTTATCTAAGCATAGTAAGGGTTTCAAGGTTTTAATTCTAAGTTTTGTCTACATTTACTCCCATTCCGCTCTAAGATTTCCTATGAAAATTTCTCCCTCACTCTCTGACTCAACCCCAAACGGTAATCTTCTGCCGGGAAGGGAGTAATTGAACCCGCGCTATGTAACAGATTGTAAATAGGATTCAAACTCTTGCGTTAGCGCAGCGTGTCCCTGCGTTGCCGGGGTTCCACCGGTTGTAGCAAGTGGCGTTAAAAATGAGAGACATTGTGCGCGGTTCCGGTAGAAAATAATGATGTGAATCCGACTGGTAAAAAATAGGCGTTGCAGAATTTACATATTTAACATGACAAAACAAGGATACTGAAAGCCTAAACCCCTTTACACTTTCAACCTGCAACGCCCATTCGAGCTTGTGTTTATCTATTTGCAAGCACGATATTTTATGTGATATTTCAAACCACGATGCGCTAGGTCAAAAGAGTCAACTGTGGCAATTCCCCGACCGCGAGCAGACATTGCTGCATTGACTCGCATGTTTTCGCTTTTACCACATTTAGACCAGACATTAGCAACTGTTGCTAGGCGATCGCGAACGTTATAGTCGATTTCACCGTTGAATATTCTCTGAAAAACTGGGCCGCGTTGACCGGCAAAGAAGTATTCTGCTCTGAGTCTTCCTTTGGTGTAAGGAGAAACATAACCGCGATAATCAGCATCGTAGAGAGAGATTTGAAAGCCTTGAGGAACTTTGATAGGAATTGATAAATTACAGCTTTTACGGCTCTGTTTGACATTATTACCTTCGGCGATGAACTTATCGAATAGAAGAGTTAATTCTTGGCCATCGGGGCTAACGGTAACGCTTGCAGAGCCATCAGGACAACCATTTCCACCGTAACCCGCTCCGAGAATTTCAACTTTAGGTGCAGCTAAAGCGGGTGCAGCAGAAGCAGTCAGGAGTGTTGCTGCTACGAGAAAACTTTTGACTAATTTAACGGATGTTCTGCGAATATTTTGAGTATTCATTGTTCTTGATAACCTTGTAAGATGTAATGTTGAAGTGATTCATTATTCATTCATCGCTTCCGAGGTGATATATCTTTGAGAAGTAAACACTTATGTAAAATTTGTAAAAAGTAAGTCTATGGCTGCTGGAATATTTGTTGATATCAAGGCATTAAAATTACTAAAGCCCCCTTGTAAAAGAGAGCTTGGGTAATATCAAATTTGGTTAAAGTCTCAAAAGCCGTTACCAATTAAGATGAAAGGTGCCCAATAATAAGGATGCTGGAATTTTTTAGTTTTCACCTGCGGTGAATCGTCTTGACTAATTTTAAAAATACTTCTGTTATTCACGCCAACAGCTGAACCATCATCTTTAATTAATGCTATCTGAGCTTGTCGCAGGGCTTCTGATTTGGTAACATCACTTTTCAAAGCATTACTGTAAAACTCACTCATAAGGGTTTTTGTAGCGCCATCTGATACTCTCCACAGAGAAGCGATAGTTGCTCTGACTCCTCGATTTTGAAATTGATATCCCAAGCCGAGAATTTCTTCACCGTTACCTAATTTTCCTCCTAAACCAGTTTCACAAGCACTCAATACCACTAAGTCAACGTTATTTAGCGTCCAATTACCAATTTCTGTAATGGTTGCTTTTTCTCCATTCCCAAATAGAATAAATGACTGTGAAGCATCTTCTGGTACAAATGCAGCATGAGTAGCAAAATGAAGGACATCGTGTTCGTTCATGCTGCTTAAAACCGCATTTTTACTGAATTGGTGGTTAATTAATGTTTTGGTTTGGGGTACGATATTTGCAAGGTTTTCGACTTCTGGAAGTGTGAAAGGTAATTGAGCAAAAGGAAAAATACGCTGTCCTATTTCTATGTTGTATTTACCTTTTCCGAAGGCTCCCGCTAATACTTTTTTTAAGGGTTTGGGTTCTGCTGTAAAATCGGTTAGAGATTTCGCGGTGATGTTGTTGACTTGGTAACGTTCTATTAACCATTGATTTCCATTGTGGAGAGCGGCTAAAGGAATGTAACGTAATTTACCATCGGGGGCATAAATAATAGTTTTGGGATTGGCTTGATTTAAGTCTTGTTCCAAAGGTTTAATCAGTAAGTTGTAAAGTCGCTTTGCAGAGATTTTGATATCGGAATGACGATTTTGTAATGCTTGACGGAAATTGATAATTTCTTGATTCAACTCCGAGCTTTTAATATTAACCGTGCGTCGTAATGGTGGAGAATCGGGAGTGGTAATAATTAATTCTAAACGGTTATCCAGAATTAAAGGATATATGATTACTGCATTCAAACGACGTAAATCATCCCGCAGAGCATCAAGACTTTTTATATCTACTATTTGATTTCGAGCTTCGGGGGTCAGCTTTTCTAATAAATGCAGGATATCTTTTTGTTTGGCGAATTGATTGAATTGTTTGTTTAAGTCTTGTTGTATTAGAACTAATTCAAAAATTCGTTTTCGCTGTACCTTGGTGCGTTTTTTTTCTGGTATTTCTTGTAATTGAGAAAGTTCTTGTCCTAATTCAATTGCAGTTTTTGATTGTTGATGATATTTTTGAATAATTTTTAGTTCGGGTTGTAATATTGTGATTTTTTTATTAGTGACTGGTCTGTTAATCAGATAGTTTTCTAATCTTTGTGCTTTCGTTTGTCGGGTATTATGAAGATAGTCTTCTACCTCTTGTACTTTGAGTAAATCGAGAACTTGCTGTGCTTCTTGAATTCTATTTTGCTTTAACAATAAGCTGGCAAGATTGCGATAGGTATCTGTGACTGTTTTAGTATAAGATTTTTGTTGTTCTAAGGGAAGGCTTTGCAAACCTTTTCTAATTTCTTCGGTGATTTTAACTGATTGCTTATAGAAAACAATTGCTAATTCCGGTTGTTTTTTTTCTGTTAATAAGTCACCAATATTACTCAGGATAATTCTTTCTAAAGTCCGATTTTCAATCTTGTGACTGATAGCTAAGGCTTTGTGATAAGCTTCAGAAGCTTGCTTGTATTCACCCTGACTTCTGTAAACTGTTCCTAAGCTATCGAGGGTGTTGGCTTCACTTGACGGATAGTTAAGTTTTTGGAAAATATATTTGGATTGTTTGAGATATTGTAAAGCTAAAGTATTTCGACCGAGTTTATTATGAATTAAACCCATATTATTTAAAGTTGAGGCTTTAGCTCCTCGGTTATTCACTTGATGATGAACTTTTAAAGCTTGTTGGTAAAATTCAAGTGCTGTATCATATTCTTCTAATCTATCGTGTATGAATCCAATATTATGAAGACTTGTGCCAATACCATGTTTATCTTTGATTTTCCTGCGGATTGCTAAGGAGTATTGATAGTGTTTTAGTGCTTGATGATGTTCACCTAATTCATCATGTACTAACCCAATATTATTCATAGTAGTTCCAATACCAAGCTGATTTTTATTTCGTGTAAAAATTGCTTTTGCTTGATTTAAATACTCTAATGATTTTGGATATTGACTTCGATGACGATAAAGTTCTGCTAAATTATTCAGCGTATTACCTTGTTCTATTTTACGATTAATTTTTCTAAAAAAATCTAAAGCTTGATAGATTAATTCCTCTGCTTCATTATACTTTCCTTGATACAAGTAAGCTAAACCAAGATTATTTTTAATAGCTCCATTTAATTCTTTTTTGTCGCTTTCATTGATGATTGATATAGTGTCACCTATAGGCGTATACGAACAAGATATACAAGGTTGTGCTTGGGGCTGAATAGAAAGAGTATTGCCCACATTCACAGAATCTTGTTGAAACAAAGATGGTGACGGAGATTCGCTAGGAAGGGTATTGCCTATACCAACATCGGTTGCTGGTTTTGATTCGGATTCACTCGGAAGAGTCTCTCCTATACCAGGAGCAGCAGTATGTACGAAAGGTTCGTTAGGAAGAGGATTCGCTGTAGCATCGGGTTTTACTTTGGGGAATCTACCATAATCTGGTACTCGTTTGCGTATACGTCCCCAATTCGATGTTAAAGCTGCGTTTAAAAATTCTGAGGCTTTGGCATACTGTTTCAAATTAAAATAAATTTGTCCAATATAATTTAGAGTTGCAGCTTCTCCTGAGCGATCGCCGATTTGTTGGAGAATTGGTAAAGCTTGTTGAAACTTCTCTAATGCTTCTTGATAGTTGGATTGCTGATAGTTTTGTTCGCCTGCTTGGTATAGTTGCAATGCTGTCTTTCTCAGTTGCTCTTGTTTAACGGGTAAATTTTGTTGAGAAGCGTTATTTTTTTCTACATTCGTCAATTCTGACTGAGAAAACACAACTTTTGGGGGCAATGTTACACAAAGCATTATTGTGGTTGCAAGTAAATATTTTAAACGATAAAACATAATTAATTCGTAATAGGTAATTGATGATTTACACCCTGCGGGTGTGTATAATTCGTAATTCGTAATTAGTGAATAACTGATAATTGATAATTGATAATTATTAACCGACTTCAAAGCTAAATGAAACAGTAGCAATGTTAGAGGTTTTTATCTCCCTAGTTTTTGCATTTTTACCGCTACGCTCTCCACTCAAATCATTAATTAAATCTTCTATTACTTCAGCACCTCTAGTTTGGTCAACGAAGCATTTGTTTTGATTTGTTTTTTGTGTTTTTAATTCAGATTCGATTCTTTTTAATGCATGTACGGCTTTATCTAAACTCGAACGACTGGTAATTATTAAAGCTTGTGCAAGTCCTTTTTTTACGGCTTGTAATTTAGGCTTGTTAGGTTCACCGATGATTAAAGTATCGTTTGAGGCTAGTAGCATTCCTCTATTAAAGTTCGTCCACGGGTAAGGATGAATTACCGTTAAACTTCCAGTAGAATCTATTAATAGCATCATCACATAAAGACTATGGGAACTATTATTTTTTATTTGAAACTGGAATGATTTATTTAGAGGTAATTTTGTCTGAGGATAAATTGATTTTAATGTCGAAATTTTAGCAAAAGGTTGATTTGGTTGTTCGACTAAGTTCATGGAAACTTCTACGTCTAATTTAGACGAATTTTTATTTAAGGTCATTTCCACAAGTCGAGTTGCTAAAAAAGATTTTAATTTTGGTTCTAAACGACAAACAGCAGTCTTAATTGACTCTTGTTTTTCAGCAAAAGATTGGGGGACGATTTGTAATCCTTGAGTAAATAAACCGATACTGCCAACTGCTGGTATATTTTCTACTTTTTGCTGCTTTAGTATTTGTAAATATTCCTCAGTCATCCGACTCAGAATTAACTGTACCTCTGCGGGATATGAAATATTATCCTTCAAAGCAGGTACGGGTTTTATTCTATAAATTTGGGAAAGTTCTGTTTCAGCAATACTAATTTCATTTCCCAGAGAAGAATCTAAACCAACACTTAAATGTAAATCTGCTGGTATCACCCGACTTGATTCTTGCAGTAGCATCCCCGGTTTTAGAGAAATTATATTTTCCTTACTATCTACTAACTTAGCTTTAGCTTTCAATCCGTCACGGGATTCTAACTTTAATTTACCTCGTGTTTTTCCTGTTGCATCTACTATCGAGAAAGTTGCATCTTTATTAAAGGTTGCTAAACTTTTATTATTCAATCCACCCAACCATAAATTAGCTTGATTTCCTTTGACTTTGGTAATAACTGCATCTGTTGACAGCAGCTTGTTATCAATAAAATATACTGGTTGGTTTTGATTACCGTCTGCAAAGGGAGAATGGCCACCTGTTGATTTTACTGTCGGAGAAATATAAGCGATCGCATTTCTGACGCTATCGGTTTCCTGCCACAAATATTGCGTCATTGCATAAGTAAAAGCACCAGCATAAAAGCCGTCAAAAGGTGCATCCAAAGCTTCCTCATCTCGTTGAGCAGCAGCCAAGATTACTCCTTTTGCAACACCATTACAGCGACGACGAGTAAATTCCGAATCAGATATTTTTAATCGCTTCATCCAGCTTTCCTGATAAGCAATTTCTGTTTGGCTGGGTTCTAATGTGTTGATATTATTACGAATTGCCGATCTAACCTGATAATTTCCCCGAGTACCACCACCAGAGAAACAACTGTCTAAAACAACGGTGACGTTATTGGTTTTCAATGCTGAGATTAATAAGAACAAACTACGCCCCATAATGTCTTGAGGTGAACCATTTAATGTGTCATCTACCGGGACAAAAGTACTGTTATAATCATCATTGAATTGTTGATTATCACAATTCTGAATCGGATGAGGATCGAGTAATCGATAACCATGACCTGAAAAATGAAATACGACTACATCCCCAGGTTTGGCTTGTTTAATTAAGTGTTCTTCAAATGCAGTTAAAATATGATTGCGAGTTGGCTGCTGCTGTAAGGATTCCTTAGTTGTTAATCGAAGAATATCGCTTTTTTTAAATTGAAAACGGTGAATTAACAATTCCTGCTGTAAATCTACATCGTTAACGCATCCGTTCAAGCTATTAAGATTATTGTTGTTTGGATAATTAATTCCTACCAGTAGCGCTAGCTTGCGGGGAGTATCTTGTGCAAGCACTTGAGCGTAACGGTTTCCTTTGTCAAAAATATTGTAATGACTTAAGCCCAAGCTGGCTAAAGTGGCTCTTCAGTACTTAGTATGCTAAAAATACAATTAGATAAGTGAATTGAAAGA
>JAHCMI010000054.1 GCA_019192545.1 Rivularia sp. MS3 | reverse complement strand
AATGACTAATAAATCACCATCTCACTTTTTTATTACTTTTTCAGCAAGCCCTAATAAATTTTTTTTGAATAGGATAGTTTATTTGTACAAAATTAGATAAATCGAGCTACTCGTATAAATTTAGCTACTCATAAGTAATCAGACAGAATTAATTACTTACAATACTAATTATTGGATTTATGGGATGTAAGCATGGGCATATAAGTACTTACTCTGTCTCAGTAACAACACTGTGGGCGTTAATATGTAAATTGAACCACAATTGACTGTAAGGGTAAGTTTTTCTATATATTCCCAATTATTGTAATTTCGATCTTCTTTTCTCTATCGTCGTTATCCGCTATTTTGAATTTTTGAACACCGATTTGAGCTTGAAAATCGATTTACGAATATGCATCTATATGATTAGAAATCCATGTCACGACATTGCTACTCAAAATCACAGAAACTTAACTGCCTTCGCTGTTACCATCAGTTCGATGCACAAATTTGGTTAATCGTTAACGCCGCGCAGCAACCGGATTTATTACAACGATTACAGCAAGGTAGTCTACATCAGGTAGATTGTCCCAATTGTGGTGAAGTAGTAGAAGTAGATGCTCCCCTATTATTATATAGACCAGATGCAGTACCACATTTATTGTTTTCTCCAGCACAAGCAATCAGTGAAAAGGAAAATCAAAGAATAGAAAGGGAATTAGTAGAAAAGTTACGCGACAATTTAGGGGTAGAATGGCAAGATAGTTGGTTAGAAGAATTGCAAGAAATATCTAGAAATTTATTACTTGTAGTATTAGAACAGGAATTAGAGATTGTACGAAAGCAGATACAGGAAGAATTAGAAGAAACAAACTCTCAATTCATACAGAATTTAATTAATATAAATATCGATATTGAAGAAGAAAGTGGGGAATACTTAGAAATTTTACGAGAGCTACTGCAAGCACAATGGAATTTTAATGGTGACAGACAAATAATTTGGTCAGTAATTGAGGAATATCGTCACAAGTTTGACGAGCGTTTTATCTTTGTGTTGCAACAGTGGGTAAATCAGCAGTTTGCAAAGTTAGCAAACCAAACAGAAAGAGCAGAGATATTGGCAGAATTAATGGAGAAACTTTGTCTCAATATATTTGGTTTTATAGGGGGATGTAGTTTTAATGAATTTCAAGTTATTATCACCCTTTATCAGCTTATTTTACCATTTCGCACCGAAACAAAAAACATAAAAAAACAATTAGCAGTTTTGAATAATTTAGGTGCTGCTTATTGGAATTTAGCCGAAATAGATATAGAGCAAAAATATAATTTACAAAGAAGCATAGATATTTTGCAACAGGCTATTGACATTTGTCAAAATGTTGAATTCAGTCGAGATTTATCTTCAAGTTTGAATAATTTGGGCGCTGCTTACTATAAGTTAGCTGAAATTGGTGTAGAGGAAAAAGCTAATTTACAAAAAGCTATTGATTGTTCTCAGCAATCTGCAAATATTCGTAAAAATTCGGGATTAAATGAAGATTTATCTTCGAGTTTAAATACTTTGGGGGCTGCTTACACAAAGTTAGCCAAAATTGGTGTAGAGAAGAAAGCTAATTTACAAAAAGCCATTGATTTTTATCAGCAATCTGCCGATATACGCCAACAATTAGGATTGAATCAAGATTTATCTTCAAGCTTGAATCATTTAGGAAATGCTTACAAAGACTTAGCAAAAATCGGTGTAGAGAAAAAACTAAATTTGCAAAAAGCTATTAATTCTCTTCATAAATCTATCGAACTACGCCAACAAATAGGGTTGAAGAAAGATTTATGTTCAAGTTTAAATGCTTTGGGGGCTGCTTACTATCAGTTAGCTGAAATTGGTGTAGAGGAGAAAGCTAATTTACAAAAAGCCATTGATTTTTATCAGCAATCTGCTGATATATACCAAAGGTTGAGATTGAATGAAGATTTATCCTCAAGTTTCAATAATTTAGGGGCTGCTTACTGGAAGTTAGGCACAATAGGTGCAGAGGGAGAAACGAATTTGCAAAAAGCCATTGTTATTTTTCAGCAAGCTGCCGATATACGTCAGAACTTAGGATTGAATGAAGATTTATCCTCAAGTTGCAATAATTTAGGGGCTGCTTACTATAAGTTAGCTGAAATAGGCGTAGAGAAGAAAACTAATTTAGACAAAGCGACTAATTTTTTTCAACAAGCTGCTAACATCCGTAAACAGTTGAACTTAAATGAAGATTTATCTTCAAGTTTGAATGATTTAGGGGTTGCTTACACAGATTTAGCCAAAATTGGTGTAGAGAAGAAAACTAATTTAGACAAAGCTATTGACTGTTGTCAGCAATCTGCTAACATCCGTAAACAGTTGAGCTTAAATAAAGATTTATCTTCAAGTTTAAATAATTTGGGCGTTGCTTATACACAGTTAGCCAAAATTGGTATAGAGGAAAAGGCTAATTTACAAAAAGCGATTGATTGTTGTCAGCAATCTGCTGATATCTGTAAGCAGTTGAGCTTAAATGAAGAGTTATCTTTGGCTTTGAATAATTTGGGGGTTGCTTACATACAGTTAGCCAAAATTGGTGTAGAGAAGAAAACTAATTTAGACAAAGCTATTAATTTTTTTCAGCAAGCTGCTAACATCCGTAAACAGTTGAACTTAACTCAAGATTTATCTTCAAGTTTAAATAATTTGGGGGTTGCTTACACAGATTTAGGCAAAATTGGTATAGAGGAGAAAGCTAATTTACAAAAAGCTATTGATTGTTGTCAGCAAGCTGCTAACATCCGTAAACAGTTGAGCTTAAATAAAGATTTATCTTCAAGTTTAAATAATTTGGGCGTTGCTTATACACAGTTAGCCAAAATTGGTATAGAGGAAAAGGCTAATTTACAAAAAGCGATTGATTGTTGTCAGCAATCTGCTGATATCTGTAAGCAGTTGAGCTTAAATGAAGAGTTATCTTTGGCTTTGAATAATTTGGGGGTTGCTTACATACAGTTAGCCAAAATTGGTGTAGAGAAGAAAACTAATTTCGACAAAGCTATTCATTTTTTTCAGCAAGCTGCTAACATCCGTAACCAATTGAACTTAAATGAAGATTTATCTTCAAGTTTGAATGATTTAGGGGCTGCTTACACAGAGTTAGCCAAAATTGGTGTAGAGGAGAAAGCTAATTTACAAAAGGCTATTGATTGTTATGAGCAAGCTGCTAACATTCGTAAACAGTTGAGCTTAAATGAAGATTTATCTTCGAGTTTGAATAATTTAGGGCTTGCTTACCAGAAATTAGCTGAATTTGGTGTAGAGAGGATAACTAATTCACAGAAAACTATTGAATGTCATCAACAAGCAGTTGATATTTGTCAACAGTTAAATTGTAATGAAGATTTATCTTCAAGCTTAAATAAATTAGGCAATGCTTATCGGGGATTACTACAAATTGGTGTAGGGGGAAAAGATAATTTGCAAAAAGCTATTGACTGTCATCAACAAGCAGTTGATATTTGTCAAAAATTCAGCTTTAATGAAGAGTTATTTTCAAGTTTGAACAATTTAGGTCTTACTTACTTAAGTTTAGCCGAAATTGGTGTAGACAAGAAACTTAATATACAAAAAGCAATTGATTCTTTTCAAAAAGCTACTGATATATATCAACATTTTAGCTTTAATGAAAATTTAGCTATAGCTTTGAATAATTTGGGTAATGCTTATCGAGAATTGGCAATAATTAATACAATTAATAAAAATAATTTACAAAAAGCTATTGATTGTTTTCAACAATCTGCTGATATCTACAAACATTTAAGCTTAAACGAAAATTTATCTTCAGCTCTGAACAATTTAGGAATTACTTACTTAAGTTTAGTGGAAACAGGTGCTAAGGAGAAAACTAATTTACAGATAGGAATTGTTTTTCTCCAGCAATCTGCTGATATCTGTAAACGGTTTGAATTCAACAAAAGTTTATCTTTAACTTTGAATAATTTAGGACTTGCTTACTTGAAACTAGCTAATAGCTACTCAGTAGATGTTAGGAATTCATATACTTGCTCTTTTATAAAGAATTATAAGCAGGAAGAAATTATAAAAAAATATATTCGCTTTAAATCACTTATCAAATTATCATTCTCTATAAAATTACGAATAACTCGAACTTGGAAATTATATAAATCATTTGACAATCTACAAAAATGTATTGAATGTTGTCAAAAATCGGTTGATATCTGCCACAGATTAGGTTTGAGTAGAGATGCATCTTCTACTTTGAATAATTTAGGTGTTGCTTACGAGAAATTAGCTGAATTTGGTGTACAGAGAGAAGCTCATTTTAAAACAGCTATTGATTGTCATCGTCAAAGCCTACAATTTTCTAAGCCTCAATTTCTTCCTGTTGATTGTCGTCAAACTGGAAGCAACTTAGGAGATTTAGCTTTTAGGCAAGGATGGTGGAAGATTGCTTTAGAAGGTTATGAAGCAGCAATTTTAGCCATCGAACAAATCCGTACTTGGGCTAAGGATGACAAACAGCGTCAGGAAATTCTTACAGAAGGGATTTATATTTATGAGCGAGCCTTGCAATGTTATATTAACTTAGGCGAATACAAGCAAGCAATTTTACTTACGGAACGTGCGCGTTCTCGTCATTTAGTAGATTTAATATATAGTAATGAACTCCACAGAGATGCTGATATCGATCCAGATATTCGAGCATATTTGGAACAATATGAAGATATCCAAACACAAATCAATAAGGAACAATCCCGGCAGCAAAGGGATAATACGAACAAAGTCATCCCTATGGATGAAAAATTGCAATCTCGTTATGTGTCGTTTGAAGAAATCAAATTTACATTAAAGGATTTATATAAACGAAAAGACGAAATCTGGTTAAAAATTAGAAAAGAGGATAAGGTCTTAGCAGATGGTTTAGAAGTTCCTCACCTGACTTTTGAAAATCTCAGAAAATTAATAGCCGACTCTCCCAAAACTGCCCTTCTGAGCTTCTACAGTACTAGAGAACATACTTATATCTTTGTATTGCGCCATTGTCAAAATAATACAGTTACTTCTGATGAAACCTCCTTACAATCGCCAAATAGAATATCTTTACAATTACATACTTGTAAAAATGAAGGTTATGGTAATTTACAAACTTTTGTGCAGGAAGAATGGCTAAATATTTATCAAGAAGATATGCAAACTTGGCGGCAACCCGAACAAATGGAGAAAACTCTCCAGCAAATTGCCGATAAATTAAGTATCAATAATTTGATTAATAATCACCTGCAAAATATCGAAGAATTAATTATCATTCCCCACATTTTCTTACATTTAATTCCCTTTGCAGCTTTACCTGTGAATTTTCCTGAGTCTTCTATAACCGAAGAAACTTCATCCCAAAAGTATCTCAGCGATTTATTCCGTCTGCGCGTTGTTCCCAGCGCTCAAATCCTTGCCTATTGCCAAGAAAGAGAAGATAAAAACCCCTATTCATTTGTGGAAGGTGAAAAATACGTCACAATTGAAGATGCTACTAATGATTTAATTGCTGCAAGTTACGAATGCGAACAAATCGTTCGATTATTAGGTATTCCTACAACACAACGCCTGATTGGAAAACAAAATGCTACCGTTGACAACTATCGTCAACTGACTCAGAATCCACAAATACGAGGGCTACACTCCAGCCATCATGCTGAATGGGACTTAGATAAACCTTTAGAATCTGCTTTAAGACTAGGGGATGGTTCTCTAACTTTGGGACAATTAATAAGTCCCGGTTGGCGGATGCCGTACTTAGTGGAAATATTTTTGTCCTGCTGTGAAACTAACTTTGGTAATCCCAACATAACCGATGATATTCTCACTTTAGCTGCGGGTTTTCTTTGTGCTGGTGCGAGAAGTGTAATTGGTACGCTGTGGTCCGTAGATGCTTTAGCAACAGCAATATTTTGCTTACTTTATTACCAACACCGCCAAAATGGCAGCGATCGCTCTACAGCATTGCGACTAGCACAACAAGACCTTCGCAACAAAACAGTTGGAGAGTTAAAAGAACAATTAAATAATATAGGGGGGTATCTGTCTAAGCTTAAAAAGCAAACAACAGAACGGAGCAAAAAGCTGAAAATAGGCAGTCTCCGGCTTCATATCGCATACATTAAAGATCAACCTAACGATGATAAACCCTTTGCATCACCTTTCTATTGGGCTGGCTTTATCTGTCATGGTTTGTAAAAGGATACTAAAATATGAAGTTTTCCCTGTGGGGGGAAGCTCCACCTTTAAAGATTGAGTGGGTTTAGGTATCCTCTTTTGTCGAGCGAATAGCGACTTGTAGCGGTTTTACGGTAGTAACAGGAAAATTTTTACATCCTAGTTTAAGAAGCGATTTAAAAGCTAAGAGTTATTATTGGCTAATCATAAAACAGTATTTACCGAACGGAAGCTGTTTCCGTTCGGTCGCATTGATTGAGCATACAAAATATTCTTTACTCCACAAGGGTTTTAAAATTAATCATCGACTTTAAACATAAGCAAGAACGGGCTTAACTTTTTTTATTCCCTACTGATTCATCATCTTGCTCAAAAAGGCCTGGTGGTGCATTCTCTTTAACCCACTTCTCAATTAATTCATGAGCAACATCGCTCATGTTTACCCCTTTCCAGGTACACACAGTACTAAAATGTCGCTTTAATTTTTCTTCTATCGATAGATTAAGCCTTTCGGTTCTACTTTTTCTAGGCATAAATTTAATGTTACGGAATGTTAAGTGACCGCGTGAATGCGTGACTACGTGATAAGATTTAAATATAAAAATGAAAATCCTTCCAGCATCGCACTTAAGCATTGCTCGAAGATAGTTTACAGCTTAGTTTTAGACACCAAAGCTCCTTACCAAGACTGGTAATCAAGACGGAGGACTTGGCTTTTTTGGCGGAGACATTTCCCCATTTTCTTTCGCTTGTCTTATTGAAGTCTCTATTAAGAAAGCAGCAAGGTTAGCAGTTGGTCTTCCTTGGGAATCAGCCCACTGCTCCAGGTCTTCAAATACTGAATCTGGCAAAGTCACAAAAACCCTTTTACTCACAGTGCTTTAAATCATGTCTCGTTTTCCTTCCCATAGTACAGTCAAGCCTAACTAATTGAGCATTTTACTACTATAAAGTAGCTAAGAGTTATAAATTAGTTACTAATAATTAGCTTGTTCTGTTATAATGAGATTATCACAACAAAAATAAGCACCACAGTTTTTATCTTGCGGCGCTCGATACGACAGAAATCACTTAAAAGCCAAAGCCCCCCGCTAAGACTACCAATCAGCACGGAGGGCATGGTTTCCCAACAAAATTAAAGGGATACTTTTATTATGCATACCATAGCCATAGACAACAATACCCAAAACATCTACCCACAAATTGTATTTACTTTAGGTGTTGATTTTTCTCAGTTTGAGAACCCCGAACTTCAAAGTAAAGCTAAAAACACATTTCATCGATTCATCAGCTTTGTACGAAAAACCTTCAACGACTTAATGGAAAATAGAAAGTTAATTCATTTATCGTTAAATACTATTTTATTATTAGCTTTATTTGGGAAAGTATTTGTGTATTCCTAGCGCTATAATCAACATTTGCTGCAATATCTAA
Organism: Rivularia sp. MS3; assembly: GCA_019192545.1. GTDB lineage: Bacteria > Cyanobacteriota > Cyanobacteriia > Cyanobacteriales > Nostocaceae > Rivularia. The sequence goes on along the minus strand of JAHCMI010000054.1, from coordinate 55,482 downwards.
GGGTAGAAAGAATAGGAGACTGCCTTTGGAGCCACAAGAGTATTGCCGTAAATGGGTACCTATTTACCAAGGAAAGAAGCCTGGGGAACGAGGTTATAGAGCAGCTTGTGTGCGAGAACTTGCCAAAGTATCAGGTGTTAAAGAAAGTACTATCGATATCAACTGGGGTTCAGACTTTTCACAACGTCCAGGCTATCTACCTAGAATGCTTACTTTAGCTGACGTAATTAATTCTGTAAAACAAATTTTTCCTCTTCCCCGAGACTGGCCTTTCGATTAAACCTAGTTCATTATACTATTTTTATATTAGTATTTAATGAGTGCTTATTAAGTGGTTATTAGTACCACTTCACTGTAAAAAGACCAAAACCCCCCGTCCCGACTACCAATCTGAACCGAGGGGTATGGTTCTCCGTCATTTATAGGAGGTTTCTTTATTATGCCTTATGAATTGCCAATCATCTACTCATTTGACTACAGCAATTTTTCTAATTCAGAACTTGAGTCCAAAGCTCAACAAACATTATCAAATTTCATCGGCTTTGTCCGTCAAACCTTTGACGGCTTACTAGAAAACGGGCAAGCATTAAATTCAATCTATCAGGATTGCATTGCGAATTCGCCAAAAGGTAAAAAAGTATTTGACAATTGGCTAGCATCCCATGATTTCGGAGCATCCCGATACATAGCTAAAGCCGCAATAGAAATTTACAATTGGTTTTCCCAGCTACCGAAACGGTTGCAAAGTTTAGTACGCGCCAACGTTCAAAAATGGAGCGTATCAGCACTAAGACAACTAACTAAAGTCAGCCACGATTTAGTAAAGGAATTAGTGCGATCGCCTCATAGAACAGCAGCAGAAATTAAGAAAGAGCGAGAGAAAGAGGAGCGGGAGAGCGCGAGAGAGGGAGAGCGGGAGAAGTTAAACAATACTCCTCCTCTCCCCCACTCCTCCACTCCCCCACTCCTAGCCCCCGGAACGCGAATCATAGTAAAAAGTAGTGATAGAGGCTGGACTGGTTACACAGGAATAATTATGTCCGAGTGGAAGGGTGATTTCTGGGTGTTGCTTGACCACGTAGTTACTCAAAGAATGGAAACAAAGCAGCTGTTCAAACCCCATCAAATTCAGCCAGAATCCCAAAAAACAGCTATAAAACCAACTTCTCCAAAGCATATGTTTAGTGCAGCCGAAGTTGAAAAGAAAATAGCGGAAGCTTTAGCACAGCAAGAAAAAGAGAGAGCCGAAGAAGAACTAGGAAAATTTGTAGAAATTCGAGATGCAGCCCTTGAAGCAGCTAAAGAAGAGATAAGTACTGCCAAAAAACACGCGGCTCAGATGGAACAAGCTAAACAAAAGTTAATCGAACAATTAATAGCCAAAGACAACGAATTAGACCATGTTCGGGGCTTAGTAGAAGAAAATCAACGACTCGAACAAAGAATCCAAGATTTAGAAAAATCCCTCGAAGATTCCAATAGAGATAGCTGGGGTAATACATTTAACAAGCAAGCTGCGAAAGTAGTTAATAAAGAGTTAGAAAAAACCATTGAGCCATTGATGTCGGAAGTTGAGCGTCTAAATAACGTACTTTCTCAAAGAGAACAGGAATTAACTGAACTTCAAGATACGAGCAGGAAACAACAGGAAGAATTGCAGCAAAAAATAAATTCAAATTCGATTATTAATGAGTTTGGCGAGATTGGAGAGTACCTGGGATGGAATGGTTGGAGTAGTAAAGGGTATAGAGCGAAAAACGGGATGTTGTATGGAGGGATTCACGCTCTAACTGCTTTTATTTGTGATTTGAAAGTATCTCATCCGAATTATCAAGAACAGGAAATTCCTTTTTAAACTGCGAACAAATTCTATTTCCGTAAAACCTTGCTTTTAACTAAAAATTAATGGCAGTTAGTTTGACATGACAAATAACCTTTCACAAATAAGTCATATGCAATTGTTCAAACAGCCACAAACCCAAACTAAGAAAATTCCTCGTTGGTTCGCTAAATTTGTATTGCTACAAACCCAACATAAACCTGATAATCAACAGATATTATTGGGAATCTTAGAACCTATGACACCCCAAGAATGGTGCTATTTTTGGATACCAATTATTCATCCTGGAGTAGAACTTCCTAATAATGGAGCGCGAAATCCTCACGGCTATATGAAGGCTTGTACGTTAACTTTATCAACACTGACGGGGTATAACGAAAGAACTATTGAAGGATGGTTTTACGGCAAGTCCTATCATTATTCGGTTGGGATATTATTGCGTTGCTTTCATTTAATTTTGAAAATGCATTAAATATAAACACCTTGTTAAATCAAATATTACTTAACAGTCAAATTCTCTATTTGCGTAACCTTTGCCAGATTTTAATTATCAACCAAGTCATCAATGCAGCCAATATTCCAAGGGTCAAACTAATAGTTACAGATACCGCAGGAAATAGCCAAGATTCTGGAATTCCCAACTGTAATATTCTTGAGTCTATAGAAATAAGTTGTTTTGCTGCTTTCTGGGTATCTGTTATGCCTGGAAATTGACCGAATACGGAGACAGAAAACGAAGCCACAGCCAAGCCTACACCAAGTATCGCTATTGTATTTTGAAAATTGCGATCGCGTTGTGAACTTTCAATCTCTGTAACTCCCCGAATTGCGTTAATCAATTCATTTACTGAAGTTAAACCGGGGCTGTAACTTTCATAGTCGTTATTAATTTGTACCAGATACCTATGTTGAACATCTTCAATAAATTTATGAAGAAATTCTAAATCATCAGATACGTATGAATTTGTTATTTTTTGTTTGATTGCTTCTATTTGCTTTCCAATTTGTTGTTGCAATAAATATAAATCATTATTTTCTTGCTCTGGGTTTAGCTTTTTCTTAATTGTTTCTAATCGTCTTTCGTAATTGAGCAGATTAATTTCAATAGTACGTTTTAGAATAAAAATATCGTTTAAGTTATTGGTGTAAAGCCAAAGAGTATTTTGAGCATCAACTAAAATCTGACGAAGCTTCTTTAAATTTAATTTACCTGATTTAGCGCTCTTGAACTCTTTTTGATATTTTTCTATTTCAACAAAATTAGAACGCAATTTCTTTTTTAAGTATTGACTCTGACCATAAGCCCACAATATCTTGCTTCGATAAGCGAATAAACGCAACCAATCAAAGTTAAATTTTGAGGCTTTTTTAGCAGTTTCAGCATCTGGGTAAATAGCAATTAAAACGCAATTATTATCTTGAATCTCATGAATATTAGTGATATTAGATATATTAGATGGAATATGTAAACGGTAACGCCAAAACTCAAATAATATTCCACCCATAAATCTACTTTTACCGCGCAAATCTAAATCCCAGTTCAAATTAAATGAATTAATGTTGCAGCATTCTTTTGCAATAGCTTCTGCATTTTCCAATGTAAAATTTGAAAGCTGTCCTGATACCATCCATACTTGTCCAATAGTGCTAGGATGACCAGCTAATCGTTTTTCTAATTCAGTTTTAAGGTCAGAAAAAGAACTAATAGGAACAGGTTCTTTTTTAGCTTCCTCTGACTTTTTAAGAGAATGTTCTACCGAACAATCTAAAATTGAACCGTAGCTATCACCTAAGCGTACAGGATACTGCCATCCTTTTAAAGTGTATTGGTTAGTGCTACAGGTAAAAGTTTCTCTACCTTTATTTCCTAAAAGCTTTACATAGTCACCTTCTATAGCGTCTCTTTGTTTAAGCGAATCATGATATCTTTTAGAAAATCGACTTGCAAAATACTTTTGATTTTCATTAATTTCTTCTGTACTTTGTCCTAACCCTTCTCTTAAATCATATATAAATAAATCCAAAGTAGGATATACAACTTTACTCATAAAAAAATCTATTAATCAGGAATTTTGTTTTTGAGAAGCAAGTCTTTTAGACGTTTAATAAAACTTAGATTTTTAACCGTTTTTTCTGGTTCTTTGCGATTTAAAACATTTATAGTTACATTTAAAATCTCATCACTATCTTCATTATCTTCTCCTTGAAAATAACCAAGAGACTCTGGTTCTTCATTTTCTGTAGGTAATTCAGCTTCTAATTCTTTTTGAGTTGGCATTGTCTGAGAAGGAATATTACCAACCGTTTGCAACTTACTTAAGATATCGTGATATTCACTATTTAATATTGAGTTTGCTTCGATGGTTCCCACTAAACCTTCTTTAATAAAATTCCAGTCATCTGGATCTAAAAGCAACTGTTGAGCAGTATTTCTCAAAGCTTCTCTTTCTTCTAACTTTAAATTAAGCTCTGGTTTATCTAAAGCAAGTAGTAAAGCTAACAAAGTGATACTACGAGATTCTGTCATAGCATTTATAAGTAACAGCGTCTTAAATAATACTAGTGATAATCAAAAAATACAATAATGTTATTTGAGATACATTACTCTAGAAAATGTTTGATGTTGTGAAACTTTAATGTATTCTCAGAAGTCAGTGTTTGCAGTTAATTTATTTCTGTATAAATGTATCTTATGCTTTCTCCGTACTAATTATAAGAAATTACTGTTTGGTGAAAAATAGTAGGTATTTAGAAACCGAATATTTGATTAAGAAGTATAGTTTGTAACTAAATATTAATGTAAGCTTATTTTTTATGAAAAGAGATGCACTTGTTGTTGGTATAAATAATTATCCTTCTTTAGGAGATAAACCTAATAATCCAGCTAAACATCTGAAGCAGTCGGCAGATGATGCTGAAGCAATTGCTCAAATTCTAGAAGAATACGGTGAATTTGAGGTACAGAGACTACCTAAAGTTAATCAGAATGGGAAATTACATGTAGATTCGACTAATTACAATCTCAATAGCTTAGTTAAAGAAAATCAACTAAAACAAGCGATTACAGAATTATTTCACCCAAAAGGAGGACAGATTCCTGAAACAGCATTATTGTTTTTCGCTGGACATGGTTTACGTAGAAAATCGGGTAATGGTACAGAAGGATATTTAGCAACAAGTGATAGCAGTCCTAGAAAGGATAAGTGGGGTGTTTCATTACACTGGTTGCGCCAACTATTGCAAGATAGTCCAGTACGTCAGCAGATTATTTGGCTTGATTGCTGTCATAGTGGTGAATTGTTTAATTTTGCTGAAACTGATTTAGCGGAGTATGAGAAGGGACGAGATAGATGTTTTATTGCGGCTTCTAGGGATTTTCAACTTGCTTACGTACAAGCACAAGGAAAACATGGAGTTCTCACTAGCGCTTTACTGCAAGGACTTAACCCTACACAAAAACCAGATAAATGGGTCACTAATCGTACTTTAGTTGATTTTATTAAACAAGTTCTTAAAAATGCTCCCCAGCACCCAGTTTGCAATAATTCTGGTGGTGAAATTACTCTTACAGGTAGCGAACCTATTACATCAAGCATTTGTCCTTATAAAGGATTAGCTTTCTTTGACTTTAATGATGAAGACCCCAAATATTTTTATGGTAGAGAAGCATTAACGAAGCAACTTATAGATAAAGTTAGTCAAGATAATTTTCTGGCTGTGTTAGGAGCGTCGGGAAGTGGGAAGTCGTCTGCTGTTAGAGCGGGATTGCTGCATCAGCTGAAGTTGGGAGAGATGTTGCCAGGAAGTGACAAATGGAAAATTTGTAAACCATTTGCACCGGGAGAACATCCTCTTCAAACCTTGAAGCAAGAAATAAATGTATTATCAACTTCAGTCAAACCTGGTCAGAAGATAGTCTTGGTAGTAGACCAATTTGAAGAAGTTTTTACTTTGTGTCGGAGTGAGGAAGAGCGACAGCAGTTTTTTAAATATTTGCTTAGTACACTAGAGCATTTGAAAAATAGAATCTGCTTGGTGCTGGTAATGCGTGCAGATTTTCAAGGTAAATTTTCGGAGCATGAATATAGCGGATTAGCGACCAAGATTGACCAGAATCTGGTAAGGGTTATGCCTATGACCCAAGATGAATTGAAGCAAGCAATAATTGAACCTGGGAAAAAGGTTGGCTTGGAAATTGACCGGGAATTAGTTAACCAGATGATTGCAGATGTGTCTGGTTCTCCTGGTGATTTACCACTAATGCAGTACACCCTAACGGAGCTTTGGGAAAAGCGAACATTAGGTAGATTAACAATTAATGAATATACCCGTCTCGGAGGAGTAAAAGAAGCACTTAAAAAACGTGCTAATCAAATTTATGAATCCCTATCTACTGAAGAACAGTTGATTGCCAAACAAATTTTTCTTGAATTGACACATTTGGGAGAAGGAACAGAAGATACTCGCAGACAAGTTTTTCAAGAATACTTATTCATACAAAGGCGATCGCCAGAATTAGTTGAGAAAGTTTTACAGCGTTTGGCGAAAGAAAAATTAGTTGTAACGGGGGAGCAAGAGTTTGAAGGTAAACGGTTAGCGGTGGTAAATATCGCTCACGAAGCTTTAATTCGTAACTGGGATTTATTAGGTAAGTGGCTCAAAGAAAATCGGGAAGCGCTTTTAAGAAAACAGGATATTGAGGAAGCTGCAAAAGATTGGCGAGAAAATCGTAACCGAGGGGGAGAAGCTTATTTACTGCAAGGAACAAGATTGGCCGCAGCAGAAGATTATCTTCAGCGTTATGCTGAAACATTTCCACTTACAGGATTAGCTCAAGAATTTGTTCAAAGAAGTATAAAACATAGACAAAGAAACCGTCGCAACCTGGTAGTTACAATTTCTGCGGTATTCTTAGGTTTATCGGGATTAACTGGTTGGGCTTTAATTGAAGGTGCTGATGCCCAGATTCGAGCTGATAGTGCATCATCGGAATCTCTTTTTGCTTCCGATAGAAAGCTAGAGTCACTAGTTGCAAGTCTTAGAGCTGCTAAACGTTTGAAGAATCCACTCGGAGCTATTGGCGCAAAAACTGATACTCGAATTCAAGCAGTAACAGCTCTTCGGCAAGCGGTTTATGGAGTAAGAGAGCGTAATCGTATCGAAGGACATAGCCAACGAGTTATAGATGTGCAATTTAGCCCAGATGGTCAAACTATTGCTTCAGCTAGTGCAGATGGAACCGTCAAGCTGTGGAGTAAAGAGGGCAGCAATCTTCTGATTAGTTTATTAGAGGATAAGAAGCAGCTTTCTGGTTTGTATATGCATGGTATAAGTTTTAATCCCGATGGTTCAATCATTGCTGTTAGTCTGGGAGGAAACCAGATTGCACTTATAACTCGTAACGGTAAACTACTCAGGATTATTGATCGTCATAGTGATATTGCTTTAGCAAGCATGGGGATAACTCCCGTAAGTTTTAGTCCAGATGGTAAGATAATTGCATCAGGCGGGAATGACAACGAAATCTGGGTTCAAACATTAGATGGTAGATTGATCGCGGTTCTTACTGGACACCAGTCCGCGATTAATAAAGTTACTTTTAGTCCTGATGGAAAGATTCTTGCTTCGGGAAGTTGGGATAACACGATCAAGCTTTGGGATAAAGACGGTAAGTTATTAAAAACTTTTCAACATAGTTATCCTAAAAATAAAAGAGAAAGCTATATGAATTCTGATGAAGTACGAGTTTTCCAAGGTGTTTTAGATATAGCTTTTAGCCCAGATGGGAAGATGCTTGCATCAGCAAGTGAAGACGGCACAATAAAAATATGGCAACTTGATGGTAAATTAATATCTACTATTTCAGGACATAATAATAAAATTAGAAGTATCAGTTTTAGTTCTGATAGTCAGATGATTGCCTCAGCTAGTAGTGATAACACAATAAAAGTTTGGAAAAAAAATGGCGAATTAGTTAGTCTTTTAACTGGGCATACTGGTGCAGTTAATAGAATTAAATTCAGCCCAGATGGTCAGATGATTATTTCAGCGAGCAATGACGGTACTATTCGATTCTGGCCACTTTCTTCTAACTCAATTTTTACTCTAGGGGCAGATAACACTAAAATTAATAGTGTAAGTTTTAGTCCTAATGGTAAGATAATTGCTTCAGCTAGTACAGACGGCACTGTTAAACTTTGGAATCGCAATGGTACTTTGCTTAACAGTCTTGTTGGGCATGATGATTCAGTTAACAAGGTCATTTTTAGTCCTGATAATCAAATAATTGCCTCAGCTAGTGCTGATAGTACTGTTAAACTTTGGAATTCTAAGGGTAGGTTGCTAAACACTCTCACTGGGCAATTTCAGCGGGGGATTAATGATGTTAAGTTTAGCCCAGATGGTAATATGATTGCTTCAACTGATTTAGCAGGAATAAACATTTGGAAGTCTACTGGAGAACATCTATCTAATATTAGAAAAGAAACAGATGGTCCCGTCTTTAGCGTGAACTTTAGCCTCGATAGTCAGGCTATTGCTTCACACCATAAGGGTTATGGTCGAGCAGCACCAACAGATGAAAAAGTAGAAATTCAGCGATTAGATGGAACCTTGATTACCAGTATTGCTGGACATAGTGTGAACTTCAGTTCAGATGGTCAAATGATGGCTTCAGCTAGTCAAGATGGAATAGTAAGGTTGTGGCAACGGGACGGGAGATTACTTAGTAACCTCTCTGGTCATAGCAAGAATGTCACTGATGTAAGTTTTACCCCTAACAGTCAGATGATTGCATCAGCAAGTAAAGATCGAACAGTCAAACTTTGGAGCCGCAATGGTAATTTGATTGAAACTTTGGAGCATCCTGATAGTGTAAATAATCTAAGTTTTAGCCCCGATGGTAAAACTCTAGCGACAGTCGTTAATAACGGGACAGTGCTTTTATGGAATTTGGATTTGGATAACTTACTAGCACGAGGATGTGATTGGGCGCGCAATTATTTAGAAAATAGCAAAAATGTTTCAGGTGAAGATAGAAATATCTGCAAAGGAGTTAAGCCATTCAAATCCCAAAAATAATATTATTGTTATCATCATATATTAAAACTTTAATCTTTAATCTTCCAAAACATGAGTAGAGATGCCTTAGTAGTAGGTATTAATCAATATCCTTTCCTTAAAAACTCAACGGGTAACTACAAGCATCTCACCACACCCGCATCCGACGCGGAAGTAATAGCAAAACTGTTGGAAGCTGACGATAACTTCCGAGTTACGCGCTTACCAGCTATTTATAAAAATGAACAATACCAAGTCGATCCAAATAAACCTCTTGATTTAAACGAATTAGAAACAGCTATTAAAAATTTATTCGTTCCAGGTAGTGCTAAATCTCCAGAAACAGCGCTGTTATTTTTTGCTGGGCATGGTTTGCGTAGAAATTTGGATAATGGTACAGAAGGATATTTGGCAACAAGCGATTCTACTCCCAGGAAGGAGCTATGGGGGTTCTCACTGGCGCATTTATGGGACATCCTACAGCAAAGCGAAGTAAAACAGCAGATTATTTGGTTAGATTGTTGCTTCAGTGGAGAATTACTGAATTTTACAAATACTGAACTGAAACAAAGTTCGGGATATGACCGCTGTTTGATTGCTGCATCCCGTGATTATGAATTAGCCTATCAGCACAAAGGTGGTAAGCATGGAATACTTACTAGTGCGCTTCTTGCGGGACTTGACCCCTACGCAACTCCAGTAAATGAGTGGGCGACTAATAGAACTTTAGCAGTTTCGGTAGAAAAAAAGCTACAAGCGCACTACAAGCAAACAAAAATTCCCCAAACTCCACTGATTAGTAATCACGGGGAAACGATTAAGCTAGTACAAGGTAAGGCTATAATCACACACGGATTAACTCCAATACCCAAACGCAGTGAAGCGGAAATCCTCGCTACATTCAAGCAGTCTTCAAGTATTGGACGAAATTGGTTACGAACTATAGATGGTGAAACAATTTATCGCTCCGAATTATCTAAAATAATCAAATTAATTGAGCAAGGAAGTGGAAGCATTCTATTAACAGACCGTCCCGGTAGCGGTAAAACCTGTATTTTGCTAGACCTTGCCGATTACATTGAACGCGAGAAAGCGGAGTTGTGGGGACTTTTATTTATTAAAGGAGACAGGTTTACAAATACAGCAACAGAAGAGGATTTAGTTGCTCAAGGTTTACCGTCAGATATTGTAGGTCAATGCGCTCGGCTAGCAAATTTTCGTAGGGTTGTTGTTATTATTGATTCCCTTGATGTTTTATCGCTGAATCGTCAGCATGATTCCCTCAAGGTATTTCTAGGCATTATTGACCGCTTGGAAAAAGTTGATGGAGTCACTATGATTACAGCTTGCCGCAATTTTGATTTAGAATATGACCCCTTGCTTCGAGGTCGTTCTTGGCAGCATACAATTGATTTACAACCACTTGACTTTAATGATGAAGTTAAGCCTTTCTTAATTAAGTGGAATATTGATATTTCTAAAATAAACGCAGAACTACAAGCATTACTACAAATACCTCAAAATTTAAGAATTTATGGGGAACTAGCAAAACGCGGTATTCAGTTGCAGCCTGCATCAGCTTACGAACTTTACAATAGTTTTCTGGAAGAAATTGTAGTTAAAAATCAAACGCTTGGTAACGAAGCTATTAGTGCATTGCAAAATATGGCTGAAGAACTAATGCGATGGCGATCGCAATCGTGCAGCAAAGTATCTTTTGGAACAAGCGAAGAGATTGTTAGGCAATTAATCAGTCAAGAAGTACTTTCAAAAAATTCTCATGATTCTTTGGAATTTAGTCATCAAACATTAAGGGAATGTATTACCGTCCGAGCAGCACTGGCTAAAAACCAAACCTTAGCACAATTTATTTTAGAATATCCCCAGCTGCCTTTTATCCGTCCAGCAGTACGAGCATTTTTCTTTTACCTAAGAGCATATAAACCAGATATTTTTAGACGACAGGTGTGGGAAGTTTTATCTCATGATGAAATTGCTTACCATGTGAAACGACTGGTGTGTGAATCACTTTCAGAAGTATCCCCGGTGGATGATGATTGGCGATTGCTATGCCGAATTTTTCAAGACTACCCCGATTTATTTAAACGGTTGCTGTGGCGAGTATACAATCGAGCTTGGTTTGATATTCTCACAAATTATTGGTTCCCTGACATTTCCTCAGCATCAGAAAGGGAAACTTGGTTGCTTCAATTTGTCCGTCACCTAAATGTGTGGATGAATATATACCCCGTAGAAGTTGTAGGACTTTGGAAGCAAGCAATAGAAATAAAATGGGCAAATAAGCAAAAGATTCTGGAAACAATTAGCTCGGTATTAAGAGATTTTAAGGCTTGGGATACTGAAGGTGTCCGCGAAATACTAGAAACCATAATTGACAATGTGAATACTGAGTATAGTTTTGTTGGTAAATCTCTTAGTAAGTGGATACAAGCAACTAATTCCGGAGATGATTTACTGTGGAAGTATATCACCACAAATGTTTCCACCGAAGAAACTTATAGTTTTGATATCGCTAGAAAATTGCGTTGTACTCCTCATCATTTTTGTGAAGATAATTTTTTAGATATTCGCCTTGAAAAGTCCGATATTTTGCTGAATTTAGTGTTATGTGAATTAGAAACTTGGAATGCTGCTATCAGTGTTAAATGCAGAATACAAGGATTACAGAATAATTTTTTAGACAGTACATCATGGAGATTAAAGCATAGCAAACGTTATATGCGCGTTCCCCATGATATTAGTATATTACTTGATGCTGTAGAGAAAGCAATTAAATATCGTGTTCGTCAAAATAGCGATTGGTGGTTAGCAAATGAACCACGACTGCGAAACTCTAAAGAATTAGCTATTCGTTACTTTCTTATTCAAGCTTACAAAGAAAATATTTGTTATTCCCGCTCAATCAAGTTTTGGATAAATATTCTTTATATTAATGGTTTAATCGGTACGTTATTTTTGAACCAGTTTTTTAAAGCTTATGTTTATGGGCTTGAAAGTCTGCTAAAAGATGAGGAACTTTTTCGCCAAACTAATCTTTGCTACGAGCTATGCGAACTCATGCAAATCTCCTACCATAAAATTTCAGAATTTACACAAATAGCTAATCAAGCAATGATTTTATTGCTATGCAATGAAGAAAAAAAATACGAAGAAAAATATTCCAAGGGAATATACAAATCTTTGTACGACTTATGTATCTCAATTCCATCTATTTTCCGAAGCATAGAAATACAAAATCGAGTAGAAGATTGGCAAAGTTATTTTGGCTATATTACTCCCGAACCTAATATTTATAGCTGGGGTGGATGCGTACTACCACCTTTGTCTCCCCAGGATTTACTCAAGTTATCAAATAAAGGTATTTTTCAATTACTCCACTATTACGAAACACATCAAGAACGAGATAGTTTCGATATGGATATGATTGGTGGATTTAGTGAAGTTGAAGGTGTACTACGGAATGCTTGTTCTCTAAATCCCACACACTTCGTAATTTTATTTCCTCGCTTTATCGAAGAAAATTTGCATAAAGAATATGTATGTGCTTTGGTGGAAGGAGTCGCTTATCATCTGCATTATCGCTTTGGAAATGTTCAACCACCACAGAAATGGAAAGCCATTGAACCTCTTCCAGAAGGAAAAAAACTTGCACAAACTTTACTCAATTGGATAGAACGCTACTTTATTCTTTGGGAAGATGGTAGAACTGTAGCCACCGCTTTACAAGCTTGCTGTGATGTATTAATTGATTGGGAATCAGCACAACGACTATCATTACTGCTTTTCTGGCTTTACAATCAGTTTTCAGATGATAGAGAGTTTAGGAAAAATAATAACAACTTCCTTAGTACGGCAATTAATTCAGTACACGGTGTAGCAGTAGAAAGTGCTATTAAGCTTTGTAATAAATTGTTAGAAAAAGAACAGCCTGTACCGGAGATGCTGTTGTTACTAATGCATCATGCAGCAAACGATACGGCAATTTATGTAAGAATTCCTGTTCTCCAAAATCTTCCCTTTTTAATGTACAAAAAACCCGATTTGGGATGGCAGCTATTAGCAGATATTTTTAAAGAACCCCAAACGCATTTATGGAAATACACAGAACGATGTTTCTATCACCAGTATCAAGATAATTTTGGGCAAGTCGCTCCTTATTTGAATCGTCTTTTGGATGAGGGTATGGAAGAATCGGGTGATATTTGGGGAGTAATTTCCACTTTATCCAGTTTGGCTGGACATATTACTCAGGAAGAACTATTTGAAACTTTGAAAGAAACTAATAATAAGCAAGCATGGAAAGGAGTTACCCAGGTTTTTATAGCTAATTTAACTTTAGAAGAACATACAGAAAAATGTATTTCTGGACTATTTAACATTTTGCATCAGCAAGATTTATCTCAAGAAATTCTAAGAGATATTGATAGATGCTTTAAAGAAGAAGATAAAAGAAACTTTATTACACAAGAATTAGTATTTACCTTTCTTGAAAAACTCCCAGCTTCAACAAGCAATAACGAATTGGATGGTTTTTTTGAATGGCTGGGCTACGAATCGCGACGTAATCCTTTGTATGCGATGAAATTAACCGAAATATTGGTAGAAAAATTTGAAACGACGATAAATGCAGAATTATTCTGGCACACGGAGCCATTAATTGCAGCATTGAACGAAATTTTACGAGAAGCTGATGAACGGGATAACCCGCAGCTAATTCAACGTGCAATTAGCTTACAAGACCGTTTTTTAATTTTAGGTATACCTGGAATGGAAGAACTACTTAATAAGGCTGGGCAATAATAATACTAAAATTTTGCTATTATAATCAGCATCTAAGTAAAAACACTTGACTTTCATTGTCCCTATGAGCCGAGAAGCCTTAGTTGTTGGAATTAACAAATATCCTTTTCTACAAGAAATTGCCACCGACAAGGCTAAGGATTTAACAACTCCTGCATCTGATGCAGAAGCGATAGCACAACTTCTAGAAGTCCAAAACAACTTTCGAGTTAAACGCTTCCCAGCTAGCATAATCGATGGTAAGTCCCAGGTTGACCCCAATAAAAGCTTTAATATTAAAGAATTAGAACGAGCAATTCTCGACTTATTTCTTCCAGAAACAGAAAAACCTCCACAAACAGCGCTACTATTCTTTGCCGGACATGGACTAAGAAAAAAATTAACAAAAAGCTTAACGCGAGGTTTTTTAGCAACTAGTGATAGTTGTATAAGAAAAAATCAATGGGGTTTTTCGCTGCGAGATTTATGGGACATATTGCACGAAAGTCCGGTACAGCAGCAGATAATTTTGTTGGATTGTTGCTTTAGTGGAGAATTACTAAATTTTAGAGATACCGAACTTGGAAAACAAAGTTCTGGACGCGACCGCTGTTTGATTGCTGCATCCCGCGATTACGAATTAGCCTATCAGCACTTAGACGGTAAACATGGGGTACTTACAGGTGCTATTTTGGCAGGACTTAATCCGGATTTAGTACTAGAAAGCGAATGGGTTACAAATCGAACGCTAGCGGTTTCTGTCGAGCAGAAACTACAGAAATATTACGAATCGGTAAAAATTCCCCAATCTCCCCTAATTAGTAACCACGGGGAAGTTATTAAACTTATTCAAGGAAGAGCTAAAGCGACATCAGAATCATTTGAAGAGGATGCACTAAATTTACAGTTTCGGCTACTTTTTCACGAAATTCTCAATGCAGACTTTAAAAACCAAGTACCTGTTGTCAAAAAAGTTATAGATATGCACCGAACGGCAGCTTTTTTGATTCATGGGGAGCAATACTGCGGACAGCAACTTTTGGTAACTCGTTTATCCCACCTCAAACCTAAGTGGAAAAATATATCACCCATCAAAGTTGATGTTGGACAAAGGGCTATAGGTGGTCGTCTTGGTTCTTTATGGCGGCAACTCACTTCTTGGTTAGGTTTACCCAAAGATGCCGAATCAAATCAAATTATAGAACGAGTGTGCGATCGCCTTTTAACTCAAGATGTGATTTTCATCTTTGACCGGGTAAATGATATGCAGCCAAGGATTTTGTCCAAGTGGCTTCAGGAATTTTGGGAACCACTTGTAGGTAGGGTAGAAGAACATTGTCCATCACAACAAAGGAATACACATCTGTTAATGTTTCTCGTAGACAATAATGGTAGCGTTTGCAAATCGGATATTTTACTAGCGAAGAAATTCGATGAACCAAAATATCCGAAAATACCTCTTGACTTGCCACCCATAAGCCCATTTAGTGTAGATGTTTTAGAAGAGTTAATTGATAGGGTGACAACAATACCGAAACTGCAAATACCACTTGAGTTAACTTCCCAAATATTATTTGAGAAGTCAGAAAATGGTATTCCCGAGTTTGTTTATGAAGAAATTTGCGATTTTTGCGGTCATAGTTGGGAAGGAGGGTTAGCAAAATGGCTGATTTAGCAAGCGTACTCACCGCCAACGGTAAGCAATATTATACTGGTAAGCCCATTTCACCCGAAGATTGCCAAAAACACGGGCTTTCCCCTTACTTACCATCACCCGAACTTATTAAAGCCGTAAATCTCGCCATTTTTCTGGAAAAACGTCCCTTATTGCTCAAAGGGGAGCCGGGATGCGGTAAAACAACCTTAGCGCGAGCGATAGCTCACGAATTGGGTTTACCCTACAAAGCTTGGTATATTAAATCCACAACTAGAGCCAAAGATGGACTCTACACCTACGACGCTGTAGGACGCTTGCACGATGCTCAACTTGCTCGCATGGGGGAGGCAAACAATTCCAAA
Source organism: Rivularia sp. MS3 (assembly GCA_019192545.1). Classification (GTDB taxonomy): domain Bacteria; phylum Cyanobacteriota; class Cyanobacteriia; order Cyanobacteriales; family Nostocaceae; genus Rivularia. The sequence goes on along the minus strand of JAHCMI010000054.1, from coordinate 39,764 downwards.
GTCAAGAATTTAGAAAATTACATAAAACTGGGGCCTTTGGGACGAGCGTTTAAAAATCAAAAACGCACAGTGGTATTAATTGATGAAATTGATAAAGCAGATATTGACTTCCCCAATGACTTGTTGCGAGAGTTGGATGAGCAGCAGTTTACGATTGAAGAAAAGGGTGAAGAAATCAAAGCCAATCACCCTCCCATTGTCATTGTTACGAGCAATGATGAGAAAGATTTACCAGATGCATTCCTGCGCCGTTGTTTGTTTTATTATATTCAGTTCCCGTATTCACAATTAGCTAACATTGTCAAATCCCACTTTCCAAAATCTAACCCTAAAGTAATAGAAGCTGCGGTGGAGCGTTTTGGTGAGTTACGACAGAAAATGGAGAAAGGAAAAGCTGGTAAAAAAGTTAGCACTAGTGAATTACTAGATTGGTTTGCGGTATTGCAGCAATTCCCTGAAGATGAGGTATTAAAACAGTTGCAGGGAGAAATACCTTTCCCCGAAATTTTGTTGAAGAAGTGGGAAGACCATTTGCGTTATTTGCAAAAATCATGAAATTAGAAGAACTACCACTGCTAGATATTTTTAACAGCTTGCGCCAACGTCATGGTTTACCGTTGGGAGTTGAAGAATATTTGGCGGTTGTGCGTAGTTTGGAAGCAGGTTTTGGAATAGCTAAGCGTGAAGAATTAGAGCAGATTTGCTGTATGTTATGGGCAAAGTCTGAGCAGGAAAATCGCCTTATTCGACGGTTGTTTGGGGAGATGTGGGTACAAATAGAATCACTTCCTGAAAATTCCAATTCAAGCGCTCAAGAAAATCCCCCAACGTCTTTAAGTGAAACTGAATCTGATGCTGACACCTCAAATTTAATTTCCGATTCCCCCATACCAGAAAATCATGAATCTTCCCCAATCGAAACATCAACACCCGAAGAACCTCAAGTTGATGAACCATTACCCGATTTAGACATACCTCCTACTATTACTCCCGAACCAGTGCAAGCGGTACAAGCAGTACGGAGTAACCGTAGTGATAGAGAAATTAAACGCCCCCGCTACGCACTTTTGACTGAATATTTTCCTGTTACCAAACGACAAATGAAGCAGTGTTGGCGTTCTCTACGTCGTCCAATACGTCAAGGAATACCCACGGAATTAGATGTTGAGGAGACAGTCGCAAAAATTGGACGGGAAGGGATTTTACTGCAACCCGTACTGATGCCACCGCGTACAAATCGCTCGGATTTGGTGATACTTATTGACCAAGAAGGCTCGATGGTGCCGTTTTATGAATTATCGCGGCAGTTAGTGGAAACAGCACGACGTGGAGGAAGACTACGAACAACCAATGTATATTATTTTCATGATTATCCCAACGAATACTTATATCAACATCCGGCAATGGTTGATGCTAAAGCTGTTTCCGAAATTTTGGATGAAATTGATGAACGAACCGCAGTGTTAATTGTTAGTGATGCTGGGGCAGCAAGGGGAAATTTTGACCAAGAACGAATTGATAATACCAAGTTATGGATTGAACAGTTACAACAGTCAGTGCGTTACTTTGCTTGGCTAAATCCGATGCCGAGTGAATGCTGGCGAAAAACAACAGCGGAAGAAATAGCCGGTTTTGTACCGATGTTTGAAATGAGTTCCCAGGGAATGAATGCTGCAATTAGTGCGTTGCGGGGTCGATATATTGTAATAAAGGAGTTAGATGAATTTTTGTGTTATTAAAGTCAAGGTCATTGAGAATTCAAGCGGGATAGCAACTATTGATTTGATGGCAGAGTTTTATTTGATGAGATGAGGTCAGTTGAGGTTATCTGATGTCTACCAAGAACAAAGAACGGGAAACTAGAATTGCTCAAAGACGAATTGAAGGGTTTGCCCAGGAGTTTGGGGAAGTACACCGCAACTTAGCTCGTCATGCAGCATTCCCCTTGGTACTTACACCAGATTTACTATATCAAATTTGGGCGAATTTTGTTCCCGAAGCTCCTTGGATCGCAGTTGCTCATGTGTTGCTGTCGCGGTTGTGTCGGCAGGTGGGTTATGAAATGTATGAAATGGATATTGCTGACCGTAATTTGCTGTTGCGCGAACTTAAAGAGAAATCCGGGCAAGAAAGATTTGACGAATTGGGAGATTTTTTATTAAGTTATGTGGCACAGCAATTGACTGATGATAACCCAGATACGCGAGATTTACGAGAAGCACAAGAGTGGACTGCATTAGCGTATATTAAGCCAGATAATACGGCTCAGGAGCTAGCGCAGAGATTAAGTGAAAGAGTTCAGTCGGATGATATGGAAGAAGTATTGCGACTTACTTCCTTAATTGATACTTTAGCAGAACCTTTGTTAGAAGCTGGCTTCGAGCCTTTATTGACTTACAATCAAGGTCTGAGGCATTTCGCCCGTGGGGATTTAGAAAATGCTCAAAAAGAATTTGAAGAAGTGCTTATAGAAAAAGGTCAGTTAAAGATTGCTGGGAAAAACTTGAATATACATATCCCTAGCGAGTTATCTAAAGAAAGTAAAACTGATAATGATCCAACTTCTGTTGAGGACATACAACAATCACCAACTTTTGGTTATGGACGCAGACAGGCTTTAGTTATTGGTATAAATAAGTATCCTTTTTTGAGAGATATACCTACTAACAAAGTAAAGCACCTAACAACTGCTGCTAATGATGCAGAGGCGATCGCACAATTATTAGAAAAGTATGGTGAATTTCAAGTACAAAGACTGCCTTCTGTTTATAAGGATAGTAAGTTGCAAGTTGATTCACAAAAGCTTATAAAGTTAGAACAATTGAAGAGAGCTGTTACTAATTTGTTTCATCCACGAATTAGTCAAATCCCTGAGACAGCAGTTTTATTTTTTGCTGGACATGGTTTATGTAAGAATTTAGAGAATGGTACAGAAGTATATTTAGCAGCGAGTGATGCTAGTCCCAGGAAAGAATTATGGGGTTTATCTTTACAGTGGTTGCGTAAGATATTACAAGAAAGTCCAATACGTCAGCAAATTGTTTGGTTAGATTGTTCTTATAGCGGTGAATTTTTCAATTTTTCGGAGACGAATTTAGGTGATTACAAAGGAGGATTAGACCGCTGCTTTATTACAGCTTCCCGTGAGTTTGAAATCAAACATATCCAGAAAAGTGGTGAACATGGGGTATTAACAGCTGCTCTATTGCAAGGACTTAATCCAACACTACAAGCCTATCAAAATGTAACTAATTTAACGTTAACTAATTTTCTCAAACAAACTTTGAAGGATGCACCACAGCATCCAATATATTTTAATTCAGGTAGTGAAATTGTTTTAACATTTAAACAGGACAAAGATGAGTCATTTCCAAGATTAAATTCTGATATTCAAATTTCATCTAATTCCAAATCATTAACCAAACAACCTTCTTTAAAAACCTTAGAAACGGCTCGAATTTTGATAGTAGATAATTCTCCTGATAATGTTTCTTTAGTCAAAACTATTCTGGAAGAAGAAGGATATCAAGTTAGTACAGCAGAAAATGGGATTGCTGGACTATCTTTAATTGAGGATAATTCACCAGATTTAATAATACTTGAAATTTTAATGCCTGAAATAGATGGTTATGAAATAACTAGACGCATCCGGAAAAATACTAAATTGCCATTTATTCCCATTTTATTAATTACAGCCCACGATTCACCTAATGTTGCTCATGGATTAGATTTGGGTGCAAATGACTTTATCCGTAAACCCGTAACGGTAGATGAATTATTAGCAAGAGTGCGGTCGCTATTACGAATTAAAGAAATGGTGAGGAAAGCCCAGTCGAATATTTAATATTTCACATAGAAATAGAGTTAAGAAAGAAAGTTTACTCCTTCCTATATCAGATAATAGACATGCCATAAAAATTTTTGATACAAAAAATCTTAACTTCACATAGATATAATTTAAACTTATATTTACGAATTGTATTTAACATCTCTCAACTTATTGAATAAAAGTACCAAACAAAGAAAGTTGATACTTTTACTTTGCTGATTAACTACCGAATATATACGAGAATATTAGTGTTAAATTTCATTGTTTCATATTTAATAGAAGTAATTAAATATTTTAACTAAATACAACTGTTAATTTAGTTAAACATCAGAATAACTGTAGATACATTTATCGCTTTATTCATGAAATATGCACACCAACTTTACACTCAATCGTCCTTAGCGCAAGAATTAAAAGTCAGCACAACAACTGTGAGAAACTGGTGCAAGCTAGCCGACATAAAAATCCCGAAGAGAAGAAGTTTCTTCAGTTGCTTAGATTTAGAGTTACTAGCTTGTTTTCACGTAGCTAATCGATTTCTAAGAATTGGTCAGTTCGATTATGTCGAAGAAGTGGTCAACAGAGGTGGATTGAAATTATATGTTCAAGAAGTGCGACGTACTGACTTATATAGTTTCTTAACTGAGTTTTTAACACCCCAAGAGCAAGACTCTTTTTTCGTAAAAATTTTAATTGAAAAATTAATCGAGGAGAAAAGCAATGAATCTGTCAACAGCGGTGCAGCAGCTTGAAATACCCGTTTCTGATTTTAAAGCTATTTGTCAAGCTTTAGATATAGCAATTGTCAATAATTCAATTAATGACAAAAGTTTTAGTGAAGTCAAAGTATTTGTTAATGCTTGTAAAGAAAGAAGTGTGAGCATTTTTGAAGGTATTCAAGAATTAGTGCGATTGAAGAACGAAGTACAAACTCAACAAAAAGCTTTAGGTGAAAGATTCAACTTAGATGAATTTTTCAAACAACGTATTGGTACTTCACCAGAACAGTTAAATATTGGAAGCTACCATTACGATTTGTATCAGTTATTGTTAAAATCCCAATCCATATCTGAGGTTGGTTACGCATTATTTAGAGAAGCCTTTCTACGCCAAACCCAAGATTTGATAATGAACGGGACAGAACAATCTTCCATTAATCAAAATCAAACAGTTGCTGGTTTTGATAAAGCTTTTGATGCTGTTGAGACTCAGTTTGAGCAAAATTTTTTGGGAAATTCAATCAACTGGGAGGAACAAGAACATCCGATGTTAGCAGCATCTCGAAAGACAGCGTTACCTTCAACACAGAAAACGAATACATCAACATCCCCATCGTCGAAGAAGTAGTTGAGGCTGCACCAAAATTAGCAACCGCAGCCTTAACTGCAATTACACCAACGGTTAATAAAGCCTTCTTTAATGAGCGTCGAACGATTGCTGATTTTATGACTGAAGGGGGATTTGTTGGAACTACTGCGGCAATCACAACAACAACAACTGTTGCAACAATAGCTGTTTCTATTACTTCTCCACCAAAACCAGTTTTTATCAAAATAATGGCTGGTGGGATTGGTGGGACTATTTTGGGGGGAATTGTCGCAGCACTAATCTTGAGGCACTATAGAAACCAGGTTTTGAAGAACGATGCAATTTCAACATCAACAACAAAATCCAAATTATCAAAATAATCAACATCCAACAGATGATTTTGATGAAAGCTGGGTGCCAAATCCTCACGGACAAGTACACACAAGTGCTGCATCACCTAGCTTTATTAATCTCATTCAATCAGGAAACTTAGATTCTTTGCTAACCAATCCCTGGTTGATGTCTATTTTCGTTGCAACAGTAATTTTGGTTGTTATTGCTGCAATTGCAACAACTCTCTCTAATCAAAGCTCATCAAGACCGAATTCCGAACAAGAAGCGTACTCAGCGCTTTTACAAAAGTCCCAGAATTTGGAAGCAGCCCACAGTAATTTTCGGGAATATTTGACTCGCAATGATTATAGTTCGGGGATAGTGAGCAATCCCGGTTTATTGCAAGCAGTAGTTTTAGAAGCAAGCGCAAGATATCGTAATTCCGTTATTGCCATTCAAAATCAGAAAGAGAACCCAGCTTATAACCAACACGAAGAGGTAATTAATCTTAATTCTGAAATTGAAGCATTAAAAAGAATCAATCTTGGTGCATCGGGGAAAGAAGCGGAACTAAAGTATGTTGACCCCAGTACGGGTTCTTGGGTAACTATTCCAATCGATTCTGCCGAACTTGCTGCTAGTGGTTTAGTCAAGCTAAATATCATATCAAATAGCAGGCGAGAAACAACACAGCGGTTCAATTTAGTTACGATTGCACAAAATACAAGGCTTAAATTAGACGAAGTGAAAGCTGCGATGTTGGAAGCATTGCGTGTTAAAGGGTTAAATCCAGTTGCATCCGAGCTTGAAAAGACTGATTGGTTTGGCAAAAAAGCAAGCCCCAAAGATGCACAGATATCTGATTATCAACAATTAGAACCAGAACCAATCCCCGCGACTCCATTAAATAAACAACAGATACCAGAAGACAAACCCTCAATCAAACCAAAAGGGGGTAACAATGCCCAGTAAAATAATATTCGCACCCATAACTCTGCTAATGGGAGGTTGGATGTTTAGCAGCAGTTTTGGCACTAACACAATTCAACAATCAACAACACCATATTCGACCCAGCAGCAAATTGTAGAAGTGGAAATGCCAGAACCAGCAAAGTCTTTTTTAAGATTCGGTGGTGCAATTATTGCGTCTGTAGGAACATCGAGTTTAGTGTTTTGGGAGTTAGCTAGTAAAAAACGGAGTACACAAGCTCAGTTTTTATTGGCTCCCTCTCAAAAAATTATGCCTAATACAGTTCCCGTACAAAGTAATTCTCAAGAAATAGAGTCATTGCAACACAATCACTCTTCATTCTTGAGTACTAGAATTCCTAACCAAATTCAAAAGCCTATTGAAGAGGAGAAAGCTGAAAAATCTTGGTCACATGAAGTTCCAAATTTTTCCCCTTCAGGTGGACAACATAATTCCATATCTAATTATCCTCATAGTCCGAGCAATTTGAAGCCGCAAAGTAGCTCTGAGGATAAATATACTGAGGTCAAATCATTAGTCTATGAAAATACGGTTGGAATTGTTGGTAAAGAAAAAGGCAGTGGAAAAACCTCAAAGCTGGGTTATCTAATTGCCGAACACATAAAGCTGGGTCATCTAGTATGGATGGTAAATCCTTTCGCTAAAGGTCAACAGTGGAAAGGAATCAAAGTTTTTGGACGTGGTTATAAATTTGTCGAAGCTACAAATGCTATTCGCGAATTTACTCGTATTGCATTTTGGAGAATAGCAGAAGCTGGCGATGAAACTAAGGAGTACGAGCCGTTTGATGATTATCACTTGCATCTATCGCTTGACGAGATGTCTAATTATTCGAGCGAAATAGATACGATTGATTCTACTGTTATGCCGAAGTTCTGGGAAGCAGTAGTGCAATTTTTGCGACAAGCTAATATGTCTGTCTCTTTTGCAAGTCACGGGGATACTCAAGCTATGTTAGGTGGTGCAAAAGCTCTCGCGGGTAAATCTCAAACCATCAAAGATGCAATTGTTTGGCTCTACGCTCAAGCTATTACCGATACTAATGTTGAAGGTAATAAGCGTTGTGCGGGTTGGGCTTATTTGATTCGTCCAGATGGAGGTGAAAGAGAGAAGACGAGAATTGAAATTCCGAATTGGATGCAAGGACCACCTGCAACTCGAATTGATGGAAAAGACCGATATAACTACATCCAACTCGTTCAAAAATACTGTCCTCAGTATTTGTATCTTCCAGCTACAGCTAAAAATACACAGCCAGAAGAAAGTTCATCGTCAGTCACAGATACCGAACAGTTTCGTCAAAAACTAATTGAGCAAGAGGATATCTGGGGTTCTGATGGAGATAAAAATAACTAGCTTTTCTGTGTTACATCATTCATAAGCGAAATTTTAACGAGCTTAAATTAGGAGTCAAAATGGTTAGAAAACAATTGCGAGGAAGGAATTTACCACAATTAAGAGAAGGTCATGATTTAGATACCCGTGTGATTGACGCGAATTATTCTGAATTCGATGATGATTATGAGAACCATTATTCTGATGGTAGATGGCATAATCGAGCATACAATGCAGGACGTTACGCCAAAAAAGCTTATGATTGGAGCCATAATTATACTCGTGGTGTAACTCCAGCGATGGAGAATGGAGCGAACGCTGCAATTGGAACTTTGGGTACAGTAGCCAATCACACTAATCCTTTCAAGCCCTGGCGTTCTTTCGCCTTTTGGAGCATGAGTATAGGGACTTTAGTTGTCGGTTCCTGGGTTGCTCAATTCTTTTTGGGCGGACTTATTGCAACTCGTAATCCGCGACAATTACCGCAAAATGCTTCAACCCCAGTCCGATTTGGTCATGGTGTTGTTAATAGTAGTAAGCCTATTGCAAACGGGGTATGGAATGGATTCGGTCAAGTTGCTACAGGTGCCGGAGATAGTTTAGATAAGGCTGTACGTTTACAGACTGCTGAAACTAATAATTGGCAACAATCACCTGCTGATATAAAACAGCAAAAACAGACAACTACCTTACCTCTGACTAATTGGACTGGGAATAGTCAATATCAACCTGTGAGGAGGAAATAGGAGGGAGAGAGGGAGAGAGTGAGGGAGTGAGAGAAAAAGAAACAAATATTGAGGAAAGTTAGAAATGTTCAAAAAGTCAGATAAATTCCCTCACTCTCTCCCTCCTTCACTCCCTCACTCTTCCTGGATGAGGGTTCCCTATTCGAGTTTTCTTATTACTAGTACTGTGTTTATCGTATTTGTTTTGGATATGGCGAGTCCTGGGTATGCTTCGTTTGCTTTAATCCCAAATATACAACCATTAATTGCAACGCTTACTACCGATATTCGTTCGGATCTAAAAAAGTTAACGCACTCAGAATCCTTACCCACTTCTACTCAAGAAAATCAACAGCCTTTAGGACATGAAAATTGTCAAACATTATTAGATGCTTATAACAAGAATGCTAGATGTCATTTCAACCCGAAGAATTACTCAAATATCTCCCAATAGAAATTCAGTATCAAGAAATTAAAGCATCTGAAGAAGCCGAACGCCAATTTAGATTGTCTCAAGCAAGGGGACGTATTTTTTGTTTTGGGTTGTCTTTAGCTATGGCGATCGCCATTCTACATCCAGGAATTAATCAGTGGTTTGAAGCCAAACTTCAATTAACCCGTATTGCTAGTATTAGTTTTTCAACAACCATCAATAAACCAAAAGAAGCGGATAAAATAGCTGCTGCACTTGTAAATTACGCACACAGCCAAAATTGGAAAGTCCGAACTGGAGAACGACGCTACAACATTTTCTATGTGCAAGGTATGTTTCCCTCGGGAGTACGAAATGATAATATACCGAACCAATTTAATGATTCCCGATTTTTAGTTGAAGTAAATCCGACCCCAAGGTTAGTCGGAGCTTGGGAAGCGAGTATAGAACCGGGAAAACATTATACTCATCAGCCAATGAATGCTAAAGGTGCAGCACAAATCGAAGTACCCGGACAGTATAAAGCTTAGCGTATTGGAAAACATAAAGGTCGTGAGATTGCATTAGTCCAAGTTGCACCAGTAAATATAATCCGGGATTTCAACCGTAATAGCAAAGTTGATAAAGGAGATAAAAAAGAATATTCAATAATTGGAGCCAACCAACATAGTGGAAGCGACCAAAAGTTTGTTGATAATACAAGCGCTGGATGTCCTGTGGGACGAACTAGAAAGGGACATCAAGAATTTATGAGCTATTTGTACAAAGATTTAGATTATCAAGCAAATAATAATTTCATATTTTCAACTACATTTATTTCAGCGAAAGAATTGAAATTTTAACTTTTATGCCCAGTAGGAAATTGATAATGAAAACAAAAAGATATCTTAGAGCAAGCGATTATTATTCATACATTAAATCCGATGCTTGGAGAAGTAAGCACTATCACTGGCTAAAACAATCTGGCAACAGATGTTCACTGTTTCCTTGGATAAGAATAGGAAAATATGCCCCTAGAAAATATGGTAAATACAATATTCATCATACAGGGGTTGGCTATAAGCATTTAGGACATGAGGAATTAGGTAGAGACGTACTTCCACTATGTCTGTTTGCTCATTGGTTAATTCATGGTGGACATATGAAAGCTAAAGCCCCTTGGCAACCAAATATTATTCAAAAGACTTTACATTTATGGTGCAGCTTTCCACTAATTATAAAACAGTTCATTTTGCTTTTTAGTGCTTCGTTGCTAGTATACGATTTCTTTACATAAATAAAATTTTTATTAGTATTTTATTTTTAATTTCAGGATGAAGCATTCACTAAATTTAGGATACAAATGGGATTTACTCAATATTCTATTATTATGTTTAATTACAAGCTTTTCACTAAGTAAACCAGTAATTAAGTTTGTATCTGATAGCGTAGAAAATATTTCAGAAACTAACGGCTTAGATTCTAAAAGTTTAAACACTTTATTTGCTAACAATTCATCTTTAGGTGTATTAGCAATTTGTGCAGCCGAAGGCAATTGTACAATAGATGGAAAGAAAACTTCATTATACTATTCCCATGTTGATCCGGGAAATTCAGTCGAAAATTTTGGATGGTGTTCTAATCAGGGAAGGGATAGAGGTAATTTAGAAATTATTGATGCTGGATGTTTAAAAAGAACTAGAAGTCGCATTCCTAGATTAGTTGTAAAACTTCAAAATGCTGGCATAAAGCCTGAACAAAATATTGAAGCTTTTATTAATAATTTAGACCAATGGAATCAAGCATCTCCTCGCGTATCTGATGCTTTTCCAAAAAAATATGCTGATGCTTTGAAGAAAGAATTAAAGGGTAAAGAAGCGATATTATGGGCAAGGGTTGAAGCTTTTCGCAAAAGTAATGGTGAGCTTGAAGCAGGAAATTCACGAGTCGGTTTATTTTCAATTTGTTTGAATCCCAAGAATACTTACTACACTACGAGGTTACGACAATATTCAATGTGGTCGGAACCTTGGAGGTGGAATTGCATTGCTTTAGACCAAAAACGAAGAATAGAAGCTATTCATCAGGTTTTAGCTCGAAATTATCGTTTTAGTTATCAAAAAAATTCAGAATAAAATTTTGTTTTAGATATGTTATAAATAGTCAAATTCAAGGATTTCTCAATGGACATACATCAACTGAATTTATTTGATGACGTACCAATAGAACCGCGACAATTGGAATTATTTGTATATCCACCTCCACCTCCGAAACCAGGACAATTAGAGTTGTTTCCAAGCATTAGATATAAATCTAAGTGTTCTAACAAAATTTTATTAACTGTACCAGAATTACAGCAATGGAAATCACAAATATTTAATTTTCAACAGAAAACACGTACAGCATCGCCAATTGAACAAACTACATTATTTGACTTACCATCAAGTCACTACGACTCTGATAAAATTGACCCGCTGATGCTTGAGTTAAAATCAATATCCCTTTATCAAAAACCTATTAATTATCCTAAAAAAAGTTGCTTATATTTTGTAGTCGATTCTGTAGCAAATATTATTTTATACGTAGGAGTAATATTACGTTCTAGTAAAGTAGGACAACAGGAATATGGTTTTAAAGAATATATACAAAGCTATCAAAGTTTTCATCAGAATTACGGGTTACAAACTGCTATAAAAATAGGTTACGTGTTGGATATACCACAACGTAAAGAAGCTATACAGGAATTAAAACTATATTTTATTTATAAATGGCGCAGTCCCTTTAATAATGAAAATTGCACTGTATGGGGGAAACCTTTTGGCAGAAAAAACTTTTAATACTATCTAATCATTGTGTACAAATATAATAAAGTTGGAAACTTTTAATATAAAAATTTGTAGTTATTTTGTAGTCAAATAGAGTAAATTAAGTTTAAGTGGTTATTTTTAAAGAAAATATCTAGCGATTTAATTGCGCTTTTATTTAAGTTTCGCTGCACAATTGTAGCGTTACTTATCATAATAGTCAGTGATTACATCGAAATAAGCATCATACGGCAGACGATTCAGGTTGTGGTTTAATCTCTATTCTTAATCCAAACTTCTTCTATTTTCTTCTTTCTTCTTTAAACACCGAAAAATATACAAAAATTATACCTCATTTATCTATAAAATTCTGTATTTGTACTAGTGACGGTGCGCGGAAGTAAAAAAAACAAAAGTATTATAGGATAAAGATTTAAAACATTGGCAATGGGTGTTTTATTTACGCCGTCTAGTACTAACTAAGATAAATCACTAAGAACGCAAAACGCCCATAACATACTCTAAAGTAAAATTATTAGACTTTTCTACAATCATTATTACAAGTGATTGCAAACCAATAAATAAAAAATCAAAATATAATGATTGGTATATGAAAGCTAAAATCAACCTTCATATCGACAATTGTTAACCAATACCTTATTAACCGTATTGTGTTGCAAAAATATATTTTATTTAACATTTAGTAATGACTATTCTATATGAAAGCCTACTTGTATTGAGTTGTATAAGTTTGATTATTGCAATCTCATGGTTATTAGCTTATAACCGTCAGTTGCAACAAGCATTATATTGGTTACATGCTAGGAAATATAGAAAAATGCGTTACGAAGGAGAAGTAATTAGAGAAACAATATTACAAGATTTATTTATTTTTCGGAGAAGTTTAGAGCTATTTCAACTACAAAGTGGAGAAATTGAAAATCAATCAGAAAAATATGATTTAAAAACTTTTGAAAATATTCATCATTCTCTCAAAGAATTAAGCGAATATTTGTATCCCGCTCATGTAGACGATAGCTTATCTCTGGCAATTGAGTGCTTGTTGGAATCTTGGAAATCAGATATTCCCGACTTAAATCTGCAAATGAATGTACCTTCACAAGAAAGGTATAGAGAAAGCTATGAATTTAATAGAATAATTTTGATGGTTTTAGAAGAATTTTTTCAAATTACTTTACCTTTAATTTCTGAGGAGGTGTCTATATATATAAGTTTAGATTGGCAAAAATATCGAAACAAACTTACAGTTAAACTTAATTCACCTTCAATATTCAAGCTGGAATCCGATTCATGTTTACAAAAATTAGATTTCATTAAACATATTTTTAGGTTTTTAACATCCGGTAAATGCTTCTATTGCAAGGAAAATTCGAGTCAAACATGGTATTTTTATTGGTACAGTCCAAAACAAGCTGTTACAGAACATATCAATAACGAGATACAAACCGAAAATTATATCAGATTCATAAATTCATAATTAAATGGGGTAGAAATGCAGCCAGAATTAAAATCTAACAAGCTCAAATTTGTCGTAGTTGATGACCAGGAATTAGCTTTATATGCAACTGTAAACGTATTAAAGCAACATTATCCAGAGGTAGACATTTTCCCAGCAGCAAATTCACATGAAGCGCTTTTATTAGTTGCAAATAATAATCCCGATTTAGCAGTTGTAGATTTATGTATACCGGAAAATAAACAAGACTCTAGTCAAACAAATACGGGGATTAAATTGCTTAAACAGCTAATGCAAAAATACCCTACACTTAATATAGTAGTACAAAGCGCTTATCCTCGTTCCTTAATCAGGCTGAAACCAGTTATTAGTCTTCATCAAGGTGGTTTTACAGTCGCAGATAAAAGTCTGGCAATGAGCGAAATGTTAACCAAAGTTGATTGGGCACTTAAAGGAGTATTTAATACTCCAGCAGTGATACGTTCTGGATTAGAAGTAAAGCCAGAATGGCTGGAAATGTTACAGCTAGCATCTAACAAAGAATTGACAGATAAAGCAATTGCCGACCAAATGAATGTAGCAGAAGGTACTGTACGTCATTACTGGAAAAGAATTCAGGATGCGTTGGGTGTTTATCCAGATGCAGGTAAAAATTTACGAATTCACACTATAAATCTGGCTAAGGAAAAAGGTTTAATCGATTAAATTCGATATTCTTTATCATTTTGCACCCAAAATATAATCAAGAATATTGATGTAAAAATGCTGTACAATTACGCAATTTTTAATAGTACAAAAACAAAACAAAATATTGTGAGTCGTAGCCGTGCAACAAAGATTGTGGAATAGAATTAGAACAGAATTTTTGTGGAAATTTGTTAGTACAATACCGGGAATTGCAGCAATTATTATTATCGTATTTGCTCGGGTAACGGGTTCGCTACAGTTTTTAGAATGGACAGCGTTTGATAGATTTATGCGTTTGCGTCCGGAAGAAACGGTCGATAGAAGAATTTTGATAGTTGGGATTAATGAAGATGATATTCGCAAAATAAAGAAGTATCCTATCCCAGATAAGGAAATAGCATTACTATTAAGAGAATTACAAACTTATCAACCTGCTGCAATCGGATTAGATATTTATAGAGATTTACCTGTAGAACCTGGTCATACTGAATTAATTAGTACTTTTAAAGATGTTAAAAATTTAATTGCAATCGAACAAATTTTGCCTGGTATTGGAGGTAAGACAGTAAATCAACCTCCTACTTTACCACAATCAAAAGTTGGTTTTGCTGATGCCAAAATTGATGAGGATGGAAAATTACGACGGAGTTTATTAGCAGCTTCCGATTCTCAGGATAATTGGCGTTTTTCTTTATCGTTAAAGTTAGCAGAAAAGTATTTAGAAAGCAAAGGAATTTCTTTAGGAAATGTTGAAGGAGATGACTATGGACTGAGGTTTGGTTCTACTGAACTCGTGCGTTTTAAACCCAATTTTGGCAGCTATATTAATGCAGATGTGGGTGGAACTCAGATGTTAATTAATTTTCGCAGCCATCCTCAACCCTTTGAGATAGTTTCTCTACAAGATGTCTTAGACAAAAAGGTTGAACCAGACCTGATTCGCAATAGAATAGTTTTGATTGGTATGACCAGTCCTAGCGTCAAAGATTATTTCACTTCAGAAGCAATCAAAAGTCAACATTCAGCTTTCATTTATGGAGTTGAAATACAAGCTCATATTGTCAGCCAAATTATTAGTGCTGTAGAAGATGATAGGGTTTTATTCAAGACTTGGTGGGAAGGTTGGGAATATATTTGGATTATTAGTTGGGGATGTATAGGTATTGTTTTAGCTCGTAATATTCGTTCTCCTTTGAAGTTGCTTTTACTTGTAATAGTAATTAGCTCGTTTTTAATTTGTTTTTCTTATCAATTATTAATCATAGGCTGGTGGATTCCAGTAGTACCACCTCTGTTAATTTTAATAATCAACGGTTTGGTATTAGCAACTTTTTATCAATATGAAAAAAACTTGCGTTTGCAAATCGCAAATCGTCAGTTAGTAATTGACCAAACTTTCGATACTATTCACAGTGGTCCGTTACAAACTCTCGCTATGACGCTCAGAAAAATTGAAGAAGAAGAGGAATTATCAAGAGAAAAATTATTATTAAAATTGAGAAATTTAAATCAAGAACTGCGAGGAGTTTATACTTCATTAAAACGAGAAGCAATGACCGATGGTAGGAGCTTTCACATTACACCAGCACAGGAATTAGATTTACAAGAACCAATTAATGAAATTCTGTATGAAATTTATTTTGATGTCTTAGAGCGAGATTTTCCTTGTTTTAAAACAATTGAATTTAAAATTGTTGATTTTCAGCTGCTTAACGAACAAAATTTAAATAGCGAGCAAAAGCGGGGAATTTGTACTTTTTTAGAAGAAGCATTATCTAATGTCGGTAAATATGCTGCAAATGCTACTAAATTAGAAGTAATTTGCAAGCAGCATCAAGGGTGTAACTTGATTAGAGTAGTAGATAATGGTTTGGGTATTGCATCAACTCCTAACCCATCTCGTAAAGGATTTGGAACCAAGCAAGCACAAAATATAGCCAGACAATTAAGAGGTCAATTTAAACGATTCGCGAATTCTCCTCAAGGAACTGTATGTGAGCTTATCTGGTCGGGTAAAAAACAACCTTGGTGGAGGTTTTAAGAAATATACTTAAATGTTAAATTTATCAAAATTTTTACCTAAACTGCACCAAAATATTTAACTATGTATATTGCCAATAATAATTTAGCTATCGCTTGTTAAGGACAATTTTATGAATAAAAAAATATTATCAATATCTACAAAAATCGGAATCAAGCTATTGAGCAGTTGTACATTAACTTTGATGCTTGCAAACACAGTAATAGCTGCTTATACTCCACCACCAAAACCTTCTCGACCAAAAGGTCCAGTTGCTTCTGGTGGTACGAGAACTGGTGCATGTTCTACAGCGTCACAAGCTAGTTTAACCGTTTTAGCTCCTATTAGCCACGTTGGAAAAACAGTTTCAAAACAGCCGACATTTGCTTGGTTTGTACCAGATGCTAAATCCTATCCAATGGAATTTACTCTTTACGAATATAACAGCAGCGGTAAGCGTAAAGAAATTACAAGCTTTGACCTCTTAAGTAAACCGGGAATCATGAAGCGTTCTATTCCCAAAAATCAATTAAATCTTTCTGTTGGAAAAAGATATCGTTGGCAAATCGCGCTTTTATGCGACCCAAACAATCCATCAAAAGATTTATCTGCTGAAGCTGAATTTGAAATTGCACCAATACCTAATAATTTAGCTTCGCAAATTCAACAAACTCAAAACTCAATTCAAAAAGCTCGAATTTATGCTAAAGAAGGGTTTTGGTATGATGCTTTATCCGAAACATTAAAATCTTCTCAAAACCAACAACTTAAATTAACGCTGTTAGAAAAACTCAGCAATTTAGAAGCAAAAGCAGCTACTAATTTACCCGATAATTTATCTGAAAATTATCCAGAAAATTTTGATTCTAAGCGTTTCAAACTAAGCTTGCAAAATCAAACCTCACAGCTTCAAAAAATTATCCAAATTGAACAAAAATAGTAAACAGGGAGAGAGTATAATTCGTAATTTGTAATTCTTAATTCGTAATTACTAATTATACCCACTGTATATCCCTCCGGAACACGCTACGCTAACACTGTTAACTGTTAACTGTTAACTGTTAACTGATTCAAAGCCAATTACCAATTAAAACAAAAGGAGACCAATAAGCAGGATGTTTATTCCTGCTTCCTTCTTCATTGATAAATTTAAGCTGTGCTGCTTGTAAAGCTTCAGCTTTGCTCTTAGAATCAGATAACAATTGAGCATAAAAATCATTAGCAAAAACAGCAGTTGCATCGTCATTTATTGCCCATAAGGAAGCTACAGCACTTTTAGCACCTGCTTGGATTGCAACTCCTGCAAGTCCCAAAGCGGAACGGTTATTTCCTACTGCTGTTTCGCAAGCGGTTAAAGTTAATAATTCCAAAGGTTCTCGGTTGCGAGTAACGCTACGAATTAATCTATCTAGTTGGCTAAAGGTGAGCTTTTGATTGTTACCCGTTACGATGAAAGTATTTTCTGGGTCGGTACCAAATTGTCCGTGAGTAGCAAGGTGAATAATTGGATAAACTTCTTGTTTGAGTTCTTTTTCTAGATTTTCGCGGGTAAATTGTGTGTCTAATAATTTCTTTCCCGGTATTTGCTGTTTGATTCCATCAATTTCGTCATCTACATATTCCAGAGCCGGAAATTGATTACCGTTAATATTAGCAGCTTCGGTTAAACCTAAAGCCAATACTTGTAAATTTTGACGATTGAGCGGTTGCGGATTGGTTAAACTCAAACTAGGAGTTGTAGCAATAGCATACTTTTGAATTAAATATTGTTCACCATCGTAAAGTGGTGCCATTGGTACGCTTTGTAATATACCATCATGGATAAATACTAAAGTTTTAATACCATTCTTCTGTAAATCATCATCAAAAGGAGCAATCATCCAATCGTATATATTTTTAGCTAGTTCCAGATTGAAACTCTTACGATATCTTTGTACTGCTTTACGATATTCGTTGATTTCTGCAAAAAGTTTTTCTTGAGAAATATCGTACCATCTATATTCTTTTCTACCGTCGGGAAGACTTAGAATAATTGCGATTTTATCTTCAAGAATAATAGTGCTAAAAACAGCTGTGGTATTGTCAATGATTTTATCGACTTCTTTTTGAACGAAAGCATCAATAATACAGTTATTTCCAAAAAAGTTTTGCAATTGAGCTAATTTCAAAGAGTTAACTGTATTAATAATAGAAGTCAAATTATCGTTATTAGCATTATTCGCAAGAGATTTATTTGTTGCTTGTCGCGATGATTCCAAACTTAATCTAAGTTCGACTACATCGCGATATATTGGCTCTATAGTATCCCGAAAATCAAATTGAATATCCCGGTTTGCTGTTAAAATATCTTGACGAATATCTTCTAAAGTATTCATCGCAAGAGAATAAGCAGAAATTGCCTCATCCGTTTTATTCTGTGCTTTGAAAATACGTCCGGTTTGCCATTCCCATAAATATAAACTATCTTTAGCTTTTAAATCTTGTTCTGCTGTAACTCGTGCTTGTTTAGTTATCTCTAATGCTTGATTGTATTGATTTTGGCATTCATATATATGTCCTAATTGTCCCAAAGCAAAAGATTTTCCTCTCAAATCTCCTATCTGATTAGAAATATTCATCGCATTTTTAAGCAGTGATTCTGAAGCAGTTGAATAATCGGAATTTTGACATTCAAAAACTTTACTTCTACCGTTTGCAGGTTTATTTTGCAGCAAACGTGCTAAATCAATAGTGGCATATAATCGTTCTCGATTTTGTGGTAAATATTCCAATAACCCGACTGCTTGTTGAAGAGTATTTATAGCAGTAGTATTATTGGTGCGATAATAAATAGGAATTATGCTTCGTAAAGCTTGTATTTGAGCTTGATAATCTTTTTGATTTTTTGCTAAATTCAAACTTTGATTGAGATAGGAAATCGCTCGTGTATCTTTCTCTCTAGCTGTTTTTATAAATTGTTGCGGAGCATCAATATTATCCGCACTTTCCGTAGCTAAATCTGCTCGACGATAGTTTAATAAAGCTTGAGAATTATAAGCATTACCCAAACTATTTGTAGCTGAAATAATATAATCCTGATTTTTTAACTTCCGAGCAATTTTTAGACTCGATTCCAGCTTTTCTATTGCTTTATCATAATCCCCCGTCAGCCGATAAGCATCACCCAAACTTCCTAAAGCTACTGCTTCTAAAGTTGAATTTTTCAGATTGCTGGCAACTTGCAATACACTATCGCCAGTACAAACACTATTGTTATCGGGACTGCATAAAATGGCGATCGCCTTTCTCGGTTGTCCCAAATTACTGTATAGCTGCGCTTGTTCGGCTAAAGAAAGTCCTACTCCATTAGCGTTTTTCAATTGACGATAAATCGAAGCAACTTCCTCCCACTGTTGAATAGCTTCCGATATCCGTCCAATTTGTGGATATGTCCTTGCTAAGTTTTCTCTGACAATTACTTCGTTGCTTATATTTTTATCTGTTTGATAGATTTTTAAAGCTTCCAGCCATTGTTTGATAGCTGTCTGATAATTACCATTAGAGTAATATTTGACACCTTTATTTACCAGTAGTTCGGCATTAGTAGTTTGAGCGTTTACTGATGTTAAAGAGTAATTAATAAAAGGAATACGACCTAACAACAAGCAAAAAATAAGACTAGACAGAAACAGAATTGTAAAAATGCGAGATATACGAATTTTGCGGTGTTTATTTTTCATCACAAATTTACGGTAATTATGTGAAGTTTCGATAAAGAGCGTGTAAAAAATTTATGACTAAAAAGTTCAGGCTTGCTGTTTGATATATCGGTTTTTTAGGGTTATTGCAAGAAATATAAATTTTTTGCAACAAAATCATCAAAAATTATTGTACGTGATATTTTGTTTTTAGTTAAAAATACTTAGTTGAAGATTATCTATGCTGAATCACCGCAGCTTAGTAAAATTACTTTGGCGCTCGGCACTGATTTTAACTACATCTGGGTTTGCTGTAGTATTTGGGAATCATGCCTTTGCTCAAATTCAGCCAGATAATACCCTGGGTACAGAAAATTCTATTGTTAATGATATTGATGCTCTAAATAAACGCATTGATGGTGGTGTCAGACTCGATGCAAATTTATTTCACAGCTTTCGAGAATTTAATGTAAGTGAGGGTGGAAGCGTTTATTTTGCTAATCCACAAGGGATAACTGATATATTTTCTCGGGTAACTGGTAATAATCCCTCAAATATATTTGGGAAGTTGGGAGTATTGGGTGATGCAAATTTATTTTTGATTAATCCCAATGGGATTGTATTTGGTGAAAATGCCAGTTTGGATGTGGGTGGTTCGTTTGTAGCGAGTACAGCGAATGGGGTTGAGTTTGGGGAGCGGGGGGTTTTTAGTGCGAGTAATCCAGAAACTCCGCGATTGCTTAACGTAAATCCTTCGGCTTTGTTTTTTAATCAAGTAACTGCACAATCGATTGAAAATAAATCCAGAGCAGATGCAGGAAGAAACCCATCAAATACTTTTGATACTGTTGGTTTAAGAGTCCCAGATGGTAAGAGTTTGCTGCTGGTAGGTGGTAATGTCAATATGGATGGCGGAAAATTAAATGCTTTTGGTGGGAGAGTTGAATTAGGAGGATTAGCAGCACCTGGAAGTATTAATCTTCTTTTTGAAGGGGATAATTTGAGATTAGGATTTCCTGAGAATGTGACTCGTGCAGATGTATCGCTAACCAATCAAGCGTTTGTACGTGTAGAAGCAGATGGTGGTGGTGATATTGCAATCAATGCTCGTAATTTAAATATTTTGCAAGGAAGTCAGCTTTCTACAGGAATTGGACGAGGTTTAGGAACACCTGATGCTGTTGCGGGAGATATTTTACTTAATGCTACTGGGGAAATTAAAGTTGCAGGTATTGACAGTAATATCTACAATACAGTCCGCTTGGGAGCAGAAGGAAATGGAGGTAATATTAGTATTGATTCTGGTTCCTTGTTATTACAAGATGGCACTCAACTCATAACTTCAACTTTTGGAATTGGCAATGCGGGTAATGTTCGGGTGAGTACACGTGATGCTGTTTCGCTTACAGATAATGCTTACATTCTCAGTACAGTAGTAGCAGGAAGTAACGGTCAGAGTGGCAACATTGATATTAATGCAGCAACATTTTCACTCACTGATGGATCTCAACTGCAAACTATTATCCGTGGTGCATCCGATACTCAAAGTGCAGGTATAGGTAATGCTGGTAATGCCAATGTAAAAGTTACTGGAGCGGTTGATATTGTTGGAAAGAAAAACGGTTTTGTCAGTGGAATTTTTAGCTTTGTGGATACGGGAACAGAAGGAAACGGAGGTAATATTACTATCGATTCTGGTTCCTTCTCATTAGGAGATGGTGCTGGACTTGCTGCCTCAACTCTTGGAATTGGCAATGCGGGGAATGTTCAGGTGAGTGCGCGTGATGCTGTTTCGCTTACAGGTAATGCTCTCATTCTCAGCACGGTGGAAGCAGGAGGTGACGGTCGGGGTGGCAATATAGATATTAAGGCAGCAAAACTTTCACTTACTGATAGCGCTCGACTTCAAGCTTCAACTTTTGGAAAAGGAAATGCTGGCAATGTAAATGTAAAAGTTAATGGGTTAGTTCACATTGCTGGGGAGAAAAACGGGTTGTATAGTAGGATTTCTAGTGCTGTAGCTACAGGAGCAGAAGGGAATGGTGGTAACATTACTATCGATTCAGGTTCCTTCTTATTGGAAGACGGCGCTCGACTTCAAGCTTCAACTTTTGGAATTGGCGATGCGGGGAATGTGAAGCTGACAACAACAGATACTGTTTCTCTTGAAAGTAATGCTCTCATTCTCAGCACGGTAGAAGCAGGAGGTGAAGGTGAAGGTGGCGACATTGATATTAATGCGGCAACTCTAACACTACAAGATGGCGCTCAACTGCTAACTCTTATTCGTGGTACATCTTATACAGATACCCAACCAGCAGTAGGACGCGGGAATGCTGGCAATGTGAATGTAAGAGTTAGTGGGTTAGTTGACATTGCTGGGGAGAACGGTTTGTATAGTGGGATTTATAGCGTTGCAGATACGGGGACAGTTGGCGATGCAGGTAATATTACTATCGATTCTGGTACTTTCTCATTACGAGATGGCGCTCTTATAAATGCACGTACTAAAACTGACGGTCAAGGCGGTGATGTGATTGTTAATACAGATATTTTTGAAGCACTCAATGGAGGACAATTGGTTGCGATTACGTCAGGCAATGGAAGTGCAGGTAAGATTACTGTTAATGCTAGTGAGAAAACAACTATTAGTGGTAGCGACCCTAATTACGACAATCGACTAGTTCAATTTCCCGATTACGTTCCAATTATTGGTACTAATAGTGGCTTGTTTGTTAATTCTTCCGGTTCAGGGAATACAGGGGATATCAAAGTTAACTCACCTCAAATCACCTTAGATAAGCAAGGTACACTCAATGCGGAATCTACATCCGGTAACGGCGGAAACATCAACCTCACCAGCGATTTACTCCTCATGCGTCGCGGTGCTGAAATATCCACCAACGCTGGTATAGCCCAACAAGAGGGTAACGGTGGTGACATTAATATAAACTCAAAATTTATCGTTGCTCCTTCCCAAGAAAATAGCGATATCACAGCCAATGCTTTTAGCGGTAGTGGTGGAAATGTAGAAATTCTCTCCCAAGGAATATTTGGTATCGAACCCCGCGCTCAACAAACAGATAGAAGTGATATTACAGCCAGTTCCGAATTAGGAGTTCCAGGAAATCTTAATCTTACTGAACCAGATGATAGCAGTATCCGCAACAACCTCAGCGATTTACCCGAAAACCAAATCGACACCAACACCCTGATTGCCAATAGTTGCATTGTCCGCAGCAACGAGGAAAACGGAACTTTCTTGATTACAGGTTCCGGTGGTTTACCTCAAAATCCCAGCGATGCACCACTTTCTAATTACTCTACTGGTTCGATACGTTCTATACCAAGTAATTCAGAGAAATCATCAGCTTCAAATAGTCGTCAGAGTTGGAAAATAGGCGACCCAGTTGTTGAACCGCAAGGTGTTTATAAGTTACCCAACGGAGAGCTTGTATTGAGTCGCGAGTGTTAGTAGTTACAACTAAATGTATTTTTTATTAGGGTATTAAGGTTCGTAGTTGCGCGGTCTTCGTCAAGCATATTTGGCGCTCAAGCGCAACTACGAACATATTAAGATGCGTTTTTATTTGCATCTTTTTTTTTTGACGATTGTAGTTTTCTACAATGTCGGTTGTAAAAATCAACAAATCACTTTAAATAAATCTGGTATCTAAGTTTGTATAAAAATAAAACTATTAGATAGTGAATCTCTGTAATCTAATCAGTATAAAGACATCTGAGAGTTCAATCAACACTTTAGTTATGATGCACATTAAAAGCCTACCCTCTTTTAAAAAAGATAAGTTAAAAAAAACTTTTAATTGGTCGATTCAAGCAATAAGTTTATTATTTCTTCAATTAGTAAGTTTAGCAACTACATTAGATGGCGCAAAACTACTTTTCGGTAATGCAAAAATGCCATTAGTTGAACACTTTTATCTCGCTTATGTACTTGGATTTGGTATTCAACTACTATTAATTAGTATATTAGTATTTAATGCTTTTGAAAAAGTTCCCTTAAGAAGACTATTAGCGCTTGTTCTACTTACTATCTTTAGCATTTATACTAATTTTTTCTCTATTTACAATTTTATGAATGGAGGACTACTTCAAGAAAATACTAGCATTGACCAAGCTAAAATAAAATACGGAGAGTTGGTAGATTACTTTTACACTAATCCAAAAGCTAAACTAGATGGACTAGAACAACAAAGAGCAAGCCTTAATTGTAGTCTGTATAGAGAAGATCCAGAAGATACACCTCAACCCAAAAATTGTTCTAATTTAGGTTTTCCTGGAGGAAAAAAAGAACGATACTACCAATTTAGAGACGAACTTGATATTGTAGAAAAACAGTTAAGAAACTTAAGCATAGAAATAGAATATATCACAAAAACTGCTCCCAAATATTTTGACAAAAAAATTGTTGACAGTTTGTATAAGAAGGATGCAAGAGCAATTTATGAGCTTACTCAACAAGCTTTAAAAGGTATTCCTTCTGAAATTAAGGAAAAAGCAGAAGAAAAAGGTTATGATGCTCAGAATTATGACGAAATAACAGACTTTTTTCCAGAAAAAGGAACTTCTTATTTTCTTATTCCAGCACAGAAAGTTTTTACTAAAAAACAAAACCGCGAACCAGAAGCCGTAGTTGCTTTCATAATTGCTACAGCTATAGACACAGTATCGCTTTTGCTAGGAGCAAAGCTTCATGGATTTTATACTTCATTGAAAAACAGTTTAGGTAGCATAAATCCTATTGCTGATTTTTTCAAAGGATTTGCAATTTTGATAACTCATTTTATAAATGGAATATCAGAGATTTTTTATCATCCTCGTAATAATGTAACTAGTCAAAGTTTGAAAAATAAATTGTTCTTAGAAGAAAAAAATGGCAATGGAGTAGAATTCTTGGATAATTTTTATGATGTCATAAATAAGGGTGAAAGCAGAATTGTTAATGAATACTCAAATAACTTTCAGCTTTATCAAATATTAATAAGCCATATGTGTGAAAACAACTATTTTGTGAACAACGAAGTAAAAAGCCGTGATTTAAATATATTTAAAAATCAAAATAGCAATCCAGATTTAATTCTTAACAAAGAGAGTAAAGGAGTTTTTAAAAGATGGTATATTATTCAACGTAATTTACAGGTTGAAAGAGAAAGAAACCATGCAATAGAAAAAACATATACTCGAAATTTGATTAACTTACCTCCTGAGAGACCGTTTACAAAGTAAGTATTTAATAGTTTTGGTTATAGCTTTATGAGCGATTAAATTGGCTAAAATTTTGAGTCGTTTATCTGAAACTAAGCTTTTCAGATACTTTAAGTTATGAAATAGCAAAAAAAACAAAAATTATTTAGGAGTAATTTTAAAATGGTTGAGAGACAATATACAGAAGGAGCTTATTTAGGTATCGGGTACAATTCTTTAACAGGTGAATTTCGTAACACAGCGGTAAAGGTTGATAATAAAAACGTAGAAAATAATCAAGGATTAGAAAGAGAAATACTGCAAAAAGTATATTTCTCCTATGAGCATATTACTAACGAGGAAATGCTTGCAAACTCTGTAGGAATATCTGGTTCTGCATTTAGTACAGCCAAAGCAGGTTTTGATTTTTCTAATTTAGATTCAGCTTTTGAGTCCTCTATCAATGCAGGTGCAAGC
Source organism: Rivularia sp. MS3 (assembly GCA_019192545.1). Taxonomy (GTDB): domain Bacteria; phylum Cyanobacteriota; class Cyanobacteriia; order Cyanobacteriales; family Nostocaceae; genus Rivularia. Next base: position 14,484 of record JAHCMI010000054.1, on the reverse strand, counting down.
AAATCTTTCTCAGCAAAAGCTAGCTTCTTAAAAAGAAAAAACTGGAATAGTTCGTATACTTACGTCTTACTAAGATGCGTAGTTGAAAATGAAAAGTACAGAATTAACAACCCCACTTTAACAGATGAAGCTTTGGATATTTTAAATAGAAAAGATGGAGTTAGTAAATTCAGAGAAAAATTTGGAGATGAATTTGTTGTTGGCTTTAGTACTGGAGGTGAATATTTTGCTCTGATTGAAGCCTCCTCTTCCGAACAGGAAAGTCAAACAAACTTTGCAGCAGATATTCGTGCAGAGGTAGAGCATTATGTACAAAAATATGTTTTTAAAGCTGAACATGAAGCTGGAATGAAAATAGGTGGTGGAGTGAATAATTTTCAAAGAAACAAGAAAATGAACATAGGAGTTACTGCTTATCGAGCCGGATGTGAAGATATTGGTCACGCTTTTATAATGAGTATTGAAAAAATAGTTCAAGAAATTAGTTCTTTACCAGCATATGTCAAAAAAACTGGGGGAATAAAATTTTCTTCGATTTTTTCAGACTATGGAATTATGATTGGTGACAAAGACAATCAAATTATGAGTAAAGAATTAAGACGACAAAAAAGCGTAATTGTTGATTTAGCTAATAAGAAAAAAGAGGATTTTAATAAATTAATTCAAATAGAGTTAAAGCTTGAAAATGCAAATAATGACTTTAAATCTTTATTAATTCAAGAAAAGGAGGTAATAACTAGGAGAATGTATGAAATTAACAAATATGCAAGACAATGCATTGATAATCCTAAATTAATAGATGATGAAGTATTGAGAGACTTGCTTATTTGGAACTAAAAAATCTCTTATATCTTTGATTTATCTTTAAGTTAATCAGGTAGAAAGAGTTCATAAATTATCATAGCTTCTGAAAAAATCCAAATATTGAGAATACTAACTTAACTGGCTTGTTTAATACTTTCCAAAAATTTTCTAAGGGATACTTTATTGTTACATCCCTTATTTTTTTGACAGCCCAGTTGTAGTTTTCTACAATGTCGCTTGTAGATATCAACAAACCACTTCAAACGAATGTTGTATTCAAGCTTATAGAAAAATCAAACAATTACATAATCAATCTGTGTAATCTAATAGATATAAAGAACAGTTGAATGAATAAAAATATTCTTTCAATTTACTTGATGCAATCAGCAAACTCCGTCAAATCTCATTAACTTTTTCAACCAGAGGTATATATGTCTAAATTTGTTTTAACTGGATATGAGTTAGATTCCAAAAAATCAGAAGCAAAGGCAAAAATAGTTGATGCTCTTGGTTCAAGTGTCTCAATTTCAGGAGATACTATTGAGGTCAAATACAACTCAGATGCTACGAAAGTTGCAGAAATTTTGAATCAAGTTGGAGTGGAATATTCAGGAGGTTAAATATAAAATTTATCTTTTTTTAGGGATGCTTTATCATTGCATCCCTTCTTTTTTTGACTAACGATTGTAGTTTTCTACAAAGTGGCTTATAAAAACCAACAAATCACTTCAAACAAATCTAGCATCCAAGTTTGTAGAAAAATCAAACAATCACATAGTAAATCTCTGTAATCTAATAAATATAAGGAGCGGTTGAGAAAACAAAAAGCAAGTTTTATCAATTGTCCTTATTCAATTAATTCTAACTCAGGAGAAAATGATGAAAGCAATTGAAAACAATCAAATGTTCACCGAAGTATCTAGTGAAGAAGCAGTAAGTATCAATGGTGCATTGTTTGGTTACAGACCAATATATAGACGAAGAATTGTCTATAATCGTTTCGGTAGACCCATGATACAGTACTACATACAATGGGTAGCTATTTAAATCAATCTAACATACCTATCTTGAATTAGAGAGTTTTTGTTAGCAAAGACGACAAAAAGGCATCTTATCAAGAATATTATTAATCAGATGCCTTTTCCTTTAAATTTGATTCATCTCACAATCAAATAGCATCAATTTACATTATGAAATACGCCAACGTTTTACAACATAGTGAAGAAGATTGCGGTGCTGCTTGTCTCGCTTCAATTGCTAAACATTACGGACGCAACTTTACTATCAATCGGATTCGTGAATTTATCGGTACCGGACAAACGGGAACAACTTTATTAGGCTTAAAACAGGGAGCAGAAACCCTTGGTTTTAATGCTCGTACAGCTAAAGCTTCCCCGGAAATCCTCAACCGAATTGACGAAGCACCTTTACCTGCAATCATCCATTGGAAAGGTCATCATTGGGTTGTTTTATACGGTAGAAAAGGTAGAAAATGCGTTATTGCTGACCCTGCTGTGGGGATTCGCTACCTTTCAAAGGCGGATTTAGCGGAAGCTTGGTCGGATTGGGCTACTCTACTGTTAGAACCAGATCCAGTAAGGTTTTTTGCTCAAGATCAAGATAAAATCGGTGGATTCGGAAAGTTTCTCAGACGTGCTTGGAATTACCGCAACGTACTTTTTCAAGCTTTAATTCTCAATTGCGTTTTAGGATTGCTTTCTTTAGCTTTCCCTTTTTTGATGCAGATTCTTACCGATGACGTTTTGGTACGAGGTGATACAAGATTACTAACTACGGTGGCGATCACCGTTGCTGTGATGACTGTTGTAAGTACGATTTTGCAGCTTGTACAGTCGAATTTGATTGCTAACTTTGCCCAGCGTTTAGAATTAGGTTTAATCCTAGAATTTGGCAGGCAGATTTTACGCTTACCGCTATCTTATTACGAAGCGCGTCGCAGCGGTGAAATTACTAGTCGTTTGCAAGATGTCCAAGAAATAAATCAGTTAGTTTCTGAAGTTGTCGTTAGTTTACCCAGTCAATTTTTTATTGCTGTCATTTCTTTCGGCTTTATGGCATTTTACAGTTGGAAGTTAACGGCAGCAGCGGTATTTTTCTCTGTCATTATGACACTTTCAACAATCGTTTTCTTTCCTACTCTCCAACAAAAAACCCGTAATTTATTAGTTACAGAAGCTGAAAATCAAGGAGTATTAGTAGAAACATTTAAAGGTGCAATTACGTTAAAAACTACTAATGCAGCACCGCAATTTTGGGAAGAGTTTCAAAGTCGTTTTAGTCGTTTTGGTAAATTAACTTTAAGTACAATTCAAATCGGAATTATCAACAATAATTTTTCTGGATGCGTTTCTGGTTTGAGCAGTATTGCTTTGCTGTGGTTTGGTGGAATGTTAGTCACAAATCCCGCAGAAAATTTGAGTATAGGTCAACTACTAGCTTTCAAAGCTATGAACGATAATTTTCTGGGATTAATTAGTACTGTCGTTAAATTTGTAGATGAATTTACTCGTGTCAAAACCGCAACTCAAAGATTAACGGAAGTTATTGAAGCTACCCCAGAAAATCAAGATGATAAACATAAAGCTTCCGTCAATATTTCCCCAACCGCTGATATTGAATGCAGCAATATTAACTTCCATTATCCCGGTCGGATGGAGTTACTAGAAGACTTTTCATTAAAAATACCTGGTGGACAAGTAATTGCTTTAATTGGTAAATCTGGTTGCGGTAAAAGCACTTTAGCAAAACTACTTGCAGGACTCTACACTGCTCAATCTGGTAATATCCGCATGGGATTATATAATTTACAAGATTTATCCTTAGATAGTTTGCGTCAACAAGTAGTATTAGTTCCTCAAGAAGCTCACTTTTGGAGTCGTTCAATAGTAGAAAACTTCCGTTTAGGAAATCCTCAATTATCATTTGAAAAAATCATCACTGGTTGTCAAATATCCGGTGCTGATGAATTCATTAGTAAACTACCCGATAAATATTACACTACATTAGGTGAATTTGGCGCGAATATTTCCGGTGGACAAAGACAAAGATTAGCATTAGCAAGAGGAATTGTTAACTATCCTCCTATCCTAATTTTAGATGAATCAACCGCAGGATTAGACCCCGTAAGCGAAACAGAAGTATTAGATAATTTACTAAAACATCGTCAAGGTAGAACCACTATTTTAATTAGCCATCGTCCTCAAGTTATAAAACGTGCTGACTGGATTGTTTACCTAGAAAATGGTCAAGTAAAACTTCAAGGTTCTCAAGAATATTTAAATAGTATTGATGGAAAACATTTAAATTTCCTCAGTAATTCTTAACTCTTTCTCAGCGAAACTCCGCGTAAACCTTTGCGTTAAGTACTTAGACAAAACGAATTGTATATTTGTCATTGCTTCGCTGTCGCTCGCAATGACACAAACAATTTTGCACACCCACTTAAAAATTATCTTAAACTCAAATTATGGTTAGTATTCCTACTTCCAAACCCATCACTTCAGAAGACGACAAACACGAATTTCTCCGTCCGGTAACTAGTGAAGAATTTATTCCACCTACAAGTGGATGGATTAGTTTAGCTGGATTCGTTTTAACTGGAACAATCGCAATTGCAGTTACAATGGCTTCTGTTATTAAATATAATGTGACAGTCAAAGCTAGAGCAACAGTACGTCCGGCAGGAGAAATACGTTTAGTTCAACCAGAAATAGAAGGTACTGTTAAAAATATTTTGGTTAAAGAAAATCAAAATATCAAAAAAGGTCAGGTCATAGCTCAACTTGATGACACCCAACAACAAATCAAGAAAAGTCAACTCCAGTCTAATATTCAACAAAGTAATTTACAGTTAGTGCAAATTGACGCGCAAGTTCAATCATTAAACACTCAAATTGCTGCTGAGTCACAATCTAATACTAGAGCAATCGCAGCCGCAGAAGCAGAACTATCACGCAATCAACGAGAATATCAAGATAGAAAGATTACCACTCAAACAGAATTATTGGCAGCAGAAGCGCAATTGCAAAAAGAACAAGCTGACTTACAAAAAGCTGAAGCTGATGTAGAATTTGCTGTTAGCGAAAAAAATAGATATCAAATACTCGCTACAAAAGGTGCAATTAGTCAAAATGACTTTGATAAAAAACTACTTGCAGTAAAGCAAAATAAATCATCATTATTAGCCGTACAAAAATCTGTAAATATTGCTTTATCTAGAATAAAATCTGCTCGAACTGCAATCAATCCCAGTAATGCAACTGTGAATATTGCTAATGAAAGAATCGCTCAAGAAAAAGCCAAAGGTGAAGCTACAATCGCGACTTTAAAGAAAGAAAAACAAGCTTTAATTCAGCGACGAGTAGAAATGTTAAATCAAATCCGTCAAGCTCAAAAAGAATTACAGCAAGTAGATACTCAACTGCAAAAAAATCTAATTCGAGCTACTAGTGATGGTATTATCCTCAAACTGGATTTACGCAATCCCGGACAGGTATTAAGAGCTAGCGAACCAATTGCTAAAATTATTCCCCAAAACGCTGATGCGGTAATCAAAGCAATGGTTCCTACTAATGATGTAGCAAAAGTCATAGTTGGACAATCAGTACAATTACGATTTGAAGCTTGTTCCTATCCTGACTATGGAACTCTAAAAGGTATCGTGACTGCTGTTTCTCCAGATGCGATTTCACCGCAAAATAATCCAGGTGAAGCTGCACAGCAATCCGCTAATTCTAACGGTAGCTACTTTGAAACCACGATTAAACCTGAAAACCTTTCCTTCGGTAAAGGTAAGAAACAGTGTCTCATTCAACCAGGAATGAAAGCAACTGCTGATATTATTTCTAAACAAGAAACAGCACTTGAATTTTTATTAAGAAAAGCACGGTTAATAACCGACTTATAACCAGCTGAATAGATTTATTTGTTCACAAAAGCTTCATGAAAATTACGTGAAGTTTCGATAAACAACCTGTAAAAAATTTATTCTCAACAATCTTAGGCTTGATGTTTGACATATCGGTTTTTCAGGATTGTTGCAGGAAATATAAATTTTTTACAATAAAATCATCAAAAATTGTTGTACGTGATATTTTGTTTTTTAGATAAAAATACTTAGTTAGTAGCTATGCTGAATCACCACAGCTTAGTAAGTTTAATTTGGCGCTCGGCACTAATTTTTACTGCATCTGGTTTCGCTGTAGTCTCGGGAAATAGTGCTTTTGCTCAAATTCAGCCAGATAATACCCTGGGCACACAAAATTCTATTGTCAATGATATCGATGCGCTGAATAAACGCATTGATGGTGGTTTCAAAGTCGATGGGAATTTGTTTCACAGTTTTGAGGAATTAAACGTCAGTGAAGGTGGAAGCGTTTATTTTGCTAATCCACAAGGGGTAATCGATATATTTTCTCGGGTAACTGGAAATAATCCCTCGAATATCTTCGGGAAGTTGGGAGTTTTGGGTGATGCGAATTTATTTTTGATTAATCCGAATGGGATTATATTTGGTGAAAATGCGAGTTTGGATGTGGGTGGTTCGTTTGTTGCGACGACTGCGAATGGGGTTGAGTTTGGAGAACAAGGTTCGTTTAGTGTCAGTAATCCAGAAACTCCACGATTGCTTAATGTTAGTCCTTCGGCTTTGTTTTTTAATGCTGTTGCCAATCAACAAACTAATTCTATTGAAAGTCAAGCATTTTTAATAGTTCCTAATGGTAAAAGTTTATTGCTATTAGGAGGAAACATATCTCCAAATGCTGAATCTACGGGAAACATTGTACTTAATGCTGGACGATTGAGAGCATCAGGTGGAAGAGTTGAAATTGGTGGTTTAGGTGAACCGGGAAAAGTTGATTTAAACACTATCAATAATCAATTGAGTTTGGGATTTCCGGAAGATATTGAACGAGTTGACGTATCCCTTCTCAATACTGCTGAAATTGACGTTACTGCTGGGGGTGCTGGTGACATTTCAATTTATGCACGGAATATAGATATCTTAGAAGGTAGCGATATTTGTGCAGGGATTGGTGCAGATCAAGCTTGTGGTGGATTAAATTTAGATAATGGTTCAGATAATGTTCAAGCAGGAGATATTACGCTTAATGCAACAGAAAAGATAACTATTGCTAATCCTGTAAGTGAAGTTTATAACGATGTTAATCCTGGCGCAATTGGTAATAGTGGAAATATTAATATTACAGGAAAATCTGTTGAAATAAATGATGGTGGCAGAATATCAGCTAGTACCTTTGGAAAGGGAAATTCTGGTAGTATAAATATTTTTGGTGAAGATACAGTATCTGTAAAAGATAGTGAAAATAATAATACCTTTATTTTCAATAACGTTGGTTTTGATAACGTTGAAGTTATAGGCGATACAGGTGAAATAAATATTACTACGGGTTCTCTTTTCGTTACTGATGGCGCTCAGATACAATCATTAGTATACGGAGAAGGAAATTCAGGAAAAATCACTATTAATGCTCGCGATCAAGTGTCCTTTGATGGTCGTGACACTAGTGATTTTCCTAGTAGCGCTCGTAGCAGAGTCGAAGTTGGAGGAGTGGGTAACGGTGGTGGTGTTGATATTAACACAACCTCTCTCTCTATTACTAATCGCGCCCAAATAACTAGCGTTACCCAGGGACGAGGAAATGCAGGCAACATCTCAATCAACGCACAAAACCAGGTTTTCTTATTAAATTCAGATATCATTTCCGAGGTCAGTGAGGAAGGCGGTGTTGGGGAAGGAGGAGATATCAACATAAGCACGGGAAGTTTGCTGCTTCAAGACGGTTCTTCATTGCTGGCTGATGTCGAAAATTTTGGAAAAGCAGGTAACATCACAATAAATGTTCGCGAGCGAATGGTCGTAGAGGGAGAAGGTCTTGGATCTCTTGCTAATTCTACTGATATATTTCCTAGTCAAATTAGCACCACTGTTGAGTCTGATGCAGTGGGAGAAGGAGGTAATATTGATATTTCAACCAACTCACTTTCAATAGATGATGGTGGATTTATCAGTTCTAGAACTTCGGGTAAAGGAAACGCAGGTAATATAAAACTTAAAGCTAGTAATGAGATTATTATAAAAGGTATAGATTCTGATGCTATTCCTAGTGAAATTACTGCCACTGTTGGATCTGATGCAGTTGGAGACGGTGGAAATATTGATATTACTACTGGTTTACTTTCGCTCAATGATGGAGGAATTATCAGTTCTGATACTTCTGGGGATGGTAAAGCAGGAAATTTAAATATAAAAACTAATAACTTAACACTTAGAAATAATGCAAGAGTTTCAGCTACTACTTTTGGCTCAGGAGATGCTGGGAATTTAAATATAATTACAGATTTTTTTAGATTAGAAGGTATCTCACAACTAGGAGCCATTACTTTTGGCTCAGGAGATGCAGGAACTTTAAGCATAAAAGCATCAGAAACTATTCAATTAATTGGTAGTTTAGATGAAAATAGAATTCAAAATGGTGGTTTATTTGCTTCTGCAATTGAAGGTAGCGGAAACGGTGGAGATTTAATCTTAGAAACTGATAAATTAATTGTTCAAGATGGAGCAATAATAAGTGCAAGCAATTTTCAATCTACGAATCAAAGTCCTCCTGGAACTGGTTCACCAGGTAATTTGAGTATTGATGCTGGTTCCGTCATACTTGATAACAAGGGAAGTATAACAACAGCGACATCAGCTGGTTCTGATAAAAACAAAGGTAATATTTCTATTAATGTTGGCGGTAACTTAACATCTCGCGACAGTACTATATCAACTACATCCCAACAATCCTCCGGTGGTGCTATTAACATCACCGCTAAAGACATCCGCTTATTTGGTGATAGCGATATTGCTACTAACGTTTTCAGCGGAACGGGTGGAGGAGGAAACATCAACCTCACAGCTAATACAATCATTGCTCTTGACGACAGCGATATTCTATCATTTGCTGGTGACGGTAAAGGTGGCGATATTACCTTTAATACAGAAGCTTTCTTCAGCAAACCTCTATATAATCCCAGTTCATCAACTAATAGCAATGCAAATTCACTAACCGAACTCGATAATAATAACCGCGTTGATGTAAACGCTTCTGGTACGGTATCTGGAACCATCGCGGGAATACCCGACACTACTTTTATTCAAGATAACCTGACAGAATTACCAGAAAATCAAATAGATACTAACGTTCTAGTTGCAAATAGTTGCATTGTTCGCAGTAACCAACAAAGCGGTACTTTCTTCGTCACGGGTGCTGGTGGTTTACCTCAAAATCCCAGCGATGCACCGCTTTCTAATTACAGTACTGGCTCAGTACGTTCTATACCTATTACTTCAGAAAAATTACCATCATCAGCAACTCAAACTTGGAAAATAGGCGACCCCATTGTTGAACCATCGGGTGCTTATCAACTTCCAAACGGTCAAATCGTCTTAAGTCGAGAATGTTTTTAGTAAAAAATCAAAAATATCATACTAAATTTAATATTTTAGAAAAATGCAGTTACTAAAAAAAGCGATTATAGCTATAACTTCAATAATTATCAATATCACTTTTGCGTATAAAGCTCATAGCCAATCAACTCCACCCGAAGGAATTAATATTCCCTCAGATATTCCCGAACCTGTAGAAGAAACTATTCCGGAACGAGAACAACAACCTATAATTACTCCAACTCCAATTCCTCCTCCCAAATTACAAACTCCTGAAACACCTCAACGAACAAAACCTACAACTCCTAGCAATATACGTTTTAATATCAAAAAAATAGAAGTACTGGGTAATACCGTTCTCGAAGACGAAATTAATCAACTTGTAGAAAAATATCAAAATCAAAATCTTTCTTTTGCAGACTTAATTCAACTCCGCACAGAAATTACTCAACTTTATATCGACAATAATTATCAAACTTCCGGTGCTTTTGTTGTTAATAATCAACTTCTCAATAACGGGATTGCTCAAATTCAGGTAGTTGAGGGACAATTAGAAAGTATAGAAATTAGTGGACTACAACGATTAAAACCAAGCTACGTCCGCAGTCGTCTTCAAGCAGCTAGCAAACCCCCTTTAAATCGCGAGCGTTTAGAATCTGCACTGCAACTATTGCAAATTGACCCGTTATTACAACAGGTGAATGCTGAATTAACCGCTGGTAGCGCTCCCGGTAAAAATATCCTACAGATAGTAGTACAAGAAGCACCTGCATTTCATTCCGGTGTTGCTGTTGCTAATAATCAATCACCCAGTATTGGTTCGGTTCAGGGTAACGTGTTTGCTCGTCACGATAATCTATTGGGTTTTGGAGATAGCTTGAGTGTTGAATATGGTTTAACTGATGGATTGGATATATACAGCATCGGCTATAGTGTCCCAGTAAATTCTCGCAATGGTACGGTTAACCTTCGCTATAGCAATAACAACAGCGAGATAGTTGAAGATACCTTTGAAGATTTAGATATTCGTAGCGATTCCGAGACATTTTCACTTAGTTTCCGTCAACCAATAGTTAGAAAACCCGATACAGAATTTGCTCTGAGCGTCGGCTTAGATTTACGTCGCAGTCAAACATTTATACTTGATGATATTCCCTTTTCTTTTTCCGAAGGACCAGAAGACGGTAAATCGAGAGTCAGCGCAATTCGGTTTACTCAAGATTGGGTAAAACGGGATGCAAAAACAGTTTTAGCAGCGCGATCGCAATTTAGTTTCGGTATCGATGCTTTTAATGCAACCGTTAACGATTCAGGTACAGATGCACGTTTTTTTTCTTGGTTGGGACAGTTTCAATGGGTGCGACGAGTATCGGATAGAAACGTAGTTTTAGCAAGTATCAATACTCAGTTGACTCCCGATTCTCTGCTTTCCCTCGAACGGTTTAGTATTGGTGGTGTAGATACAGTTAGAGGTTATCGACAAAACCAATTAGTATCCGATAATGGTGTTTTAGGTGCTCTAGAACTCCGCATACCCTTGACTGAAAACCCACAAACTTTACAAATTAACCCCTTTTTCGAGATGGGTTTGGGTTGGAATAATCGCAGCGAGAACCCAGATCCTGAATTTATTGCAGGTTTGGGATTGGGCGTACAATGGGAAGTTACTGAAGGTTTGAATGCTCGTGTAGATTATGGTATTCCCTTGGTAGCAGTGGAAGAGAAAGGCGATACTCTACAAGATAACGGACTATATTTTTCATTACGCTATCAGCCGTTTTGAATTTGATAAATGGAGTAAAAGTTTTTATGTTGAGTTGAGTTAAGACCAGTATCTTCTGTTTTTAAAGTAATCAAATACATATTTTCTTTTCTATTTTGAAAATACCGGAGTTTTGACGGTTAAAAGAGTAGCTAATTATTTATCATCAATTTTCGGCATACATTATCGTTGTAGAATTCAGCACACCCCTATCTTATGTAGAAAAAAGATGAGTCAAGTTCAAGAGAAACACAACGCAGCAATGGATTTGGCAGAAGCAGCTTTTAGTGCGAAACTTCGAGGTAATTTAGAACAAGCATCTCAACTTATTCGAGAAGCATTTGAAAATGAACAAGCAGCCGCAAAATTAATTGCTCATCAATTGGATGCAGAACCGAGTCGTTCAATTTTACATCGCAGTGCTGCAACTTTGGCGATAGATTGTGGAGAATTAAAAGCAGCAGAACGTTTAATAGCAACAGCTTTATCAGGAAATCCTCCTGAAGAGATTGCTGAAGAATTAAAGGATTTATTTATTCAAATTAATTTACGCCCATATTTTCAACGTAAGGGTATAGATATTGATGATGAACAAATCAACGCTTTGATAGCACAAGGATAATAAGTACATTTCTCGATGCGAAGATGAGAGCAACTGAAATAGTTTTAGGAAAGCAGTTGTCAACTACACTCAACTACAACTAAGGCATAATATCATCTAGCCAAAAAACTGTTAATCGTTTGAGCAACTTGATACATAAAAAATTTACCCGTTTCTAGGATAAAGCCAGAAACGAGCAAATAAAGACCAATTATTATTTTTGTGCCAATTTTCTTACTTCCTCAATATCTAAATCTAATACTTTAGCAACTCTCTCGATACTATCTCCTTCCTCCAGTAATTTTTTAGCAGCTTTTAATGATACCTCTTTCTTAACACTTTGATAGTACCCTGTTTTTTCTATGTCATCACCTAAATTAATCATGGCTTCGATTTCCTCTTTGCTAAGTTCTGGGAATTTATTAACCACTATGTTTTGGATAAATGCTAGCACTTTCTTCTTATTTTTTTCATCAGCTATTTCCTCAGTCGCTTTACTTATGAGTTGTTGGGCTAAGGTGCTAGTTTTTTTACGAGTTTCCACAAAAAGTTTTGCGATTCCGGTTGCTAATGACTCATCATCGGGAAGTTCCTTAAGATAGATACGAATTAGATGATTTTCTACCAGAGTTTGATAGCGGGGATGGGGTGGAACTTCATTCCTTCTTCTATCGTAAATTACAATTAAGTACCATTGAGGATTGGGGGGACGATATTGACGGAAGTAAACGAAAAGTTCTCCAAAAATTCGTTCGTAAAAATCGTCATCTTTGTAAGTTTGAAATTCAACCAAATATAGTGGTTCGTTTTCGCTACCTGTAACTGTAGACAACAAACCATCTAAACGAAATGATTGTTCTTTTACCTCCTGTGCTGTGAATGTATAAATATTGGGATTAACTTCTGGTTTGCCAATAAGTTGGAAAAATAGCTGAGGAAATTCTCTTACTAAATCATAGAAAAGAGTATCTGTTTTCATTTTTTGCACCCCATATTTTTATCTATTTATTATTAAATTACTTTTAGGATGCAAAGCATAAATTATATTTTAAAGATGTGAGTTAACCTTTAAATCAAGTTATTACCAGTCACACATTCCCAAACATCCTATCCCAAGCTTCTAACATCAATCTTTGAGTACGATATTCTCCAAATTGTTTAATCTCATTATTCTTTAATATCCAGAACAAGATTAATCAGTACATTTTACGATACAAAGATGAGAGCAATTGAAATAGTTTTTTGAAAACAATTATTAACTAAAACTACGGCATAACATTATCAAGTTTTAACTGTAAATTAGGAAATAAATAAGAAGAAATCATATCTCCTAAACGATATTTTTGCTGTTGATATATGCCATCAACTAATTGACATACGGTAAGAGTTGGTTGTTTAGGGTTCCCGATAAACTGCAAACCACCTAAAGCACGAAAATCAATAATCCAATATTCAGTTATACCTAACAGACTATATTCTTCAACTTTTCTAGCATAATCATCCTGCCAATTAGTACTTACTACTTCCGCGACTAATTTAATAGTATCGCCTCTACAAATAATCGGTTCCTTATTCCAAAGTGGTTCTTGTTTTAACTTTTCTTTATCTAAAACAATTACATCTGGACGTAATGCTGTTGCTTCTGCTGCGGGTGGTTGAATTAGACAAGTCTTTGGGATTAACCAATTCAAATTAGAGCGGAAAATTTCAGCATAAACTCTACCCGCAATATTTCCTGAAACTTCTTCATGAGGACCAGTTGGTGACCTGTCACCCTTCGGGTTCAGCAGTTTGCTTATGCCGGGTAACCCGTCCACCGCAACTGCTTCACGTAATTCTCCGTCAATAAGTTCGTAACGCGCGTTGTCTCCATACTCAGCAATAAATCGCTCGAAAGTTAGAAGTTTAGGTGGAGTGTAGGTCATAAATTATATTGTGAGCGGGAAATAGTTTTATTTTAGCGAAGCCGTCTAATAACTAATAGCTATAGAAATAAGTTGATGTAAAAACGCAATTAATTAAAATATTGCAAAAATGAATATCTTAACAGTTTACTTTCAAAACGAGAGTATGGGTTTTAAGTTAATTATTATTGATTAGCTAATGGAAGCGGCGTTGACTATGAGGAAAATGCATCTAATCTCGATTTGTCATCTTAGCATTATGCTTGACGTTGGCATTAATATAGTAAAGACTTTTCGAGTGATGGCTTTATAAATTAAGTTTATGCTTGCAGTTCAGGTTGCTAACAATATATTAGATAAAATTCTTGCTCTCCAGATAATGATTGCTTGGGCTGGTGAAGGTGCTTGCGAACCAAAACGATTAGATTGGTGGCGAACTGATTTAATTGATGAGTACGGTGGGGGGGATTTATTTGCGCGTTTATTGCCGAAAACTTGTAAATGGGCATCTTTAGAAGCCGTTCGTCAAGCTGCAATTGAGGTGGATCGACGCAAGCGACAGGAAATGGTTCAACCGGATGAGGTGAGAACTATATTTTTTTGGGGATATGATGTTGACGAGCAGTTAAATGAGCGGTTGGCTTTTCATAAGTCTAGTGGGGAAGAGCCTAATTGTGCATTAAGTGATATTTCTGTAAATATTTTTGAAACATCTAATCAACCATTTTCTCGGGAAGAATTTGAGGAAGTAATCCGCATTCCCAATCAAAAAGTAGAGGTAGTGATAGTTCCTAACGGACGGGAAATAGTGGGTGATATGCTGCAAGGATTGGAGGAAAGTGCTAAAAAATTAGCAGCTGCGCTTTTACCTGTGGTTGAAAGCTACCCAGCCCTTTCAACGCGAACATATGAACTACTTAAGTAAAGACTGAAACCCGCT
>JAHCMI010000053.1 GCA_019192545.1 Rivularia sp. MS3 | reverse complement strand
ATGGTGTTTTAAATATTGAGAATGCGCCGCAACCCAACATCAATATGTAAGGTTTGAAACGAGATTATGTCAGACATATTTCTAGAAAAAGCGTGTATTTTGAATTATTTTGTTTAGCTTTGCAAATAATGTTGGGTTGCACTGCGTTTCACCCAACCTACAAATTACCAATCCCCAATTACCAATTATCAATTACCAATTCCCAATCATCTCCCTAATTTATTTTCAATTCCTTCACAACCACCGGGAATTGTTTTTCTACTTTCTTCGCCGCACCAAGAGCAACAATAATGACGGTTGGCTTGAGAAATTCTTTTGACGTTGGTGAAATTAGCTTTTTCTACTACTGCTCCGGTACGCTCCCCAGTTCGATAATTGGGTGGATGCAGACGACTGCGGGGGGATGCTGTTTCTAAGGAGCCGTAAAATAGTTTGGTTGCGTTTAAGTCGGCTCCTGATAAGTTGGCTTCATATAATATGGTGCGGCAAAGGTTTGATTTTACTAAGTCACAGTTAGTCAAGTTGACTCGTACTAAATTAGCTTCGCTTAAATCCGTCCATCTTAAATCAGTGTTGGCAAGGTTTGCACCTGCTAGCATTACTCCTAAGTCAATTACTCGCACTCCCGCAACTAAGTCTTCTGCGTAACCTCCACTACCATCTAAAATTGCTCTACCTAGATGTGCGTCGCGCTGTAGCGGTGTTAAAAGTTTGGAACGAGATAAAAAACGCAGAATTTTGGCTTTACCAACTGCGTCAACGCTACTCAAAATTGAAGCAGTACGCCCTTCTGCAAGTAATCTTTCTTGTGGCCAATCTTCTAATAATCCTTCTTCATCTAATACTAAATCGGAAATGCCTTGAAAATACGTGTCGATTGTCTGCTGTTGAGTAATATTATTTTGCTGAATTGTCAGTAAATTTTGCTGAATTGTTAAATCTTTGGAGATTACATACTGTCGCCAAGCAACATAAACTGCAATAATGGCAATCAAAATTTGTCCTAGCGCACCAAACCAATCGGCTAGGGTTCCCGAAATATCCCAATCGATTGTACCCGGAACGAATTTTACTAAACCCGCGATCGCAACGGTTATTCCCAGAAAAGCAATAATCAAGGCTCGCTGTTGCGGTGTCAGCAATTCGGTAACTACAATTAGCAACCACGGAAAAAGTATTATTGCTGATAAAATTAATGTCGATACAGTTCCTATAATGCCGACTATTGGCTGATTGATGACTATACCAACAACGGTAACCAAAGTTGTAAATAAAGTTATTAATAATGCTCGCGGCGTGACTTGTAGTTCGGTTGAACTGCTTTCGGCAAATGTCGAACGGGCTTGTTGCAAGGCTGTAGTGTTTTGTTGCGACTGTACGGAAGCTATAGCTGAGTTTATTTGTTGAGCGCTAAGCCCGTTAGGCAACTCGCTTGTACCCGTTATGCTCTCAAATTCATCTGGTTGCCATTTGTCTTCGGATGCGGGTTGTTGGCTCCGAGACTGCGATGAGTGGGAGTTAGATTCGATTGACATGATTATATTTTGACATCAGCAGCAGTAAATGGCGCATCATTAAATAGAGAAACTGTTTTTACCTTTAGCAATTGTATTTCCGATTTCTCATTAACAGTATAAGAGGATGTTTTTAACTGGCGGGTGTAAGCTTGGGAGGGGGGAGAGTGGGGAGAGGGGGAAGAGTGGGAAGAAAAAAGGTTTATTTTAACCCCTAAAATAAATATATGGCTTTTTATGTTTAATCGTTTTATATCTATAAGTATTGCTGTTTGCTTGTCAAGCATGAATAATATTGTGCAATTATTTGTACGTTATATTTTGATATTTATTAAATTAGTCAATCGGTTATATATAATCTCTTTTTAACTTACTTTAATCTTTGTTTAGCACTATGTGTTTATTATTACTATCACAATATTCCATTCATTTTTATACGCTAAATCATCAAGCTATTGGCTGGTTATTTATTTGTAATAAATGAGACTAGTTTCTGAATTAATCATTGATAATATTGTTGAAAGGTATTATATATCAAAGCTTTGAGCATAATATAAAATAAAAAATATGTTATTTAAGTGAGCTATTAAATGACAATTAATTAGTTTAAAAATATATCAGATAAAATTATTAGGATAACTGAAGACGGTAAAATTATACATCTATTATTTCAGCAATTTAAAAAACATTTGAATGAATGTGTTTTACTATCAAAAAGACAAAATAATTAATCAATAAGTTTTGATGGATACTTGTTAAAGGTAAGAAAAAGAATTAGGATAATTCTATGATTTCTATGGATACGACATGGCATTTTGTAGCCGTTTTGTTGCCTCTGGCTTAACTGCTTTCTTGATACTTGGTTGTAGCGATTGGGCAGAATCAACGAGACAGGATAACAAAAAAGCAGTGCAAGAAACCAACGTTGCTCGGTTGCTTACACAAGCCTCTGTGAAGCAAACAGAAGACTTCTTTGTTGAAGGAAATAAATTCTTAGAAGCAAATCGCTATGAAGATGCGATTGCAGCTTACGATAAGGTGGTGATGGCTGCACCCAATAATGCTGAAGCTTGGATTAACAGGGGAAATGCTTTAGCCGGTTTGCAAAGATACGGGCAAGCTTTGGGTTCCTACGATAGGGCGATCGCTCTTCAACCCGAAAGAGATGAAGCATGGTATAACCGGGGAAATTCTCTATCAGCGATGCGACTCTACCAAGAAGCGGTAAATTCTTACGACAAAGCCATTGCTATCAAATCTGACAAATACGAAGCTTGGATTAATCGGGGTATTGCCTTAACTAATTTGCAGCGATACAAGCAAGCTTTAGCATCTTACGACAAAGCTATTGCTATTAAGCCTGATAAACATCAAGCATATTACAACAAAGCTTGCACCTATGCATTGCAGAAGAATACTACAGCTGCGATGGACAATCTGCAAAAAGCAATGAAACTATTCCCAGGTAAGTACGAAAAACTAGCGCAAATCGATCCAGATTTCGCTAAAGTTCGTAATACCAGACAGTTTCAAGAATTGATTCAACGGTGAAAAGTTAGCAATTAGGAACGCCGGAATTAGCAATGAGGGGTAATTTATCTTTTACCCCTTGATTTCCTATTTTGATTTTAATTTTAGTGGATGCACTAGATAGTCATAAAATATCATCAAAAAGTCCAAATAAAACAATAAAAAATAATTTTTATCTGCCGGTATGATAAATGAAAATACCTGGTTGAAAATAAAAATGTATTCTCAAGCAAAATATACAGATTCTACCATAGACGAATATCTGCAATTCGATTTAGAAAGTCTGGTTAGGTACGAGTATATCAACGGACAAATTTATCCTTTGCTAGGAGAATCTTATAACTTAAAAATTATTTCCGAAAATATATTTTCTAGATTGCGAACCCAGCTATACGGTACTAATTGTCATGTATTTGCCTCTGATATGAAAGTACGCATTGAACCCATAAATGCTTTTTATTATCCAGAGGCATCAGTTGTAAAAGATTCTCAAGATAGAGACACATATTTCAAATCTCGTCCTTGTTTAATTGTAGAGGTTATTTCGCCAATTACAGAACGTATAGATAGGATTGAAAAATTATATAGTTATCGACAAATACCTTCATTGCAAGAGTATGTTTTAGTTCATCAATCCGAAATGAAAATCGAGGTTTATCGTAAAACTTACGGGAATAACTGGTTATTAGAAACATTAGCCGAAGAAACTATATTAAAACTGCAATCAGTTGAAGTTGAAATGACAATGGCAGAAATTTATGAAGATGTAGAATTTGAATAGGGAACAGTTGGCAGTGAATAACCATACCTAGTGGTTTGTCCTATTAATAATGACGGGTAAGGGCAGGGAGGGGGAGAGTGGGGGAGTGGGGGAAGAAAATATTTTTTATATTTACGATATGCCCATCAAAACTAACGGGACAGACCACTAGCTCGTTTTCATTAAAATTGACGGGTTAGGGGAGAGGGGGAGAGTGGGGAAAGTCATAACGCAACTTATAAGTACTTATCAAGTTTTGCATAAGATGATACCTTATGACTGGTTACTGCTCACTGTTCACTGATGATGAAAAAGCTTTTAATCACTGGCTCAAGTGGATTTCTCGGATGGCATTTATGCGAACTAGCAAAGCAAAAATGGGATGTTTATGGAACCTATTTTGCTCATAATTTAGATATTGAGGGAACCAAATTAGTCAAAGTTGATTTAACTGATTTTTCGGAGCTTAAAAGATTATTTCAAGAAATACAGCCAGCAGCAGTTATTCATACAGCAGCGCAATCCCAGCCAAATTATTGTCAAACTCATCCAGAAGAATCGCTGTTAATTAACGTCACAGCATCGCTGAATATAGCAGGATTATGTGCGGATAATTCAATTCCGTGCGTTTTTACTTCAACTGATTTAGTATTTGATGGTTTAAAGGGTTTTTATAAAGAGACAGATAGCGTCAATCCGGTGAATATCTACGGGGAACACAAAGTTATGGCAGAAAATGGCATGTTGAAACGTTATCCCCAAACTGCTATTTGTAGAATGCCTTTGATGTTTGGTAATGCAACTCCTACAGCAACCAGTTTTTTACAATCCTTTCTCAAAACGCTTCAAGAAGGAAAGGAATTAAAGTTATTTGTCGATGAATTTCGCACGCCGGTGAATGGCAAGATTGCTGCTGAAGGATTGTTGTTGGCTATAGATAAAATCCAAGGAATCATTCATTTAGGTGGAAAGGAAAGAATTTCTCGTTACGATTTTGGTCGTTTGTTGATAGAAATTTTTGATATTCCTCATGCAAAAATAACAGCCAGCTTACAGAAAGATGTCAAAATGGCTGCACCTAGGGCGAGTGATGTTTCTTTAAATAGTTCCAAAGCTTTTGAATTAGGGTATGCACCTTCAAGTTTGCGAGAACAACTTTTTTCACTAAAGAATTATCGGTAAGGGAGCATCCCAATTATGCACAAAGCCCGCAGGCTATAAGCCTGGGGCTGATATTACGAAGCTCACCTTTATAGGATTAAAATCTTACTCAAGAATAATAGGTTACAAAAATCACGTAAATCTTGATAATTATTTTGTCAATAATTGAAAATGTAAAATAATTTTAAAATTCAATCATATTACTTTTTCAGTTAGCAATTTATAAAAAAATATAGATTTTTATACTAGTATTTCCATCTATGAGATAATTACATTGTAAAAGAGATATACTTGTTTACCCAAATGGTGAAATTTAGTAATATTTGTCATTAGATGAATTCACTTATACTATAAATAACCTATGATATGCTCGTATTGCTTCTATTTCGACGACTCAATTGTTTAATAAATTCAACGTAAACTAGACTAATAGAAGCATTAAATAGTCTATAAATAGTGTGAAAATAAAAATAGCAAACGTAATTCAATATACATTTAACGCTGATATAATAATAAATTTAAAGTTTATATAGGTGATTTATGTTATAGAATATCAACTGCAAAAATAAAATTTATAGATGTATGAAAAATTTCCGCTGTTTATGGGTAGAGATTGATGACTTATGCAGGAATCTAAAAAATAAGATACATAAATACACAAACAACGTCTGATAAATACGCAATAATACTTTTCCGCCTGTTTAATACAAAATTTAGAATTATTAACGGTATAAGTCGTGGCATTACAACAAGATTTAAGAGAATATTCAAAACTGAAAAAGAATACGAAGGTAGCAATCGAAGGTGTAGATGTACTAACCCCGAAAGGTTGGGAAAAAGATACCAATGTTTTGATTGAAGATGGACGTTTCCTGAGTATAAAAAAAACCGCTAATAAAGACGGATATCAAAGAATTAAAGCTAAAGGGCTACAAATGTTTCCGGGTATCGTTGATTTACATGGTGACGCTTTTGAAAGGATGATTTGTCCTCGTCCTGGTGTTAATATTCCTTTAGCAATGGCAATGATCGAAAACGACCGCAATTTATTAGCGGCTGGTATAACAACTTACTTCTGCGCCATTACCGATTCCTATGAGCCTGGTTTGCGGAGTCGAGAAACAGCAAGAGATTTAATCAATTTTATTTGGGGAGAAGGGCAACACCTTTTAAGCTGCAATCATCTAATTCATATCCGACACGAACTGACTAATATTAGAGGGCATGAAGAATTATGCGGCTGGTTGCAAAAAAGACGCATTCATTTCTTGTCAATCAACGATCATTTACCACCGTTAGAAGATAGATATAAATGGAGAAGACATATAAGTAATTTGCGTCGGCGAGTTATCTTATCGAATCAACAGATTATAGATATGCTCACCCAGCTTCAGGAATATCGACAAGAAGGAAGTTTGCAAGTAGAGCAGTTGGTTGAATTAGCTCATATTTATAATATTCCCGTCGCTTCCCATGATGACGACTCCGAAGAAAAAGTCGCTTTAAGCCATCGTCGGAGAATGGCGATCGCTGAGTTTCCAGCCAATGTTGATTTAGCTGCCCAAGAGCGCAAATATGGGGCATCGGTATTAATGGGTGCCCCGAATTTATTGCAAGGTGGTTCTCATATGGGTTGGATGAGTGTAGAAGAAGCGTTAAAAAATGATGTACTTGACTGTCTTTGTTCCGATTATCATTATCCTTCCTTGTTTTACGCTCCGTTTAAGCTGCATTCAGAAGGTTTGATGCCTTTAGAAAAAGCTTGGGAACTAGTATCGAGTCGCCCAGCAGCAGCAATCGGATTAGGAAATAAAAAAGGTAAAATTGCTCCCGGATTTGATGCCGATTTTCTGTTAATGCGTCCCGAAAATGCTTTACCATCATCGATTACATCTGTTTATATCAAAGGAAAAGAAGTTGCGAAATACAGTTAACACTGAGCAGTGAGCAGTGAGCAGTTACCCATTTGCTAAAATCTTTCTCGTTAATTTGACGTAAGTTTTCACGGTTTCGTAAGGAATGTCTAAATCGGTAGCAATATCTTGCAGTGATTCGCCGGTTTCTCGTCTTGCCATGATTGCGGCGCGTTTTTCACATACCGAAATTGCTCTACTTCCTCCGGTGCGCTTTTGTTTGGACATCAATATTTCGGTAATTTGTGCGATTCTATTAGCTAGTAACTCTTGAGGTGATGTTACTTCTACTTTGTCGTATTCTTCTATTAGCCATCCTAATCTAGTTTGTCCCAAACCAAAAGTAGTCTTATGTCCCGTACCGCAATAAGGTGCAAGTTTACCCAAAGCTCTATATAAATTTACATATTCCGGTTCTTTTGAAGCATCTTTACTCAAACCGAATTCTACAGCACCTGTAAAACCAGTAACTAAACCTCTTTTACCACCTGCAACTCTAGTAGTAGAAATATCATGACGTTGAATAATTACATTTTCGTCTACCCATTCTAGAAAAGCATCTGCTTCCACGGGTAAATTAGAAAAATCATTCCACCGTCTTAAATAGCTTTGAAAAATATTAAAAGGTAGCGGTAAAGGAAAATGATGCTTTTTACGACGAAAGCTAGTAGGGGTGATATAGCTTAACGAAAAAGTGTTTTTTAATTTATTGTTTAATTTACTTTCTAATAATTGCTTGTAACTAGTTGCGGGATGGGCAATTTGTACCGATTTTATCTGTAAAGGTGCGTTGCGAAGTTCGATAGTCTGAGGTAAATTTTGCAGCCAGTCAGCCATCCATTCTACCAACCGCGAAGATAACGCAGACAAGTACCATTGATAATTAGAATCTGCCGAAAGCTGTAATTTTGCGTCATTACTCAATAACTTTCCCTGCAAACGAGAAATAGTAAATGGCTTTTCCGATTCCCCATCATGGAGATAAGTAGATAATTGAGGATTTGTTTGTCGTACCTGGTTCAAAAACCAAGCATGGAGTCCCTTCGCGTATTCGGGAAAGATAGTGTAATTGCTCGCAGGTGATACATGAAAAACTATCCCTACCAATTCGGTGTCGGTTGGTAGAGTGATTTTCGCCGAGGATTTTTTACGAGTTTTACGTATAGGCATAGTGAAATTTTACATGATAATCAAACCTCACCCCTAACCCCTCTCCTTGTCAAGGAGAGGGGAATAAGACTCACCCCTAACCCTTCTCCTTGTCAAGGAGAGGGGAATAAGACTCACCCCTAACCCTTCTCCTTGTGAAGGAAGAGGAGAATAAAACCTCACCTCTAACCCCTTTCTTTGTAAAGGAAGAGGGGAAATTTGAATCCCCTCTCCTGGCGGAAGGAGAGGGGAGATTTAACTACGTTAAATCGGGGGTGAGGTTCTTCAATGATTACCAAGCTCCGCAAGAATCTGCTTTAATTCCGCAGTCATAAAATTAACATTACCTTGTTGATAAATCTTCAACAATTCCCCATAAAACCATAATTTATCTTCCTTACTACCGCTGAAATAATCCCATAACTTATCACCTTGATTCCGATAACCAATCAACAAACTTCTAGCATTATGTAACTTATCGGCAAGAGAAACCAACTTTACAGAATCCGAACCATTGCGAATACTTTCTATATATTGAATCTTGCGCTGCTTCCAAGGTGGTTTCGGTGTAATATCAGTTTCGGTACAGCCATCAACAATTTTCACCACCGTTTCACCAAACTTTTGAAGGATTTCCTCCCGAGTTGCTTTACCACCTTGGTCTTCGATGGCATCATGTAATAATCCAGCTATCGCTTCATCTTCGGTTCCACCAGCTTCTAAAATCAAAGCCGAAACCGACATTAAATGAGAAATATAAGGGATTTTATCTACTTTTCGACGTTGATTTGCGTGTAGTTGGGTTGCGTAAATTAAAGCTTGTTCAAATTTGGTTGTTAATTTTGTCATTTGATTACAGATTTTATATTTTGGATTTTGGATTTTTGCAACGGATACGTTATTTGAAAATTTTTGATTGTGAATTTTTGAGAGTTTTATAAATACAATCTGGCTTCATTCTTAACTTCTTCTATCATTTCGTTTCTCAATTCTATAGGAAGTAAAACTTCACAATTTGGTCTCCAAGCTCGTAAACGCATTATTACATTGTTATCTCTCTCTGTTTTATCTTTATATCTTATATAAGCTGTGTAATAAGCATCTTCCGGAAAACGATTTAATAATATTTCTGAAATTAACTTTTGTTGCTGGGGTTGCGAAATCTCTTGTTTAATTAAATCCTTAGCTTGCTGATAATTTATCTCTTTAAAAGTATCGTGTCTTTCAGTTCCTTTGACGTAACGACGAGCAAAATCTGGCTCAAATCGTAATAACATCAATTGTGCTGGTAAATAAAAATCAAATCCCCATGCTTGAGACATTTGTAATGTTATTTCTTGGGAATGCGGTAAAGTTTTTTGCTGATAGCGCTGTTTTAATTGCTCTGGTATCTTTGAATTTCCCCATTCTAAAGATTTTATGGCTTGAATTCTATCCAATCGAAAGTTATACCAATAATTATCGTGTTTGGGACTATCTCCAAAAGTACATAAATAAACCGCTCTCTGCACGTAATAAATACATATCGGATAAACAATACATTCAACCGTATTTTTAATTTTGGCACTATTATAGGTAATTTTAATTGGTGGTACCGGTGTCTTTTCCCACAATTCCTTTAATTCCCATTGCCAATTTTCTACTAGGTCAATCGTGCTTTTGGGAATCACATAATCAAGATGAACGAAAAACCTTTGTATACCGTTGATTTCTTGAGAATGATTTTGGGCGATCGCCACTAAATCATCATGAAGGAAATTGAGTTCAAAAGCACTAAATTTTGCTTTATTTAATTCATCTTTAACGCTCAGCGGACGTAAAGGAAATTCATTAACCGAAAAATACTTTTGATTTTTATAAACTAACCATCCCAAACTTACTAAAACTTCCAAATCCCCTTGTAAAGAACGACGAGTTACAGAAAACAAACGCTCTCGCAACAGTTTATTTAACTTTGACTCTTTAATACCAACATGAGAAATAAGAGATTGTTTCCAATCAGCTGCGATAATTCCAGTTTGAGTAAATAACCAATCAGCAGTAGTCTTACTACACAGACAACTTATATCATCGTGCTTAGGAACCTCTTCCCCTTTCGGATGAGTAGAGCTAAAAAATAAATCTCGCCATTGCGAGTATGTAAAACCCGATTCTAAATCTAGGAGTAGTCTTTGATTCGATTCACCATAAAGAGTACACAACCACACCCACAAACGAATTGAGCGTAATAAATTTTGTTTTAAAGAACCCCGAGCAAACCACTGTAATAATTCCACATGGGGAACGTCTTGGAATATTTCAATCACAATTAAATTTTGGATTTTAGATTTTGCGGAAACTTGACGGGGAGATGTTCTTCCCATCAAAGTTTCCAAGACAGATTTTAAATTTTATATCTCCAGATTAACTTAACTTGGAAGTGGCTTATTCCACCTTGGAGAAGTGCAGATGTTATAAGCTAAAAAGTAGCTAAATCCTATATTATAGCGGGCAAGGATGCCCGCACCACAACAATTAGAGTAATAGTGATTATATGATTTAAATCCACAGCAGCTTAGCTCTGGGTTAATTTAAGCCGGAAGTGGATTGTTTCAGGTTGTTGAAAATAAAATACAAATATATCAAAAATACTTTCGCTACCATTTTTGAGAGCGATTAGTACCGAAGCGACGAACGAATTTAGAACCAACTTTTACAATCCAAATTTGTGCATTTGGATAACGCTCTTCAAGACGATTACAGGCTGAGATTTCATCATCATTTATTTCCCATGCACCGGTAGTAATGTCAATGGCAACTATTTTACCTTGATTCTTCTTTTTGAGTTGTGGATAAATATCGCGCTGATAAATTTCATCACCCAACCACGCAAATTCTTGTTTACTGTATTGTGGTTTTTGGGCTGCCATAATTATGCGCTGCTTTTAATAATTGTTTGATATCTATATAAGTGTAATCAAATTAATAGTCAACGACCTAGAAATATATTGAAACAATTAAATACAGGAAAGGAAGTATGGAAGCGGGAATGGGGAATAAACGGTGAATGAAAAATTAATTGGAATTAGCATCTTCCAGCGTCGTGTATGATATACACGTAAATTAGGAAGGACATTTGAAGAGGTAGAAGGGGTAGAAGAAGTGAGGGAGCGAGGGAGTGAGGGAAATAATCAAATATTTATTATTCATTATTGTTAACTGTTCATTGTTCACTGATAAATGTCTACTTACAACATCGAATTAAATAAAGATACTTTAAATATCAGTTTTGGTGAATCTTCATTAAATGACCAGATTGTCAAAGATGCTGCTATGAGGTTGGAAGAAATGGCTAAGTCTGGGGAATTACGTGGAGGAAAGTTACTGAAAATTACTGGTCCTACTTCGATTCCGGTCGCTTTTGTTTTAGCTCATAGACTCTCTCATCTTTATGGAGCTATTGGTTGTTATGACCCTAAATTAGGGAAGTATGTGATTTGTGTGACTCATAATCCTGAATATAACTTGGGAGAGTTGATTGATTAATGACTACTTATCACATAAATCTAGAAGGAGATATTTTAAAAGTCGGATTTGGTGAAACACTCGCGAATGGTGACAAAATAGTTCGGGATGTGGTGGTACGGTTGGATGAAATGATAGCTTCGGGGGAGTTACCAGGTGGTGATTTAATTAAAATTAATGGACGAGCTTCGGTATTGGTAAGTCAGGTTTTGGCTTTTAAGTTGGGGAAAATATACAATCATGTTGCGTTTTTCGACCCCAAACAAGGTGAGAAAGGTTTGGATAGATATGTCGTTACGGTTAGTAAAAGCGATAAATATCAAATTGGAGATATTTTAGATATTGATAGGGAGGAGAATCGCAAGAATATTAAAGTTGCGATTTGTGGATTTGCAAATACTGGTAAAACTTGTTTTCGGGAAGGATTAAAACAAGCATTATTAAAAATACCAAATCCTCCAGAATCTTATGTAGTTTCGGGATGTCCGGATGGAGATGGTTCTTGGTTTTCGGAAACAGCAAAACGCGATGTTGATTTAGCTAATAAATTGAAATCTGAATATAAAGCTAAATTTACTGAAGAATTTGCTCGGTTCAAAGCGCGAGAATTTCAAAATATCAAACAACCGATTTTTATCTTTGATGTGGGAGGAAAAATCTCTCCAGAAAATAAAATAATTATGACAGAAGCAACTCATGCGGTAATTTTAGTAAAAGAAGACAGTGAAATATTAATTTGGGAAAACTTTTGTAAATCTTTGGGTTTGAAAGTATTAGGGATTATCTTCAGCGATTATTATGGAACAGAAGATTTTATCGAGTCAAAAACGCCGATTTTAACAGGTAGCGTTCATTGTTTGGAGAGGGGAGAAGATGCTTCGGGAAGAGAAATGGTGAAGGAATTGGTAAGGGTTTTGGTGGGGTTGAGAAATTGAGAGTTAGGAGTTAGGAGTTAAGAGTTAGGAATTATTAATTATTAATTATTTTCTCTATCTACCCCCTCTACCCTCTCTTCCCCCTCTCCCCCCTCTTTATAATTAATCATGGTAGAAAAAATGCATTCGATATCGATAGGAATTGCTTGGTGTTTGGCTTGGGGTAAAGAAAAAAAACCTCAGTATGATTTAGAAATATTGCAACAGATGCGGGAAGCATTAGTTAATAGAGGAAAGATACCAGGGGAATTATCTCATATTGTTGATGCTGTTAGGGAGTTAGATAAATTAGAGGATGTAAAACAATTTCCAAAGACCTTGAATGAGTTACAGGAATTAGTTGAAAAAAATCCTTTGCTTTGGGAATCAAAAATTGGTTTAGTTTATGGTGGTGCTACGAAGATTAAACAGTATTTGTTTGAAGAATCCAAGTTACCGGATATTCGTGGTGCTTCGACCCGATTAGACCAAATAAATTTATTTGATTTACCTACTTTTTTCAATCAAGATTTAGACAATCGTTATACACTATATTCAAAAGAAGTTAAAAAATGGATTGAAACAAATTATCCTCAATTAAGCAATGCTTTGATTCCAGAATTAATTATTTACTCATGTGGTGGTAATATTCTTGCTTTTTGTCCGGTTGCTTATATTGATGATTTAGCTAATGCGATTGAAAAACGATATACAGAGAGAACTATTATTGCAAATTCTTGTGCTGTAGGTGATTCATTTCGATTTTTAGAATTACGTTTTGGATTATTACGAGAAAATATCCAAGATACATTTTGGTTAGAAAAATATCGGGAAAATTATGAAAATGAAATTGTCAAAGGTGTTTTTGGTGAAATAGATGAAATCTCTCAATTAGAAGAAAACTTTCAAAATCATAAAAGCTTCAATGAATTAACAACAAAATTAGCAGTTTTATTTAATCAACGTCGAGCAGGAAACGATACCCGAAACCGTCCCAGTCGTTGTTATCCACCGATGTTAGAAACCCATCCTTATTTACGTCGAGATGAAACTGAAAAACGTTTAGCAATTACTCAAGCAACTAACCTTTTAAATGACCCATATTTATCTGAAACTACAGCTATTAAGCGTCAATTTGGTTACAAAGCTAAAAATGGTAGAATTCAAGAAATAAAAGGTTACGAACCAGAAGATATCAATATAGATTTAATCTGTGAAAATTGGATTGAGAAATTTGAGGGATTTTTAGAAAGTAATACAGATTTAAAGAATCAATATTTTAGTGAATGTGCTGCGAATAAAGTCAATATTTCCGAATCATTAACTCACCTGGGTAAAGTTGGTAAGGGATTTATTGCTCATATTTATGCTGATGGAAATAATATGGGTGGATATATTCAAAAAATCCGTACAGCTAAAGAATACCAAAAGTTTAGTCAGGATGTTGATAATGCAACTAAATACGCAGTATTTCAAGCATTAGCAGATAATTTACATCCTAGACAATTACAAGGAATTACAAAGGATTCTAAATCGAAAGTAAAAGACGGAGATTTCATCCACCCTTTTGAAATTATTACCATAGGAGGGGATGATGTGATTTTAATCGTTCCTGCTGATAAAGCTTTAGAAATCGCTCAAGCAATTGGTGAAAATTTTGAAAAGATATTGTTGGGAGAACTAAAAATACAAGAGAAAGAAAAAGAAATTGAAATCCAAGGAGATTATTTAGATAAAGATTACGATGGAACCAAATCTCATCGTTATCATCCAGAAAATAAAAATCCACAAAAATCTCAGTGTAAATTAAGCATTTCTAGTGGAGTTTTGATTACTGCTTATAATACTCCAATTTACTATGCTGAATTTTTAACACAACAGTTAATGAAATCTGCTAAAGATTATGCGAAAAAATTACAATTCAAAAAAGAAAAAGATAAAACAAATGCAGATAGATATTATGGAGGTACGGTAGATTTCTTCACAATGAAATCAGTGACGATGGTTTCATCCAGTATCAAAGATTTTCGAGATAATGCATTAACCAAAAAAATCGGTGTTACAACATTAAAACTTTATGCTGCACCATTTACTCTACATGAATTAGATGGATTTTTAACATCACTCAAAACATTAAAAGCAGCAGATTTTCCTAAATCTCAACTTTACCAAATTCGGAGTTTTCTTGCACGAGGAAGACGAACCGCTAGCTTAAATTACTATTATTTTCGTTCTCGACTCAAACAAGGGAAAAATCAACTAAAAGAAGACTTTGAAACAGCTTGGTGTGAAGCAAAAACAAATGGTGGAAATATTGCACCTTGGATGTACGAACAGAGATTTGAAAAGAAATATTATGAAACAATTTGGCGAGAAATGGTGGATTTATATGAATTTATTCAAACTAATGATTCCGAATCTAAGAAAGCTACAAATAATTCATCTAAGATATCTAAAAAAACCATGTCATGATAAAACTTGAAGAATTAACAGATACTAATTCAATACAAACTTTTGAAATTACAGCAATTATAGATTCTGCATTGTGTGTAGGTGCTGGAGGTTCATCCGGTACTCTTGCTGATAAACCAATTGTGAGAAACTCCGGAGATAATTTATTAATCCCAGCATCGCAAATTAAAGGAAGATTGCGTCATGAATGTGAAAAAATAGCTAGAGGTTTGGGGTGGAGTATTTGCGAATCTCCTAATGCTGGAAGAATGGTAATCAGAAGAAATGATTCACCACCAGGTTTCCAAAGAAAAGAATATGAAATACCCGGTTATAAAGATACCTATCACTGTTTAATCAGTCAAATATTTGGAGACCCAATCTTACCATCAAGAGTAATATTTGATGATTTAATATGTACCGAAGAACCAGAAAACCTAACCGAAGTATTACGTCCCGGTGTGACTATAAACCGTCGTCGAAAAATAGCAGAAGAGAAAAAACTCTACTTTTTAGAAACCTCTCCCGTAAATGTAAAACTTGAATTCACAGGAGATATTCACATCCAACCAAGCTTAACTCCAGAAACACCAGATTTTGCAAAAGCATTAATTTATTGTGGTTTACGACATATTAACGCATTGGGTGGAAGTAAATCTGCTGGTTTGGGGTGGTTAACTTGGGAATTACCAGAAATTCAAGTAGACGAAACTGTATGGGAATTTTTGCTCAAAGGAGAAAATAGTGAAGCAAATTAAACTCGAAATTAAAGCATTATCTCCCCTAGCAATTTCTCGACAAAAACCCGGTGGTTCCGTAAGTGAGTGTGAGGATTATATTCCCGGTAGTGTGATTCGTGGTGCTATTGCTAGTCAAATTTTAAAGCAATCTGGTCATCAGTTTTGCGATTTGAGTAAAAATGGTGGTGATTTTCAAACTTTGTTTTTAGGTGATGAACCTGCGATTTTTCAAAATGGATATCCGAATGTATCAAAAATTGAAGATGATGATTTTATAATTCAAGAAGAAGTTAAAGTATTGCCTAGTACAGCACTGAGTTCAAAGACAAAAGAAGGTTTCATCCCAGATAATAATGGTGTTTTTGATACTCTAATTGACCGCTTTTGTGCAGATAAATACTGTTATATATACGAACCAAATTGTCCTAGTGATGGAGGAAGAGTTGATTCCCCCAATATTACTTTTTATAGCGTGTTTAATGACGAATATTATAAATTATCATCCGAAAAGCGCTTGTTAACTAGAGTCGGAATAAATCGAAGACGTGCTACTTCAGAAGAAGAAATATTGTACAGTATTCAAGTTTTAGAAGAATCACAAAAAAAAGGTCAAAATCCAAAACCTGTTAGTTATATCTCATCAATTATTCTCCAAGATAATATTACAGAAGAATTATCAAGCCGTTTGCATCAGTTTATCGAAAAAAATTCATTAATTTTTCGTTTGGGTGGCTCAAGTTCACGAGGTTTAGGAAAAGTTAAAATAGAGAGTGAAATATTCGATATTCAAAATCATAAGACAAAAAGTAGTAAAGATAAAATTCAAAGTTTTACCGATAAACTTTACCAACGCTGGAAAGAATGGTCTGTTTTTGGTTCTCCGATTAACGAATTATCTGAAAATCGTCATTATTTCACATTAGACTTACAATCAGATGCAATATTAACCGAAAAATGGCGAAGAACAACTGTGATTTCACCACAAATGTTGAAACTATTCACAGGTATTGATGATAAAGATTTAGAGTTAGAAGCAGTTTATAGTAGTTATGATTATCGTTCTGGTTGGAATTCTGCTTGGGGATTAATGAAAGATGTGGAATTAGTGACTAATAAAGGTGCTGTTTATTTATTTAGTACAACTGAAATAGAAAAATGGTATCCAGCTTTAGCAGAATTAGAATTAAAAGGAGTAGGAGAGATAACCTGCGAAGGTTTTGGTCAAATTGAAGTTTGTAATCAGTTTCATTTAATAATGAGAGAGGACTTTGTTTAATATGGAAGATAATTTAGATTCATTTTTAAAACAGCAACTAGAATTTATAACTCAAAAATATATTGCTGAACAAATGGATGATGTTATAAAAAAAATACAACAAATTGCAAAAAATTTTGCTATAGCTACTAAAGATAAGAAATCTCCTTTTAGAAATGTTTTATCTGTTGCGGTTAGTCCAACTTCATCAATTGAAGTAATCAAAAACTTTATTAAATCTCAGATAGGTAGAAGTGGAGCAAGTCCTATTTGGAGTACAAAAAATGGTAATGAATTATTTGCAATTGCATTAATTCAAGATATTGATAGTCTGCAAAATGATACAGAACAGATTATTAAACAGGTGAGAAAAAATATTAATAAAGATAATCCTTTAAATAGCTATACCGACAATCCAGACAAACAAAAAGAAATGAAAAAACGAATTCATCTGAAACTGGTACAGCTTTACTTAGGTTATCTTGCTAGAGAGCATACAGCATTAGTTGGAGAAGCCAAATTTAAGTAACTATATCAAAAATAGTAAACTACAAAAGGAGTAAATATGCATCGTCTTGTAATTTCTACTGTAGGTACTAGTTTACTTACAAATGAAATAAATGAAAGAAAAGATCCAAAAAATTGGCTTACTGATTTAACTAAGACTGCAAACTGGACTGAAGAGCAAATTGCAAATGATGAAGATTATTCTCATGTGTCATCCAAAATTATTACATCATTAAAAACTAGAGTAGAGAAAAAACTAAATAATGGAAATATCCTGCAAGTAAGAGAATTGAGTGCGGAATTAAATGGAATTTATGGTTTATATGATGAAAACCTAGAGCAAGGTATATCAGATACTCATATTTTAATTTCAACCGATACAGCACAGGCAATAATTACTTCTAAATTAATAGAAAAATTTTTGCAAGATAATAACCTTAAATATACAACTACTTTTATTCAACCTCAACTTTCTTTGAAAAGTAGTACTGTTTTTAAAGAGGGTATGGCTCAGGTAATTCCCAAAATTAGAGATATTATTGCAGATTTTCCAAAAAACCAATATCAAATTTGTTTTAATTTAGTAGGAGGTTTTAAAGCTTTACAAGGATATTTCAATACTATCGGAATGTTTTATGCAAATGAAATTATCTATGTTTTTGAAGGTTCTAACGAAGTGATAAAAATTCCTAAATTACCTGTAAAAGTTGATATAGAAAAAATTGAACCCTTTAAAGTTCAACTTGCAATGATGGAACAGGGAGATGTTTATAAATCTTGGGAAGAACTAAAAAATATCCCAGATGATTGGGTTTTGGTAGATGGTCAGGAAATGACTTTATCCACTTGGGGACAATTGATTTGGAGTAAATGTAAAGAGGAATTACTTTCTCAAGACAAATTATTAAAATTTCCAAAAATAGAATATAAATCGACATTTAAAGACGACTATACACCTAAATCGGCTGATGAAAAAATCATTTTACAGGAAAATTTAGCGAGAGCAGCTTGTTTACTACTTAATAATAAAGATGGGATTACTGCTATGAAGCAAGATGGAATTTTTCAACTACGTCGTTACACGGGTAAAAATAAAGATATTGACCATTTCAATTTACCCAAAGCTAGACGTGTCAGTTGTATTGCTGATGGAAATAATTTACAACTACGTCACTACGGTGAACATGATTACGTCAACAAGAACCCATAATAAAACCATCATAAAATCTATGTTCGACACATTCAAAAACCGCTTAGAACTAACCGGAACCCTAACAACTATAACAGCACTCAGAATCAGTTCCGGACGCTCCACCGAACCCATCGGTTCCGATTTACCAGTTATCAAAGATGCTTTGGGTAATCCATTCATCCCCGGTTCCAGCTTCAAAGGAGCAATGCGATCGCGTTTGGAAAGTTTCCTTCGTGGTATAAATCCAAATCTTGCTGCTAATCCTGCTATTGAAGCTGAATCTTCCATCCCTTCAAAATCAATACGCGATCGCGATGGAAATATTCTGAAAAAGGGTTTGGATACAATTAAACAAGAAATTGATGAGGAATTTCAAGACGATCCAGATAAAAATCGTAAAATTGACAACAAATTAACTGAAGAAATTATCAAAATTTTGGAAACTGAGGATTTAACTTCTCATTTATTCGGTTCTCCCTGGATAGCAAGTAAATTCCAAGTACGGGATTTAACGATAGTAGCAGATACCTGGTTCGGACAATATCAAGAAAGAGACGGAGTTTCTATTGATAGAGACACCGAAACAGCAGCTGATGGAAAACTTTACGATTTCCAAGTAGTACCAGCAGAAACGCAATTTGATTTTAAAGCAATAGTCGAAAATGCTCAAGATTGGGAATTAGGTTTATTAATGATTGGTTTACATCAGTTTG
The DNA here is from genome assembly GCA_019192545.1 of Rivularia sp. MS3. Taxonomy (GTDB): domain Bacteria; phylum Cyanobacteriota; class Cyanobacteriia; order Cyanobacteriales; family Nostocaceae; genus Rivularia. The sequence goes on along the minus strand of JAHCMI010000053.1, from coordinate 47,816 downwards.
AAACCGAACAAATTCCTCTCGGTGGTGGACGTTCTCGTGGGTTGGGTGTTGTTAGATTAGATATTAAAGATATGCTGTGGTTTGATTACCCGGAAGATAAACCAGATTTATTAATTGATTATCTTAAAAAGCTGGTGATGGGAGATAAAAGTGCTTACGAAAATGCTAGTGATTTTAAAGATGATTGGGTAAACAAATTAATTGATAAACTCACAGTTAATAAATCCGAAGAAACTACTACAGAAATAAAAGGTTAAATATGGCTTTTAGTAATTTTAAAACCATCGGTGAAGTTCTCAAAGAATATCAGGTGACTTATACTGAAGCGAATTTCATGGGTGAAGCTGAATTTAATATACCCGATTACTTTCGGGAAGATTTAGAAATTGTAATGCGAGAAGGTGCTGTTTATAGCTCAGAGTATGCAATTTGTGAAAATATTATTTACCCAGTTTTAAAAGAAGCTTGGAAACAATATAACAGTAAGTTTACTTTGTGGAGCCATCATTCACTCAACTTTGACGAAAAATTATCAGGTTTTCCAGAATATATTTTAGCTAAAAGGTCATCTCTAGGAAAAGTTGTTTTTGATAAGCCATACTTTATTTTAGTTGAAGCCAAACAAGACGATTTTGAAGGTGGATGGGCACAATGTTTAGCTGAAATGATTGCTGCTCATAGGTTAAATGCTGAAATAGAAATCACTCTATTTGGTATAGTTTCCAATGGTAAAACTTGGCAATTCGGTAAATTAGAAAAATCCAATTTTACATTAAATATTAATGTATATGCAATTCAGGATTTAGATAAACTATTTTCTGCTGTCAATTACGTTTTTCAAAAATGTGAAGAACAGCTAAATAATCTAGTAACTGCATAATTATATTATTACTTACTATCAAAACTATGAAATTCACAATGCACAAACGACTTGTTAACAATTGTACGATTGATTTCAATATCATTCCCGATGGACCAATTTTAATCAAATCTGGAAGAGAAGGTGCGGACCCGACAAACCCGGATATGGAATTTGTCAGAACTTATCATAAGAATGGATGGTCGATTTATTTACCCGGAAGTAGTCTTAAAGGTGCTATTCGCGCTCATGCTGAAAGAATTGTTCGCACTGTGGGTACCGAGACTAAACCTAAAAATAATAATGATGATAAAACAAATCTTTGGGCTAATGACCCTTTAAATGATAGCTACAGTTATTTAAAGGATAATAACAATAAATTTATACCTCCCCATGAGATTTATCAAAACTCTTCTTTCACCGACCAAATGTTTGGTAATATTGCCATTGCTAGTCGGATTAGAATTGAAGATGCTCATCCTGTTGATAATAAAGAATTACATATTGAAGAGCGTAATGGTGTTGCAATTGATAGAGTATTTGGTTCGGTTGCGGTTGGTCCTTTTAATTATCAAGTTTGTACTGGTGGAGAATTTAAAACCAAAATACATTTGAAGAATTTTACTTTAGCTCAACTTGGTTTAATTGGGTTAGTTTTACGCGATTTAAATGATGGTTGGTTTGGTTTGGGTTTTGCAAAGTCTCGCGGTTTGGGAACTGTGAAAATTGAATATAATTCTGCTAAAATTCAATATCCTGGTTGTGTAATTGATGAAGAAAATAAACAAATTAAACTTTTGGGAAGTGATAATAAATGGAGTTGGAATTATTTGTTAGGAGTGGGAGAATTTCTATCAGAACCAGACGCTAATAAATATGGTTTTAGAAAACCAGATAAACAAGATTCTCCCGTGAGAGCAGAACTTATGGATTTAGGTTTTGGAGTACAAATGCAATGGCAAGGAGATACAGAAACTGGTGTTAAAGACTTATTTATGCGTGCTGTTCGTTCTTGGGGTGATATTTTAGGATGTACGACATCATGAGAGAAGGATATGTATATCATAAACAATTTGTAGAAATAGAAAATATCAATAATATTATTGATGAAGTCAAAAAAATATCGAATTCCCAAGAGAATTATTATTTTTTACGTTATTCACATCAAGTCAGCGGTATTTGTTTAGAATTACCCAGTGATAGAGGAGAAATTGAAGGACAAATGTTTAACGCTATTTGTGAATTACGTTGGAAGAAATATAAATCATGTTATGAGATTTTAATTCTCAGCAAAGATAAATTTGAATTAGAAGGATTTGATTTATTACCAGGTAATTGGCAAATTAAAGATTATCAAGCTTACTGGAATAAGCAAGAACCAAGATTTCCTAAAGGATTGAAGTTCCAAGGAAAAAATAATCAAGATATCGAACCAGATAAAATTCCCATTCACCAAAGATATTTTCAAGACTCCGACACAGCTACCGTTCATTTTGTAGCGCTAACAATCAATCAAACACTGATAACTGATAACTGAAATGTCTCAAACTCCTAAACCCAAACCAAGAAAACCCGCACCTCCCCAACGTCCATCCCGCGACAATTCAATAGAAACTAATCCGAATAAACCATATCAATTTGTTTCCTTTCCTCGGGAACGTCCCCGTTTACAAAAACCAGCAGGACACGAGAAATTTTACTTTGATAAAAAGCAACTACACGGAACCTTATTTTTCAAATTACAAGTTCAAACTTCCTTACATGTTTCTACCGGAATTGTAGCTCTTGGTAGCGATTCAAAAAGTCGAGTCCCCTTGATAAAAACAATGACTCAAGGTGTAGAAAAACAGCTTTCAATTCAAGGTAGTTCCCTAAAAGGTTGTATCCGTTCCGTTTATGAAGCTATTACTAATAGTACGTTAGCAGTAATTACATCAAGACATCGCGATAAAATACCATCAGAACGTTTTCCTTGTAAAAATAAAACCGAATTATGTCCAGCTAGTCGAGTTTTTGGTGCTTTAGATTGGCAAGGTTTAATTGAATTTAACGATGCAAAATGTGAAAGTATCGGCTTTAGTACGGGATTTATGCCGTCATTATATCGTCCTCGTCCCGAACCTGGAAGCGCATATTTTGATAGACAAGGAAAGGTTGCTGGACGTAAATTTTATTATCATACAATTCGCGCTATTGAAAAAGGTGAAAATCAAGGAATAGCAGTTCAACAAGCTACCAAAGCTTATACATTTAATACTCAATTACAATTTAAAAATCTCAAACCTGAAGAATTAGGAACCTTATTAATTGTACTCGGACAAGATAGCAAATATCCCATAGCTTTAAAAGTCGGTGGTGGTAAACCCATCGGAATGGGAACCATGACCGTGGAAGTTACCCAAGCAAGGATTTTGAAAGATATTGAAGACTTAAAACAACGCTACTGTAAATACACCCCCACAGACGATAATTTACTCCTAGGAAACGAATTACAACAATTCATCCAAAAGCACATCAAAACAGCACATGATGAATTAATTCAATCCCAACAACTCCAACAACTCGCAGAAATATTACGCTACCCCACCGATAGAGAACCACCAGAAGGAATGTATTAATGTCAACTCAAGCAGAATCCCTGACAGAAATCGAATCCCAAATAGCAAACAACATCGCTATCACCCTAGTCCAAGAAAACACCGACGTTAACGAATTTGGAAAAGCCATTGCATATCTGCGTAGCATTATAAATCAACCAGATGCAGGAACCAGATTTTTTACATATCTTAAAACCCTGGTAAATCACGGGAGACAAATCGGACATAGTAGTAAAACTCTCGGTTACTATCGCAACATCGAACATACTTGTAGTAAATATTTGCAAAATTACCAAAAAAACGCCCATTCCATGCTAAAAATCATGGGATGGGCAATGCGTTTAATGCGGTATTACAGAGTAAGTCCTGTCGAAGAAATGACAGTTACCGAAATACCAGAACAACTTTCCGAACGACAAGCAGAAATTGCTGAAGTTATGGAATCTCAAACTTTTGCAGTTGACCAGATTTTAGAAGCGAAAGTGTTAGGAATTAAGGGGAATAAAGTTACTTATGAAATATTGGAGACGATTAAATTAACGATGAAAGAACCTAAGAAAGCAGATGATTTACAAGAGGGAGAGATGGTGAAGGTTAAGATTACAGGTCTTAAGGATGATGGAAGTGTTAAGAATGTTAAGTGTGTTTGATTGAGTGATTAAATTTACCACTTATTTTGCATAGCATCTAAGATAGAAAGTAAGGCGAAATGCCGATAATATTATCTACAAAAAGAATGAATCAACGAATAACCTCATTTTTAGGAGAATCTCCTCCTCTTTCAATATCTAGCTCGACTGAATCATCTTTACAACTAGTAAACAGCAGGACTAAATCAACTTTTCAAGCATCAAACAGCAGGACGTATTTAGTAGAGAAGGTACGTGAAATGGTATATCAGGTAGAATCTACAGATGAATTTAAAGAGTGGTTTTCAAAGCTTGAAGAAACAACACAAATAAAAATAGATGCTATGGTAAAGCTACTGGAAGAGAAAGGACCAAATCTACCTTTTCCTTACAGTTCAAGCGTTGAAGATTCTCGTCATTCACATATGCGAGAACTTAGAGTACAGCATAAAGGAAATCCATATAGAATTATCTACGCATTTGACCCTCGTAGAGTTGCAATACTCCTTTTAGGAGATAATAAAAAGGGTAATGACCGTTGGTACGAAGAAAATATACCAAAAGCTGACAAACTCTACGACGAATTACTCGAAAAGCTATAGAAAAAAGGAGCTATATGAAGACAACACCTTTTAGCGAACTACGCCAAAGAATGACAGTTGAGCAGAGAGCAAAAAGCGATATTCTTGCAAAACTGATGTTACTTCATATTAATCTCTTAGAAAGAAAAGAATCTTTGGGTTTGACACAAGATAATTTGCAAGAAAAACTCAACATTGTAGAATTTATTCTTTCCGAGTTAGAAAATCAAGAAGAGATTCAAGTTTCTACACTGTCTCGCTACATCAATGCTCTTGGTGGAAGTCTAAAAATAGTGGCTGATTTTCCTAATGAAGAAATTGTTATCGCTCAATTTGAGTAAATAGCTAATTTTTCTACAAAGCTAGCATTAGCTTGACTTAGTTAGTAAGTCGAGCTAATGTTTTTAGTAATTGGAGGCTGAATGTTTCTAGAATGAGTATTCAAACTATTTCCCGCAAGGGGATTGAAACACTCCTCTAGTATGGTGATTGAACAGTTGTTTCAGTCTTCACCACTTCCCCGCAAGGGGATTATAATTGTGAACCAAATATCAACCATAATCTATGATTAGTGCGTGACGGTACAATCAAATAGTTTGGTTGTATTCGATAAATATTAGCCACCGTCACACACCCTACAATTTTCCCCTCTCCTTGTTAAGCAGAGGGGTGTCCGCAAGACAGGGTGAGGTCTTTCAAGTGATGCGTGACGGTATAATCAAATCATCTGCTTATATTTGAGAATTTACCGTCACCGTCACACACCCTACAACCTACAAATCTTGTGGGATGGAGAGAACTTGACGGGGAGATTTTCTTCTTGTCAAAGTTCGGGGCATCCTTGCCCGTCCGATTATTTAAAACCCCCCAATTCTTTTCAACTCCAACCCCTTTTCAAATATCTCATCAATAGCCAACATTTCCCCGTCAACTGTCATAAATTTATGGTCTTTTGTAGCTCTAATCATCGAACCATCTTCTAACTCATACTCAAACACTTCCTGCATTCCCCGATTATGCCATTGTGCTATCGGTTGAGTGTAAACATTTCCGTTTTTATCAACGCTATATACAGTACAATCAATTTTCTCTTCGACTATTTTTCCTATCGGAATCAACCCAAATTCTTCGGTTAAAACTTCGGTGTCGTAGCTCAAACAATATTCGGCAAATTTAATCATTTGGTCGAATAATTCTTCAGCAACTTGCTTGTTAACACCATTTTTTGCAGAACCATCAATAAAAATTTCGCGATGTTTCTGCATTTCTGCGACTTTCTTTTTACCCATTGCTCGACGCAACAAATCCGCTTGCCCCAAGGAATAACCGGCCATGTCTTGAGCAATTTTCATAATCTGCTCTTGATAAACCATAATTCCATAGGTTTCATCAAGTATCGGTTCTAATACCCTGTCTTCGTAGTCAATTTGTTCTCTACCGTGCTTTCTATCAATAAAGTGAGGAATTAATCCTGCATCTAAAGGTCCTGGTCGATAAAGCGCTAAAATTGAGGAAATATCTTCTATATTGGAAGGTTTCAAATCTCTTACAATTTGTCGCATTCCGGAAGATTCTAATTGAAATACTCCTTCTAATTCTCCAGCTTCTAATAATTCGTAAGTTTTTTGTACGTCTTTGGGAAGTTTCCCAACATCCTGAGTTCTAGCTAATACTTGTTGTGCTTTTCTTTCGTGAGCGGTAATATCATAAGGGTCTATTCTTCTGCCAATTTTTTTCTCGATTAAATCAATGGTTTTATCAATCATGGTTAGGTTTCTCAAACCCAAAAAGTCCATTTTTAATAAACCCATTGCTTCCACATCTTCCATGTAATATTGGGTAATTACAGAACCGTCATTGTTTCTTTGTAGCGGTACAATTTCATCTAAAGGTTCGGCAGAAATTACCACACCAGCAGCATGAACCCCGAAGGTTTTGTTAGTTCCTTCGATACGAATCGCCATATCAACCCAGTGTTTTACCCCTGGATCGTTATCGTATTTTTCTTTAAATTCTGGTTCTGGTGTATCATCGGAAATCATCTTTGTTAACTTTGCAGGTTTACCCCGAGCTACGGGAATCAATTTCGCCATTTTATCGGCTTCCCCGTAAGGAATGTCTAACACCCTCGCTACATCTTTTAATACCGCTTTAGAAGTCATGCGGTTAAAAGTAATAATTTGAGCTACCCTATCTTTGCCGTATTGACGAGTTACATAATTGATAACTTCATCTCGGTTTTCTATACAGAAATCCGTGTCAATATCAGGCATGGATTTTCTTTCGGGATTCAAGAAACGCTCGAACAATAATCCATGATGCACGGGGTCAATATTTGTGATTCCCATGCAGTATGCGACCAAAGAACCAGCAGCCGAACCTCTTCCCGGCCCTACTGGAATGTTATTATCCCGAGCAAATTTAATGTAGTCCCATACAATTAAAAAGTATCCAGGGAAACCCATCTCCTGAATCAATTTCAATTCATATTTCAGCCTGTCTGTATAGGATTTATCTACTTCGCTGCGAGATTTGCGATTTAACTTTTCTAAAAGTCCCCCCCATGCTACTTCTTCTAAAAAAGTTTCAGTTGTATGACCTGCCGGAATGGGGAAATGAGGAGTTCTCGGGGCACTTAAAATACTGTAAGGTTCAATTTTATCTTTAATTTCTAAAGTATTAGCAATCGCTTCTTCTATTACGTCTTCCGGTAAATGGTCGCGGAATAACTGCTTCATTTCTTCGGCAGATTTTAAATATTCCGTACCGCTATAGCGCATTCTTTTATCTTCAAAAATCTTCTTTCCTGTTTGAATGCACAGCAAAGCATCGTGAGCTTCTACATCATTACAAGAAATATAGTGAGAATCGTTTGTAGCGATTATTTTGATTCCTAATTCCTTGGCAATTCTAACAATTTCTACATTCACGACTCTATCTTCTGGAGAACCGTGGTCTTGAATTTCTAAATAATAATCTTCACCAAATACATCTTGATACCATTTAGCTACTCTTCTAGCTACATCTAATCTACCGCTCATAATTGCCTGGGGTATTTCTCCACCCAAACAAGCACTAGTAACAATTAAATCTTCGTGATACTGCTTTAATAATTCCTTATTTATACAGGGACGGGAAAAAATTCCTTTTCCCTGCACACCTTCCAAATGAGATATAGAAGTTAACTTAGTTAAATGTTTATAACCCCGATTATTTTTCGCCAAAACAACCTGATGATAGCGGGGACGGCGTTCCTGTTTCGTTATATCGCCGTTAATAATATACATCTCGTTGCCGATAATCGGGGTAATATTCTTTTTCTTACAAATTTTGATTAATTCAACTGCACCGTACATCACTCCATGATCGGTTAAGGCGATCGCCTCCATCCCCAATTCGATGGCTCTATCAATCAAAGCAGGCAACTGAGACGCACCATCAAGCAAGCTATAGTCGCTATGAATATGTAAAGGAACAAAGGACATAGGCTTTCAACCCCTTCTCTATAAGCACAACCGAACACCATAAGTGTTATCCAGAGTAACGCAGGAATGTCATATAGACTATATTTTTCCCGAGTTAAAAATATTAATTTTCGTATTCGTGTTTCAATTACGACTCATAACGTTCTCAAACGCCTTAAAAATCCGACTTTTTCAAGAAACTGTGTTTTTGATACTCTCGCTCCTTTCTTAAAGACAGGTTAAAGAGCATCCGCACACTCTCAGTAGCACAAGTTACAATTATTACTTTTTCTCCAGAGAATAAATGTATTAATAGTTTGATGTATCTTAAGTAATCTACCTAAAACACATCAAAATGAAGATGAAATTATTCACGATTGTCAATGAGATTCTAAATAAAAAGATTGAAAATATCAAAATCTGAGCGTAGCAAATTAAGCCGTAGCAACAAAAATTTTTAACTTTCGACCTTTTAAATAGTTAATTAACAATCTCCATAGAGAAAGCCAGTTTATCCCCATAAAAAAGCCCCATCCTGTGGATGAGGCGATTATATAAGGTTGAAATTAAAATTAAAATGTCGGAAACCCAAAAGCACAAAGATGGCTCGTTCAAATAAAAGTTTGTTAACTTATAACTCATAAATCTTCTTGGAATCGCTAGAAAGCAATCTTAAGAAGACGAAATTAGCTTATCCACCGCTAGAGGATTGCCCCTTAGCATCGCATTCTTTGCCCCAGCAGCGCTCTAAAAGCTCTATTCTGTAAACGTAGGCAAAGGTATGAGGATTTAATATAAGTTTTTCACTAAACAAAGGCTGATTGAGATACTGCCAAAAAGGGAACTTTAGTTTGTTTTTTTCTGGATACATAGGAAAAGTCAATAATTTAAACCGTTGTCTGAGCAGCAAACATTTTGAGATGCCACTACTTATTTAATAGTTAAACCTTACACAATCTGTATACAGTTGACCTGCGAACAATTGCTGAAACATGAACAAGGGAACTTCCCCACTTGCAAGACCTTTACATGTGATAAAAGTTCCATTATTCTTCGGATGCCAGAAAATACTAATATGTATATTAAGCGACATAGATACAGCGAACGGTGAACAGTGAACAGTGAACAGTGAACAGCGAGCAGTGAACAGTGAACAGTTAGTTATCAGTTGTTCACCCGTTCACCGTCAGGTGTTCCCGTAGGGTAGGGTGTGGATCATCAGCGAACAGTGAGCAGTGAACAGTAAAAAAAATAAATAAACAAAAATCAATATCAAATAGTTCTTACAGTCTATGGTGTAGTGTTATCCGGATTAATCATCATAAAAATACCCTCTCCCGGTTTTAGGAAAGGGCTTAAGAGGAGTGAGGAGAGGGAGAGAGGGGGTAGAAAAATTAATTTCCTACTCGCCAAACTGCTAACTGCTCACTGTTCACTGCTCACTGTTAATAATGGTTTCCTGCTTTACGACGGTGAATAGCGGTGACTGTATCGGCTTGGAGTAACTTACCGTTGTCTACAGTGGCATATATTACCCAGTGGTCGCCGCATTCCATCCGTTTACTTGCAGAACATTCAATATAGGCTATAGCGTCGGTAAGGATGATGCCGCCATTATCGGCTTGTGTTGTAGAGAAGTTGGAAAAACGGTCTTCGCCGGGAGCAAAAGATTTACGGAAGTGCTTGACGTAATCTTGCTGATTGCCTTCACCGATGATATTTAACACAAACTTGCTTCCAGGGTATAGCAGCGTTTCAACAGCTCTGTCTTTAGCGATCGCTAAACTAATTCCAGGCGGATCGAATGTTGCTTGACTAACCCAGCTACCAAGCATTCCGGTGGCAACTTCCCCTTGTTTGGCTGTAAGTACGCAAACAGAACCAACGATACGCCCAACGGCTTGTTCCATTGGAGTTGCAGTAGGTTGTACTATACGCAGCTTGCGAGCTTTTCTCAAAGTTTGAGCAAAATCGGTTGCTGTTTCTTCGCATTCTTTGAGAGTTTTATCGGATGGTTTAAATCTAGCTTTGAAGGTGTCGAAGCCAAATTTAAATCCTGCATCCCTCAGCTTGCCTTCAATCAAATCGAATGCTTCGCCACTCCAACCGTAAGAACCAAATACTCCAGCGAGTTTACTGGTGTCACCAACTGAAAGCACGATACCCAAAGCGGTATGAATCGGAGTCGGAGCGTTACCACCAATGGTAGGAGAGCCGATGATAAAACCATCCGATTTTTCAATGGCAGCCCGAATATCATCTGGATCTGCAAATTCACAGTTAATAGACTCAACAGCAACCCCACCTTTAGTCAAACCCAAACCAAAGGCTTGGGCTAAAGTCGAAGTATTACCGTAAGCTGAAGCGTAAAGTAAGGCGACGGTAACTTCCCGTTCGGTTTGAGAAACGCTCCACTGTTGATAAGCCTTCTTAAGCTCAATCAAACCATAGCGTACTAAAGGCCCGTGAACTGTAGCGTACATTCTCACCGGCAGTTCAGAAATTTTTTCCAGAGCGGCTTTAACGTGAGGTGCGTGGGGAGCCATCAAGCAGTCATAATAATAGCGCTGGTCTTCTTTGAGAATATCCCAGTCTTCATCAAATACTTCTTCACCGCAGACATGGGTACCAAATAACTTATTTGAGTAGAGAATTTGACTTTGTTGGTCGTAAGTAGCAAGTCCGCTAGGCCAGCGCGGACTAGGAATAGGAATACCTCTTAAAACATGTCCTTTACCTAAATCCAGGGTTTCTTTACCCCGCATTTCCATTACTTTGAGATTTTCGCCGAAAGTCTTGCGTAAATTAGCTGCACCAGGAACAGAAGCAACAAAAGTTAACTGCGGTGCCCGTTCTAAAAGTGCTTTAAGAGTAGCAACGCGGTTGGGATTAAAATGTCCAACAAACACGTAGTCTAACTCTTGCAAATCTAGAACTTTTTGTAAAGCCTCTATATAAATTTGGGTAAAAGTTTCTGGAGGTGGATCGATAATTGCAGTTTTATCGCCTTCGATTAAATAACAATTAGAAGTAGAGCCTTTAGCTAATGCGTATTCAATTTCAAATCGTAGCCGCGTCCAACTGCGAGCTTTAATCAGCCTAGTATCGGTCGCAATTGATGCAATCTGCATGTCGCGGGGATTGGAATTGCTCATAATATGGGTGAGAAAATAAAGGATTAAGAATCAAAAAAATAATCAAAAAAAAGAATGTAGATGCTTTTAGGGAATTTAATAAAGAGGGAGGAGAGGGGGAGGTATGGGAAGAGAAAGGAGAATGAATAATTACCAATTACCAATTACCAATTATCAATGCCCTATGCCCTATTCCCAATTCCCCATTCACAAATTAGTAATAAGTACCAACTTTACGATGGCGAACTGCTGTCATTCCATCGGGATCGGAAATACGACCGTCGGAAACAGTGCAGTACAATAATGTATGGTCGCTACATTCCATAGTCGTCTTAACTTCGCATTCCATATATGCCAAAGCATCAGTAAGAATGGGACTACCATTTTTAGCTGTTTGAGTTTTTACTCCCTCAAATCTGTCAACACCGGGAAGTAAGCGCTTGAGGAAATGCTTTTTGAGGTGGTGATAGTTTCCTTCTTCTAAAACGTTGAGGACGAATTTATCACCTATTTGTAGAGAAGATTCAATTCCTCTTTCCTTAGCAATAGCTACGGTAAATCCTAAAGGTTGTAAACTCGCTTGCGCGATCCAGGAAGCAACCATCGCGCCTTTTACGTCACCTTTTTTAGTGGTAACGATATAAAGTCCGTTACTGATTCTACCTAATGCTTTTTCTAAATCGGCATCGATAGACTTAAGGTGCTTGATGTTGCGCTCGCGTACCAATAACTGACCCATTTCGTTGCCAGCTTCGTCTGCGGCTCTAAATACATCGTTGTTGGGTTCTTCTTTGATGCGGATTGCTTCAAAGCCTTCTCTTACCCCATGTTCGAGGAATTTTCTGCGTAAGGTATCGATAGGCTCGTCATCTCCACCGTAAGATTCATAAAGTCCGATGACTTGCTTATTTTTTACCACCGCTAGCAAAGAACTAATAGCAGCTTGGGCGGCAGTATTGTGAGAAGGAGGCATACCGATGATGATACCTGCTGCTCTGCCTGCTAATTCCTGGATTTCTTGGAGGTCGGTAGTAGTTAAATCCAACATTTCTACACCGATACCGGTTTTCTGGATACCGTGCCCAATTGACTGGGCTAAACGGTCGCTATATCCATATTCCGACACGTAGTACAAACCAATGATTGTTTCGGTTTTGGCTTGCTTTTGGCTCCAACTTTGATAACACTCTTTAAGGGTATCCAAGTTGTGATAAAGTAACGGCCCGTGCCCGTTAGCAATAATTTTAATGTTGCCCAAATCACCCATTCTCTTCATTGCATTCAATAAAGAGCGAGCATTTGGTCCCATCAAACAATCGTAGTAGAACTTGAAGTCAGGTTCGATTGCTTCTAAATTGACATCAAAGGTATCATCACTACAGTAATGCATACCAAAAGCGTCGCAAGTGAAGAGAGTTTGAGTCTTCTTGTCAAAACTGAAGATAGTATCGGGCCAGTGCAAATTAGGAGCGCTAACGAATTGAATTTCGTGTCCGTCACCCAAATCTACGCTGTCACCAGTCTTAACAATGCGCTTAGAAAACGGATCGTGTACCAAGTTTTCCAAAAATTGTAATGCGACTTTAGATGCTAATACAGTTGCTCTAGGAGCAATTTGCAATACATCTTCTACTAAACCACTGTGATCGGGTTCGGTGTGACTAACAATTATATAATCAATCTCCTTGGGATTAACCAAGCTCTTGAGAGTTTCTAAATATTGTCCTCTAAACTTGGTATGAGACGTATCAACTAAAGCTGTACGTTCGCCCCGAATTAGATAAGAATTGTAAGTTGTACCATTTTGCAATCCAAACTCAATATCAAAGCGATCGCGATCCCAATCGAGACTACGAATCGCGGTTGTGTTTGGAGCAATTTCAACAGTTTGTATAGTAAGACGTTTTTGTGCGTTCTCGTTGACCGCTACCATATATATAAATCCGAAGATAGTTTTAGTTTACTTTTCTGTCTTTATTTTTCTCATAAAAACTTTTGTAAATTTGTCTAAAACTTTATATTCCAGAAAAAATTTTTTGTAGCAGATGTTGCTGTTTCTCAGCATTACCAAACCACTGAAAGACCGCAAGATAATTAATTTTTTTTCAAAACGGATTATATCAGGAAAATAAATTTTTGGAAAATTAAATGTATTGTGAAAGCCGTAATTATGATGTGGTGATTAACGGGGATTGGGCATGGGGCATGGGGGATAGTTATTAGATTTTTTAGAGTTTTTTACATTAAACAATTGGACAATTGGACTTTTGTTAGTAATATTACACATTAATAAAATTAGTTCAGGTAGATTTTATAATTGATTTTTCTTAGTCGTATTTATAGGACTTACGCTATTAGACCGGGGTTTGCTTTTCACTTAGGTGGAATATAAAATAAATTGGTAAAAATCGGACGGATTAATTGTTAACAGTAATTAATCAATTTAGGAATTATGCAACCGGCACATTTTTTTGTAGGGTGCTGTGACACTTTGACCAATGTTGAAAGTAGTAACAATGTTTTTAGTGTCACGTACCAACCGGATATTGTGACGATTGCGACCATTCCTGTATCTGACATAATTTTTTTATCTTGATTATAATCTGTATGTTTCCCAGATATTTATTTTTTATTATCAATTAGCAGTGACTTATTATTTACAAAGTGAAATGGTGCGTTAGACCAATTAGATAAATAGTAATTAAAATCGATATATAGTCGCGGGTCTAACACACCTTACAATCTATTAACCATTACCTATTACCCATTACCTAATTCCCAATTTTTCCCACGTTCAACAGCACGCAACCAAGTAGCATAATTATCTTGAATCTTATTAGAATTAATATTCGGTTCAAACACTTTTTCTATACTTCTTTGATTTATCAATTGGGAATAATCACTCCATAAACCAATTGATAAACCAGCAGCGAATGCAATACCTTGTACTGTAGTGTCTCGCATCACTGGTAGTTCGATGGGAATTCCCAACAAATCGGCTTGAAACTGCATTAAAAAATTATTATTGGAAGCACCACCATCTACAGTTAACTTGTTGATAGAAGTGTTACTAGATGCATTGATAGCTTCTACAACTTCTTTCACTTGATAAGCAATTGCTTCTAATACAGAACGTACCATGTGTTCTCTGGTTACTCCGGCAGTAATTCCTAAAAAAGAACCTCTAGCGCTCATATCCCAATGAGGTGCCCCCAATCCACTTAAAGCAGGTACAAAATAGACACCGCCGTTATCCTCTACTTGAGTTGCTATAGTTTCGGTTTCAGCGGCTGTTTCAATTAATTGCATACCATCTCGCAACCATTGGATACAAGCCCCACTAGTAAACATACTGCCTTCGAGGGCGTAGTTGATATCCAAAGAACCGTTTTGATTTACTTTAGTCCAAGCCACCGTACTTAAAAGCTGACTTTGCGATCGCGCTATTTCTTTTCCTGTATGAGCCACCAAAAAGCTACCAGTACCGTAAGTACATTTCATGAGACCGGGAGCATTGCAACCATGACCGAATAAAGACGCTTGCTGGTCGCCTAAAATCGCAGTTATAGGAATTTCTGTTCCTAATAAATCTTTATCTGTCAATCCAAATTGGCTTAAACTGGGCTGAATTTGAGGTAATATATGACGAGGAATTTTGAATAAATCTAGAAGGGTTTCATCCCAGTCACAAGTTTTCAAATTCATCAACATTGTTCGACTGGCGTTGCTGCTATCGGTTGCATGAACTTTTCCACCAGTTAGATTCCACAGTACCCAGGTATCGATTGTACCAGCCAAAACATGATCGAGGTCAATTCCTGCAACAGAATCCAACAGCCAAGAAAGCTTTGTTGCAGAAAAATAAGCATCAATAACTAATCCAGTACGTTGATAAATTTCTTCTCCTAAACCTTGATTTTGTAATTGATTGCAAAGGGGAGCAGTGCGTCTATCTTGCCAGACAATAGCTTTACGTAAAGGTTTGCCGGTGTTTTTATCCCATAGCAAACAAGTTTCTCGCTGAACAGTTAATCCAATAGCAGCTATTTGAGAAGGGGAAATGTTAGCTTTTTTAACAGCACTTTGGATTACCGAAACCGTAGCATCCCAGATTTCAATAGCATCGTGTTCCAACCATCCCGCTTGAGGATAATATTGTTTGAGTTCTAGGTATGCTTGTCCGATAATTTGACTGTGAGAATCAAACACAAAAGCACGATTCCCCGTAGTGCCTAAATCTAAAGCCAGAATATAACTTGCTTGTTGATTCTGATTATCCCTGCTCTGCATCATATTTGTTTTAACTGCCAGCAAAGTTTATATAATCATGCCATAAAAAAAGAATTATTTAGCGTCTTACAAGGAAAAGTCAAAGGTTAAAGGTTAAAAAACGCTACTTGCTTTTAATATTCCCTATTCTCGTACACAAAAAAGAACGCAATTCTAATAGAGAATTGCGTCAAATACAGGAAAGAATATTTAAAGGAAGAGAAATTTTTTTAATTCATATATTTTGTTTTTACTAGCTAACTTTTGTTTGAAACAGATGGAAAGATGCTCCCATCTTACGTTTCTAGATTGTTACAGATTTCTTGTTGCGACGGCGACGACGTAACATCAAACCAGCGCCAGTTACACCAAGAATCGCAGCCATATTAGAAGCTTCAGGTACTTTTGCTGCTTGTGCGAACTTCCTACCATCAGTCAAGTTATCTTCACCGAGATCGACAACAAACATCGCATCGTTGTAATCTTTATCGCCACCTTTACGCAAATCTTCAAAACCCATCAACAGATAATCTCTACCACCAGCTTGAACAGCAAAAGCCATTAAGTGCTGTAAATTATCAGCATTCAGAGATGCTTCAGAGCCATAAATATCACCATTACTAGTTCTTGTTCCATCCGCACCATCTGCTCTGAGTAAGAAGTTGAGTTGAGTTCCACCTTCAATTAAACCTAAATCTACAAAGTCACCAATATCTAAAGGAGCATTTTTACCATTATTTAGCTGACAACCAGATTTACATGAAACATCATCAAAAATCATTCCCTTCTCGTAATTGTCGCCATTGAATGCTTCATAAGCTAGTTCATTTCTGTAACCAGCACCTTCATTTATAAACCAAACACGTACATCGTGGTCATTTTTTAAGAATAGCTTACTAGCATCTAGTTTCTGTGCGGAAACTTTTTCTGCTGCAACTGCTAATCTTTCTTTTTGTACTAACTTTTGGAATTCGGGCATTAACTTTTGGAATTCAGCATCTTCGGTTCTATCTCTAACCTCATGCTCCTTAGTCCAACCCCCCCATTCTTGAGCTACTACTGCTTCATATTTTTTCTCTGCTTGTTTCTGAGCATTAATTCGTTGATTACCTTCCACCATCAATGATTTATATAAATCATTGTTAGTGATTCCATTTTTAGCTGCATCAAGTTTGCTGCTATATGCCTGTTTAGCCTCTTGAAATTTTTGTTTTGCTTGTTTTGCGGCATCAATATCTTTTTGTTGCTTTGTTTTCTCAGCTGTCTTTTTCAATTTACCGTGTTCTTTCAATGCCTTATTATAAGAACCTCTGGCATTTTTTAATTCTTTATCTCCGGACTTATCAACAAATAGATTATCTAACTTGTTCTGATAGTTCTTTTGGGCTGTTTTAAGTTGATTTTCTGCTTTTTTTAGGTTTTCTTTGTTACTTTCACCGTTATTATACTTTTTTAATTGCTTTTGGTAATTATTGTTTTTAACGTTGTAAACATTCTTTTTCTTATTCAGATCGTGGAAAGTTCTTGCTTTGCCTCTAGCTCGATCGCGTTCTTTTCTTGCTTCTTGTCTAGCTTGTGTAGCTTCTGCATTTTGAATGCCATCCATCATGTCAAATGGAGTTTCAATCGTATCAGCAGCTTGTGCGGTTGCAGGAGCAATAAAAGCACCAGTTAAAGCAGCACCAGCAACAAAACCTTTTACAACTTTCTTATTATCAACCATTACTAAAAACTCTTCTCTTATTGCACTTTCAAACTTTAAAGAATCACTTATTGCGTAGTAATTCCGTTTCGATATATACAAGCTATCTCAGTACTCTTAAAGGTGTCTATAGTAACTATTATTTTTTGCGTACTCTTTATAATTTTGAACTTAAAAGAGGATGAATTGCGAATATTTGGATTCTAAAATTGGTAGTTAGAGATAAAAGCTTCGGTAAACTCGTAGGATAAGACTTTGGTTTACTAAAAAAGTCCGATACTGGGACTGTATTTTCAGTATTTATTTGAATAAAAGATTAAGTGTTATGGTTTATTTAATACATTGAAGGCGAAATTTGTTTTAGAGCGCTGTTGGTTTGTATAGTAGGTTTGAGGAGCTTGCTATTTAATGGAAATATATTAGATGTACCTCTAACCAATTAGATGTATCTCGAACCAATATGCTTTTGATTTGCGGTATAGAAATGAAGTGAGATAGTAAAATTTAAATCATTCAAATTAATAAAAAGTCCTCTTTTAGAGGACTAGGTCAAAAATTTATTAGTTATTACTATTAGATTAGCGACTAAGCTTGTTTTTTAGAGCGCTTGCGACGGAACATAAAGCCAAATCCCGCAGCGACACCAGTGCCGAGAATAGTTAAAGGTTCCGGTACGGGTTCGACTTCTGCGTTAGTAACTTGTAAGGCTGATGTGACACCGTAGTCATCAATATCAACTACACCAATACCTACTTGATAATTTCCCTGCTGTGCAAAGGTATAACTAAAAGCGTTTTGTCCGGTTTCTGAATCGAAAAAGTTAGAACTATTGGATGCATTAGTGAAATCAGCTAGCTTATTTACAACACCATTAATGCTGACAAAGGCAAAGTCATTTAAAGGAGTAAAAGGTGCTGAAGTAGCGGTTTCGTTAGTAAGAAAGTTCCATTTGAAGTTCAATTTATCACCTGCTAGCGCTGTAATAGTTGTTTTCACAGCAGAACCTTCAAAAGCTTGACCATTAATATCTAAGTCGTTATTGTTTACACCAACAAAGTTTTGTAGAGAACCGTTTGCTTCTGTAGAAACATTGTTTTGGGTATAATTATATGCGTCTGGATTACTCGGATTAAAGTCTGTATCATCTCCAAATCCAAAGGATGAGTTAGACATATTAACTTGTCCGCTACCCTGAATTGAAACGTCACCAGTGGAATTCCAACTGTTAAAGTCAATAACAGCAGCTTGGGATGGTTTTGCAGCAATAGTAGTTAAACTTAATAAACTAATTAAACCAGCAGTTAAGGTTGAGTTTTTGATGAATGACATTTAGTGAATGCTCCTTATTGTTTTGAGTATTAATTGGACGGACAAGATGCTCTGTAGTTTGGGGGAAGAGTATCTTCCCCCCAACTTCTCTCCATTTCACAAGAGTTTCTAGCAATATCAATGATTGCGCTTAAGCTTCAAATACGAAGTTATTGGGGTTGGATATTTCAGTCAGACTTACGTTTTCTAAAGTGATAATGGTTCTAGCAAAACGGCTACCCATTGTTCCGTCTTGGTCGATTTGAACAAATGCATCATTTCCATTTGCACCAAAGCTAACGTAACCGTCGCTAATTGCATCGGAACCCGTGTAACCTAAGCTATCGAGTAACTGTGTCAGAACTATTGTGTCGCTACCAACTTCAAAGTCGGTAATGATATCTCCTGCATCTCTGAGTGAGGTATAAACAAATTCATCATTGCCACCACCTCCAGTGAGAATGTCGCGACTTTGTAAACCAGTGATTATGTTGTCGGTATCGTCACCTGTAAGAACGTCGCGTCCTTTAGTACCAAGAATTTGAATGTTAACATCATCATCAACGGTGATAACGTTTACGGTTTGATTTGCAAGAGAATCAAAATTATCGTCGCTGTTAGCTGCATCTACACTCAAAGTTAATGGAGTAGTTTGATTTCCATCAACTAAATTGTCATCAACACCAGTTACAGTTACCGTTTGCGCTGTATCCCAATTAGCTGCTGTAAAAGTAAGGCTGTTGCTAGAAACAGTTGCTTCAGTTGTATCGGGATTAGTAATTGAAATTACTACGTCGTCAGTTGGTTGAGTATCGAGAACAACTGTAAATGTATCCGTGCTACCGGCTTCTGTAACCGTAGTATTTCCGTCGGATTCTGTGACAGTGAAGCCTGCACTATCATCATCAATAGTGATAACGTTTACGGTTTGATTTGCAAGAGAATCAAAATTATCGTCGCTGTTAGCTGCATCTACACTCAAAGTTAATGGAGTAGTTTGATTTCCATCAACTAAATTGTCATCAACACCAGTTACAGTTACCGTTTGCGCTGTATCCCAATTAGCTGCTGTAAAAGTAAGGCTGTTGCTAGAAACAGTTGCTTCAGTTGTATCGGGATTAGTAATTGAAATTACTACGTCGTCAGTTGGTTGAGTATCGAGAACAACTGTAAATGTATCCGTGCTACCGGCTTCTGTAACTGTAGTATTTCCCTCGGATTCTGTGACAGTGAAGCCTGCACTATCATCATCAACGGTGATAACGTTTACGGTTTGATTTGCAAGAGAATCAAAATTATCGTCGCTGTTAGCTGCATCTACACTCAAAGTTAATGGAGTAGTTTGATTTCCATCAACTAAATTGTCATCAACACCAGTTACAGTTACCGTTTGCGCTGTATCCCAATTAGCTGCTGTAAAAGTAAGGCTGTTGCTAGAAACAGTTGCTTCAGTTGTATCGGGATTAGTAATTGAAATTACTACGTCGTCAGTTGGTTGAGTATCGAGAACAACTGTAAATGTATCCGTGCTACCGGCTTCTGTAACCGTAGTATTGCCGTCGGATTCTGTGACAGTGAAGCCTGCTAAAGAATCACCCGTAACAGAAATATTGTCAAAAGCAAATCCATCAAGACCAGTTTCAATTGGAAAATCATCAAATTGCTGGAACTTAATCCGAACATCCGAGCCGAGAGTTAAACTGTTGTTCGCAGCAAATGTACTTAAATTAAAGCTGTTTGTTTGATAAGTCTCTGTTGAGTTACTACCAGTCAAACTAATTAAACGGAACCAATTTGTACCGTCAACACTCAGAACTACACCATCAGAATTATTCGAGCCTGTAAAGGTTTGTGGCATCAGATTATCTTCGTCATCGAATTCCCTCTGATCGAAGCTGAGTTGCACGTTATCAAAGCCAGTTGTATCAACGTGCAAAATTACTTCATTTAGAGAATCAAATCTATTACGCGAGCTATCTAATGTCAGATGTCGCGTACCAATGGGATTATTTTCAGTCGTAACTTGAATCCTTCCAGCACCATTAGTTTTGGTTTCATAAGCAATAGGGAGGTCGCCATCTTCAAAGTTATCTGTGAAGTTGAGCGGTGCTGGTACAACCGGACCAAAAATAGCATCGTAAGCGTTAATTAATCCATGTCCGGTAACATTGTCATAACCGGGAGCGCCGATATCTTTGGCAGTTGATTCTAATCTGTCATAGATTTGTTGCGGAGTAAATGTTGGATTTGCTTGTTTTACCAAAGCTGCAACGGCTGCTGCATGGGGTGCGGCTGCTGAAGTTCCGCTGAAATTGGGAAAACCATTACCATCAATATCGCTACCGAAGAATGTAGTGTCAGTATTATCAATCGCTGCAATATCAGGTGTTTGGCGGACTTCTGGTGTAGCTTTGCGGGTACCGTCGGTTTCAAACAGAATTGTAGTTGGACCAACAGAAGTGAAGGGTTCGGGGTTGTCTTGGTCAAAATAGGGAACTGCTGCTACAGCGGAAGCATTAGTTGCTGCTGGATGAGCAAAGATAGTTGAACTGTTAGTCGCAAACTCTTGATAAATATCATCAGGGTTAGAACTTAGATCGAAAGGAATGTATTTGATACGTCCGGGTTCTGGTCCATCAAACAACCTAATTGCGACATCAAAATCCGTCTGAAAAGTATTATTTTCAAAGACTAAAAATTCAGAAGGTGTTTGATTGGCAATATTATTATTATCAGCTTGAGCAACAATGTTACCAGTTGCAGGATTGATTAAGAAGATATCTAGGTCTGTATCTACACCATTGCGAGTAAAGAAAGGGTCGTCCCATTGAAATGACAATCTAACTTGCCTACCAAAAGGAATTGTTATTCTTTGGGTAACATCGACATTAGCACTTGGATCAAAATCGTAAAATAGATTTTGCCCGATAGTTTCAAAATTGATATCTGTAGATTCGTAGGCAATATCGCCACTATTTCCTGCGGAAGAAAAATAAGCCACATTATTATTTGTGACTACATCATCAACGGCAAAACTAACAACACTATCTTGGAAAAAGGGTTCTGTAAGATAAGCGATATCATCAACAATAATGTCCGAGCCAGCATTTGCAAGAGCGCGAATGTTATTAGCGAAGTTTGCCGGACTGAAAGATGCTGTAGCAAAAGCGAGGTCTGCACCGGGTGCAAGGTCGTGAACTAACTGCAACATTGCTCGACCTTCGTCTGTTGCATTGTTACGTCCTTCCTGTAACACAGTCACTCCATTTGCAGGTAAATCTCCAGATGCTATATCAGCAGCAGCCGAACCGTTACCCGAAGTATCATAGCTATCGCTCAAAACACCGATAGTTACTCCCGTACCATCAAAACCTGTTGGAAGAGACGCTCGAACTCTATCTGTTTCGTGAACAAAATCAGCCTGACTAGTTACCGAACCGACGTTAGTTATAGGAGCATAAACGGGTAACACACCCATAAGCCCTTGACTTTCCAATTCTTCTAAATTGGGAATTAAGTCAATCGGCATCCAACCTTCAATAAAGTTGAAATCTGGAGCCGAACCGATAACTTGAAAACCCGAATCTTCTAAGGCTGGTAATAAACCTTCAACATCACTACTAGTAATTCTGACAATAACTTCTGTTCTAGCTGCATTAAGTTGGAGAATATCACTATTAGTGAGTGAAACTTCTGAATTATTAACGTTGCGTGTTTCTGGTAGGCTTGTAAATTCCTCATACAAATCGAGCAGTTTATCGGAAATTCGAGAAGATTTGTTTGGTTGTATTTCTAGCATAGTTAATCATTAATATTTGATATCAGAAAATAAGCGTTAGCCTTAATCAAAAAACGCTCTAACTATCGCCAGCACCCAGAATAAATTCAGCTAAATTCAGTTACATAAATCTCATCATCAAACTAGCAATATTTTGAAAAAATACGCTTAAGTTCTAGTTAACATGAATTGTCTTAAATATCTAACTTGGGTGAAGCATCAGCTATTTTCTAAAAGTAATTAGCGAAGATAAAACATCCAATTAGAGTAAATCTATGACAGGTTAATCTCTAGAACAAAGTAATTTCAAACACCAATTAGGATAAAATTATGTAACAAAGCCGAATATGATTAACAAGTTTGATATATGCTTGCCGGTTTTGAAAGTCTATTTTTATACATTCATTTAGACTTTATAAATATAGGTAAATAATAATATGACCTTCACGATTAATAAAAATAGTCTGATATTAAAACAATAAAAATCAATAAATGCAATGCACTTTTCGGCAATTTTTGTTTAGATTATTCATTATCAGTTTTATATAAAATTTGGTTGATTAACACATCATTATGTTGTTTGGCAATTACATATTCCATGTAGTTTAAGGAAATATGTTGATAAATAAAAATCTGTAATCTAATTTTTTAATGAATAAATGATTGAAAACCGCTATACAATAAATGTTTTCCCGCAGATGTCTATTAATTGTGATCTGTCGCATATGTATATGCGGTCAAATCACAGGACATTAATCTGTCAAGGCGGTCAAATAATGTGGCAAGTGACACTTTAAGTCACAGACAACTTTTTCTAAAACATTCTTGGCAAAAATGGACGTAACTGGATTCGAACCAGTGACCTCTACGATGTCAACGTAGCGCTCTAACCAACTGAGCTATACGTCCGGAATTTTATTTATATAACATACATTCTTACTCAAGTGCAAGAAGTTGGGATAATTTGTTGCTCGGGTTAAAGGTTAGAGGGTTAGATAAATATTTTCTTCCCCCCTCTCTCTTATGTCTCTACCTCTACACTAGTGGTTTATTTTTTCAGTTGCTTCTGAATTGAAGATATCAACTGTTTGGCTCTTGCATGGGATGTTGTTCCTGACTGGATGCTGTTTAATTTGCTGAGAATTGTCCGTAATTTGGCTTTATACCGATTTGGCTCTGATGGAGGATTTGCGATAAAGTTTTCAATTTGCGCTTCTGCTTGATTGAGAATTTTTTGGGATTCTCTTTCTGCTTGCAGTCGAGTTTGAATGATTGCTTGGTTGCTTTGGTATTTTGCTAGCAGTTTCTGGGCTTCGAGATAATTGGGATTGGAAACTTGGATATTCTGCAACCGCTTGATTGATTGTATCCATAGTTTTTCGATTTGCTCCCATTTATAAGTTGGATGGGGAGGATTTTGCGATAATTGTGATGCTTGGATGGCGAATACTTTTGCTGCTTCGATTAAATTACCACTAGCACCACTTTTACCGCTGTTAGCAATTATCTTTCCGACTTCGGGTTTGATTGCTGCAATAACAGTACGTGCTTTTTTACCTGCTAAGGTTTCTCTGGGAATTTGCTCTAAGGTAATCATAGCGGTTTGCATCTGCGCTACGATTTTTTGTTTTTCTGCTAAATTTTTGGTTTGTTCGTATTGCTCTTTAGCGGCTTTTAAATCTGACTCTGCTTTTTCTAATGATTCAAAAGCATTCTTCTCCTGGAAGACTTTAGCATCCATTCTGGCAACTCGACGACGTGCTGTTTCAAATTCATCAAAAGTAAATTTCCACGTACATCCAAATAAACCGCAGTAAGCTTGAGGATAATAACCTAGAAACCAAACGGGTAAATTATCCAAACTACTTTGTGCTTGTTTAACTTTAGCTCCACCTCGTTTAATATCTTCTAAACTAGTAGCTTTATTTACTAACTGATCTGCTTGTTCGGTAGCATTAATTGCTCCACGATAGCTGTTATCCATACTGATATAAGAAGGTAAAAGCAATAACGGTGCTTTCTCTGCCACAGGTTTACGAATCATTGGGTATGGTAGATTTACTAACCAGATAATCCCTGCAAAACCACCTGTAAAAGCAGTAATAAAAATTGCTGACCATTTTAGATTACTTAAAATACCTGGTGGTTGGTTAGCTTTCGCCGCTTGTTTTAAAGCCTTTTCGCTAAATTCTGGAAATACATCAACAACTAATAAAAGTAGCTCATCATAAGTTACTGGAGAACCTTTTTGCATCCGCAGTTTTTCAAAACGCTTGGCTACAATTTGTCTTTCGGCTCTACCGATATCATCATTAGAACCACAGTTGAGCAGTTCGCCCCGTAAAATTTTAAAAGCGGCATCATTAAGACGGTACATGATTTTATTATTGATTGAAAGTGTTGTATTAAAGTCTCGTTCTGAAATGTTGATTTAAATTGATTTAAAATGTTTAATATTAAAAGTGAGGATTTAATAAAAATCCTCAAATAAGCGCTATTTTTTTTGAGCTACTTGCTCGTAATAACGTTTATAAGCTTTTAACTGTGTTTCTGCTTTTTTCTTCGCTAAGGTGCCACTCGGAACTTCTGCTATTGTTTTGATAGCTGATTGCATAGAAAACATTGCTAGCTGTTTCTGCTTTTGAGTTTTTGCTATGCTTAATTTTCTTTTTGCACCTCTATAAACTTGTTGGGCTTCTACTAAAGGAATAAAAGCCTGCTTTTCCCTAATTGTTTTAGTTTCAAGGTGAATTATTTGTGTACGAATATTTTCAAATTCATCAAAACTAAAATTCCAACTACAGCTAAAGTTTTGACAATAAACTTCTGGATAATATCCTAAAAACCAAATTGGAATATGACTTAAATGTTGTTCGGCTTCTGCAATTTTATTTTCAACTTGTTTAATGTCGGAAAAATTAGCCGCAGATTTCAACATAATTTGTGCTTCTTGAACTGAATTTCTTGCACCCCAATAATGAAAATCCATGTTCATGTGAGAAGGTACAAGCAATATCGGCGCTGTTTTTGCTACAAACCAGCGAATATTAGGATGCGGTAAATTAAGTACTGTCACCACCCCAGCAACACCCGTTAAACCAATTGCTAAATATTTGAATTTACCAAAAATGCTTGGTTTACGATTGGCTTTAGCAGCTTCTTTAAGTGCCGTTTCGCTGAAGATGGGAAATACATCTACAACAGCATCCCTTAACTCGTTTAATTTGGCACGTCTTCCAGGATTCAACCGCATTTGCTGCAAACGTTTCAGAGCAATTAGCCTTTTCTGTTTCCCTTTTTTGTCATTACTACTACATACCTCAATCTCCTCACGTAAGATTTCAAATGCTTTATTATGCAAACGGTACATCTAGACACCCTGTAACTGTTACTATTACTATTCCCATTCGCGAGAGAAAAATTACATCATAAGAGTCTGGGGTGAGAAGTTAGTGCTGTTTGATTAAAAATTACCTATTCAATTAGAGGGGGAAGACGGGGAAAAGGGAGGAGAGTGGGAAATATTTTTACTGTTAACTGACAATCCACACTCTCCGGGTGAACAACTGTTCACTTTTTACTATTAACTGTTCTATGACTCTAGATAGGTAAAACTAAGTACCAATTATTGCTAGCATTTGTAGGGTGGTTAACAAAAATACTATTAATAGAAATGCCTACAGCTTTAATTACTGGTGCTTCCGGTGGTATTGGTAAATGTTTTGCTCAAAAACTTGCTGCACAAAATACAAATCTGATTATCGTTGCCCGCTCGGAAGATAAGCTTAAGGCTCTTGCTCAACAGCTACAGGAACAACACAAAATTCAAGTTGATGTTATTGTCAAAGATTTAACCCAAACATCAGCCGCTCAAGAAATTTTCGAGATTACCCAAGCGAAAGGGTTAAGCGTTGATTTACTAATTAATAATGCGGGCTTTGGCGACTATGGTGAATTTGTTAAAACCGACTGCGATCGCCAAATTGAAATGATTCAGTTAAATAATATAGCGCTAGTAGCTTTAACCCACAAATTTTTACCACAAATGCGGGAAAGAGGTTCGGGAAGCATTATTAATGTATCTTCAATTGCGGGATATCAACCATTACCATATGTATCGGTTTACGCAGCGACAAAAGCTTTCGTTCGCAGTTTCAGCGAAGCGTTATGGGCAGAAAATCGTCAATATGGAGTTAGGGTTTTAGTTGTTTCTCCCGGACCTACGGAAACTAACTTTTTCAATGAAGCAAACTTTCCTCCAGCTTTAGCACGTAACGCACAAAGTATGTCTACTCCAGAAGAAGTAGTTGACGAAGCAATGAAAGCTTTAGAACATGGAAATGCTGCTGTAGTAGTTGGTGGTATTGCTTCTAAATTTATCACCGGTTTATCTTCTGTAGTTCCCAGAGAAACTTTGCTAAATTTATTAGAAAAGCAGTTTAAAGCTTAATTTATCTTGTATTAGTTTCTATGCATTGAATTTGTATTTTGCTGGCGGGCTTTTCTGCCCGCACTACAAAACCAACATAAAATTTAGATATACAAATAGCTCTCGTTCAAAGGCTCTATCGAGCTTGACATCAAAAGCTTTTGGTAAGTTGGGTTGAATGTTAGCCTAGCTTGTTGCAAGGAGGTAGTTAAACCCAACCTCTAACCTTTAACCTTTAACCTTTAACCTTTAACCTCATTAAGAAACTTCCATTTGCGAATAATTAGTTTATATGGCTTTAGCAATAGGAAAAGAAAAGCTGATTATATAACCGCTAATTAATGCTATTTCAAGAACAGCAGATAATAAAACAAAAGCTTTGTAATTGCTTAAACGACGCTTGAGTTCGGAAGCCGCAAGGAAAAGAATCCCACCTAATAACAATGCCCAAATAGTTGCAGTAGCTAAACCATATACGCCACCGAAGCCATACTTGCCACCCATATAACAACCTAAAATGGCAATTCCTGCTAACCCAACTCCTTTACAGGTTGACCAAATAGTTTCAATCAGTATTTTCGCATTTAAATTATCAATATTGCCAGAAACTCCTTGAGGAGATTTTTTCGGGTTAGACGATTGAGCTTTTCTACGCTTAGCAGTAACAAAGAAAACATTATAAGTTAGCCAAGCACTAACTATAACTCCCAGCCCAGCCAAAGTTCCTATTCCCAAACCGACTAATGCACCAGTTACCCAACTGCCAGCCATTGCTCCGAAGAAAACACCTACTAGTAATCCCAGACAAGCAGCAATTGCGATTAGCCAAGAAATTACTTTAAACCAAACACCAAACAAACCAATTCCTACAATAAATTTAGCGGATTCTGATGCCCAACCGACTGCTAAAAATCCGTAAAAGGCAAACACCCACCAAGGCATATTTACAAAATTAAGAAATGCACCTAAACAAGAATAAAGCAGCCAAGAAGCCAATAACCATAATCCAATTTTCATGTGTATTTATTTAGAATCATCAACAAGCAAGTAAGGGTAATATCATGTTCGGTAAAACAGTTATTATATCTGTGAGGACTGGTAATGGGTAATTTGTAGTAGGTAATAACAACACTCCTAACTTTTAACTTCTAATTCCTAACTCCTTTAACCATTGTTTAACCAATCCTCCGGCAATTTCTCGGGTTCCTAAACCGATTGCCAGAGCAACGCTTACCGAAATCGCGCCAAGGGAAAGTCCGAAAGCTAGGTTAACAATATTGGTTGCTATCCCTATCTGTTGTAATGCCATTGTGCCCACAAAGGCAATAATTATCACACGCGCTGTTTGTGCTAAAATTCGCGCTTGATAAACACCTGATGTAATAATTAAGTTAAAGGCTAAGTTGGCCAAATATAAACCAATTGCCAAAACGAATAAACCAGCTAAGATACTGCCAAATACGATAATTAGCCCTTGCATCAGCGCTGTTAATGCAGTTAGATTCAAAACGTCTATTGCCGATATTGTCGCAAACAGCATGATACCAACCATCGCCACAATGCCAGCTATTTCTGACGGTGTTTTTGTTGTAGAGTTGTTTTGAAACTGGGATTGTTGAATTGGTAAACCAAGCCAGAAGAAGAAGTTATTAAAGTTAATGCTAGTTAAAAAACTAGTTAAAAATTCTGCTGCATATTTGCCCGCTATATAACCGATTGCTAAAATCGCAACAGCAGTAAAGACTTGAGGTAAAACAGTGAATACCTGACTCAGGGCGACAATGGCTGGCTTAGAAATTGCTTCAATATTCAGCTTATTCAAAATGGCGATCGCCGTGTAAATGAGAATTACGACGGCAGCGAAAGTACCACCAAGCCACGATAAGGAGCTTTGCCTATTTGTACTCATACCAAATTTAGCTCCCAATCGATCAATTCCTACAGAAGCTAAAAAATTACTGGTAATTTGACTTACTGCTTTTGCTGCAAACCAACCTATGACACCAATTAATGTTGCACTGAGAATATTCGGTAAGTACAGCAAAAATTCTGCAACTAGTTTTTCTACTGGATCTAAGGTGCTTTGGAAACCCAAGGTATCTAAAATAATTGGTACAAAAAACAGAAGCACAAACCAATATATTGCTTGGGAAATTGTATTTTTTAGAGAAAATTTATTTTCTTCTGCGTTGCTTTCTATCTGATTATTTAAACGCTCTTCCAATCTTAAGGTATCCAAACCACGACTTACCGCTAATCGCAATCCATTTGCCAGCAGCCAAGCAATAGCTAATAATATCGCAGCCGCACCCAAACTAGGCAAGTAGCCGTAAATATCTTTTAGAAACGCATTAATAGGACTTGTAAACTGTCGGAATTTAAGTGTTTCAAGAAAAGCTATTAAAGTAATTCCAAACAGAATACAGAAAACCCCTATCGGTACCCATTGCTCTAATTGAAAATTGTCTAATGTTCCCGAATTATCTCTAAACTTTGAAGCAATACGCTCATCTAACTGAATTCTTTTTAATATCTGTTTGGTTGCAGATGCGGCAATTGCTGATAACAAAAAACCTACTAAAATAACGATTAAAGCCGCAATCACATTTATGATAGATGAATCTAAATTTATATTGATATCTTTAAGAAAACTTGTAGCTAATTCGGAAATGTTTATTGTTGCTAATTGAAAATCAAAAATGAAATCGTTTGCTTTCGTTAACACTTAATAGACTCCTCTTAAACTAATTTAATTCGTAAGGTATTTTTACCAAGAAACTGTAAATACGCGCAACTAGTATATTGTCATTGCGACAGTCACTACCTGTACCGAAGCAATAGCAGCATTTTGGAAGATTAAGTCGTTGTCGCTCGCAATCACATATTTACCTTATTTTTGTATAAGTTCTATAAGTATTAAATAAATCAACAAAATAATTAAGCTAATAATTCCAATTTATAATTTATTGTTACAAAAGTTTACTTATTCTGTACGTAAAAGCAAAATGTTTGCTCCGCATTGCAATTTGATAAAATTCCCGCAGCATCTAAGCCTGAGACTTTGTAATTATAGCTATACTCTCATAAAATATCGGGTAACGTATATTCTCAAAAATGAAAGTAAAATCACCCGCACCTATACCCTCATTTTTTATTGAAAGATAGTAAAAATCCTTTGGTGTCGGACTTTTATATTTTGAGTACACCAGATAATAAGTATGAAAACAACTCATACTTAGAAATGAGATATTAGTACATCAGGGTTTATTCAATCAATACTTACTAATACTTTTTAACCAGAAACTGTAAATTTCCCTAGTAGCAGCATTTTAATCGCTTTTTTTATTTATCAATCTCTAGTTTACGAAATTTATAAATCAAGCCGAATTACTATATTTATAGAAAAGTGATGAACAAGTTTGCAACAATTGATGGAAATGAAGCGGTTGCTCGGGTTGCTTACCGTTTGAACGAAGTTATTGCGATTTATCCGATTACTCCTTCTTCTTCAATGGGTGAATGGGCTGATGCTTGGGCTGCCCAAGGCAATCGCAACTTATGGGGTACCGTTCCTAGCGTAGTTGAGATGCAAAGCGAAGGTGGGGCTGCGGCTGCGGTACATGGTGCTTTGCAAGCTGGTTCGCTGACTACTACTTTCACGGCATCTCAAGGCTTGCTGTTGATGATTCCCAATTTGTATAAAATTGCCGGGGAACTCACCAGCGCAGTTATTCACGTTGCAGCGCGTTCCTTGGCTACTCATGCTCTATCGATTTTTGGCGATCAAAGTGACGTAATGGCGGCTCGGGCAACGGGTTTCGCTATGTTGTGTTCGGCTAACGTACAGGAAGCTCACGATTTTGCTTTGATTGCTCAAGCAGCGACTCTCAAAGCCAGAGTTCCATTTCTTCACTTTTTCGACGGCTTCCGCACTTCCCATGAAATTCAAAAGGTAGAACTTTTACAACCAGAAGATTTAGAGGCTTTAATTGATGATGATTTAGTATTTGCCCATAGAAATCGGGCTTTAACTCCCGATAATCCCGTTATCCGAGGTACCGCGCAAAATCCCGACGTTTACTTCCAAGCTCGGGAGAGAATTAATCCTTACTATGATGCTTGCTCGGAAATTGTGCAGCAGGTAATGGATGAATTCGGCAAACAAACTGGTAGATATTATCGGGTTTTTGAGTATTATGGCGCTGCCGATGCCGAAAGGGTAATAGTTTTAATGGGTTCCGGTTGCGAGACGGTGCATGAAACTATTGATTATCTTAATGCTCGCGGTGAAAAATTAGGTGTCGTCAAAGTTAGACTGTTTCGTCCTTTTAATTCAGAGCTATTTGTTAAAGCATTACCCAATACCGTAAAATCAATTGCCGTTTTAGATCGCACCAAGGAACCAGGTAGCGCTGGGGAGCCGCTGTATTTGGATGTTGTGACGGCGATTTATCAAAGTTGGGTAATGGGAAATTTACCGAAAATTGTTGGTGGAAGGTACGGACTTTCTTCTAAAGAATTTACACCGGCGATGGTGCTGGCTATTTACGATAATTTAGCTCGGGAAAAACCGCAAAATAATTTTACTGTTGGTATTAACGACGACTTAACTCAGACTTCTCTCGATTACGATTCTGGCTTTTCTACAGAAGCAGAGAATGTTGTTAGAGCGATGTTTTACGGTTTGGGTTCCGATGGTACCGTAGGAGCAAACAAAAACTCTATCAAAATTATCGGTGAGGAAACAGACAATTATGCTCAAGGGTATTTTGTCTACGATTCCAAGAAATCCGGTTCGATGACAGTTTCCCATCTGCGTTTTGGTTCTCAACTGATTCGCTCTACATATTTAATCGACAAAGCTAATTTTATCGGTTGTCATCAATGGACATTTTTACACAGAGTCGATGTATTGCAAAATGCCGTGTCTGGCGCGACTTTTTTATTAAATAGTCCTTACGATGCCGAAACAGTATGGCAACATCTTCCTGGAAAAGTACAGCAGCAAATTATTGATAAGCAACTGAAATTTTACGTCATTAATGCTAACGAAGTTGCTCGTAACAGCGGCATGGGCGGAAGAATTAATACCATAATGCAAACCTGTTTCTTTGCTTTAGCTGGTGTTTTACCGCAGGATGAAGCCATAGAAAAAATTAAATACGCTATTAAAAAGACTTACGGTAAAAAAGGCGATAAAGTCGTCGCCATGAATCTGCAAGCGGTAGATAATACCCTGGAGAATTTGCACAAAGTTGAAGTTAAGGGAGTAGGGAATAGGGAACAGGGAATAGGGAATGAGGAGAATTTAAAGCCTCTCTTGGTATCGGCAAGAGGTTTTTCTGACAACGCGCTTAGCTTATTGATGGCGGGAAGAGGAGACGAATTACCAGTAAGCGTATTACCTGCTGATGGAACATTCCCTACAGGAACTTCTAAATTAGAAAAACGCAACGTAGCTCAAGAGATTCCCGTTTGGGAGCCAGATGTCTGCGTTCAGTGCGGTAAATGCGTTATGGTATGTCCTCACGCTGCAATTCGCGCTAAGGTTTACGAAAAAGGTAAATTAAGTAATGCTCCGGCAAGTTTTAAATCTACCGATGCTAAAGATAAAACCTTTGCCGAAGAAAAATTTACTATTCAGGTAGCTCCTTCCGACTGTACGGGATGTACTATTTGTGTTGATATTTGTCCGGCGAAAGATAAAAATAATCCCGAACGTAAAGCAATTAATATGGAATCACAATTGCCTTTACGAGAGCAAGAAACAGAAAACTGGGATTATTTTCTTAAATTACCCCTACCGGATAGAAATAAGCTGAAATTAAATCAAATTCGGCAGCAGCAATTACAAGAACCACTCTTTGAATTTTCTGGTGCTTGTGCTGGATGTGGCGAAACACCATACTTAAAATTACTGAGTCAACTGTTTGGCGATCGCGCTTTAATAGCCAATGCGACGGGATGCTCGTCAATCTTCGGTGGCAACCTGCCGACAACACCCTGGACAAAAAATGCCCAAGGAAAAGGTCCGGCTTGGAGTAATAGTTTATTTGAAGATAATGCTGAATTCGGTTTTGGTTTCCGGTTGTCAGTGGATAAAAAAGCCGAATACGCTGCGGAGTTGCTACAAGAATTAGCTTATGAAGAAAATTATAAAGGTTTGCTTCCTCCAGGTTTAGCAGGTTCTATTTTAAATGCACCCCAGAAGACAGAAGCCGATATTTGGGAGCAAAGAGAAAGAGTTGAGTTGTTGAAAGAAAGGTTGGCAGAGGAGTTAAAAAATGGCAGAGAAAATAAGGAGAGAATTAATAATCTAAAATCCTTAGCTGATTATTTAGTTAAGAAAAGCGTTTGGATAGTTGGCGGTGATGGTTGGGCTTATGATATCGACTTTGGCGGGTTGGATCACGTACTTGCTAGCGGTCGTAATGTTAACGTGTTGGTGATGGATACCGAAGTGTATTCCAACACTGGCGGACAATCATCTAAATCTACACCTAAAGCAGCAGTGGCTAAATTTGCCGCTAGCGGTAAGCCTGCCGGGAAAAAAGATTTAGGATTGATTGCCATGACCTACGGAAATATCTACGTAGCGAGCGTAGCATTAGGAGCCAGAGACGAACATACCCTCAAAGCATTTTTAGAAGCAGAAGCCTATGAAGGGCCATCATTAATCATTGCTTACAGTCACTGTATCGCTCATGGAATAGATATGAGTACGGCAATGAGCAATCAAAAAGCCTTAGTAGAATCGGGAAGATGGTTGCTTTATCGTTATAATCCCGATTTAGTCAAACAAGGTAGAAATCCTTTACAGCTAGACATGCGACAGCCAAAAAATTCCCCAGAAGAATCGATGTACAAAGAAAATCGCTTCAAAATGTTGAAGAAAACTAAGCCGGAAATTGCCAAACAATTGATGGAAGAAGCGCAAGTAGAAGTTAATCAACGGTGGAAAATGTACGAATATTTAGCAGCTAGAAAAGTTGTTGAAGAATAGGGGATAAATTATAAATAATAAATTAATTTGTAGGGTGTGTTATCGCGAAGCGTAACGCACCGTTTTTTTATTGATATTTCATCAAATTTCAAAAGTGAAACCCAACATAACCAAGCATTAATTGTTTCTGTTGGGTTGCGGCGCATTTTCATCCTTGGTAAATCATTTAGTTATTCTGCGCCTTTAACCCAACCTACCTTACGTGTGACATCTCCTAAGCTAATATAAAAGCAGAACATAAACAATCAAACATTATGTCTGAAGGAGTAATCAAAGCTAACACCTTACGTGAAGCATGGGAACAAGGTTTGCAGCAAGGATTAATTCAAGTTGCTGTTAATATGCTAGAAGAAGGAATTGATTTAAATTTAGTAGCAAAACTGACTGGACTATCAGTTGAGAAAATAAATAGTTTACAAGCTAACGATACAGATGATACTCAAACGATAATAGAAGATTTTCTTGAATTAAGCGAATCATCATTAAACGAAGTTTGGCTAATTCCAGAGGAAGATGAAGCATGGAAAGAACTTTAGATAATTTTGCAAAAGGTGATGTTATCTCTGTTCCTTTCCCATTTTCAGATGCATCTACTACAAAGAAAAGACCTGCTTTAATAATTGCACAATCCGATAGTAACAATGCAATACTTTGTCCTATTACCAGTAAACCTGGTAGAGATTATGAAATTAAGTTGGAAGATAAAGATTTCCGAATTGGTAAGTTAAATTTGAGTCCTTGCTATATTCGTCCTAATATTATTGCAACAGTCGCCAAAAGTAACGTGATTCGACATATAGGAAGATTGAAAGATGATAAAATTGACGAAGTTATTACAGTAATTATTGAAATACTTCAAAAACCACCCGAACCTCCACCACCTGCATCAAAAGCTTTGGAAAGAGGTAGAAAACCAAAATAGTTTCTAGTTATATTGGTTTTTTTCCCTCAACCCAACCTACTATCTATAAATCATTTTGCTAAAGTTAGTATTCTATGAAATATTACTATTAGCCTGCGGTTTGCAACCGTAGGCGGATGTGAAAGCAGTCTAATCAATTTTGTATATGTTTAATATTATGGAAAAATAAAATATAGAGTTCAATCATTTTACATATTACTTTTTCTGTGGGTTTACAAACGCAGGAGAGTATGAAAATATTAATATTTTTTTATTATTACAATAACTTTCTATCTATTAAGCTAATATAAAAACGAAATATCATACAATCATTTTTTTGATACTCTACTACTGTAAATAATAAAAAATGAATTTAGAACTTGAGCAAAAGCTTTGGAATGCAGGAATAAAAGAGGAAGAATATAGCGAAGAAACTTGGTATGAAATTATAGATTCTCTATTAGATGATTTTCGTAAGTTTATTGGTGAGGATTTTCATCGCGATCCTGAAATTGATTTAATCACTGGAAACCCTTGTCCGTCGTTTAGTAGGTGGATATGGACTGATAAAGAAGGAATGTTTCCTCTATCTGTAACTTGGTCAGCTTTTATTAGTGGTGATATCGTAGATAGTTTTGATGTTGGTATTCCATTATTTATGTTTGGTACTACTAGTGAAAAACGTTTGCAACTAAAAACTTGAGAAAGTTATCTTTATTTTACTTATAAAAAACAGTCTAATGGTCGTGGAAATTGGTATTGTTTAGGTTGGTTTAAGGATGAATGGGGTCAATGGGAAGATTTGGGATAAATAAAGTATTTTGCGTGTGATACATTATTTATGCATGAATTATAAATTCTATTTTATTCTAAAGGTAAGCATTGATGAAATATTACGACGCAAGCATGATTCACATTGTAAATATTCCCCATCTCAAAGATTTGGGAGATAATAAATGCGGTCGTACATATCATTATTGCTTTGCGAATCGTCTACCAAAACAAAAAGTATTAAATAAAATAGCAAATAAGTTAGAGCAAAGATATCTTTTAGATAAAGATAGATATGAAATACCAGAAGACATTGAAATTATCGGATACGTCAAAATTAAACGTTTAACAGATTACAAAGCAAGAATTACTTATTTCGGCACTAAGCCAGAAGAAGATTGTATTTATATTTCCGGTATTCATACCTTACCGCTTAAAATTGAAAAGGTTTTAGGAAAACTCAAATCAATCCAAGGGCAACCGCGAGATTGGTGGTTTCATTGTGATTGAACTGAGACAAAAATAATTCATTTAGTCCATTTAAATGGACTTGTGCTATTAGACGGGGAATTGCATTCCCCGGCGGATGTGAAAACTTAAATATGAATGTTGGGTTACGGTGCATTTTCATCCTTGGTAAACAATCAAATTATTCAGCGCCTTTAACCCAACCTACTATCTAAGACAAACGTAATTTATTTTGCTGATTACGTTTTACCTTATGGTTGAATTGTTTTTACGTAAGAATAAGCAAGAATCTTTTCATCTACAGTTACCAACGGTACATCATATGTTCTTGCTGTTGAAACAATAATTCTATCGGCTGGATCTTTATGAAAATTTCCTGGAAGCGAATAGGAATCAATGGCAATTTGAGGGGTGATTGAAAGAAGAATTACACCCTCTTGTGCCAAAGCAATATTAAACCATTCTTGTAGCGGACAAGGAAGAATCAGCCTATTTTGTGTAACAAGTCTGGTAATCTCAATCAAACTTATGGAGCTAACGCCTAAACCAAATGGTCTTTGTTTATTTATTGCTTTATGATGATTTGAAGTGAGTTTTGCATCGTTATGATTCCACCAAACCCAAATATGGGTATCAAGAATTATCATAATTAACTTAAAAATCTTGATTCATTTCCCAATCATCAGGAGAAATAGCAGGTTCATTGGGTTCTGCTAAATAAGCATAGGGTTTCATTTCCGTCAGAGGGTTTACGGCAAATTCACGTTTTTTTTCGGATGAATTACTAATTTGTCCAAACTTTTCTTTGATACTTTCTTTCAAGATAGAAGAAGCAAGTTCTTCAACAGAAATTTGCTGTAAAGCTGCTGCTTTAACTAAAGATTCTTGAGTTTCTATGCTGATGTAAATATTAGTACCAATCATTACTGATTTATTATATTTGTTTTGAAATTATACCATATTGATTTTATCCATATGGAGACTTAATCCAGTCAGTTTTTGACACTCCCCATCAATTAATTGAAGGGGATTCTTGCTTCAACCGTCCGCCCTAGAAATCTAAATACGAAAATATTCAAACCTCCCCGTTTGGATACGTCCACAAGCTCACACGGACTGCCCGACCGCATTTGAAATGATTTATTAAATTTTTCACTTTGACTCCCATATTTGTACAAGATTTTGGGCTTATTGCCCCCAGGGTTCCGGATCGGGGTCTGTCCGCTAGACCTACTAGGCTTTTTATATGTGCGCATTACCGCTTCGAGTAATATACCACAAAAAGTAATGGGACTGGCGACTAAAGTCGCGAGCGCACTACACCCCCATAATTAGAAATTAGCGGCACTGTGCGCGGTTCCGGTAGATTGGTGCAATCTCTTTTTATCTTTCGCTGATTTTCTACGAATTTGTTTGGTTTCTGCTCTATTTAGTATGTGAGGTCTTTCACTAAAAACCTGTTTCAATTCTTCAAGATTAAACACATGACCATCATAATCAATATAACCTCCACCAAGCAAGCCTTTGTAACAATCATTTTTTAATTGAATAAGTTGCTTTGTATGAAGTGTTCTCAACCACTCTATTCCAGTCATATTTTTATTAAAAAGCTACACAATATTTTTTAATTATAATCTCATCAACTTTCTAGTAACTCAGCCCACGCAGGTGGGTTTTGTTTCTATAGCCCCACCCTTCGAGGGTGAGGGCGATTTGTTAGTTTCCCGTAAAACCTTTGTTAATTAACGATAACTCTTGTAGAGACGTAGCAATGCTATATCTCCTCATCATCTATTCTTTGATGAAGGGTACTTCTATAAAAATCAAAATTATGCTAAAAGTATTTGCTGACAGGGGTGGCACTTTTACCGATATTGTTGCCGTTACTGACAATCAATCTACAATCAAGCAACTCGCAAATCATCCCCAACGCTTTTTAATTGTTCCTCTGCCGAATCAACAGTGGGTTATCGTTTATAAGCTGCTTTCGGAAAATCCCGAACAATATCAAGATGCAGCTATTCAGGGTATTCGCGATATTCTTGGCATTCCCAGCAATCAACCGATTCCCACTGAAGAAATTGAAGTGGTGAAGATGGGTACTACTGTCGCTACTAATGCTTTATTAGAAAGAAAGGGAGACAGGGTTTTACTTGTCATTACTAAGGGATTCAAGGATGCTTTGCGAATTGGCTATCAAAATCGTCCCGATATTTTTGCTCGTCACATTGTTTTACCGAGTATGCTTTACGAGCAAGTTGTTGAAGTTAACGAGCGTTACGACGCGAAGGGTAATGAGTTAATCCCGGTAGATGTTGAAGCAGTAAGGAAAGATTTACAAGCAATTTACAACACGGGAATTCGTAGCTGTGCTGTGGTGCTGATGCATAGTTACAATTATCCGCAGCACGAGCAACAAGTTAGTGAAATTGCTCGGGAAGTCGGCTTTACGCAGATATCTGTTTCTCACGAAGTTAGTCCGTTGATGAAATTGGTTAGCCGAGGAGATACTACTGTTGTTGATGCGTATTTAACTCCTATATTACGTCGCTATGTTGACTCTGTAGCTAGTCAATTGCCCGGTGTTAAGTTAATGTTTATGAAGTCGGATGGTGGGCTAGTTGATGCCCAAAAATTTCAAGGTAAGGATAGCATTTTAAGCGGTCCTGCGGGGGGTATTGTTGGTGCGGTACAAACTAGTTTGCGGGGTGGTTTTAATTTAATAATTACTTTTGATATGGGGGGAACTAGTACCGATGTTGCCCATTTCAACGGAGAATACGAGCGGCAGTTAGAGAATGAAATTGCTGGTGCTAGAATGCGGGTTCCAGTGCTGGCAATACATACAATCGCTGCTGGTGGTGGTTCAATTTTATCGTTTGATGGTTCTAGCTATCGGGTAGGGCCGGAATCTGCTGGCTCGAATCCGGGGCCTGCTTGTTATCGTCGCGGAGGAAAGTTGGCGGTGACGGATGCTAATGTGATGTTGGGTAAAATTCATCCGCAATATTTCCCGGCGGTGTTTGGTAAGGATGGAAATTTACCTTTGGATAAAGATGTTGTTACTGAACAATTTATACAGCTATCTCGGGAGATTGAAGAAGCTACAGGAAATCATCGTACACCGGAGCAGGTTGCTGCTGGTTTTATTTCCATAGCTGTGGAAAGTATGGCTAATGCAATTAAAAAAATAAGTCTGCAACGCGGTTATGACGTGACTAATTACGCGCTTTGCTGTTTTGGAGGTGCGGGAGCGCAGGTTGCTTGTTTAATTGCCGATACTTTGGGAATGAAGAAGATTTTTCTACATCCTTATGCTGGGGTGCTTTCTGCTTACGGTATGGGTTTGGCTGATGTCAGGGCGATAAGGGAAGCGGGTGTGGAGAAGATTTTAAATAATGATTTGTTGAAATATTTGCAGGGG
Organism: Rivularia sp. MS3; assembly: GCA_019192545.1. GTDB lineage: Bacteria > Cyanobacteriota > Cyanobacteriia > Cyanobacteriales > Nostocaceae > Rivularia. The sequence continues at coordinate 8,499 of JAHCMI010000053.1, read as the reverse complement.
TTAATGGAAGGATTGGAAAGTCAAGCAAGGGGAGAATTAGAAACGCAGAGGAGCGCAGAGGAGCGCAAAGAGGCTGTAAGAAAAGTTAATTTGAAGTATCAGGGGACTAATTCTGTTTTGGGGGTTGATTTTGATGTAAGTGTGGGAATAATGCGGGAGGAATTTGAGGAGGAGCATAAGTTGAGATACGGTTTTGTGCAAGCTGAGAAAAATTTGATTGTGGAGTCGGTTTCGGTGGAGGTGATTCAAAAAATGGATACTCCAGAGGAAGCTTTGGTTAAACGCACTCGCGGGTTGGATGAATTTGCGAATCCTGTGGAAACGGTACAGATGTTTACTCAAGATAAATGGTATTCTGCTCCGGTTTATCGTCGGGAAGATTTACAACCGGGGGATGTTATTCAAGGTGCTGCGATTATTGTAGAAAAGATTAGTACGATTGTGATTGAGCCGAATTGGGAAGCACAGTTAACCGAAATAAATCATTTGCAGTTAAAAGTTCGCTCGTAGTTGCGCTCGTAGTTGCGCTTTAGCGCCAAAAATGTGGAGTGAAGACGCGCAACTACGAACATATTTATTGATAACTATTAGTTGGTAATTGAAATTTGATAATTATTTATTATTGGTGGGTTTCTGTTCAACATGTTTGGCGCTTAAGCGCAACTACGAACATATTTATTGATAATTATTAGTTGGTAACTGAAGTTTGGTAATTATTTGTAATTAATGGGTTTGTGTTCTACATGTTTGGCGCTAAAGCGCAACTACGAGCATATTTATTAATTATTCGTTGGTAACTGAAATTTGATAATTATTTATTATTGGTGGGTTTCTGTTCCACATGTTTGGCGCTCAAGCGCAACTACGAACATATTAACCGTTCACTTTCTATTTTTCCGTCGAACAAATGTAATTATTAAGTAAATGACAATGGTTGCGAAGACAATTATGGAAATTGGCTTGATATATTTTTCTACTAGTTGAAAGTTTTCTCCTAATAAAAAACCTGCATATGTTAAAATTGCCGTCCATATTAAACTACCTGCAAAGGAGTATAATAAAAATGGTATTAACGGCATTTTATCTAATCCTGCGGGAACGGATATAAATGTACGAATTCCAGGAACTAAACGACCGAAAAATACTACGGCTTTTCCATATTTATCTAACCATCTTTTCGACCTATCTATATCTTTACCGGATAAAGCCAGCCATTTGCCATATTTATTTATCCATTTTCGCAAACGTTCTTCACCAACTAATTTACCAAGGTAATACCAAGGTAATGCACCTAAAACCGAACCCAAGGTTCCTGCTAAAATTACTAGCTGCATGTTTAGCTTACCTTGGTTTACCGTAAATCCCGCTAAGGGCATTATTAACTCCGAAGGTATTGGTGGAAAGATGTTTTCTAATAACATTAGCAAAGCAATGCCTGCATAGCCAAAAGAAGATATTATATTCGTGACCCAATCGAGCATTTTATTTTTATATTAATTTTTTAATTTTGATTTATACCGATTCTGTATGAAGCTGTACTTAATCCTCCTCACTCGCTTTTAATTTCAAGACATTTTACTTTGTCTTCGGTGACAAATTAATTACTAAGTTAATCAATTCATCAGCATCAAAAGGTTTCGCTAAATGTGCTTGAAAACCAGCCTCAATAGCTCTTTCACGGTCTTGTTGCGTGGCAAATGCTGTTAAGGCGATCGCAGCAACATTACTTCCTTTGTTACTTGAGAGTTTGCGTATTTTACTTAATAAGCTAAAACCGTCTTCTCCTGGCATTCCAATATCGCTGATTAAAACATCAGGTACGAATTCTTCAAGTTTACACAAAGCTTGTTTTGCCGAATCTGCTATTTCGATTTGGGCACCTTGTTCTTCTAAAATAAAAGCTACTAATTCCCGAGCATCGGGTTCGTCATCTACTACTAATATTCTGGTAGAAGCAAGTTCTTTGGGACTGTTTTCTAAAAGTTTTGCAGATTCAGAGTCTGCGGCATTGTTAAATACTACGGGAAACTTAACTGTAAAAACTGTCCCTAACCCTACTCCCGGACTTTCTACTTGGATATTACCACCGTGGGCTTCGACTAAGTTACGGGTAATTGCTAAACCCAATCCTAAACCACCTTTAGAGCGGGTTGTAGAACCATCTGCCTGACGAAAATATTCAAACACTGAATCAATGAAATCTTCACCGATACCAATGCCCGTATCTCTAACTTGAATTTGAGCGTTTGAGCCTACTTCCTGTAAGCTAATTTCTATGGTTCCCCCGATATCGGTAAACTTAATGGCGTTAGAAACTAAATTCCACATCACTTGAGAAATACGATTGGAATCCCCTACTATATTCCTGACGTTTTCATCCAAATTTAATTCTACGCAAATAGATTTAGCTTCTGCTGCTAAGTGTAAAGTTTCTACAGCTTCATTGATTACACTAGCTAAATTGACTGGATGAAGCTCTAAATGCAGTTGCCCGCGAATTATCCGCGAAATATCAAGTAAATCTTCGATTAATTGCGCTTGCAAAGTCGCATTTCGGTCGATAACTTCTAAAGCTTGTTGAAATCTTTCTGGTTTAATTCTGCCGCTATTTATCAGTTTAGTCCATCCCAAAATTGCATTAAGGGGAGTTCGCAATTCATGGGAAACTATTGCTAAAAACTCGTCTTTAATTAGACTTGCTTGTTCAGCATCTGCACGAGCTTTTCGTTCTCGCTGCAACAAAACTTTACGCTCTGCTTCCACTTGCTTGCTTAAGGTTATATCAACCGCAGTCATGATAAAACAGCAGCTATTTCCTTTATTGTCATGTAGGGGTGCTAAAGAAACATTAATATCAACTTCAGAACCGTCTTTCTTTAGATGACGAAATTCTAAGTTTTTTAAAGTCTGGTTTTGAGTGAGTCTTTCTACACAACCATTAAAAGCGCTCTTACTTCTTTGTGGAATTACAGGTAGCTGTTTGTGCAATACTTCAGAGGCTTTCCAACCGTAAACCTGTTCGGCAGTTTTATTCCAAGTTAAAACTTGATAATCCAAACTCAAAGTCACGATTGCCACCGGAGAAGACTGTACCACCGCTCGCAGCATATCGTCTGTCTGACGCAAAGATTCTTCAGCACGTTTAAGAGCTTGACGCTCCGAACTTTCCCGCAATGCTCTTTTTACAGAAGGAGCTAACCGCTCTAAACGTTGCTTGAGAACATAATCAGTTGCTCCTTCTTTCAAGGCTTCTATAGCTCTTTCTTCTCCCAATACCCCTGAAACTAGTATGAAAGGTATATCCGGACACGTTTCTTGAGCTAATTTTAAAGCCAAAATGCCATCAAATTGAGGAAGTAAATAGTCAGATAAAATCAAATCTAAACTATCATTTTGCAACTCTGTTAAAAAAGCTGGGCGAGTCGCTACCGTTTTTAAATTACAATTGATACCACCACTTTTGAGAGTAGCGCGAATTAACTCGCAATCTGCTGAGTCGTCTTCTAGCAACAGAATATGCAACATTTTTCGGAAAAGCAGATTGCTGGGTAAAGTGTTTACTAGCAGAGTGGGTACCTCCTCGGGTAGTTAGCAAGAGTTTTTAGATTAAATTACTTACCAAAACCATACAAAAATCTATTACCATTATCGTCTACCTAAAGAACAAGTTTTTACATTTCTTTAGGCATGAGAATAGTCAAATTAGGAATTAACAATTCTATTTAAAAGTTGATAATCTTAACAATTATTTAAGATAAAAATTTAATAATTTATTTATTAATTGGTAGAGAGAAGTAAAACGTTGTTCCTTGATTTATTTTTGATTGAGTCCAAATTCTTCCTCCGTGGCGATGAATAATTCGCTGTACGTTAGCAAGTCCGATTCCGGTTCCTTCAAATTCTGCGTCGGTATGCAGTCTTTGAAAAATTCCGAAAATTCTTTCAACATAACGCATATCGAACCCAACTCCGTTGTCTACGATAAAAAAAGTGATTTCTGATGAGTTTGAAGTGCTACCAATCTTAATTTCTGCAATATCTTTATGACTGGTATATTTAATCGCGTTTTCGATGAGATTCTGCCAAACTATTCTTAACAAGGTGCGATCGCCATTTACCCTCGGAAGAGATTCAATATCCCAAATAAATGTTCTACCTTGAGTTTGCGATATCAGTTGCTGCTTGACTTCTTCCACCAAACTATTCATATCAATAGTTGTGTAGAACATTTCAAATCTTCCGGTGGTGGAAAACTCGATTAAGTCATCTATCATCTTACCGGCTCTTTGAGTCAGTTTAATAATCATTTCTAGATAGCTATCAATCTCTTCGGAAAGATTGATTGATTTTAAAGACTCGTACAATAACTTGGCAAAACTCTGCACCTGACGAATTGGCGACCTCAAATCGTGAGATATTGAATAAGCAAAGGTTTCTAGCTCTTTGTTTGTTGCTTCTAATTGAGCAGTTCGTTCAGAAACTCGACGCTCAAGAGTTTGGTTAAGTTGTTGAATTGCAGCTTCGGCTTTTTTACGTTCGGTAATATCTTGCAATAAACCATCAATCACGGTTTCACCGTCTAACTCGGTAAGAGTTTCGCTCAACATCAACCAAATATGATTGCCATCAAGTAATAATTTTATTTCTTTCTCCCAAGGTGGCTTTTGGGAAGATTTAGATAAATGAAATTTTGGATAACTACGGAAAAAGATTCTTGCTTCTTCTGGGGTATTCAACTTTAAAAGACGCAGAAAACCATTGCTACATTCAATAAGTTCGCCATTTAAAGTCGCTCGGAATACTCCTACATTCAGTTGATTTAATAGAAATTGCAAGCGTAAACTTGTTTGATTCAATCTCAAACGAGTTTGAGCATTTTCCCAAGCTAAACGCACAGCTTGACTTAAACGAACAAAATGTTTGGGTGATTTAATTACATAATCATCCAAACCGGCTTTCATCGCTGTTACTGCAACTTCCTGAGTACCGGAATTAGTAAACATAATTACCGGAATATCGGGATAATGAGTTTTTAAAGCGTTTAAAACATCCAGCCCATTTGTCCATTTAAGTTGGTAATCTGTAATTACTAGATCGTAATTACCTCTTTCTAATGCAGATGCAAACTCCTTTGCGTCAATAATTTCTGAAACTCGCAAATCAGAAAATTCCTTTGCAAGTTCCCGCATTGCTAAAAGACGGTCATCCGGATTATCATCAATTAGCAGAATTTTTTCTAACGGTCGAGCCTGATTCATACATGAGTGTCATAGAACTTTGATAATTGCCCTGTAAACATGCATCTGGGCAATGTTAAATTCATGAATCTAGCCATAGTTATAGTTTAAATTACTGATTTCTTCATTAAAACCAGCTAATTTCATCCGTATTCTGAGATTTTTCGATAATAAATATTAGTTTTAAAATAAACAATCTATTTTTCCAGTGTTCTGTAAAGTGAAGACTAAAAAAACAAAGTTAAAATACGAAAGCAAATTCAAGGTTTATACTACAGTTATGCAATCGAAGGGTAGCAATTTAATTTTACCCAAAAAGCATTTAGCGTTTCAATCATATCATTTAAAGCACTATAGTTAACGGGTTTTAATAAATAAGAATTGACTCCGATATCATAAGCTCGATTGACATCAATATGCTCTTTAGAAGAAGTCAAAATCACAACAGGAATTCGTTTAATCACAGGTTGCTGTCTAAGCCATTCGAGAACTTCCAAACCAGAGCGACGAGGAAGTTTGAGATCGAGAAGAATTATGCTAGGCAGGGGATAAGCGTTCCTATTGCCGTATTTTTCTTTTCCGGCAAGATATGCAACAGCTTCATCTCCATCCCGCACAACTTGCAAGGGATTATTTAACTGACTTCGTTTCATAGCCCGCTGTATAAACAAGACATCGTTAGAATCGTCTTCTACAAGCAGAATCGTAGATTCTTTTAAAGCCATTATTCCCAATTGTATTTCAGATAATCTTAAATCTATAGTCGCCTCGATATATACTAAAGGTCTGTTTTTTTTATTAAAAATTAACCTTCTTTAGAGTGTTGTCTTAAAACTTAACTTATGTTAATAAAAATTGAGCAATTGCTCACGTTGTCTATTGTAATTTTAAGTTATTTGCCACACTCGGTAGTTCAATCCAAAAACGGCTTCCTTTGTCGAGATGAGATAAAACACCCACCCTACCGTTTAAACTTTCGACACCACGCTTAACAATCGCTAAGCCAATTCCGGTACCGGCATAGGATTCGATGCCATGTAGCCGCTCGAAAACTCGAAAAATCCTTTCTTGATGTTCCAAAGCAATACCAATACCGTTATCTTCTATCCATAATCTGACATATCCACCGTCTTCTTCTGCTGAAATTGTCACAACTGGATGAACGTTGGGATGAACAAATTTAATTGCGTTAGCGATCAAATTTGTAATCGCTGATTTTAAAATGCTTTTCTGACTTCTAACTGAAGGAAGAGTTGTATTGATATGAACTTTGGCTTGTGTTTGCCGTAATTCTGATTCAAGTTCTTTGAGTATTTCCTCAACTAAAGTTGCTAAATCAACTTCTGTAAATTGAATTTGAGTTCTACCCAAACGACTGTATGCTAATAAATCTAAAATTAAAGTATCTAAATGTGCCGCCGCTGTGGTGAGGCGATTTAAATATTCTAGTCCTATATCGTCAAATAAATGTTCGTAGTCTTCAATCAAAACCTGAGCAAAACCTTGAATAGCCCGTAAAGGTGCCCGTAAATCGTGAGAAACTGAATAACAAAAAGCTTCTAATTCTTGATTTGCTGCTTCTAATTGCTTAGTTCGCTGTTTTACCCGAGCTTCCAAAGTTGCATTCAATTGACGAATTTCATCTTCTGCTTGTTTGCGAGCAATTGCAGTAGATAAAATATTAGCTACCGATTGCAGAAAATTTGCATCATGCCAATTAAATTGATGCTCTACAGTGGAATGCGCTTCTAATACCCCAAAAGCCCTTTTTTCTTTTCCTGAAATAATTGCACTCAGACCGCTAATATATTTATGCTTATATAGTAAGGAAGAACCATGAAATCTAGTTTCTTGATTCAAATTTTTTAATATAACTGGTTCTCCCGATAGTAAAGTATAACCGGCTTGAGAATTTAACTCAGTTTTCAATATAGCTTTATTGACTAATTCTGCTTCTAAACCTACACAAGCACGTAGAATTAGTTTATCGTCTCCAGGAAGCAGTTCGAGAATTTTGCAAGAGTCAACATCAAGACTTTGAGCCACTAAAGCTGTAGCTTGCTCGAATAAATCGGGTAATTCCAGCCCCGATAAAGCAAGCTCTCCTAATTGTGCTACAACTGCTTGCTGCTTGAGTCTAGTTCTAAGAGCTTGTTCTGCTTGTTTACGTTTGCTAACTTCGAGTACTATACAGCCAATTCCATTGGAATTATCAGAAACTGGTAAAGAGAAATAAGTTGCTTCCCAATTTCTAATTAAACCTGGTTCCTTGGGAGTTTCTCCCGTAATTTCAATTCCATATACGGGTTCACCTGTGGTGGAAACCTCTTGATAAATTGATTCTAATTTAGGAGCTATTTCTGGTATTATCTCGCGAACAGCTTTACCAATATGCTCCTCTACCGATTTGCCATTAATATCTGCTAAAGTTTCATTAATTAGTACGTGTCGCCATTCACTATCGAGGATAGCTAAACCAATTGCAGCATTTTTAAAAAAGCTTTCCAATAATTGATGCTGTGGTAATTCTATGAAACTGCTTTGGGCGATATTTAAGACTTCGACAATTATAAAAGTTACTTTTCCTTTATTGTTAGTAATTGGTGTCAGCGAAAAATCTATTTTTTTAGTAACATTCTTTGCCTGCGATAGCTCAAAGTTTATATTTACTAATTCACCCTTAACTGTCCTAGCTATACCATCTTTTAGCTGTTGTTTTGTTGAGCTAGTGAGTTTCGGTAAAAAAATAGAGGATAAATGTTTTCCTCGGATATCTTTTTTCTTTAAGCACAAGCAGTCGAGCGCTTTTTGGTTAGCTTCTAATAAAACGCCATTAGGTTTTACAATAAACAAAGATTGATAAGTATTATTAAAAAAATGATGATAGCTGTAATTAATCTGGTTACTATAGTCAAGACGCTTCAATAGATAAATATTCCAGCAAAACACCACTATTGAAATTAAAATACTATCTAATAACAATGCCCGTAGTTCCACAATAAATATTTAACCGATAACTACAGTTGTACTAATCATAACAATGTAAAGTCATTGCGGCGCAATATTCTAAGATATTTATATTTGTGTTTCCAAAGCTCTGCCTACCGTTATAGATTATTTCATTCTGTAAGTAGTAGCTAGCTACTCGTCTTCATTAATTTTGCGGGGTTCTAAAGTCGCTACGTAGGTTGGGTGAAGCGTGTCCGATAGTTAAGTAGGTTGGGTGAAGCGAAGCGCAACCCAACACCAACGTTGGGTTACA
>JAHCMI010000052.1 GCA_019192545.1 Rivularia sp. MS3 | reverse complement strand
ATGGGCATATAGTAAATATAAAAAACATTTTCTTCCCCCACTCTCCCACTCTCCCCCTCTCCCCCTCCCTGCCCGCTTCCCGTCATTTTTTATGGGACAGACCACTATTAGTTTTGATGGGTGAATAAAAAATATTTTTTTTCTACCCCCTCTCCCCCATCTACCCCCTCTCTCCCCACCCCTACCTTCACAGCCAATCGCCAACTAATACGAAGGGTGCCCAGTAACCTGGATGAGAATAAGGTGCTGCTGAATTTCTCAGAAGCCATTTTTTTTGTGCTGCTTGTAAAGCCTGGGCTTTACTCATTCCCGTCTGCAAATTTTTATAAAAATCAACAATTAATCTCGCCGTTGCTGCATCGTCAATGTTCCATAGAGATGCAACCGTACTTTTTACCTTAGATTGCAGAGATAGCCCAGCAATCAACATTGCATTACTTTCCTGCCCTATTGCTGTTTGACATCCAGTTAGGGTTAACAATTCTAAAAATTGATTATTGTCGATCTGATTCGTCTTAATAATTTGGTAAAGTTTTCTTAGATTAAGAATTTTGTTGTACCTTCTTGTTGCTTGTCTCCTTCTGTAATTAATCATATTTGGACTGCTTTTTACGGTAGGTTTTTCTTCTCCAGTTACTAGAAATGGTTGCTGTGAGTCATAATTAAATTTAGCGTGAGTTGCTAAATGGAGAATATTCGGTTGATATTTTTCCAATTGTTGGCTTAAATTCTGAGAAGTAAAACTTTTATTTAAAAATATCTTTTTCTGCAATCTTAATTTTCTAATTCCTTCTATCTCAGCTTTGACTCCTCTTAAAGGTGGAAAGAAGGTTTTTTTATCTATAGCACTAGAACTAGTTAGTCCAAAAGCAAGTATTTTTAGGTTTTTACTACTCAAACTATTCAAAGTTTGGGAATTAGTGAAAGATAAACTTGGTGTATTTGCAATAGCGAATTTTTCAACTAAAAAGTTTTTTCCATCATATAAACTTGCCATTGGAATAGTCCAAAAAATATTCTTCTGGATAAATACCAAAGTGTTGATATGTTGTAACTCCTTAGCAAAAGGAAGAATAAACCAGTTATAGACTTCTCGCGCTTTCTGTTTATAGCTTTCTTGCCTATCTGATAGTGTTTCTAAACTTAACCTTAATTGATTAACTGTTTGTATCGCTACTTTTTTGGAAATTGGTACCCAATGAATTTTGAACTTAATTGAGCCTGCATCGTGCAATATCAAGATAACTATAATGCCATTTCTTAGCATAATCGACCTAAATATAGCCGTATCTCGATTATCTAAAAAAAAAGATTCATGCCTTGCATATAAATTGCAATTTATGCCTAGATTTTTACGTAATCTAAATAAATTATATTTTTCTATAAATATCGATACAAAGTTTGCTTGAGTTTTAACTTTTTCCTGAGTTTGTTTTTTTTGTGTCTTCTGTATTTTTAGTTTTTCAAAACTATCTTGCAAATTCAAACATAAATCTTGATTCACTAGTTTAATGTCCTGAACTGTAGATACTTTTAACGGAACTGCAACTGCGGGAAAATTGCTCAAACACAAATTGACAACTAAACAGATGATAAATACACAACATAAATAGCGGTTTAATTTCATACTAGGGTAAATTTGTGCCCTTTATTTTTATTTATTAACCATTAACTATTACCTATTAACTTTTCTTACCTACTTCCTGATAAAGTAAATAAAAATAAGTGATATTGCAAGACGATTTTTACGATTGAAGTCATAGCTGTTCTCTATCAATGGATTTATCTCAACTTCGGTATTTTCTAGCTATTGTTGAAACACAAGGGTTTACCAAAGCCGCAGAACTCTTATTTGTTTCGCAGCCATCTTTGTCGGCAGGTATTAAAAAATTAGAACAAGAATTAGGGGTAAAATTATTTGAAAGAGGCGGAAGAAGAGCAGTTTTAACCCCAGCAGGCAAAATTTTTTTAGAAAAAGCTCGTAATATTATTAATGAATATCAATCAGCGCTTAATAAGCTTCAAGATTTTCAGCAACATCCTACTCTTAGATTGGGAGTAGTCTGTACTTTACGCATTTCAGTTATTTCTAGCTTGGTTAGTGCTTTTAGATTTTTACATCCCCATATAACTATTGAACTAAAGGATAGTTATGTAAATAATCTCAACAATTTACTCGAACAAGGAGAAGTTGATTTAATCTTGACCGTATTAGATAGTGATGAGAATTCTGAAAACTCCGTACAACTATTTCAACAACAACTATTATTGGCTGTTCCTTCAATTCATCCTTTTGCTCAAAGAACAGAAATTAATATATCGGAGTTGGATGGGCAGCCATATATAGAAAGAGTTAACTGCGAGTTTTGGCGTAAAAACCCCTTAGTTTACAAGTCTGCTGGAGTAAAAACTCAAACAGTTTATTTAGCAAATCAAGAAGAATGGGTAATTTATTTAATTCAACAAGGTTTGGGTATTAGCTTTATGCCTGTTTGGAGTAATTTATCCGGTATTACATATGTCGGCATTTCCGATGTTTACACCTGTCGCACCATTGGCTTGAAATGGAAAAGCGAACCTACTTCCGAGCTTGTTGACTTATTTTGTACTTTTGCTACAACTCAAAGCTTTACACTGTAGTTTACATTTCTTTCCAATGTCATAAACCCGGTTTCTTGTGGTAAAACCATGAATATCTCGCTATCAAATCCCATAGAAACCGGTTTTCTCTAAGTTAAATCAGAATACTGCAAGATATTAGCTCTAAGCAACAATATTATTGTTAATAATTGACAATTGATTGACAATAAGATAATCGTTTTACTTGCTCCGATAAAAGGCGATCGCACCGTTTTGCAGCTTCGCCAAACTTATCTCTTAAGTTTTCCTCTATCTTTATCCAAAATTTTTTTGAAATAACACAAAATATTAGTACACAGAAAAAGCATCTCAATCATTTGTAACATTAACTAATATTAAGCGCAAGAGGAATTGCACGAGGAATAAAAGCGTCAGTCAAAAACGGAGCAATGCATTTGAATCATATTTTAGCTAGGAAAATTGATGAAAAGTAACATAATTGAGCAAGAACAGCAGTTAACGCAAACTTTTGTTAAAACATCTGCAAGCATCGTAAAAATAAACCAATGTCAAGAGTTGAGTAATTATCTACATCAAACTGCTTGTAGAGTGAGTAATTTAGTTAATTGCTCGCAGTTGATTGTAATAATCAGCCAAGAAAACAACGAACAAATTATTGCTAGCAATTTAGATACAGCAAAAGCTAGTAGATATAAAAATCTAATTAGTAAAACAATTAAATACGTTAGACAGAAGCGAGAATACAAAAAAGCCTTTGATAATTATATATATATACCATTAAAAACTGTAAAAGGCGAAATAATTGGTGGGATTTGCGCTTTAGGAAAACAGCTATTATCTTATACAAGAGAGGAAATATTAACTTTAGAAATGTTTGCAGAATTAACTGCAACAAAAATAGATAATTACCGTTTGAATCAACAGCAGCAAAAAATGCATAGCATGATTCAAACTAAAATAGTTAACCATACAAAAGAATTAAATGTCATAAAAGCCAAGTTAGATAGAAACAATCATCTTGCCAAAGTTGGCGAATTTACTGCCTCAGTTATTCATGAAATTCGCAATTCATTGACAATAGTCAAAATGGGGATAGAATATTTTAGTAAAGTAGATAATTTACCACAACATGCCGAACAACGTTTATTATTATCAATAAGCGAACAGAAAAGATTAGAACGTTTATTGCAAGAAATTTTATTTTATTCAAAACCAAATAATTTACAATTAGCCGAACTAAATGTTAATAGCTTGATTGAAAAATCTTTAGCTATCATCGAGCAAATGCCGCAATCTAGAGGAAGAATTATCGAATTTATTCCTTTTCCACAACCGATAAATATTTTTGGAGATGCAGATAAACTAAAACAGATATTTATCAATCTTCTTCGCAACGCTTGTGAAGCTGTGGAAAATGGTGAATCAATAAAATGGCGAGTTTGTTATCCCGATATGAATTACGTGCGTATTAGCATTAATAACGGTGGCACTCCTATTTCCTCTTTTAGTTTATCGAAAATAACTCAACCTTTTTATTCAACAAAACCTGATGGAACTGGATTAGGTTTGGCGATTGTAGAAAAAATTGTTCAAGCTCATGGAGGTAAGTTATTAATTCAATCAAATTTGACAACGGGAACCACAGTATACGTTGAGCTACCCGTAGCTAGATAGTTATAGAACGAGTTTTTTTAATATTATTCATAGAAGGGGGAACATCTATGAAAGATACAACAATTACGAAAAAACAGTTAATTCAAGAATTAGAAATTGTCCGTCAACTTGAATCACAAATACTCGAACAGCTTTCGGAATTAGAAACTCAAGATACCTACAGGAAACCAAAATTTGTAATCGATCAACCCGTACAGATAATTTACAATGTTAAATCCCATGTTGAACATAGTGAAGGTGAAAAATTTCAATTTCCCGAACATCCTCAATTAAAAGCAATATTTGCTTTTATTGAAGTTAATTATTATCAACCTATTACCCTCAACGATGTAGCTAAAGCTTTTAGTTATACGCCTTCATATTTAACTAGTTTAGTACGTCGTCTAACTGGTAAAACTTTATATCAATGGATTGTACAGCGTCGCATGTTTCAAGCTCGTTGCTTGTTATTATCAACCGAATTACCTGTATGTAAAATTGCCGAAGCTGTAGGTTATCCCGATACCGGACATTTTGTAAAGCATTTTCGTCAAATTCATAAAAAGCCTCCTAAATCTTGGAAACATTTTCCCTCTGATAGCTGATTCATCAACCCGGTTTCTTGCTGAGTCGTGATGGTGATGAATAGAAATCGGGTTTATGCAGAACCTGTTACGAATTGTACAAGATTTTCAATTAACAAAACTTTGTAATTTTATATGAATTTAAATCGATAAAATTACCAACTAAATCTACAAAATTACCATTGCGATCGCAATTATAGAAAAGCTAAATTAAATCATCGATTATTAACTTTTGGCTGATTATCGAAAATCCGCATACATCAATCAAATATTCTCACAATGAACCAAAAAAATACTGTAGAAGTACCAATAGTACTTTCGGGAAGATATAAAATTAAACCCCAAAAGCGAGAGAGATTTTTAGAATTAGCTAACTTAGGTTTAGAATCTAGCAGAGCGGAATCGGGTAATATTAGCTATAGTTTATACGAAGAAACTGGTATTCCTAACTCTTTTATATATTTTGAAGAATGGAAAAGTAGAGAAGCTTTAGTAGAACACCTTAAGCAACCTTACATAACTCCTTTGTTAGAAGAATTTGCTGAATTAGCTGATGGTGAAGCTAATGTTAGAGTTTATGATATTGATAATTTAACCTTTGGGTTGCCAATGTAAGTAGATTGGCGTTGAAAATAGTAGTTGAAACTAGGGAGTAGGAAGTAGTAAATAGTAAGTAGCGATAAGGGTTTAAGGGTAATTTACATCTTGTTAAATAGCGATACTTTATTTGTGCTGACTTAACTTAAATAAATATCGTTTGCGATTTATTATTTACGAAGGAAAAATTATCATCTCGGAATTAAAGATGATGAATAGAATTAGACATTCTAGAAGAGATTTTCTAAAATTAGCTGCCGCTTCGGGAGTCTCATCATACTTTTTAAGTTCTTGTCGTCAGCCTCAAAATGCTGCTGTTGATGAAACCACAAAAGCAGATTTAATTTTAACTAACGGTAATATTGCCACTCAAGATAACCGTCGCTCCTTGGCGAAAGCAGTTGCTATAAGTAACGGACGCTTTCTTGCTGTGGGTACGGAAAAGGAAGTGATGGCGTATAAGGGTGATAATACCAAAATTATTGATGCCCGAGGACGTACCGTAATTCCTGGTATAAACGATACTCACACCCATCTGATTCGCGGCGGACTTAACTATAATATGGAACTGCGGTGGGATGGTGTTCCGTCTCTAGCTGATGCATTGCGAATGTTAAAGGAACAGGCTTTGCGAACCCCCGCACCGCAATGGGTAAGAGTGATTGGCGGATGGTCGGAATTCCAGTTTAAAGAACGGAGGATGCCGACTTTAAATGAAATTAATGCTGTTTCTGGCGACGTTCCGGTATTTGTTCTTAACCTGTATAACAGAGCATATTTAAACAGAGCCGCTTTACGCGCTCTTGGCTATAACAAAAACTCGAAAGCTCCAGAAGGTTCGACATTTCAACGAGATACTAAAGGTAATTTGACAGGGTTATTAATTGCTCAACCCAACGCTGCCATACTTTACGCTAGCATTGCTCAAGGGCCAAAACTCAGTCCCGACGATCAAGTAAATTCGACTCGCCAATATATGCGCGAGATGAATCGACTGGGTATTACTAGTGTCATTGATGCTGGCGGCGGCGGACAAAATTATCCCGATGATTATCAAATTATTGAAAAATTGCATGACAATGGAGAACTAACAGTTCGCATTGCTTATAATTTGTTTACTCAAAATCCCGGTAAGGAATTAGAAGATTTTCAGCGGTGGACTAAAATAACCACTCCCGGAAAAGGAGATGATTTTTACCGGGTTAACGGTGCTGGGGAAATGCTCGTTTATTCCGCTGCCGACTTTGAAGATTTTACCGAACCCAGGCCGCAGCTTCCAGAAAAAATGGAAGAAAATTTAAAAGATGTGGTGAGTTTGTTAGCACAGAATAAATGGCCGTTTCGGCTTCATGCGACTTACGATGAATCTATTACTCGGTTTTTGAACGTTATCGAAACAGTCAACCGGGATATTCCCTTAAAAGGGATGAATTGGATTTTAGACCATGCTGAAACTATTTCAGATAAAAATATTGAAAGAGTCAAAGCATTAGGTGGTGGAATCGCGATTCAGCATCGCATGGCTTACCAAGGTGAATATTTTCTCAATCGTTACGGTGAAAAGTTAGCTCAAAGAACTCCCCCAATTAAAAGAATATTGGAAATGCAAGTACCCGTCAGTGCCGGTACTGATGGTACGAGAGTTGCTAGCTACAATCCTTGGGTTGGTATTTACTGGTTGGTTAGCGGTAAAACAGTGGGTGGTACATCTCTGTATCCTGAAGCAAATCGCTTCGATAGAATGGAAGCTTTGAGAATGTATACTGCTAATTCCGGCTGGTTTACTTCTCAACAAGGAGTCAAAGGAGCAATAGTACCGGGACAGTTAGCAGATTTGGTAGTGCTTTCAGAAGATTATTTTTCTATTCCCGAAGACAGTATCAAACGCTTAGAATCGGTTTTAACTATAGTCGGTGGTAAACCCGTTTATGCTTCTTCAGAATTTAAAGATTTAAATCCACCACCCTTACCAGTTAGTCCTAATTGGTCCCCTGTAATTCATTATGGAGGATATAAAAATAGTCAACCCATGTCTACAGTTTCTAGCATGTCTGCTCATATAGGCTGTTGTTCTCCATTTCAGAGCCAGAATACAAAAAATTCACCTGTATCTCTGAATAGTGTCGGTAGTCTTTCGAGTTTGTGGGGAAATATGGGTTGCGCTTGTTTTGTTTAGATTTGCTTTCTAGTTAGATTTTTTAACCATTTAGTTTTAGAGAATGATATTAAATAACAAAAATCGTAGAAGATTTGAAGAATTATTAATTACTAAAGCCTTTCAAGATATTTCTTTCAGAAGAGAATTGATTGAAAATCCGAAAATGGCTATTGCTGAATATTTTGGGGTTCAACTACCAGTAGATATAGAAATTAAAGTTTTGCAAGAAGACAAGAAAGTACTCTATGTTGTGTTGCCATACCTATAATTATAAAAGTGAAGAAAAGACATTTAATGTATGATTATTTGGTTGACTATTTAAGTGCAATTACCCCTTACCTTTCTTCCGAACTAGTTAGTTTAAAAACCATTGCTAGAATTAAAAAAATTTCTCAAACCTTAAAACCAACATGGGGAGCTTTTTTAGAATGTCCTTTAACTGAAGATAACAGTACGGTGCATTTTTCCGTTCATGCATTAGATAATGCGATTAAATTACCTTCCAAAATGCGCTCCCAATGTATATGGCAGCGCATTCAGCAACTATGCATGGATTGTAATTGTTCTCAGTCTCGTTTGAGTCAAGAAATTGGCAGTATTTTTTTAGATTTTGAATTGAGTAAGAACAATGCAGAAATTCCTATTCCTTCAATTTTTTTTAATTTAAAAGAAGGAGATTTGCAGTGTTTAAATGGAGATATTAAAACCTTTTGTACTTGGTTGATTAAAAAAGTTGTAGAGCCGTTGCATAATCGTACTATTTCCGCTTATTTACAACGCAATTTAGAATTGTCTTTGACTGCATTGCCTGTCGAAGCGCAAGTCTTAGAATTAGGAATAATGCAGCCTTCTCCACTCGATTCTATTCAGTTAAGTATTAGTGGTATGTCTCCTTTAGATATCTCAAAATATTTAGCTCGGATTGGGTGGCAAGGTTCGATTGTCGAATTAGAAAAACTAGCTTTTTTTCTCAATGAGATTGTAGATACGATTGTTTTAAAAATAGAACTAGGAATTACAGTTGCACCTCAAATCAGTTTTGACTGTTTTATATATCAAGATTTATATCAGGATTGCTATTGGCAGCCTTTATTCGATTTTCTCATTGAAAATAAATTATGTACTCCAAAAAAATATGCAGCACTTTTAAACTGGACGGGATTATCTTATGAAAAATATTCTTCCATGCCTTGGCCTGCTAATCTAAAAATGATTTCTGATTTTTTGGGAAATAGAGCATCAAGTATTTTAGTTAGGGAAGTAAGTCATGTCGAAATAATCTATACAGATAATAAATTAGATGCAAAAGCTCATCTGTGGTTTAGTCCAGATTGGGATTGAATAATATCATATCTGTGGGGGATAAGTAATGAGTAATAAGTAACAAGTAATAAGTATGCATGTTATGTCAGTAAGGTTTTACCTTTTATGAATAAAATGTTTCCAAATAATCTATATTCCGAAGCAAGACAAGCTTTAAAAAAATCCATTATTTATTATCATGGTACCCCCGTGGGAACAGTAGCAGCTTGTGATTCGCAGATGGATGCTCTTAACTATAACCATTGCTTTGTTCGTGACTTTGCTGTTTCTGCAATGGCATTTTTGATGAATGGTGAAGTTGAAATTGTACGTAATTTCTTAGTAGAAACACTCAAGCTGCAAAGTAGTGATAAAGTCATGGATTGCTTTAAGCCTGGTAAAGGTTTAATGCCAGCTAGCTTTATCATCGAGCATATAGATGGAAAAGAAAAAGTTAAAGGCGACTTCGGTGAATTGGCGATCGCCAGCGTAGCACCTGTTGATTCTGGTTTTTGGTGGTTAATAATTTTACGAGCTTATGTAAAAGCGAGCGGGGATTTATCTTTGGCTCGCACCATAGAATTTCAGAAGGGTATCAAACTAATTTTAGATTTGTGTTTAATCACTAGGTTTGATATGTTTCCCACTTTGCTGGTTCCCGATGGTTCGTTTATGATTGACCGTAGAATGGGAGTTCACGGTTATCCTTTGGATATACAAGCATTATTTTACGGTTCATTAAAAATAGCTAAAGAATTATTAGAACCCGGCGATGATTATATTAGTCTTGTTGAAGAACGTTTGGGTCATTTAGCTTATCATATCCGCAAGTATTATTGGTTAGACTATCAGTATCTAAATGAAATTTATCGTTATAAAGTAGAAGAATTTGGCGAAACTGTAATCAATCAATTTAACGTTTATCCAGAATCGATTCCAGAATGGTTAAATGTTTGGTTGCCAGATAGAGGGGGTTATTTTATCGGCAATTTAGGACCGGGAAGAATGGATTTTCGCTTTTTCTCCCAAGGCAATCTCATCGCTATTATTTTTGGTTTAGCTTGTGAAGAACAATCTCAACAGATAATGGATTTGATTGAGCAGAAATGGGACACCTTAATCGGAAAAATGCCTTTAAAAATATGTTTTCCTGCCCTGGAAAATAGAGACTGGAGTTTAGTTACCGGTTGCGATGCTAAGAATATACCTTGGTCTTATCATAACGGTGGTAACTGGCCTTTTCTATTATGGCTATTAGCTGCTGCCGCTCAAAAAACTGGTAGAAATGACTTAGCAGAACGCGCTATTTCCATTGCTGCATCTCGCTTGCATAAAGATAAATATCCCGAATATTATGATGGATTACAAGGACGTTTAATTGGTAAAGAAGCACGGTGGTTTCAAACTTGGACAATTGCCGGTTTATTAGCAGCACAAGATTTATTAAGTAATGCAAAAAATCTAGATTTAATATCTTTTAAAGATGATTCGATGGTAATACCTTGCTCTTAACTTTAAAAGTAATCCTAATAATTAAAAATATCAAGTATAAATGATTACTCTTATCCCGTTATAAGATTAACTAACTCTCTTTACCTCTTTCCTCTGCGCCCTCCGCGTCTCTGCGGTTTTTGAAATCAGTAATCATCTACCCAGAAAGAAATAATTATTTAAGACTAAAGAAACCCGGTTTCTTGTTAGTAGTACAACGAAAAAATTATACTTTCAACAAAAGAAACCGGGTTTGCGGAAACTACTCCCCATTCCCTATTCCCCATTCCCCATTCCCTATTCCCTTCAACTTATAAATTAACCCCACTCAATACCGTGCAAAATCTAACAAAAACCAAAAAATTTTCGCTTCTAGCCTTTGTCCTCATACTGGCAATTACAGCTACAGTAATTGTGTTCGGTTCGCAATGGAGCAATTCCACCAAAAATACCAAGACTATATCGCAACCCGGAACCATGCGTAATGGTGTTTCTTATGAAATGACCCCTATGCCAAAGGCTTCTCTTCCGGCACCAGTCTATCCCGAGGCTAAATCAGACGCGAACCTTTCAGTACGTAAAAGTATTGTAGACTTAACATCCGAAGAAAAAGCTGCATTCATTAACGCTCTCAAAAAAGTTAAAAATACCATTCCCCAAGGAAGTAAACTCAGTATTTTTGACAAACTTGTTCTACAGCACGTTATGGTTGCTGGATTTGAGAAACCCTTTAAATCGAAAGGACCAGCAGCAGGTTATAATCCCGCCCATCCCGGACATCCGGCATTTTTACCTTGGCATAGACAGTTGCTAGATGACCTGGAAAATGCTTTGCAAAAGGTAGATCCGAGCGTTACTATTCCGTACTGGGATTGGACAGATCCCAAAGCTTTGGATGTCATGCTTAGCAATGACTTTATGGGGGGGAATGGTGAAGGCGTAACAGTTGATATACCCGGAGTCGGAACCTTTAAAGGAGGGCCAGTTAAATCCGGGCCTTTCGCTGACTGGACTGTGAATGAAGATATTCATATAGAACCGATTAACTTTACATCATTAGGGCCAAAAATTATTCGCTTTTTGCGAATTCCTCCCTTCGATAAATATCCCATGCCTAAAGAAGTCATCGACCGCATGATGAATCTCGATGACTATGAAATTTTCTCTTTAGTGTTAGAGGGAGGAGGTACTGGATTAGATGAGAACAGCAAAATAATTGAAGATTGGGCCGTTCATGTTGTTTCTCATGCAATGATTGGAGGAGTGGTTTTGAAAGATTATGATAAAACAGCCCTCCCCACCAACCAAGCTCGGAATCTAGGAACAATGATGAGTATCCTTAGTTCCCCTTACGACCCTACTTTTTGGTTAACTCATTCCAACGTAGACCGTTTATGGGCGCAGTGGCAAGACAACGGACATACAGGTGAAAAATTCTATCCCACCAAAAGGATGGATTATGGCTATAATCTCAAAGACCCAATTTGGCCTTGGGATGGTGGCAAATCCACACCAGGAAATCTCAACGATACGGATTTAGTGGCAATGTTACCTAAAACTAATAGGATTATTACTGCCGCAGACCTGCTGGATTTTCGTAAATTAGGGTATACCTACGATACAACTCGTCTCCGTAGCGAAAAAGCATTACTAAAGCCAAAATCTTAATCGTTCGTAGTTGCGCTTTAGCGCCTCTTACCCGGATGCGCTAAAGCGCAACTACGAACAAAAATATCGCAACAATCTTCCACCATATCTATATTTTTTCCATTGATACAAATCTGATATCGGGTTTAAATTGAAAAAGATTGAAGACTTAAAAACCACAAAGCCATAGTTTTCTCCTATCAGTATTAGAGTTTTTTACCAACATAAATATAGTCATCAAGACTATTTGTATAGCTTCATGAATATACAGGAGGTTATTTTCCATGCCCAAAAGAATTAACTATTATAAAGAATTATCCGCAGACTATTCCAGACCTGGATTAATTTCTAAGGATTTTAAACAAAAATTAATTCAGCAGGCAGAAGAAATTATTTCTAAGAAAGAAGATACATTACCAGAAATTAATTCATCATATACGCTGCAACAAATAGAAAAAGAAAATAAAGAATGGTGGCCGACTCATTGCGAAGCTTTGAGACAGGGAAGAGGAGATATCTTAACAGATGAATACCGGGATGATTTGGTTTATTTTTGCCAGGATGGCCCCTATCAAGGATTAGAACAGCAAAAAGATAGAGAGCAACATTGGTGGGCTTTGATTGCACAGCCGGGAGTAACAATGGTATGGCCAATTGTAATGTTTTTCGGCGAACATACCTTTTTTGAATGGAAGTGTGTAGATGATGAAACCAACGAAACAATAGCTAAAGGAAACGTCACTTGGGTTCGTCGCGGACATCGAGGAGGTTGTTATTTGAAAACAGAACAATTGACATTTTACCGCGATGTTTTTGCGCCAAATGAACTATTGAAATTAATCAAAACTGCGTAATTATTATGGGAACAATGGAAACAAAGAATTACAAAAATGCCGTTTTAGATGATAAAGAATTGCAAGCGGGTTTGAGCAGTATTAATCCGAAATTTGGTGACTTTTGTACCCGTGTTGCTGGAGAAGCTTGGGGTTTACCTTTAATCGACCAAAAAACCAAAGCTTTAATTACTATAGCCGTTGATGTTGCCAACCAAGACCAAACAGGAGCAGGAAATCCCTTCGGTGCCCATGTAAATATGGCAATGCAGCAGGGAGCTACCCGCGAAGAAATCGAAGAATTGCTTTTATTTATGTGCGTTTATGCTGGTTTTAATAAAGCTGCCGGTTGTTTTGGCATGTTAAATGAAATTCTCGGTCCCGCTGAATAATATTACCCCTCTCCTTGTTAAGGATACTGCTGGTTATTCAGGGGTGACACCCCTGAATAACCAAAAAAATGAGGGTTTGAGGAGTGCGATCGCACTCCTGCTGATAACTTAAAATCCCTATTAATTCGTTGGGATGAGGGGTCTGACCTACTATTCGCCAACAGTATCCTTGTTAAGGAGAGGGGCAGGGGTGAGGTTTTCCCTTAACAAGGAAAAGAAAAGTTTTAAGGTTAACTATCAACAAGGAAATAATCATGGCTACAAATAAAGGAAAAATTGGCGTTTTAATTGAAGAACATTTCGACGAAACCGAATATTTTCGCTTCAAGGAATTCTTTCCCGAAAATGGGTATGAAGTAGACTATATGTCTCATCTGTGGAATCAAGAAAGTCTGAAGTTTAATGGCAACGACCATCAAGCAGAAGCTACAGTTAGCGTAGAAGTTAATAATGTTAATTTAGCGGATTATAAAGGCATTATTTTAATTGGTGGTTATGCAATGGATAGATTGCGTTTCCAGCCATCAGTAAAAGCAGGACAGCCCAATCAAGCACCAGCGGTAAACTTTTTACGTAAAGCTGTTAAAGCAATGGATGCTGGCAATTTAAAAATTGGCACTATTTGTCATAGTATGTGGTTATTTTGTGCTGATAAAGAACTTCTCAAAGGTCGTAAAGTTACCTGCGCTCACAACATTCTTTGTGATGTTGAAAATGCTGGAGCAACTATTGTTTACGAAGGTGAAGAAACCGCAGCAACTCATATTGATGGTAACTTAATTTCTGGTAGACATCCCGGTGTCGTCGAAGAATTTATGCAGGTATTTTTGCAAGAATTAGAAAAGAAACAAAAGGTAGCTGTTGGGTAATTGGTAGTTGGGCATTGGGCATTGGGCATTGGGCATTGGGAATAATTAAAAATTGGATTTATTTGAAGCTTAAATTCAATTTCTACCTTTAACCTTTAACCTTTAACCTTTGACCTCTCACCTTTTTCACAAATCATAAACTAATAATTAATATGGGTACTACGTTAGATTTTACATTTTCTGATTTAATTGCTGGATACGTAACGTATTTTGATGAAAAAAACGATAGTTTTGGTTTAAAAACATCGGATGGTAGAGAGTTTGATTGCAATCTCAGTCCGATGAGTTATGCTAAACTGCTGCAAAATTTGGATGAAGGCTATCCTGATGCTACTGGTTCGATGCGAGCCATGTTGTCGGAAGAAAATCGCTATGTGTTCGCTTATGGAGTCTTTTATCCCGATAAGTCTGCTTTTGATGCCAAATCTTTAGTCTTTGTCGGTCGTAAGTCGAATAATTTCGCTTTTGAAAAACAAAATTGGTGGGTAGATCAAGCTCGCTCTTTAGCTAGTTTTTATTTAAAAGCTCAGTTTGGCGATGAAGAAATTAATTACCGCCATTATCGTACTTCTATAAGTTTATCGGGAGCAAAGTCAACTGTTAGTTTTCGTCAAGAAACCGATACTATCTCCCGTTTGGTATATGGTTTCGCGACTTCTTATATGCTTACCGGGGAAGAAAGGTTTCTCGAAGCTGCCGAACAAGGAACCGAATATCTTCGCGAACATATGCGGTTTCTAGATTTAGACGAAGGTATAGTTTATTGGTATCACGGAATTGATGTAGAGGGAGAGCGAGAGCATAAAATCTTTGCTTCCGAATTTGGCGATGATTATGATGCTATTCCTGCTTACGAACAAATTTATGCGTTAGCCGGTCAAGTTCAAACCTATCGCGTTACCGGGGACCCCCGGATTATGCAGGATACCGAACTTACTATTAAGCTGTTTAACGATTTTTTCCTAGATAAAGGGGAACATGGTGGTTATTTCTCTCATATAGATCCGGTAACTCTCGATCCCATGAGCGATTCCTTGGGAAGGAACAAGGGTACTAAAAATTGGAACTCCGTCGGCGACCATGCTCCAGCTTATTTAATTAATCTATGGTTAGCCACTGGAAAACAGGAATATGCAGATATGTTGGAGTATACCTTCGACACTATTGTTAAACGTTTTCCCGATTATGAAAATAGTCCTTTCGTACAGGAACGCTTTTTTGCAGACTGGTCTCACGATACCACCTGGGGATGGCAGCAAAATCGGGCTGTAGTTGGGCATAACCTGAAAATAGCCTGGAATTTGATGCGGATGTCTTCACTGAAGTTAAAGGAAGAATACGTCGATTTAGCAACAAAAATAGGCGAAATCATGCCTAGATTTGGCAGCGATTTACAGCGGGGTGGTTGGTATGACGTAATGGAACGTGTTTTAGATGAAGGTGAAAGCGTTTACCGATTTGTATGGCACGATCGCAAAGCTTGGTGGCAGCAGGAACAATGCATTCTGGCATATTTGATATTGAACGGTATCCTTGGCAAAGATGACTATCAGCGTTTAGCTAGGGAAGCAGCATCCTTTTATAATGCTTGGTTTTTAGATACTGAAGATGGCGGTGTTTATTATAACGTCCTCGCTAACGGTATTCCCTTCCTTGCTAGCGGTAACGAGCGCGGTAAAGGAAGTCATGCCATGAGCGGTTATCATTCCATCGAATTGTGTTATTTAGCAGCAGTTTATACCAACTTATTGATAACCAAACAGCCGATGGATTTCTACTTTAAACCAATGCCATCAGGATTCCCCGATAATATCATGCGGGTTTCTCCTGACATCTTGCCACCAGGTAGTATCAAAATTGATTCTGTAGAAATAGACGGGAATAGCTACAGTAATTTTGATGCAGAAAAGCTAACTGTAACATTACCTCAAACCACTAAAAGAGTCAAAGTAAAAGTAACAATTGTGCCTACTTAATAGAGATAGGGGGAAGAGGGGGTAGAGAGGGAAGAGGGGGTAGACTATTAGTTACGAAATTAAACCTAGGAAATAAAACAAATACAAATTATTCTCTCCTCTAAATCTCTTTTCTCTGCGCTCTTTGCGTCCTCTGCGGTTTTTGCCTCTCAGAACTTTATTAATAATAGAAAAATCAAAAATTATCATGACTCACAAACTTATGCCGGGACAAAAAGTTCCTGAATTAGAAGTAAGCATCTTAAATGAGGAAGATTGGAAACTTTCTGAAGATGCTTTTACAAACATGAAATTAATAGTATTTTATCGTGGTTTACATTGTCCGCTGTGTAAAGCTTATGTCGGTGAATTAGATAAAAAGATAAACGAATTTGCTCAGTTAGATATAGATGTTATTGCAATTAGTGGTGACAGCGAAGAAAAAGCGAAACTAACAAAAGCTAAATGGAATTTACAAGAAATTAAAATCGGGTACAACCACGCAGTAGAATCAATGGCGAAATGGGGATTATATATATCCCAAGGAGCTTTTACCAGCGAACCAGATTTATTTAACGAACCCGGAATCTTCTTAATTAAATCTGACAAAACTTTATTCTTTGCTGGAGTTAATAACGCCCCTTTTGCTCGCCCTCCTATAGATGATTTAATCTCGGGAATCAAATACGTTACTACTAATGATTATCCCGTTAGAGGAACAGTAGCAATATCGCAATCTAATATAGCTGAAGAATTGGTAAGCAATAGTTAAAAGCAAATGACTATCAATACTAAAACGGTTGCAGGTGTAAATATTATAGAGATAGCAGATAATAGCGTAGATTCTAGAACCGTTCCCGACATTCAACAAGAAATATTTCCACTAATTGAATCTAGCAATCAGCTAATAATTGATTTATCGCAAGTTTCTTATATGTCTAGCGCTGGTTTGCGGATGCTGCTATCTTCCTACCGCAAAGTAACCGCTAAAAATGGCAAAATAGTTGTAGTAGGTCTTTCAGAAGAAATTAAAGATACCATGTCAATAACCGGATTTCTAGATTTTTTTGATTATTCTGAAAACGCCACAACCGGTTTAGCTTTATTTCTAGAAAAATAATCGTGACTTAATGATTAAAAATTATAAATATAATGATAACTGCTCACTGCTCACTGTTCACTGATAACTATTTTCTATGTTTATAGAAAGAATTGATATTCATCCTACTCATACCAAAGATAAATTTAAATTACGTTGCGGAAAACCGTTTCCTTTCGGTGCTACTTTAATATCGGGAGGTGTTAACTTTTCAATATTTTCTCGTCATGCTACTTCTTGTACTTTAGTATTATTTGAAAAACATGTTTCAGAACCAATAGCGGAAATTCCTTTTCCTAAAGAATTTCGTATTGGTAATGTTTATTGTATGGTAGTATTTGATTTAGACTATGAAAATATTGAATATGGCTATCGTATGAATGGGCCAAATAATTTTAAGCAAGGTCATTGGTTTGATAGTAGTAAAATACTTTTAGACCCCTATGCCAAACTTATCGGTGGTCGCGATGTTTGGGGAGTACAACCTAATTGGGATGATATATATCAACACCGAGCTAAAATAGCCTTTGAAGATTTTGATTGGGAAGACGATTGTCTTTTAGAAATTCCTTCCGAAGAACTAGTTATCTACGAAATGCACGTTCGTAGTTTTACACAACATCCTTCCTCTAATGTTAAACATCCCGGAACCTTTGCCGGAATCAGCGAGAAAATTCCTTATTTAAAAGAATTAGGAATTAACGCTGTTGAATTAATGCCAATTTTCGAGTTTGATGAATTTGAAAATTCTCGTTTAAATACAGAAACCGGAGAAACATTATACAATTATTGGGGTTACAGTACTTTAGGTTTTTTTGCTCCTAAAGCCGGTTATGCTGCCACTGGTAAATTAGGGATGCAAGCCGACGAATTAAAAGCTTTAATTAAAGCCCTGCATCAAAACGGTATCGAAGTAATTTTAGATGTAGTTTTCAACCATACCGCCGAAGGAAACGAACAAGGGCATTATATTTCCTTCCGGGGAATTGACAATCAGACTTATTATATGCTTACGCCAGAGGGTTATTATTACAACTTTAGTGGCTGCGGAAATACACTTAACTGTAATAATCCCATCGTTCGCGGTATGGTTTTAGATTGCTTGCGTTACTGGGTAAGCGAATATCATATTGATGGTTTTCGATTTGACTTAGCTTCCATATTAGGAAGGGACCCTTGGGGGGCACCATTATCGAATCCACCTTTATTAGAAACTTTAGCTTTCGATCCAGTTTTAGCTAAATGTAAACTGATTGCTGAAGCTTGGGATGCCGGTGGACTTTATCAAGTTGGTTCATTTCCCGATTATGGACGCTGGGCTGAATGGAATGGAAAATATCGCGATCGCATCCGTAAATTTATTAAAGGTGATGGCAACGTTCAAGATATGGCATTGAGATTGCAGGGTTCCCCAGACTTGTACGCACATACTTGTCGCACTCCCTCGGCATCAATTAATTTTATTACCGCTCACGATGGTTTTACTTTAGCCGATTTGGTTTCTTACAATGACAAGCATAATCAAGCTAATGGTGAAAATAATAACGATGGGGAGAACAGTAATAACAGTTGGAATTGTGGCATAGAAGGATGGACACAAAATCAATCGGTAAATAGTTTACGACAGCGACAAATACGAAATGCACTGGCGATTTTAATGATTAGCCAGGGTGTGCCCATGTTATTAATGGGTGATGAAATTGGACGTTCTAAACAAGGTAATAATAATACTTATTGTCACGACAACGAACTCAATTGGCTCGATTGGACGCTGTTAGAAAAAAATGCCGATTTATTCAAATTTGTTAAAAACTGTATTGCCTTTCGTAAAGCCCATCCAATTTTAAGACAGAAAACTTTCTTAAATCAAGAAAGTAGTAATGGTTATCCAGATATAACTTGGCACGGTGTTCGAGCTTGGAATCCAGACTTTAGCGATTCTAGTCGCACAACTGCATTTATGTTATGCGGTAGAAAAACTAATCAACATCAAAAAGATGATTATATTTATGTCGCAATGAACATGCATTGGGAAACTCACGGCTTTGAAATTCCCAAGTTAAATAATTCTATAAAATGGCATGTTTTTGTGAATACAGGAGTTTCTTCCCCCCAAGATAGTTGGCAACCCGGTGTTGAACCTTTATTAGACAATCAGCAAGAAATTTTAGTAGGTTCTCGTTCGGTAGTTATTTTAGTAGGAAGATGAATAAGGTTAAAGGTTAAAGGTTAAAAGTTATAATCAGCAGGTTTCAGATTTAATTAATGTCCTCAAGCAATTACTTAATGCTATAAATAACCACTAACAACTAATAAGCAACAGGAGAAAACTATGGAATTTAACGCACTTTTAGAAACCACAAAAAACACCGCTAAAATTATTTTATCCGGTGAACTAAAAGCTTCGACAGCACCAACATTTAAAACCGAAGTTGAGAAAGCAGCCGCGACAAATCCACAACGATTAGTCATTTTTATGAAAGATTTAACTTATATGGCCAGTGCTGGTTTGCGAGTATTAATTTTTGCCAAACAAAAGATGGGAGCTAACGTCGATATTTATATAATTAGTCCTCAAGAAATGGTGATGGATACCATTAAGAAAACCGGGTTTCATCACAGTGTAAAAATTATGGATGAATACGATAACGATAAAGTCGAAGCGTAAAGTTACATGGAATCAATAGAATCAATAAAAGTACCTGGTGACTTAAAATCTTTAGATGTAATATCCGACTATGTAACGACAGCAGCGAAAAAAGTAAATTTAGATAGCAAAAGAACATATAAATTGCGTTTAGCTGTGGATGAAATTGCAACTAATATTGTTATTCATGGCTATGAAGCAGCAGGAATTCAAGGTAATATAAAATGTCAGGCAGAATTTGGCGAAGAAAATTTAAGTATTTACCTTGAAGACAGGGGAATGCAGTATGACGCAACTTTAGAAGCAAAACCAGACGACTTAAATAAACCTTTAGAAGAAAGACATATAGGTGGTTTAGGAATATATTTAGCAATTAATGGAGTTGATAAATATATTTACGAGCGTCATGGAAATGTAAATCGTAATATTTTTATCGTAAATACTAAATAAATCTTCCCCTTAATAAGGATAGGACTTACGCAACCGGCACATTTGTGCTGTAGGGTGCTGTGACACTTAATTAAATTTTTAACGTAGTAATCAGGGTTGTAGTGTCACGCACCACCTGAGTGTTGTGACAATTACGTAAGTCCTGAAGGAGAGGGATTAAGGGTGAGGTTATTTCGGGAATAGGAAACCGAAACTATGTTATTAAAGTTTTTAAAAATCAGGAAATCACGTCTATCCTTTCTTGTTGTATCTGTTGCTTTTGTCAGCATTTTGATAATTGAGGTCATTCTGCTTATTCCTTCAATTATTAGAAGAGAAAAACAGCTTTTGAATCAAATAGAAGAAATAACAGAAGGAAAAGTTTCCGTACTTACACAAATTTCCGTTCCTAGTGGTATAGAAGAAAGCGACGAAGAAATTTACGAACAATTATCTAACTTAGTTAAACTCAAAGAAATTAAGATAACCGACGAACTCAAACATATAATTGTTGGAGGTTCGTTTTATACTTCTGATGGAAAATTAATTGGCAGCTTTGGAGAAAAACCCCAACTTTCTTTTTTAAACTTTAAACGCAATCCGAAGAAAAGCTTTCGCAGCCAAGATGGTACCAGGTACGATGTAGGTTGGACAGCAAAACAGATGGGAAGAGATACTTTTCTAATAGTTCGTCATAATACTGCTTCGCTACAGCCAGAAATAAACGCTTATATTTTACGTATTGCTGGTTTAGTCGTACTAATTTCTATATTTGTCACCGGTGGTGTATGGATTGCATTAGAACCAATTGTAATTCGTCCTATTCTTTGCTTGAGAAATGATTTAATCAAAGCAGGAGAAGCAATCAGTAAAGATAAACCATCGCAGAATTTTGCTTCGGCTCCAATAAAACGTAAAGATGAATTAGGAGATGTAATTACTGCTTTTGATACGATGTATCATCAAATTAGTACGGCCTATTTACAACGAAAACGTGCTGAAGCAGCTTTACAAGTTAGTTTAACTGAAGTCGAAAATTATTCACAAGCTCTTAATCAGGAGTTGGAAAAAGGGCGAGAAATGCAGCTTAATTTTTTGCCTGCTGACGAGAGAATTAAATGTTTTGCTGATGAATATAATTGGGAAATTGCTTCTTTTTTCCAACCCGCTCGACAAGTCGCTGGGGACTTTTACGATATATTTGAATTAGATAATGGTAGTGTCGGATTTGTCATTGCCGACGTATGTGACAAAGGAGTAGGAGCAGCACTTTTCATGGCTCTCTTCCGCAGCTTAATTCGTATTTTTTCCGGTAAAATTCAATTACGAGGACAAGCTAAATTAATATTAGAACAACATTTACCTCAACAAGGGTGGATTGGTGAATCGCCATTGACTAATTTAGCTCATCTGAATTCATTACAAGCCGTTTGTTTAACTAACGAATATGTGTCTAAATTACACGGCGAATTGGGTATGTTCGCTACTTTATTTTTTGGAGTTTTAGAACCAGATACCGGACTTTTAACATATATTAATGCCGGACACGAACCTTTATTTATAATTTCCTCCGATGGTAAAATAATTCATCAGCTTGAATCAACTGCACCTGCCGTCGGAATGTTACCAAATATTAGTTTCCCCATCAATCAAATTTTCTTACACCCAGGAGAAATTTTAATTGGTTATACAGATGGTGTAACAGAAGCTCGCAATTGTAATAGTGAATTCTTCACCGATAAAAAGCTTATTTCTTTATTGGAACAACCAATTGATTCTGCAAAGGAATTATTAAATCAAATTACTACTGCTATCAAAGAGCATACTGGGGATTCCGAGCAATTTGACGATATTACCTTATTAGCTTTACAGCGGAAAAATTAAGCTTTTAGTTTGACTATAAATTTACTGTTCCCATAGCGGTAGAGAAGTCTATTAATTTTGAGATAAGTTGAAATATAAATATAAAAATAAATTCAACTGTAATTACTATTGAAGTGATGTTCAAAACTGATTGAGCCTCCATTCCCGCATGTAAACCAAGGAATAAGGGAATCCACGATAGAGCAAGATAAGCCGTCACAAAACCAGTAGTGACTTCAAAACCATAAACATATGAAAGCAGAAATACTATTCCGATAGTCGGAATAGTTAATAACCAGCTTACGGGAACGTATAAATTTGATTGTCTGATGATTATTGTGAACCAAATTATAGCTACAGTCGTAATTACAGTAATTGTTCCGATAACTATTCCGGTTAGGGATGGGTTAAATTCCATTTTGAGGATTAATTAAATCACACAAGGGATATTAATGCAGCGATCGCCGGAGGTTTTCTTTTGAATCAACAAGATTTATCAGCAATTGCAGTAAAAATTAATATTATTGCTCCACTGATAAATGTTGTCAATTCTTATTGAATAGTAAACTTTCGTAGGTTTTACGCAAGCTATGGGAGTAGTGCATCAGCTAAGTTGGTGTTTTGGGGAACTGGTGCATTAAAAATGACTCTCAATCAAGAAAAATTTGATAGACTTGTTCAGAAGTTAGAGGCTTTTGGACGCAAGCAGCCAAGTGCGTATAAATTCCGCACTGCAATATTAGCAACACTAGGTTATGCCTATATCTTTGTAATACTAGCTGCAACTGCGGCTTTGTTAACAGGTATTATTTGGTTAATGCTTACTAGTAGGAGATTTAATGCTAGAGCAATACAAGTTACTATTTTTCTACTAGCATTTGGATTGATTTTGCTGCGTTCTTTGTGGGTATCTTTTCCACCACCTACAGGTTTATATTTAAAACGAAAAGAATTGCCTAGGTTATATGCTTTTGTTGATGAATTATCATCAAAACTACAAGCTCCATGTTTTCATTCAATTTTAATTACAGACGATTTTAATGCTGCTGTAATGCAAAGACCGCGTTTAGGTTTGTTAGGATGGCAGCAAAATTACCTGATTATTGGCTTGCCTTTAATGTTAGCACTTTCAACAGAAGAGTTTCGTGCAGTACTGGCTCATGAACTTGGTCATTTATCAGGAAATCATAGTCGCTTTAGTGCTTGGATTTATCGTCAACGTTCAACATGGCAGCGAATTGCGAAAGAATTAGGGGAAGGTGGAAATGAAGTTTCATGGTTTATTTTTGAAAGGTTTTTGAATTGGTACGTGCCGTTTTTTAATGCTTATTCGTTTGTACTTGCACGGATGAACGAATACGAAGCTGACCAATGTGCTTTAGAATTGACAGGAGCTAAAAATACCGCTTCAGCCTTGATTAATGTTGAAATTAAAGCTAGATTTTTAGAAAATTCTTTTTTTTCTAAAATATACAAACAAGTAAACACAGAGATTGAAGCACCAAAATCAGTTTTTACTGAGATGAAAGCAGCATTCAGCAAGCAAATTGATTCTACAGAAAGTAGCTTATACTTAACACAAGCTTTAGCAGAAAAAACGGATAATCATGATACTCATCCATGTTTAAGCGACAGATTAAATGCTTTGCAATGTCTTCCTAAAAATCAGGAACAAATATCTTTACCTACTAC
The DNA here is from genome assembly GCA_019192545.1 of Rivularia sp. MS3. Classification (GTDB taxonomy): domain Bacteria; phylum Cyanobacteriota; class Cyanobacteriia; order Cyanobacteriales; family Nostocaceae; genus Rivularia. The sequence goes on along the minus strand of JAHCMI010000052.1, from coordinate 43,655 downwards.
CACAAAAGTTAGTGCGGCAAGAGAAGTTTTAGGGACTGCTTTAGATAAGTTAATTGACTATTTCAATCAAGTTTGGTATGACAAAACAGCAACACCTTGGCGGCAGAAATACGCACAAGTTCAAGAATCACTTACTGCACTCAATGAATTAGAAAACAAATCTTTAGAAGACAAATTAAATACTGAGGAAGCTTGGCAAAGAATTCAATTAACTTTGAATTTTAAAGATAATTCTTCAGCATTACCGTTATTGAAGGATTTTTTAGATACAAATGAAAATCATGCTTTAGCCAATTATTTTATGGGTGAGATATTGCTAAATCAGCAAAATCCAGCCGGTATAAAATATATTGAAAAGGCAATGGCTAAAGATATACAAATAGTAATTGATGGATGCCAAGTAATTTATTCTTTTTTAATCGGGCAAAATGATATAAATACAGCTAATTCATATAAACAACGTGCGGAAGAACACTACGATAAACTTGTACGAGCAGAAGAAGAACGCCAATATATTAAACCTAAGGATAAATATCAGCCTCATGGTTTATCCAAATCACAATTACATAGTTTATGCCAACAGCTATCATGTTACACCGAAATTAAAGAAGTTTATTTAGTTCAGAAGGTATTAGAATATTTTCCAGAAAAACCGTTGTATGTTTTAGGAGTAACACGAAAAGTTAACTGGTGGAATGAAACTGATACTCAACCAAAAAATTCCCATCTGGAAAACCAACTTTCAAATAATATAGAATTTGATGGCAGAATATTTATCTTAGTCATAACTGGCGAATATTCTCACTTTGATAAACCATTAAGTAAAGTACATAATGCATTGATTTATCAAACAAAGTGATAGTTGAAATAAACATAAATTGAGAAAATATACTTAAATAATGATGTTAGGTAAAATCTGACATCATTATTTAAAAAACTTCTGCTTCCACCAACTTTTGCCAGCAAAAGACTCCAAAAATAATAAAAATAACACCAACTAAAAATAAAGCTATATCTAGGTTATAGGTATCTGTTATCCACCCAACCACTGGCGCGATCGCAACAAAACCTAAGCGAAAAATAAAGCTACTTATAGAAAGCGCTGTAGCTCTAATTGATGAGGGGAGATTTTGGTTTATCAGATTCAATGTTAATGGATTGCGAACCCCTCGACTAAAATAAATTAAGGCAATAAATATAATTCCCCATGTTTGGTTTATCAAGCTCAGAAATATATAAGATAAACCTAATGATATAACTAAACCCAACAATACCTTTTTTGTACCAAAGATATTTTCTATTGATGTTGCCTTAAAAGAAGCAAAGCTGAGTATAAAATGAAATGCAGCCCAAGCATATCCAAAACTAGAAACTGCTAAACCACGACTTTGCATATCCGCTTGAGATAACCAAACGGCAAGAAAGGTTATAATTCCAAAGTTTGCTGAAAATAAAATTAACCATCTCACTTTTTTGTTTACTAACAACGATAAACGGATTGCTTCCCATATTTCCCGATGGTTTATTGCTTGTCTAGTACTTTTATTATTCCCGGCTTGAGAAGAATTAGTTGAAGATTGATGTAAATTTGGTTCAACTAAAGTTAAAGCAATTAGGAAATACAACAATATACAAATCGTTTGTAAATAGAAAGGATAAACCAAATTGCGAGCAGCTACTAAACCCCCTAACAAACCACAGATTGCTTCCGCAATTCCCGCTATAGCTCCTAGTCTTCCTTCTATATGACGGTAATCTTGCTCTTGGTTAATTTTGACTAAACTATCGAATCCCAAAGCCGTATTTGCACCAGATATAAGACTAGCAGCCAAACCCGATAAAACTTCCGCGATCGCAAATGCGAAAAAACTATTTTGAAAGCAGTAAAATAGCAATCCTATTATCCAAACTAATCCCCCTAAAACTAAACAAGCCTTTCTACCAAAAATATCCGCAAAATAACCAGAAGGTATTTCAAATATAAATACTGATAACGATAAAATCGTCTTTAAAAGTAAAGATTGCTCAAACGATAAACCATTATTTTCATAAAAAAGAATAATTACAGGAATGGGAAACCAAGCAAACTCTAATCCTTTTAATATATAAAGCTTCCATATATTTGACTTGATTGAACTAACGGCTTGTTGATTTACACCCATATTTTATCTATTGCTTCTAATTTATATTTAAAGTCAATATGAATTAAATACTACCAGATAAAATATTGGACTTTGGACAAAAAAACTGATTCGCCAGACAATCTCGCGAATTAAATTCAACCATAAAAAAAGATAGCTACCAGTCCCAACACACCCGTAGTATCAACGACAAAGTGTTAAGTGGGAAATACTGATGGCTATACTTCAATTCAAGATTTTAGAAACAGAATTTATACAACCCCATCTAAGATTTATCTCTTGCTTCAAGTTGGGGGTTTGTTTCCTTCTCGATTCGATCCAAAGCCTTCTTAGCTCGAAAAAGAACTCGCAAATAAGCAACCTGACTATTCCAAGCAGTGCGAGGTAAAAGCGTTGTCTGGGAATCATCAACGGATGACACTAAATCATTTTCTGTAGACATAATAAGGTTAGAGGTTAAAGGTCAAAGGTTAAAGGTTTGTATCTATTAAAATGCCTTGCTCCCAATGCAACTGGCACATTAAAACAAATCCTCAAATCCGAAGGTTGGTGAAGGTTTGAAATTCTGTAAAGACGGGAGTTAACCAACCGAACTTACTAAAGATGCGACTGATTCCTCTTCAAACTCCCAACCATCTGGCCATTGAATCTTCTCAGATGTAAAATGAAGTGGATCGTTCTCTGGTAATGGTTGATTAATCGGTTCTTCAATCAAAGCAAACTCGCCATTATCAAAGGGATTCCCCTCTGCCTTATGTTCGAGATACACTCGCTCGCGAATACCGCGCTTTTCTTGAGTCAAGGCTCGATGGTGACAGTAAGGATTGTTTCCTCTTTTATCAAAGAATACATGAGCAGTCCAAGAACAACCACCACGACAGAGTTCGGCGAATTCGCAAGTCTTGCAGAAACCCCACAAGTGTTGGTTTCCTTTGGGAGTACCAGCGCCGAGATTAAACCGCAATTCTTCTGTTTCTTCAATTATTGTCCGCAGTGAATAATCGCGGATGTTTCCTCCCGTGTAGGCTGAAGTCGGTAATGAGGGACAACCTTTAATTGCACCATCTGCTTCAATCCCCAAAGTAGATAATCCAGCGTTGCATCCCTGCCAAAAAGACCAAGCATCTCCTCCCCGTAGCAATCGCTCGTAGGGGCCATAGTAACCGATATTATTCCCTGGCTGTACTTGGACTCCCTCTTGCAAAGCTCTTTGAGCAACACGGGCAATCATTGGATACACATCCAGTAATTCATAAGGTTGCAACAGAATGTCGTTATTATCCGCAGCATTCCCCATCGGTACAGTTAACTGAATCTGCCATGCAAAAACACCAGCATCGCGGATACGCTCATATATACAGGGGAATTCCGGTGCAGAAAGGCGATTGATTTGAGTATTGCAACCAAAAGGAATACCAGCTTCCTTAAGATGACTCATAGTCTTAAACGCCCATTGCCAGGAACCTTCTCTACCACGCAGATGGTCGTGAGTAGCTTCTAAGCCATCAACCGATACAGAAACCACTTTAATTCCAGCTTCTTTCATCCGGCGTGCGGTGTCAAGAGTGATACCATAACCACCAGTAGTCATACCGCAAACCATTCCGGCTTGAGTAATCGCTTGAGCAATTTCTAACCAATCAGGGCGCAGAAAAGCCTCGCCTCCAATCAGAGTAACTTCTGTAATCCCGACTTCTGCCAACTGTTTGACCATATCAAGGGCTTCCGGCGTAGAAAGTTCTTTCGCTCTTGTATGCCCAGCGCGAGAACCACAGTGCTGACAAGCTAAATTACACTTTAAAGTGATTTCCCAAACTGCATAACTAATCCTGCGATACTTATTCATTAATGCACACTCAACTAAATTATTTAGGAAAGGAGAAATATATGTGAACTGAGAGGATGTTTGGAAAGTATAGTTTTTATCGCAATTCTCGGATTATCCCCCCTGCCCCCCTTAATAAAGGGGAGCCACTGCGTTGGGCGGTGAGTCTAGTTGGGGGTGTCGGTTTGGGTCCCCCAAACTAGCGTTCGCGGAGCGTCTCCCGAAGGGAGATACCCGGAGGGGTTCCCCGACTTGTAGCAAGTGGCGTGGGTTAAAGTCCCCCTTTTAAAGGGGAGCCATTGCGTTGCGGTGAGTCTAGTTGGGGGTGTCGGTTTGGGTCCCCCAAACTAGCGTTCGCGGAGCGTCTCCCGAAGGGAGATACCCGAAGGGGGGTTCCCCCCGTTGTAGCAAATGGCGTGGATTTAGGGGGATCTCAACAGTTTCGAGTATCATTTATAGCGCATCCTTACATCCTCTGAGAAATCGAGCCTGAAATCTCAGTTTATTTGAGTTGACATTTGGAATGCACTTGCACTCGTTGCTGTTTTGATATCTTTAATAGATTCCTTGAAAAAGGAAAAGATATAGGCACTGGCAAAGTGCTTTTTGCCCATCTTACCCTTAAAATAAGTCGGCTTTCCTTGATGGTTTTCTGTTATCTTCTCTTTTGTCAAGCTTTGGTAAGTCGTCTCTCACAACTATTCCATACATTGGCTGTGGTCTTGGCCACGGATATTCAACAACCCCATACAGAGGACGTATAATAGGCTTACCAACAATTGACGAAGCTCCACCAAAAACAGCGTCTAGTTCTTTTTCATTTAAGTCGGTTACCCCGTCTAAGTCGGTTATTTCGCCGTTATCAGAATTTGACTCTAACAACTGAGCCGTATATTCTTCAAATTCTTGAGAAGTGAAATCATAGCCAGCATTTCTAACAATTTGGCTACATTCATCTTTACTTCCTACTGCTTGCAATTGAGTACGTAAAGCTTCATCAGTCGCTAGTCTTTTGTAAAAAGCTTTGACATTTTGCAAAGACATTATTTTCTCCTAATAATAAAATTGATTATCAGATGTTAACTGTTGACAGGTATAACTACCAGACTGTACGCAGCCTGCTGCTGTAGGAAATACTTCTAAATGGGAACCGAACCTATCAAAACTATCAACTTATCGGTAACAGGTTGCGGAAGATTAGCTCTAGACTACTTGAGGTTCTTCCCGAGTCGGGCTAATCGCACTCTCGTACAACATGTCCCCTTAATTATTCTGATGCAGAAAGACCATGCGATGTAATTACATAATCCCTCCCCAAAATTCTAGACAAGAAATAAATTATTCATTCAATTCCTAATATTTTTTAAAGAAAGAATATATGCCTTAACAATAAGGTTAAATAACAGCTAAAAGGCGGATAATATTATGCTACTTTGCACTTTTAATCAAGTATTATGTGATAATTTATATTTATTCAAGTTATAAAAGTATCAAAGTTGTTGGTAAGTTTTGGACTTTCTTGTCTGCGGTAACTCTTGTGACATCAGCTTTAAACCTTTTTTCTAATCTTTCCATAGCGGCGATTTTGATTCGCGATCGCAGCTATAGAAAAACTTTTTGGTACCCGCTGGGTTATGAAACAATACGGTTCAGTTAACAAATCGATCTGTTCAGACAAGGGGAGAGAATATTGCTCCCGGCAGCAACTGTATTTTAGGTTATGAAATGTAAGACAGTCTCAGACTGCAATTTCTGTTTTACCCCAGAATCCCACGGTTGAGACGACATAAACGAAGTGGAACCGTGGGATTATGTCACGAAATGAAACCTTAAAAAATGAATTAAAACTGAACTAATCCCAGCAATATGATGGCTAAATCGCAGTTAGGTAAATACCAAGTCGGCGTATTTATAAGTGATGTCAGAGTCCGCAACAAATTTAAATTCCTCAACCCCACTGACGAATAGATCGGTGTTGTTGTTACTATCTTGGATATTAACCCCAAGCTTCAAATCTAAAGTAGTAAAAGTGTAATCAGTCATGCTGCCCTCTAAAACGAGCAGGTCATTTCCTTTTCCGCCAATTACTTCACCCGTGCCACTCTGAAGATCGAATGTATCACTGCCTCTTCCACCATCGATCAAAACGTCTTTTACACCCATATTGAGACCAACACCCGTGGCACTGGCTCTGATTATGTCACTACCATTTCCTAAGTCGTATTTGCCTCCCCTGATACCAATGGCTTCTGCATTGACTACAGCAGTTCCTAGTGCCTCGGCGAAGGTATCAAGTTTCACAGTACTAGACTCATCGTTAATGGATGAAATATTTGCTGAGGCTTCTGCAATAGCTTCTGCTATGCCAATGGCAGTTGCTTCTCCAACAACAATATCCTTTGCATTACCTGTAGAGATAGTGCTTGAGCTATCAATGCCTACAGCAGTGGCGTTGGCAACTGCTTTAGCAAATGCAGTAGCAGCAGCACTAACATCAATATTAGAGTTGTTAATAGCTTCAATTATTGCCTCCACTTTGGCTGAAGCTATGGCTCTGGCAATACTTTCAGCTTTGCCAATCCCTTTAATAACATCTGCCCCATTAGCGGTTTTTATAGGTGTTGAATTATACAAACCAATAGTTGTGGTAGAGGCGCTTGCTATTGCATCAGCACTAGCACTTAGAGGCAGATCAACTGTTTGGTTGTCGAATAATTGTTCCAGAAAACTAGCAGCACTTGCTGAAGCTGTAGCCTGCGCGAAACTATTTTGTTCTTCGATAATGATATCAGAACCGTTATTAGTAGGCTTCATAAAAATTCACTCCACAACTATATTGTAGAAGAAAGATGTACTGTCCAATTAGAATAATCCTGGACTCATAACCAAGTAGTATTATCTTAGGAATATGTAGAACAAGACATTTATAATTGGCATGATAGATATAACGTAGTATTGCATGAATTTAGACCCACATGGTTATAGATATCAAGGCAGCAAAAAATGCCATAAACCAGGGTAATAATTATTGAGGTGCGACTTAGTTTGCTCGTACTGTGGGAACCTCCGCGCTGCAACTTCTCTCCATCTCACAAGAGTTTTAGAATATAGTTATGTACCTTATTTAACTGCAAACTGCTGTATATCTTGCAAATCACTTATTTTTTAACCAATTATTGTATATTAAACATAATTTTTTACACATAATGGTGCGTTACGGCATTTTCAAACAGATCGACTTTCAACTACATTTCTTGTGCCGTAACACACCCTTGTATATTAATTCACCTCAGACGTGATTTACATGAAGACGTTGTGCTGTAACATCTCTACGTTACTATCACCTATTTCTCTTTATCTGTTTCCTCTGCGCTCTCTGCGTCTCTGCGGTTATTTTTTACTAATAATCTTCCTAAAAAACGATTGGAGTTACAACCAAAAAACAAAGACGCTGCATTACACAACGTCTCTAAATTATTTATTCAATTTTCCCGTACTACCGAATCACTACTTCACTGTCCCCAAAACCGGAACAACTTCAGCTTTAGCAATTTTAGGTGTCGCATTTCCTCTTGCGTAAACACCGGGATTGCTTTCAGCTATTCGGGTATAAGATTCCCTAACTTGAGCATTCACAGCTACTGTCTTGGCATCATATATCCCCATTGCAGCTTTAGGATAAAAGCCAATTCCGATAATTAACACCAAGAAACAAGCTGCTATAAAAACTTCCCGAGCGCTTGCATCTCTGTAAATTGATTCACCCGGTAAAACGCAATCGGTACCGAAACAAGCTGTTCCTTCTGCTTCTAAATTTTCGTATTTCTTATTGCCAATGTCGCAAACAACTTTTCCTTCTCCGTAAAATACCTGTTTCAATAAATCAAGTAAATAAATCGGAGTTAAGATAATCCCTACTGAAGCTAGGAAAACCGTTACGGTACAGAAAGTTGAACTGTAAATATCGCTTGTGGTTACGCCAACTAACACCGAAAGCTCGCTAATAAATCCGCTCATGCCTGGAAGCGCTAAAGAAGCCATTGCTGCCATCGTACATAAAGCGAATACTTTAGGCATTACTTTACCAATTCCACCCATATCATCCATTTTCATGGTATGAGTTCTATCGTAAGTTACCCCAGCCAAGAAGAATAATACCGAGGCAATCAAACCGTGGGAAATCATCTGTAACATTGCGCCGTTGATTCCCAAATCTGTAAACGAAGCGATTCCTAAAAGTACAAATCCCATGTGAGAAACTGACGAATAAGCCAAACGTCGTTTCATATGAGTTTGAGCAAAAGAATTTAAAGCACCGTAAATTATATTAATTACTCCCAAGGTGGCTAAAACTGGTGCAAAGTAAATGTGTGCTTCGGTAAGTAATTCTAAATTGAGTCGAATTAATCCGTAACTACCCATTTTCAACAATACACCAGCCAAAATCATCGATACCGGAGTGCTAGCTTCACCGTGGGCATCTGGCAACCATGTATGTAAAGGGAAAATTGCTAACTTAACGCCGAATGCTATTAATAATCCCGCATATAACAGCAACTCGAAGCCTAACGAATAATCCTTCGTTGCCAAAGCCGCAATATCAAAAGTTACATTATCGCCGCCATACAAAGCCATTGCTATCCCAGCGACTAAAATAAATATCGAAGCGGCTGCGGTGTAGAGTATGAACTTGGTTGCTGCATAACGTCGGTTTTTACCACCCCAAATGTTAATCAGTAAATATACGGGAACTAATTCAACTTCCCACATAATAAAGAACAACATTAAATCCTGAGCCACAAATACCCCAATCTGTGCCGAATACAGCACCAGCATCAGAAAGTAAAATAAATGCGACCTGCGGTCAACTTGCCAAGCACTAAACATGGCAAGAGTCGTTACAAAACCAGCCAATAATACCAAAGGAACGGATAAACCATCGACGGAAACAGCCCAGTTAAAACCTAACTGAGGCACCCAAGCATAACTTTCCGCTAGTTGAAAACTTGCACTACTTGCATCGTAATTCCGCCAAAAGGCGACACACATTAATACAAAATCTGCCATCCCCACCCCGGTGGCATACCATCTGACGCGATTACCACTTTTACTCGGTATCAATGGAATGAATGCTGAAGCAATAAGTGGAAATAAAACTATCGCGGTTAGCCAAGGAAAATGTTCCGCCATGATTATCAATAGTAAGAAATACTTATTTTATTATTAAGGTCATTTTACTAAACTTTGTAACATTTTTTAAATAAATTTTTATTTAGGGTAATCATAGAGATTTTTCTAGAAAGTTTTATATCGTAAGTCTCAGAGCTAGTTTTTTAAAGCCGAAAATTAATATCTCCCCTCTCCTCCCCTTTCGATCATCATCAAAATATTTATAAAACTTCATAGGACTTAGGCAGCCTGGTGCGCCAAGCCAACTGGGCATCTTCAGTACTTAGTATGCTATTGAGATAGTCGTTTTTAGGCAGTCGGCAGGGAACCCATCACATTAAAACGAAGGAAGAAGGTTTGAGCCGAAGAAGGAAGAAGGCTGGAATTGGGAAGGGGCTGTTATCCCAACCCAATTCTTTCACCGTGTGACGATGGGGAATTCAACCCAAATTTTAAAGTTTATTTCGATGGGGTTTTTTTGACTTAAAATAGTTTTCTTCCCCTACTCTTTACAGCGGCAATTGCTGCTTGATTCATAAATAATTTATTCATTGGTTTCTCATAATTAAAAACACATAATTTTAGTTAATGAAATTTTAATCTTAAAATGTCTTCTAGTTAATTCATTAAGAAATAATTTAACTATCATGGGTATAAAGAGCTATCAAGAATCATATTGCATAACATAGGGAAAAACTGAATAAAACTACGAATTTATTGGTTTATAAGAATGCAGGGGGCATAAGGCAAAGGGAAAAGGGTGAAAATAATTACTTTCATCCGGCTTTTTCAAGAGTAACTTTGTTCTGGTGTTTGAATTCACGTGAAATATTAATCTGTAATCCAAATAATAATTTTGTAGTAGAAAGCTGAAGAGTATTTATACGACCATCATTAATTCAAAAACTTAGAAACTCAAAAAATTAATGAAGGCATTGTTCGGGGTGTAGAAATAGCATCCACACTCGTAAAAAGGAGAAAATAATGATTAAATTCCGAACTATTAATGGTTCTGATAATCATCCAGATAATTTAGGTGAAGCTGGTTCGCTGTTAAGAAGACTGCTCAAACCAGCTTATGAAGACGGGTTCAATTTACCTAGAGGTATTACCAAAAGTCAGCCAAATAATCCATTTATCGGTCCATCGAAACTTCCTAACCCTCGTAAAATTAGTAATGCGATTTCCGCACAAACTAAATCCGTACCCAATGCAATTGGTGCCAGCGACTGGATTTGGCAATGGGGGCAGTTTCTCGACCACGATTTAGATTTGAATGAAGGAGGCAATGAAGCGTTTTTTATTCCGGTGGATGCTGACGATCCAATTGCCAAGAATCTTCCTCGCTTGGGTGTTGCTCAATCGCAACTAAATGTAAACGTAAGACAAGCTAGTTCGGCATCTTCCCTACAACCTTCAGGATTGATTCTTCCCTTTTTAGGCAATACTGCACCCGAAAGTTTACCAGCAGTTGATAGCCTTGTTTCTAATGCTGAAGTTGCTCCCGAAAATGGAGAAATTGCAATTGCTCAATTAGAAGCTCCGAGCCAGCGTCAAGCAGGTACTCCATTTATTCCGTTGACTCGAATTACTGCCGCTTCCGGTACCGGAATAGAAGGAAAACCTCGCCAGCAGGTTAATGAGATAACTTCTTTTATTGATGGTTCCCAGGTATATGGCTCCGAAAAAGACCGAGCAGATTTTTTAAGAGCTAATGATGGTAGTGGGGAGTTGAAAAGCCAGAATATTAATGGTGAGGAATTGCTACCGTTTAATACTGCTAATCCTCCTTTCCCTAATGGGAATCCTTTGGGATTGCCACAAGAAGAATTGTTTATAGCTGGAGACCCCAGGGCTAACGAACAAATTGGATTAACCGCCGCTCATACCTTATTTGTTAGAGAACATAATTCTGTTGCCGAAGATATTGCTCGTAGAATCGAAGCTGGAGACTCTGACATTTTAAATTTGTTAGAGCATTCGGGATTGTCGAAAAACGATTTTATCTATGAATCGGCTCGTAAAGTCATCGGCGCTCAAATTCAGCAAATTACCTATAACGATTATCTGCCGTTGTTAATTGGTAAGAATTTAGTCGAAAATTATTCTGGCTACAAGCCAAATATTGACCCTAGAATTAGTCAAGAATTTGCCAACGTCAGTTTTCGTTTGGGACATTCCCAACTTTCTCCAGAATTGCGGCGCGTTAATGCCGATGGTACTTCCGCCGGAACTATTCCGTTAGGGGAAGCCTTTTTCACCACAGACAAAATTATTAATAATGGTGCCGATTCTGTGCTTGCTGGATTAACTACCCAACAATCCCAAGCAGTTGATAATTTGGTAGTCGATGGCGTGCGAAACTTCTTATTTGGAGTTGGTACCGATGCCCCGGCAACTGGTGGTTTTGATTTAGCAGCGGTGAATATTCAAAGGGGGAGAGATGTTGGACTTCCCAGCTATAACGATGCTCGTAGGGGTTTGGGATTGCGACCCGCTACCGCTTTTTTGACAACCGATAGACAGCAAGGAATTACTTCCGATCCAGAAGTTGCAGCTAGATTTGCATCAATTTACGAATCGGTAGAACAAGTTGATTTTTGGATTGGTGGAATATCCGAAGACCCCGTAAACGGTGGTTTGGTTGGCGAACTATTTAGTAAAGTTCTTATCGACCAATTTACTCGGCTCCGAGACGGCGATCGCTTCTTTTATTTGAATCAGCTTGAGGATTTATTAGTTCTCGATCCAGATTTACAAACCACCACGCTTTCGGACATTATTAGTCGCAATACAGACCCGGATTACATTATTCCAGACAATGCTTTTATTGTTCCCAACCTTAGTATTGACGACGCAAACAGTTCTAAGGAAGGATTGTTAGAGTTTGTTGTTAACTTGTCAGATGTTAGCAGTTCGATTGTGACGGTAGATTTTGAAACTATCGACGGTACGGCAACCAAGGGGGAAGATTACGCCCAAAGTAAAGGTAAGTTGACTTTTAATCCCGGTGAAACCAGCAAAACAATCACCGTAAATCTTCTGAATGATTCTGTATTAGAAGATAACGAAACCGTTTTAGTGAAGATAGGTAATGCTAGTAACGAAAATATTGCAGATAACTTAGCCGTATCTAAACCAAACATAAATCGTGAAATTAAAGGTACTGAGTTTAACGATTATTTAAAGGGCAGTTTTCGTAACGATTTAATTAAAGGTTTGAGCGGTAACGACAAAATTTTTGGTAGATTTGGCAACGATTATCTCGATGGTGGAGAAGGTGACGATAAAATCAACGGTGATTCCAACTTTGGTAGAAGAAGTCAGCTAAATCGCCAAAGTTTTTCTACCGAGTTAAGCAACAATGACATCCGTCAAAATCGCTTTAGCCGATTGGATAGCAATGATACTCAACTTGGTGGAGACGGTAACGACACCCTTAACGGTGGCTTCGGTAAAGACACTCAACTCGGTGGAGACGGTAACGATGTTTTGAATGGGGATTTTAAATTTGGTGGATTTAGTCGAAATAATTCTCGTCAAAATCGACAAAATAGACAAATTGAAGAAAACAACCTCTCAAATTTAGTTAGTAAACCTAGAAATATTGAATTTGGTTCTGGTTTTCTTAATAGCGATGATGTCCAAATTGGTGGAAACGGTAACGACACCCTTAACGGTGGCTTCGGCGACGATGAATTAACCGGTGTCGGCAATCAATTCGGTATGGGTGAAATTGACAGCTTAACCGGGGGATTCGGAAAAGATACTTTTAGTTTAGGAGATAAAAACAACGTCTTCTACCACGGGAAAGGAATCTTTGACTACGCCTTAATTACAGATTTTCAAGTAAGTCAGGATACGATTGTACTAAAAGGTAAAGCATCCGATTATCTATTACAAGAAATTAACGACGCTGAATTACCTAGAGGAACAGGTTTGTATTTCGATGCCAATAAATCTGGAGATTTTACAGCCGGAGTTGATGATTTGATTGCTGTGGTAACTCAAAATATATCTAACTTTGACCAAGGATTTAGTTTCGTTTGATTTGCATGTAACTTATTAACCTCACTCCCATCTCCTCTCCTTTATAAGGAGAGGGGTGCCCGTAAGGGCGGGGTGAGGTTTCTTTATGTTGCTTCCACAAACAGATTCCTAATTTTCTTTACTTTTCTTCATATTTTGTCACAATATATATATTAGCCATATATCCGACTTATATAAATCAAGTTAAAATTTTATGTCTTCCTCAACAAGTACGATAAATAATTCCCACCAAAATTTTAATCAAACCTGGGAAATCAAACTTCTTTACGATGGTGAATGTCCCCTTTGTTTGCGAGAAGTTAATTTTTTGCAGAAAAAAGATGCTGGTAGAGGAAAAGTTGCATTTGTTGATATTGCAGCAGACGATTACAACCCAGAGGAAAATGCTGGCATCGATTTTGAAACCGCAATGGGAAGAATTCACGGTATATTACCCGACGGTACGGTAATTAAAAACGTTGAAGTATTCCGGAGAGTCTACGAAGCTTTAGGAATGGGTTGGGTTTACGCGATTACAAAGCTGCCGATTTTAGGAGCGATCGCCAACTTTATTTACGGCATTTGGGCGGATTTGCGTTTGCGTCTCACTGGAAGACCTAATTTAGAAACTGTAATTAAGCAACGAGCCGAAAGACTTGGTTGCGATGATAAAAATCGTTGTCGGGTGGAGTGAGTATAATTCGTAATTAAGTAGGTTGGCGTTGAAAATTGTAATTAGGACAGAGCAGTTGGCAGTGGCAATAAGGGTTTAAAGTTAATTTACATCTTGTTATATAGTTGCGTTTTTCTGCCGACTTACTTGTATAGGAATTGCGGCGTTGATTTTTGTTAGCGGAGCGTGCCCAGAGGGCATAATGTACGTAGAATATGTTGGTTGCTGCGGGCAACGCACCATTAAACAAGGGTTTTGGTGCGTTAGACTAAAGTCGTAACACACCCTACAAACATCTAATTTTTTTGAATATTCAAATCGGATTCCTATATGAGGTATGTATTATAGCAGTTTTCAGTTGAATAGAATACACCCCTCTCTTTAATAAGGAGAGGGGATGGGGGTGAGGTAAATCAGCAGTGTATTGCACCCAAGTGAAAAGCGCTATATTTTCTTGGTAGAGCATATTGAAATTAAGCTTAATGACTCATTTCAAATTTAATTGTTATGATAAATTACTTAAAAATAATATGTAATTGTTAAATAAAACACTTGAATTGAAGTTAACTAATATATAAGATTTCACATAGAGAGGTAAATATAAAGAAAATATTAATGTTGTTTCGATTCGGTTTTTAAACATAATCGAGTATGTCTTTATAAACCTTTCATCCTTTATAGATTCAACTGCTTATCAAAACTAATGAGATTAATTAAGATTAGTTAATCTGTTTAATTATGAGAAGTGAAGAATTTATATTTGGTATATAACACATTTATATTAGGAATTCATGAACTCAAATTTACGAATTAATCGTAAAAACAAAATGTCTTTATTGTTTACTTGCTTCCCATTAGAAATTTTAAGTTTATAGACTACTAGCTTTCATCTTTTGCAGGGCTGAAATCTTACTAGCATATATGGCGTGCCCTAGCTGCTAGTGTTCGACCACATTAAAAATGCCGGGTGGGACAGGCAGGGGGAGCAGGGGAAGCAGGGGGAGAAGAGGATTTTTAAGATTTACAGGACTTACGCAACCGGCACATTGCTGCTGTAGGGTGCTGTGACACTTAATTAAATTTTTAACGTATTAATCAGGGTTGTAATGTCACGCACCACCCGAATGTTGTGACAATTACGTAAGTCCTGATTTACACAAACCCCGCTTTCATTAATGTGGTAGGGTACTAGAATCCGAAATATCAATCAATAGAAATTGATGGGTTTGTAGTTGCGATGCCCGCGCTATAAGCGCAACTACGGACTAAAATAAGAACCTGCTAAAACAAATCGGACAGGTCTATTATTATTTCGTTTGATTGATTCCGAAGAATTTTACCGCAACCAATTTTACTAAGTATTATCAATTCACAAAAATATTGTAATTATGACAGGAATATTTAATCCATCTAACTATTCTGAAGGTTTAGACAATGCTTCAGATGATAAAAACGCGGAAAATTTGTCTGCTAAGTCTGTATCAGTTGCCGAAGCAATAGTCAGAATACTCGAAAAACAAGGAATTAAACATGCTTTTGGGGTTTCTGGAGGTGCGATCGCTCGTTTATGGCACAGCTTGCAACAAAGTTCGATTGAAGTAATTCACTGCCGTCACGAATCAGGTGCCGCCTTTGCTGCCACAGAAGCTTATTTTGCTAATGACTGTCCCACCGTGGTATTTACCACCACAGGACCGGGTATTACCAATGCCTTGACAGGATTGATGGCTGCTCGCTGGGAAGGTGCAAAGGTGATTTTGTTATCGGGCATGACCTCAACCGCACAACGCGGGCGTTGGGCAGTACAAGAAACTGGAGCTAATACCATGCCCTATGCAGACATATTTACTACAGGAACTATATTTGATTATGCAACCACTCTTGAAAATAGCGACCAGCTTCCAGAGATTGCTCGGAGATTAGCTTTAGGTTTAACGCAACCTGGTGGTTTTGTTGCTCATATTAGTATTCCTAGTGCAATTCAAAGCAGTTTAACTGAAAATCCGTTGTCACAAACTTTTTTATCCCAGTCTTTAGCTACAGCAAGCGAGCAGACTGTAGCAGAATGTGCCAAATTATTATCTGAGGCTCCCTTTGCTATTTGGGTTGGTTTTGGAGCAAGGAAAGCAGCAGCAGCAATTCGCCAACTAGCTGAGAAAACCGGTGCAGCAGTAATGTGTTCCCCTCGTGGCAAAGGTATCTTTCCCGAAAATCATCCTCAATTTGTTGGGGTTACAGGCTTTGCAGGGCATGAGTCTGTTTTACAATATATGCAAGAATATCGCCCTCTACGCACGTTGGTTTTAGGAAGTCGTTTAGGTGAAGCCACCTCATTTTATAATCCTGTAATGGTTCCTTCTCGTGGCTTTATTCATGTTGATATTGACCCAAAAGTACCAGGAATTGCCTACCCTGAAGCTGAAACTGTTGGTATTCAATCTGACATAGAAGCTTTTGTTAGAGCTATCCTAAAATATTTTCCAGAGCATCCAAAACAGTTGTCAAATATAGATTTACCAACTCCTAAACGCAAGGCGATCGCACCAAAAACAGAAGGTTTGATTCGTCCTCAATTTCTTATGCAAGCAATTCAACAACACATTGTAGAAAATAGTGATGCTGTTGTTATGGCAGGAGCTGGAAATTCTTTTGCTTGGGCTATTAATCACTTACAATTCAACGACTCAGAACGTTTTCGGGTAAGTACTTGGTTTGGTAGTATGGGACATTTCACTACAGGTGTTGTAGGTGCAGGGATGGTAAATATGCGTAAAGCTGTTGCTATCGTCGGAGATGGTTCTATGTTGATGAACAATGAAGTCAGCACTGCCGTTAGATACAATATATCTGCGGTTTGGATTGTTCTGAATGACCAGCTTTATAATATGTGCAGTCAGGGCATGACACTATTAAAATTGCAAGAAGTAGATACAAAAGTTCCTCAGACTGATTTTTCTCAATTAGCCCACAGCCTGGGTGCTGAATTTATGCGTGTGGAACAAGAATCTGATATTCAGGCAGCACTAGAAACAGCTATGAACTCAGATAAACCTTTTGTAATAGATGTTTCGGTTGATTCAAATCAAATTGCACCAATTGGTAGTCGTATTGAGACTTTAAATTCTTAAATAAACTGAAAATTAAATTATTAGCTAACTATAAAAATATAAAGGAAATTTAAAGTTGTGAACGAACCTGTAGGAATCCGAGCTATGGCAGTTAGTTTTCCAAGTATTCGGCGAACAAATGATTATTATAGACAAAGATATCCAGAGTTATTTGAAAAAATAGAAGAACAGAGTTTAGCAAGATTTTTATCACCTAGTAATTCTGTACCGAGAAATGTGTTTGAAGAAGAAATGCAACCTTATCTGTCAGACCCTTTTCGAGGGACTATTAATAGATGGGTTTTAAGTCCTGATGAATCTTCATTAACCTTAGAGTATCAAGCAGCTTGTGATGTATTGGCAGCGTCACAAATTACTATAGATGAAATCGATCTCATGCTTGTAGCGTCTGTATGGCCAGAACAAATTATTTTAGGTAATGCTACATTTCTTGCTAATCGGTTGGGTTTGAAAGGAGCAGCATGGAATATCAATGGAGGAACTGGTAGTACTCCAATTGCACTACAAACGGCATCAGCATTAGTACAAAGCGGACAATATAATCAGGTTTTGGTAGTTGTTTCTTGTACTTATGCTCATTTCTTCGATGAAGCAGATACTATGTCTTGGTTTACGAGCGATGCCGCAGGTGCATTTTTAGTTAGTTCGCTTGAGCCATCACAAGGTGTTCTTGGTACTAAGGTTATACATACAGGAATAATGGATGTTGTTTCTGCTCGACCAGTTAATAATTCTCATGGTAACCCACAAGTGCATATACAAATATCAAATGATGCTAATAAGCTTGCCAATACATTAGCCGAAGAATTTCTTAAAACTTGTTGCAAAGGAGCTTGTGAGGTTGCTGGAGTAAGGCTTGACCAGATAGATTTTTTTATTTTTCATACCCTTTCTGCCTGGTTTGCTAACTTCGCAGCACGGGTTTTAGATATTAATCCCGAGCAAACAATTAATCTTTATCCTCATTATGGTAATTGTGGCCCAGTTTTGACTGTAGCTAATCTTTACTATGCTGCCCAACTTGAAAAAATAAAAGAAAACGATTTGGTATTAATTTATGGCATGGGTGGAGCAGGTGTTGCGGCAGCTAATGTGATGCGTTGGGGAAAAGTCGCATTAGGAACTAATCCGTTGGCTGATATCAAAATATAGGCAAACTTTTCAACTTCTTAATTTCATTTTAACCATGCATATATATCTTTATCTAATTAGCTGCAAATAGCGTTTTTCCAAATCATCCGTTTTAGCTTTAGCTCCCCAACGGGCATAACAACTGTAGGCTTCTTTCATATAAACTGCTGCAATTGTTTCTTTACCACCATTAAGATAGAATTTAGCTGCAAGTTCGTTAGCTAAAGCTTCTTCTTGTATATATTCATTAGCTTTAGCTCCAGAAATTGATTTGTCATATTTTTCGCTTGCTTCTGATTGTTGCCCTAAAACCCGGTATTTTTCCGCTTCTACTAAATCAACCTTATGTTGGTGATTCATAGGAGCATAATTTGCCCATTGTTGTAACTGTGCTTGGTTTTGGTCTATCTGTTGTAGCATGTCTGCTTTATCTTTTGATTGTAAACTTAAAGCTGTTAAAGAATCATACAAATAAAAGGCAGGTTCAAGGACAGTACCAGGAGTAGCCATAAAATAACGCCTAACTTCAGTTGTATAGTTTTGAGCTGGTTTCACTTCTCCAAATAAGTAACTAAGCATAAGTTTATATAAATAAAATATATACAACCCGGCTAAGTCATGAGATTCAAGTATTTGCGGTAAAAGTTCTAATTCTTGAAAAGCTTCTCCAGACAAAATACTGCTATTGTGTGAAAACCCTAATAAATTTAAAATAGATTGCCAATAGATTCTACACCAATTAGCTGTTGTCAATTGATTCAATTGCACCAGTTCGTTACAATAAGTACGAGTTTCTTGCTCCAAGCTACTTAATGGCTGACTGCTCCAAAAAGAATTTAAACAAAAATTATGAGCAATATATCCCACAAATTCTAAATTTCCAACTTTTAGTCCACTGGAATATCCTTCTTTTAAAAGCGGTAATGTTTCTGTGATATGTAATTGACGATGTAAGATAAACGAGCCAACTACATTGATTACTTCTGGCTTTACAACTTTAGCATCCATTTTAGATACAAGTTCAAGTGCCAACTGACCAAATTTTACTCCTTTTTCTACATCTTTTTTCATATTGCAAGCAATGATGCCGAAGGGAGCATAAGCTGAGCCTGAAAATAATGTATTTCCATATTGAATAGACAGCTTAACTGACAAGGCAACCAGTAATGGAAACAAGGGGGAACCAGATATATAAGCGGCTGGCATAACGCTACAGGCAATCTCAACAATAGCCATTTTTTCCGCATCTTTCATGACTGGGAGATTAACCAAATCTTCAATCTTCCTGTCTCCAAGCACTTTGTCAATTTCGGCGATCGCTTGGTGAACATCTTCTTGGGTGGGTGCTTCCGGAAACTCTATATCCAACTGTTGTAAAATCTCTTGAGCAATATTAATAGCTTGATTTAGTTTACCTTGGGAAGTAAGTGATTGAATTTTAATTCTATAAATATTAACTTGTTCTAGTACTGTATAAGCTCTTGCTATGACAATATCAGAAAATTGCTCCATTGCCTCATAGTCACCACACAGCCAAGCAAATTCAGCAGCTAATTCATGAAATGATAAACTAATTGAATATTGAGTTTGCCAAGCATTTTCTTCTAACAAAGATAATCCAATGTTGGCATATTTAAGTCCTGCTTCATAAGCAGTTGTGTTTTTTGCTTCTAAGCAAGCAATTAAATTTAGTTCAGCAAGTTCGTTCTTTTCTGTAGGTATTAGATTTAAATCTTTTCCGTAATTTAATTGATTAACTAATTCAAAAATGCGGAATTTTCTCCGCTCTGTCGGTATTCTTTGCAGCCGACATCTACCTATTTGATAATGAATTACTTGTTTTTCTGCATCGGGAATCGCTGCATAAAAAGCTTCGTGAAATTGATTTTGTGAAAAATGATAGTTGGGAATATAAGGAAGAGCCGAATCAGCTTCTCGTGTTGTTAATTCAAAATCAATATTATAAGCTTTATTATCAGCCGAAATTAAACCATATTGCAGTGCCTTTTGCAAAGCGAAAATAGTTTTGTTTGTAGATTTTTGGCAAACTATCGCCAAAGTTTCTAAATCAAATTTATTGCCAATACAAGCTGCAATTTTCAATACCTCTTGTGTTTCCTGCGGTAATTTTTGCAACTGCATTGCTATAAATCCAATAGCATCATTTCTTAATGCTAATGATTTCAACATAACGAATCTAGCCTCACACACTAATTCAATAATTCAACAAATAAATTTTTCAATCATTTTGTGGATATTACTTTAAATATTTAGGTATTACCACATAGGCAAAGCTAAATGCTCGCCAGATTGAAATTTAATAATATTTCAGGTGCTTCAGTACTTATGTATACCCATGAATTAGTTCAAAACTAAAATCTGGGTTTTATCGCTCAAAGCTTAAAAATTCAAAAAATATATTAATAGGGAAAAAGTCTACATCTATTATGTAGTATGAATTTCAAGGTTTAGTTGAGCATTTTTAGCATAGTAAGTACAGAACAGCCATATTGAACAATCATAAATTACTTATAAATATATATAATCAGTAATTACACTGCCTTACTCAATAAAATATTAAGTAATCTGGGCATAAGCACCGAAAAACCTTATCGGAATAATTGAATCATGCCAGAAAACTATTCCGTTGAAGGATTATTGCAGAAAATTTCTAATTTAAGCAATGAGGAATTGCAGTAGTAAGTAGCCCTTCGGGTTTAAAGAGAATTTACCTGCATGTTTAGCTATACTTTATTCGTGCCGACTTACTTAATAATGTTTTCAGTGTCATACAGCACCCAAATGTTGCGATAATTGCCATTCTTATTATCTATACTTACGGTGGATGGTAGACAAGCACAGCAATGAAAATATGCGAAATTAACAATAACAGCAGAGGGTTCACTAAAGCGCAATCCGTATTAATTAAAACTTTAGCTGTTTATATAATCCCGGATATTTATCAATAATAATACTGAAAATACTTTGATTCGGTATAAAATTATTATAATTACGTTAACTAACATTGATTTTTTTGCTTCTATACCAAATAGATTGAGAGAATAAAGTTGTTTTAATAATTTTGTTTTATAAAACATTTTGCAATTAGTAACTATTCCGATAGAGGATTACCCACCGCTTTTTTCAAATTATGCTTAAAGATGATTATGAATTTATAGCTAACTCAAAAACAATTGATGATATCAAGGAGAATATAGCGGCTTTTGAATTTCGTTGGGCTTATCCAATCGCATTAGAGCTTCAAAAATATGATTATCGTTTAGCTGTGAAATGGGCTGTGGAATGCGTGGAGATATTTACGGTTGAGTGCGAATCGAACAACTTTGCGAAACTGGAGAAATATTTGCAGCAAGCAACGGAAGAATTAAATCAAAATGCTTTAACTTCCTGTGAATGTACACAAATTGCTAAAAGACTCTGGTATTCCTCCCAAAGGGAAGATGCTCAAACTGCGATTGCTCGAATTTGGTGGTCGATTCAAGCTTTTAAAGATGGAGAAGAGATTGGTGGAGTAACGGAAGTTGAAATGGCTGTGGAATTATCATTACCAGATGGTGATAATCATCTTTTGTTAGATAGGTATTTGAAAATTGCTCAAAGAATTTATCGCAAATACGAAGCGTCAAATCCGATGTCGGAATAGTTAAAGCTATCCGGAAGCAGGGACTTTGAGAATTTCGAGCGTGGGGCGATCGCCTGACGGTAGCTCTAAATTTATTCAAAAATAGGCATTTTAGTCTGACGACTCACTCCGTGAACGCTAACGCTGCCTCACCACCGCAAGTGTTTCACCGTCAAAGTAAGCCGCACGCTTCGCTTGTTCACCGTAAGGTGCGGTTAACGGAGCATCCCTGCCCGCCTTTAACTTCTGATCAAAATTCAACTATTACAAATACAAAGTTTCATATTCAAAATCATCGGATACTGGTTCGGTTTTCCATACCAAACCTTCTTCTTCTTCACCCAAGGCGACATCTACATAAATTCTTTCTGCGGGTTTTCTGGCTTGGGCTTGGTTGCCGTCGAATGGCTGCAAGTCTTCGGTTAATAGCATTAATTTTACGCCGACGGGAATCATTTCTCCTACGGTGGCTCTTCGCAATTCAAAGCGCCAAATTCTGTGCAGAGTATCACTATTTTTGAGTTTTACCGATAAATGATATTCCAAACCGGATATACTAATCTTTTTGATTAAAGTTGTTTCTTGGGTTGGTGCTTCGGTACCTCTAAAGCCTGCCAAACTAGGTTGCAAATCTATGCTTCCCCAACCAAATTGCTGGGCGAATTCTGAAACTCCAGCTTGCATCCACTGACGAATTGACCATTGTTTTGGCATTCCCTGACGTTTTTCGTATAATCCCTGTCTCCAACCTCCATGTTCTAAAAGCGCTCCCCACATGGTAAAAGGTACTGCTTGACGGGGGTTAATTAATTGAGAGTTTCCTAAACGAGTAATTAAATTTTCTGCTTGAGTTGCAGACAATTCCGTTAACGGAACAGTTTGGGTTTTGGTGATTTCTTCGGGACAAAGTTGTGCTGCTATCCCTAAAATACTAAAGTTGGCAATCAAATTTTCTTTATTCAAGCAATAAGTTCTTTCGTTAGCGTCGTAGGTACCTTTTTCTTTTAAGTTTACTGCGGATGTATAACCCCAAATTCTGATATATCCTGCTTCTATATTTACCTGTACTGCTGCATAATAATCGGCGCTCCAGTTAGGAATATCAACCCATTCTTGGGGTACTCGTAATTCCGATATATCTAAAGCTTCACTGGGAATCAATACCAATTTTTTACCGTTGAAAGAAATTCCGGTACCGTTGGTAACTTCCCAAATGCTGGGTAAAGTCGCCGCATTCGGAAATACTTTGGCGTTTATTGCATACTCTTCTTTAAACCAAGGTAAAAATGCGTTTAAACTCAAGCGGTTGAGATAAGCCATCCAGCGACGATTATCTGTAGAAAAAGCTTGGCTTTTCTCCCATATTTTTGTTTGCTGGTTTTCAGGAATTTCTAACCATAGGTTTGTAGGGCTATTTAGGCTTAGCGTTTCTAAATCAAATGTCATACTTTTGGCTTCCCCTTGAGAATAATAAGATTAATGCGATTTTCTTTAACAGTCAATTTGAATCTTCAGGTTTGTAGTAGTTTTGCAGCCATTCCTCCAAAACTGTACTCATATAATCTAGTACCGGCGAGTCTAAAGAAATATGCATCGATTCTTTTGTCCAAGTAGCCAGCTTTATTAATAATGCTTCTTTACATTTACTCAAACGGCGAGATATGGTGTATTGTTTAACTCCCAATTCCTTTGCTATCTGGGATTGTTTAAGATTTCCTTGATAATAATATTTAATTATCTTTTGCCCTTCCTCGTCTAATTCACCGATGGCGGCGACTAATACATCGCTAATTTGAGATTGCTGCGATTTTCTTTCTTGAATCTCTTCTTGAACAACTATTTCTGAAAGTAAAGAATCTTGCCGGAGTTGGGGTAAAATATCTTGAAATTCTCCTCCATTATCTCCCGTGGTTGCATTCAAGGAAGCCATGTTGGGATAAAGATAAGCCCTTACGGCTTTAGCGCAAGAAAGTAAACATTTTTCTGCTGCTTGAGCGCTACATTCTGGCCCCGGTTGAGAAATCTGAGTTTGACGCTCTTGATTATAAAGCTGAGCAATACTTTCCCATACTGTATCATCCGGTCTTGCTAGTTTGCGAGTACCCTTTTCTTTGCGGGGAGCATACAAGGCTTGATAGCATTTCCAAAGCAGTACGTAACTTTCAACTT
This sequence comes from Rivularia sp. MS3, assembly GCA_019192545.1. Classification (GTDB taxonomy): domain Bacteria; phylum Cyanobacteriota; class Cyanobacteriia; order Cyanobacteriales; family Nostocaceae; genus Rivularia. The sequence goes on along the minus strand of JAHCMI010000052.1, from coordinate 19,747 downwards.
TTTGAGCATTCAATCCCGCATTTTCTAAAGATTCTACCAGACGTTTTTGAGTTAATTTACGTAAAAGTCGCCAATCGGTAGAAATATCAACTTCTTTCTGCTGTCTGAGTAATTCTTTGAGTTCGCTACTGAAAATTGCACTTGCATAATTTTTGATATTAAAACCCATATTGGGCTTGAAACCCTGCAACACTTTGTCAGTTTTGGTGACAATCGCTTGAAAGCAATCGGACAAAGTAAATTGCCCCGAAGCAAAATTAGTAGCTGTCTTATTCGCAGCCCAGTAACAAACTTCTTGCAAATAAGCCGATAAATGTCCGCTTGCAAGATTTTTCGTTTTCGACTGCCATTCTTTATACCAGTAAGAAACCCAGAAATCTTCTGACTCTTCTGGTTTTGATAATTTGCTTTGACAATTATTAATATTTCTACGCAGTCTGGCATCGGTAGCCCAACCAATTACTCTATCGGCATCAAATTGCAAGAAAGTTGCAAATAATTCGGTAATTCCTTTACGAGAACGCATAAACTTTACCACTCACAAATACATATCGACATCATAAATACTGCTACTAATATAGTAAATGCTGTTTTTACGCTGTACTTAATAAAAATAAATTATTTGCTCTCAAAATATTTTTTTGATGTATTTACGATTAATTATGACTAAGCTGTTACGAACTAATCAATTTTGTCAATACTTCTGGGTATATAAATAGTATAAAATTTTTGTTCCAAGCAAGAAGAAAATATTACTTGAGTGCATAATCTCTGGTTTTATGTCCTATATATAAAGTAGGGAAAAATCTTGTTTGAGGATGCTTGATGTAATTGCTTAAAAAATCTTTAATTTTTGTTCTTAGTCTTTATAAATTGCTTTTTGCTTGTAATTTACAAGCGATGCTACGAGCCATATCAAATTCAACACTATTCTTCTCTAGTTCTTCTCGATTGCAGATTATCTTAAAGTGAACTGCAAATTTACCCAAATATTCACCAAACTTCTTAGAAAACAGTTGTAGAAACGTTAAGTCAATTTGACTTATTGGTATTACGCCACTTTTGTGTATGGACTATTTCTAAACTAGATTGTATAAATTAATTAGTTAAATATTTGTTGTCGCAAGTTGACAAATGATACACATTATAGTCAATAAATAGAACCGTAAAAATCCCAATTAATTATAGAAGAATAAATCAAGAGGTTAAAAAATATGACTCCACTAGGCATAGGTTCTAGCGATTCGTGTTATACATTAAAATCAGGAGAAGCCAAACTTTGGCTATTGTTGGTAGGTGTCAACGAATACCAAGATGTTGGCTTACCTTCTTTGCGTTATCCAGCGCTAGATTGTCAGGGCTTAGAAGAGTCACTTATTAAAGCTACCGAAGGGTTTCCCAGTAAAGAAATTGTGGTACATCACGATTTTGCTTCAAAAACCCCTAATTTAAAGAATATTCGCGATAGTTTAAAGAAAATTATCTTGCATTCTCAGCCTAACGACTCGATAATGCTTTATTTCTCCGGACATGGAATGTTAGAGCCGGGGACTCAAGAAGCTGTATTATGTTTTTCAGATACTGATAAAGATAATTTGTTAAATACTGGTTTGCCCATGCAGGAATTAGTAGAAATGTTAAGTAAAAGTCCTGCCAAGCAACAGTTATTATGTTTGGATACTTGTCATAGTGGTGATATGGCATTACTGGGTGCTGGTAGCTCTAGGGATGCAGAAACTCCCGTGACTAATTCCACCGGGCAATTAATGAGCGTTTTGCGACAGCGGGCTTCTCAAAGCAAAGGTTTTTGTGCTTTACTTAGTTGCGATCGCGGACAAAAATCCTGGGAATTTCCCGAGTTGGGGCATGGGGTGTTTACCTATTATTTAATGAAGGGGTTGTCGGGGGAAGCTGCCGATAACAGTGGTTTTATTGATGCTGACGGATTATATAAATACGTTTATCGACAAACAACCCAATATATAAATAAATTAAATTCTCAAGTAGAATTAATCAATCAGCAAAAGCTGCAACGCGGTGATAAGAAACTTTATCCAAAGTATCCTCAGCAAACACCTAAAAGAATTGTTGAAGGTGTAGGAGAATTAATTGTCGGATATAAGCCCAAGAAAGTTAATCGTCAAAAGTTAAGACGGGCTTTCATTGCTGACGGTTTAATTAATCGAGATTCGAGCAACAAAATAAGTCAACTGTTGGCTAGTGTTGGTGATTTTGAGGTGGAATGTTTTCATCAGCAAAATCAAAACTGGGCGGATATTCGAGGAGCAATTCAAAAATTTACTCAAACCAGTCAAAATTTAATCGCGCAACAAAGTAAAAAAACAGGAGCAGTTGACAAGATATCTACCTGCCTACTTTATTTACGGGGTTGTGTTAAGGAAACTGAAGATGGAGACGGTAAATTAATTTTAGGTGATGGAGTACATCTAAGCCGCTGTTTTTTAAGAAAAATATTGCGTAAAGCTCAAAAAACACAGCAAATAGTTATTTTAAATTTAGTCAGCCCGGATTCGGAAGTTGATGTCGCACAAAATTGGATAGAAGATTTACAGTGCGCTGCCGAATACGGACAATGTTTAATAGTTACGCAAACATCCATCAATAAATCGGAAATTTTTGCTCAAAATTTGCTCGAAAGTTTAGAAGAGGCAAATCCTCAATTTGGATTACCGGTTGCTCAATGGCTGACTCAATTGCAAAAACCTTTGCAAAATCAAGGTATAAATCTACAAAGTTGGTTTTCCGGTACCCAAGCAATCATTGATATTTTACCTGGTGGTATTAGTCAGAGATTTGCAGAAGCTCGCGAAACCCCAGCATCTCACATAGCACTCAAAGTACCTCAAAATTCCACACCGGTAAAACCAGTTACTAAACTCGAAACACCATCCGCACTCCAAGCCAAATTTATTATAAATCCCGAGCTATATACTGAACTAGAAAATTTACTCAAACGTTCTATTGGTATTATTGCACCGGCATTATTACAACAATCTATTCAAAAAGCAGCCAACATTCAAGAGCTAATCGAGCAATTAACTGAATATATATCGCTGCAACAAAAAACTCAATTCAAAAATCAAGCAACAGCTATCTTAGAAATACCAAGCATTAACACTCAGTTGGAGCTAGCCAAATCTCCACCCGTTGTTATTCCAACCATCGACGAACATTTTATCAGCAGATGCGAACAAGATTTAACTTATTTAATTGGCCCAATAGCGAATTTTATTGTTGAGGAGATATTACAGTCTAATCCCCACATTGCTCCAGACGAGTTCGTTAACAAACTAGCGCAGAATATTCCCGACTCTGGAATAGCTGCCGAATATAAACAGCGGATATTGGGTGATGGGTAATTGGGAATTGGGCATGGGGGATTGGGGATTGGTTACTAAAGCGAAATAGCTAGTGAAGTGAGGGAGGGGGAATAAAACTCATAACTCATAACTCATAACTCACTACTCCTCCCTATGCCCTATGCCCAATCCCCAATTACCAATTCCCTAATCAGATTTATTCTTCTTATTCAACATATTCATTGCAATTTCTAAACTGTACCTCATTCGGTTAAATGCTTCTGCTAAATCGCCAATTTCATCTTTATTTTGTCTGCCAAAACTTGCATCCATATTACCAACACTAACTTGTTCGGCTACTGTGGCAATTTTTGTGATTCGTTTAAGCACAGTTCTTTTTAACAATAGATTCATTATGATAACTACAGCGGCAAAAATCATGGCTACAATCGAAATAACTAAAACAGAAGAGCTACGAGCATTGCTCAAAATTCTTTCGGCAGGTACGTAAACAATTTGAGCGGCTACAATTTCATTTAATTTCCATCCGTAACCATTCTCTTTACCATAAGTATTTATTTGACTTTTTGGCGCTTTATCTAATGTAGTATGACACCGAAGACAACTTTCATTTTTGATTTGGAAAGGTTTAGCAGTGTAGTACAGTTTTGTTCCAGACATAGTGCGAAAACCTGATATAGATTTTGTTTCTGGCTCTTGCCGAAATCTGTTAACGATTTTAGTTTCAAAACTATCGGCTTTATCCCGCAAATTAGTAGGATTTAATGCCGCGTCTTTATAGAAAAAGTTGGTAAATTCCGGACTTTTACGAAAATAGTCAAAGGTTTCTCTCACCGCATAAGTTGGTATGGCTTCGGGAATAAATTTTTCTTGAGTTAGTAGTTTGGGTAGCAATAAAGGCTGTACTTTATCGTTTGTATAAGTCCTAACTGAATTGTTCATTGCCATTAAAGCTTCTGCTTTAGAATCTATCTCCCTTTCAGCTTTGTTTTCTAATACGCTTGATAAAGCAAACCCACTAATCAAGATACCAATGATAAAGACAATTATCAGACTTAGCGTAACTTTTGTTCCGATTTTCATAATGCTATAACGGGGTTTAATAATTGATTTTGGCAATGTCGTTCAATCATTCTTAGCTCTATATTCTTAATTTAGTATTTTCAGAAATACTCACATTTAATTAAGATGATGACAGTTAAAAATGATTCGTAAAATTATAGTTAGCGCCTTGATTGACTCAAGCATCAGATATGAATTGACATGATTTTTGACAACTGTTTAACTTGGAAGATTGGAAATTTGAAAATTTTTTATAGCTGCTATCCATCTATAATTAGTAGTCCTTTTCATAAGTTTTGATGTGTTTCTTTTTCTCAAAATTCTTTTCTCCCCCTGCTCCCCCTGCCTGCCTTCACCCGTAAATTTTAATGAAAACGAGTACTAGTCTCCCTTTCTTTTCTTATTTAACATGTTCATTGCAATCTCTAAACTATATTTCATTCGGTTAAAAGCTTCGGCTAAATCCCCAATTTCATCTTTCTTTTGTCTGCCGAAATCCGCATTCATATTACCAACGCTAACCTCTTCCGCGACTTTGGCAATCCCCTTAATTCGCTGCAATACGGTTTTTTTCAACAATAAATTCATCAGCACAACTACTATGGTAAAAATTGCTACTACAATCCCTGTAATTAATACAAATGAGTCATAGGCATTTTTGAGAATATTTTGGGCAGGTACGTAAACTATTTGAGTTCCGATAACTTCATTTAACTCCCATCCAAAACCATTGTCTTTTCCATAAGTTGCTAACTGGCTTTTAGGAGCTTTTTCCGGAGTACTATGACATCTCAAACAACTTTCGTTTTCCACCTGAAAAGGTCTGGCAGTATAATAAAGTTCTGCACCGGAAATGTTGCGATAACCGGATATAGTATTCTTATTAGACTGATTGCGAAATTTGTTAATAATTTGAGTCTCGAAATTATCAGCTTTATCTCGTAAATTAGTAGGGTCTAACATTGCATCTTTGAATAAAAAACTGGCGTATTCTGGATCGTTACGAAAATATTCAAAGATTTCTCTGACGGAAAAAGCTGGTATTGATTCGGGAATAAATCTTTCTTGGCTTTCTGCTTTTGGTAATAATAAAGGCTGTACTCGGTCGTTTGTATAGTTCCTTACGGAATCATTCATTTCCATCAAGGCTAAAGCTTTTGCGTTGACTTCATTTTGAGCTTTTCTATCTAATACATTTGACAGCGAAAGTCCGCTAATTAAAATGCCAATAGCAAAAACAAATATCAGGGTTAAAGTAACTTTAGTTCCGATTTTCATGATTTTAGTTATTATCTGCTAATTGTTAGTTACGAATCTGATAAATCTTTGACTGTAAAGATTTATTTAGGGTTTAACAATACCTTGATATGATTTGAATAATATCAGTGTTCTTTATTGCATGGCAATGAAATGAAATCTAAATTATCTCGTCGTATATTTATTTCACAAATGCTGTTTGCTATCGCAGCTTGTACTACAGAACCACCAATTAATCGACGGTTAGTCATTGGTGTAATAACTTATGGGCAGGGTAAGCAAACTATAGAAAGATTTAAAGATTTCCATAAGTATTTAAGTGACAAAATGAAGGCGATGATTGAAATTGAGCCAGCTTTTAATGAGAGAATTGCCATCGAACGTATGAAACGTAAATCTTGGTCTTTAGTTTTTGCTACTCCTGGTTTAGCTGCAATTGGTATTGATAAATATCAATATTGGACGATGTTTCCTTTACAATTAGGCAGTAATTCCCGTTCTATAATTGTTGTAAATCAAGGCAGTGGTTTAAATAAATTGCAAGATTTACAAGGAAAAAGAGTTGCTTTAGGACAACAGGGTTCTGCGACTGGATACTATTTACCACTTTTCAATCTTTATGGTTTAACATTAGCTTCCGTTAAGTTTGCTGCCACTCCTTTATCAGCTTTAGAATGGTTGTCAGCAGGTGAAGTTGATGCTGCGGCTCTTTCATTAACAGAGTTTAATTTATATAGAACAAAACTCAATGCTTCAAGATTTAAGATTTTATTTCGCGATTCTCATCAAGTACCTTCTGGTTCTCTTTTATGCAGTCCGCTTGTAGAAAGAAAACGTGCCGATTTAATTCGCAATCATTTGAAAAAAGCTCCTACTTCTTTGATTCAAGAAACTAGATATATTCCTAATGCATCACCTCCCGATTATAAATATATGATTAGTGTGGTTGAAAGAGTTAATACTATTTCACAAAATGTTGACTCTAAACCAGTGCGTTTGTTTAATTAAATAGGTCGGTGTTGAAAATTATAATTAGTACTTTCCAAGTAGCAAGTAGCAATCAGGCTTTGAGAGTAATTTATCTGAATATTACATAGCTCGATTTATTTTTGCTGACTTACTTAGTTAATTTAAGAATTATTGAAAATTAATTAAACTCAAATACAAATGCTATCATCTCACGCTTACCCAAACCGAGTTTGACTCCCGGTCCTAACTTATACCAAATACCTGGTAACAGCGGATATTTATTAATATATGTACCGTTAGAACTTCCCATATCTTGAATATAGTAATCTTCTCCATCAAATTTAATTTGAGCGTGATTTCGAGAAACTATTTCGGAATTCGGTAAACTAGAAACGTCTATAATTTCTGTATTGCTGTTATTTTTTTTGCCGATATTAATTAATGAAGGAACTTCTGGTAAATCAATAACTCGATTTGTCAGAGTATGAACTAACTGAGCAACTGGCGCTTGTAAAATAGTGGGTGAATCTGTTATGGGAACAAATGTTTTTTGTTCTCTGATTTTGCTGGCTACGGGTAAACCCGATCTCGTTTTTTCAGGAGTTATGAGAATGTTGAATATTAGCAGCGCAATTACAGCGTAAACTGCTCCACTCAAGAACACAAATCTGATACCACCAAAGGCGATCGCCACTGCTCCGAGTATGGGGCCAAGTGCTTGCCCTAACGACTGCACGCTGGCATTTACAGCCATAAATCCAGCACGGGAATCTTGAGCGGAAAGCCCTGCTAATAATGCTTGAGATGACGGTAAAGCAAATGCTAATGAAATACCAAATAAAACATTAGGAATTAACAGCATCCAAGGATTAGTCATGAATGGAATCATGATTAATGCTACGGCACTGATAATAAAAGAAGCTTTAATTAAAGTGATTTCCGAAAATCTTTGAATTAACCATCCTAATTGAGAAGCACTGATAGCAACAGCCAAAGACATTACACATAAAATAATCCCGTTCATGAATCCAGAGGAACCCAATTCAACCCCGGCATAAATTGGTACATAGGTAATGAAAGCACCGAATTGAATCATAAATATGGTGCCCACCGCAAATAGTAATCCCAAAACGGAACGGTTATTAACGCTCTTCCAAGTACCTTTAAGATAAACCTTTAAACTTTCCTTTTTCGCTGTAGCGGGTTTTACTGGTAATTTCAAAACCATTATCACCAGCATTACCAAAGGAAAAGCCAAAACCGAAAGTAAAAACGGATATGACCAATTCAGACTTCCCAATGCTCCACCTAACAACGGATAAATTGCTGAAGATATACCAATTACAGCAGCATTGATTGACATCGCAGCGCCCAACATTCTACCTTGGTAGAGCATGGCAATCATCGTCAAAGATAAAGCATCCAAAGGAGCCGCACCCAATCCTTGTAAAAAACGCAATCCGATTACAGAAGTGAAAGTATTTGCAAATGCAATCGAAGCCCCCGCCATCGCAAACAAAATAAGTGCCGGAATCAAAACTTTGCGAATCCCGATACGGTCTGCTAATACTCCTAAAATGGGAGTTGCAATACCAATGGGTAACACAAAAAGCGTCATCACCAGTTCAATCTGTCTGGCAGACACATCAAATACTTCCGTTAATGAAGGCAATATAGGCGCTACAGTCTGCCCTCCCATAATTGAGATTAAGGTGACACCAATAATGATGTAAAGATTTTTATCTTGAGCAATATTTTGTGTCTTTTTCTGCTCTGCTTTCATCGATGCGTTCACGTCTGCTCCTACTAGTTAAATTATTCCTTCATTACTTAAGTAGGAGTGAGGAAAATTAGTTTATGCAGTTTGAATTTTAATTTCGTTCGTAGTTGCGCCGTGACTCGCCAAATATGTGGCATCCAAAGCCAAGTCACTGTGCAACTTACAACCCAGCAAAATTAATGGGACATATTGGTTTGTCCCAAAAAAGTTGACGGGTTAGGGCAAGCAGGGGGAGGGGGAGAGTGGGGGAAATTTTTTTTCAGCTATAGGATTTACGCAACCGGCACATTTATGCTGTAAGGTGCTTGTACACTGACTAATTGTTAAGGAACGGAATAAGGCAATCAGTGTACGGCACCACCCGAGTGTTGTGACAATTGCGGCCATTCCCGATCAAATTACTTTCATTTATGTCATAGTCAAAATAGCAATCTATGATAGAAAATAACTATTAACATCAAAAAATATTACATGTATTAACTAAATTTTAAATATTATCAAAAATAATATTATTGTGCTGTCATTGCTGATTAAAAAGATATGATTAGCCCTATCTTCAAAATAAAAAATTATGGCTCATCAGGAGTTAATATGCTAAAAAATTATGGCTCTTCAGTTTCTAGTATGCTAAATTAAAGCGCAAAATTACCTTAAATACTTACTAGATAAGATTTTCAGGTTTTATATATTTAATTTTTTATGATTTTACTCTAATTTATTCCTACTGCCTACTGCCGACTGCCTACTGCCTAAAAACGACTATCTTAATAGCATACCAAGTACTGAAGAACCAAAATTATAAAAAAAGGGAACAGGAAACAGGGAATAGGGAACAGATAATAAAAAATATTATTTATGAATAAAATCGACTAATAAAACCCCCAAACCTTTGTATGATAATAATTTTAGACAAATAAGTCATAGTTTTAGCATAGTATGTACTGAAGTACCAAAATTATTAGAGGATTTCAGAAGGCAGTAGGCAGTGGGCAGTAGGCAGTAGGGACTCACACTTAAAAGAGTGAGATTGTAGAATTGACGTTTTATACCTCGCTGCAAGCAGTCTCTGTATAATTATTTATTTTCACTGAGCTTTAAACTCAGAACTAAAGTTTTAATTGATACTTTTTACTCACTGCCGATTGCCGACTGCCTTTTTTGTAAGGATGCGCTATCAATGATACTCAAAACTTTCAAGAACCCCCTAAATTCTCCTTAAAAAAGTTATAAAAGAGGGAGCCGTTACCCCCCTTTTTAAAGAGGGAAGGGAGAATCATCCGAGAATTATGATAAAAACTATACTTTTCCGCCCATCCTTTTAGAATGAAATATAAAAAAATCAATAATGCACTCTAAACTCTGAGAAGCTTTTCCGAAGGAAGAGGATTGAATAAAGAAGAATCCACATTTGAAAAAGTAGGTAGTAAATAATGACGTAGTATTCCAAAATCCTGAAGGGACTATTTTGTAATACATATTCTGTGTCTTGGGATAAATATTTATTTTAAGTGGTCTTTATACCCAGAATGAATAATAAGTTTGATACAAATTGATAGCTAATAACTAATATGAAAACTTTCTCTCATTCCCTATATTCCGTATGTTACTGTCTTAGTTTATTTATGTTTCCTAAAATAGCAGCTAGTCAAGTATCTAGAGATGGAAGTTTAAATACTAATGTAATTACTAATGACCAATTGAATTTTAATATTAACGATGGAAATCGAGTTGGAAATAACTTATTTCACAGTTTCCAAGAGTTTTCTGTTCCTAGCGGTGGTTCGGCTGTGTTTAATAATCCTGCTGATGTCGTTAATATTATTAATCGGGTAACTGGGGGTAATGTTTCTAATATTAACGGTTTAATTAGAGCTACGGGAAACGCAAATCTATTTTTAATTAATCCCAGTGGAATTGTTTTTGGTGAAGATGCAAAGTTAGATATTGGTGGTTCCTTTTTTGGTAGTACTGCTGACAGTATTAATTTTGCCGATGGAACTGTTTTTAGTGCTTTAGATACTCAACAAGAACCGTTATTAACTATTAGTACTCCCTTGGGTTTGCAGTACGGGCAAAATCCGGGGAGTATTACGGTAAAAGGAACGGGAAGTAATCTTATACCAAGCCCCATCGCATTAGTAGACGATAGAAATGTCGGTTTGCAAGTTAGAAAAGGAAAAACTTTGGCTTTAGTTGGAGGTAACGTAATTGTAGAAGGTGGTAATTTGACGGCAGGGGGGGGAAGAATTGAAGTTGGTAGCGTAGCAAGTAATAGTAATGTTAGTTTGACTCCTGGAAATGAGATTTGGCAACTAGGGTATGAAAAAGTAAATAATTTTCAAAATATCGAATTTTCTCAAATTGCTTCTGCGGATGTTAGCAGTGCTAATCCAGGTTCGATAAAAATGGTTGGAAATTCAATTATATTTAGCGAAGGAAGTACGTTATTAGGATTAATTTCTGGTACCAATACTATACCGGGAACGGGGAATATAAATATTCAAGCTAAGGATACCGTACAGTTTAGCGGCATTGGTGATACTGGTTTACCAGCTTTATTGTTAACTCAAGTTAATCCCGATGGTGAGAATAATGCAGCTAATATCAGTATAAAAACCAGCAGATTGCTGCTCGATGATGGCGCTCTGATATTATCTTCTACCTTGAGTAGTGGAAACGCAGGAAAGATAAATATCGATGCTTCCGAATCAATAGAGTTAAATGGAGGAAATATTTTCGGAGGTGGTAGTTCAATTTCAACTCAAGTAGATCCCGGAGGAACAGCAAATGCAGGAGAATTAACGGTTAACACTAATCGGTTAAGACTTAATGATGGAGCGCAAATAACTTCTACAACTCGCGGTAATGGTAATGGAGGGAATGTGTTTCTTAATGCTTCCGAATCTATAGAGTTAGCTGGTATTGCTGAAGATGGATTGAGCAGTCGGATATTTTCTCAGGTGAATCGCGGTGGTGTTGGAGATTCGGGAACTCTTACTATAATTACCCGAAACTTAATTTTGCGCGATGGTGCCCAGATTGGTAGCGGCACTTTTGGCGAAGGAAATGGTAATGATATGAAAATTACCGCTTCTGAAACATTAGAATTAAGCGGTGTTGATATAGATGGAATTGGTAGTGCAATTTCTACTCAAACTAGTCTCGATGCCATCGGAAATGCCGGAAATTTAACTATAGAAACGGGAAGATTGAGTCTTAACGATGAGGCTTTTATTACATCTTCAACTAATAATATAGGCAATAGTGGAGATTTAAAAATTCAAGCATCCGATTCGGTGACTGTAGATAATGGCAGCTTTATTGCAGCCAGGGCATCCGAAGGAGGAGCCGCCGGTAACTTGGATGTGATTACGAATAAGTTAATAGTTGATAATTTAGGAGAATTACGTGTAAGTGGAAAAGGACAATTTCCTGCCGGTAGTTTAACTATAAATGCTGATTCTATTTTGCTTGATAATCAAGGTAGTCTCACCGCTGTCACCCCTGGAGGCTCGGAGGGAAATATTTCTCTAAAATCTCAAGATGTGGTACTCCGACGCAATAGTCGAATTGCTACTAATGTCGATAACGGTACGGGTGGCAACATCAACATTGATACTGGTGTTTTGGCACTTGTAGAAAACAGCGAAATTGTCGCTCAAGCAATAGAGGGGCGGGGAGGAAATATTAATATTACAACTCAAGGGCTATTTCAATCTCCCGGTACCCGCATTGATGCCAGTTCCCAGTTAGGAATAGATGGAGTTATCCAGATTGATACTCCCGATATCGATCCTAGTCAGCAAATTACCGAGCTACCAGAAGGAATTATTGATACAGAAAATTTAGTTGCAACTAGCTGTCTTATTCCCAGTAGTAGAAATAGGGGTAAATTTATTATTACTGGTTCCGGAGGTTTAGCCAATACTCCCACCGGTGTTTCTTCTTCCAATTTTGCAACTTATTCAGTTCCTAAAAATAATCAACAACAAGCGTTAAATTCCCAAAAAGTCAGTTCGTTAGTTATTGAGTCGGAAGGTATTTTTACTTTGGAAGATGGTAGCGTTGTTTTAGGAAGAAGGTGTAATTATAATTCGTAATATGTCACTTCGTGCCACGCTTCGCTACGTAATTCGTAATTGGTGATTGGTAATTGGTAATTGTCGCAGAGTAGAGCAACTACGAACAATTACAACCAATTGCCAATTAATACAAAAGGTGCCCAGTAACCGGGGTGTGCGTAACGCCCTTGAGAATTTTCTGCGAGCCAGTTTTTCTGAGTTGTTTGCAGGGCTTCGGCTTTACTCATTCCTTGGCGCAGGTTATCGTAAAACTGCACAATTATTCTTGCTGTGGCTTCGTCGTCGATATTCCATAACGATGCAACCGAACTTCTTGCTCCTGCTTGCAGAGATACACCTGCAATTCCTAAAGCGTCTCTTTGGCTGCCTACTGCGGTTTGACATCCGGTAAGCGTTAGTAATTCTAGTACTTCGTTATCGTCTTGCTGGGTATTTTGGATGATTTGGTAGAGATTCCCTAAACTAATGGTTTTGTTGTATTTTTGCGTTTTATCGATATTCTTTTTTTGCTCTCCTGCAATTAAAAATGTTTGTGCCGAATCATAACCGAATCGGGCATGGGTTGCTAGGTGGAGAATATCGGGTTGATATTGACGCAGTTTTTGCTGTAACTGCTGGGAAGTAAAGTTTTCATTCAAAAGGATTTTGCTGTTGGATATAACTTTATTTATCCCCTGCATTTCGGCTTTTACCGCACCCAAAGGTGGAAAATATGTATTTTTATCTATTGCGCTAGCGTCGGTTAATCCAAAAGCTAGAATTTTTAAATTTTTGCTGTTTAAAGGTTGGGGACTAGTTAAAGATAAACTGGGTGTACTGGCAATTGCATATTTTTCTATTAAAAATTGCTTTCCATCGTATAAAGTTCCCATCGGGATAGTCCATAAAACTCCGTCTTGAACGAATACTAATGTTTTGATTTGTTCTAAGTCTTTGGCAAAGGGAGTAATAAACCAGTCATAAATTTCTTTGCCATTTTTACGATAGCTGTTTCTTCTATCGGAGAGTTTTTCTAAGTTGATGCGGAATTGATTTACTGTCTCCACAGCAGCTTGTTTGGAAATGGGAACCCAATGCATTTTTAATTTCACTGAGTCGCTTTCTGGCAACATGAGAACGATGGCAATACCGTCTTCAAGTATAATTGACCTAAAAACAGCCGTATTTTTATCTACTTGAGCAATCGGTTTATCGATTAACTGTAAATCGCAATCGCTTCCGAGATAGTTTCGTAATTCTGCTAATCTTAATTTATCAAGGGTATTGAGGGCAGATTCTAAATTTTGCTGTTGTTTTTCTGTGGAAGTTTTGCTGTCTTTGATAGCACTTTTAACTCTTAATTCTGCTAAATTGCGGTAAATTGTTTCTACGCTATCCTGAAAATCCAGACGTATATCTCGGTTAGCGATCGCAATATCTTTTTCAATATCCTCAAGGGTATTTGCCGAACTTTCATAAGCTTTGATTGCTTGGGGTGCTTCATTTTGAGCTTTATATATTCTTCCTGCTTGCCATTCCCATAAATAACGACTTTCTTTGGTTGCAGCAGCTATTTGAGCTTGGTTGGTAAAGTTAAGTGCTTGTCGATAATTTCCGCTACATTCGTAAACATGTCCCAACCAACCCAAAGCAAAAGACTGGGTTTGTTTATCTCCGATACTTTGAGCAACTTGCAATCCTCGCTCAAATAAATTGACAACTTTGGCTGAAGACTTACCTTGAAAGCATTCATAAGCAGATGCAGTAATTCTCGAATCACCATTTACCTTTTGCATTAACCTTGCTAACTTAATCAGCGCGAAAGCTTTTTGTCGAGATGGAGGTAAATTTTCTATCTTCGTTTCGATTTGCTGAAATATTTTTTGATTAAATTTCCTATCCTGCTTCATTCCCCGATTGCGATAGTAAGGTACAACCAAATTTAATAAAGCCGAAACTTCACCTTGTGTATTATTTTCAACCCGAGCAAATTGTAGACTGTTTTCAAAATAGCGTATCGCTTCAGTCTCATAAAGACTAGCTTGTTTTGTAAATCGCTCTACTGCTTCGGAGTCATCAGTTTCGCGAGCAAAGTTAATATAGCGATAATTTCTTTGAGCCAAACTCGTATAAAGATTTCCTAGGTTATTTGCAGCAGCCATTAAATAGCCCGAATTGCCCAACTCTTGCGATTTTTTATAGCTTGCCCCTAATATTTGAATTGCTCTGTCATATTCACCCAAAAAATACAAAGCATTTCCCAAACTTCCATTTGCTGCTGCTTCTCCCAAACTATCCTGTTGACGATTTGCAATTCCCAAAGCACTATTTTGATTGCATTGCGCTTGATTCATATCTCCACACAAAAGATTAATCGCCCGTTTGTGCTGTCCTAAATTGCTGTATGCTTGGGCTACTTCGGTTAACATTCGCCCTACCTGCTGCATATTATTGTTAGTGCGATAATATTCAACTACTTTGTTTAAATTATTTATCGCTTTATCAACTTCACCTACTTTTTGGTAAGCCCGCGCTAAATATTGACGCACTTGAATATCACTTTCTTGCTGATTAGCTTTGCCTTCTTCAGTAAGTTTTTTGAGCCATACAGCAATCGCACCGCGAAAATCACCAGCGTGATAAAGTTCGATGCCCTGCCTCACAACTGCTGTTGGTGCTGGAGTTGCAACTATCGGAATATTGCCATCAAACCACAAACACAAAATTAAACTCAGAGTAAATATTAAATAATGAAAGCGGTGTAATTTCATATCAGTTATGAGTCAGGAGTTAGGAGTTGTTTGTAGTTGCGTCGTCTTCGTCTCATATTCCGGAATTCGGAGGCGCAGCCATCGCAACTACAAACCTTTGCGGAGCATCCCTAATTCCTATTCCATTTTCATCCAATGAATTCGACTTGATTGTAAAGTTTTAAGTTCGGATGGCTCTGATGTAATTTGATTTAGTAATGCAACTTTTAATTTATTCATTCTTCTTTTCATGGCAACAGAAGTTTTATTTTCTGCTAATACACTCATTAAAGCATCATACTCTAAACCATGTTTGGCGAATAACATGGCTTTGTCGTCTGGATTAGCTGTTTGGTTTAGCTTGTTTTTCAGAGTTGGCTGCATTGTCGCTATTTCAATTTCTGCTTCGGCAAATAGATTAGCTGATGGACGATTGCGATCGCAAACTAATTCCACTTGCCAAAGATACTTTTTTCCCCGAGCTAATTTAACTGTTTTTGGCAATGGTAATACCATTATTCCAGCTTTACTTTCAAAGTCTTTATCTTTGATTTCTTTAACTAATTCGTATTCTTTAGTAGCGCGGTCTTTTTGATACAGTCTAAACTGCATTTTTCGAGTTTGAGTGTCCCGGACAAACCATGCAAAAATCGGATTACTCGAAATTGTAGTAGCTCGTTTTTTATTAGGTGAAAGTAGAATTAAAGCCGGTGGAGCATTTTGTAAAATGCGGCTGTTACTACTGCATCCTCTAGAACCTGCTGACCTGCCGTTGGTTCTTGGTGGGGGTTCGTCTTGTATTTTTTGCTTTCCCAAACTCGCTGAAGGTATCAGCAAAAACCAGAGAAATATAGATATCAGACTACATGTAAATGCTCGATTGTATTTCATAATCCTTGGGCAATTAAGATGAACGCTTCGCACAATAATTCCGGTTGTTAATACCCCATATGCAAAAATTAAATCCTTAAAAAATATTAAATTTATTCAATAAGAGTGTAAAGATATTTGAATTTGTTTTACTCAAATATTACAGAGGCAGTAATTAATTAAGTCTTGTCTGTGTGTTGGTTCAATGAGATTTAATCATATAATTTCAAAATAATTTCGTCTTCCCTATTCTTGCTATTTTTTTGTAAATATTGCTGTTTTATGGTAATTTTATCTGCAATTACTATTTATTAAGTACTGTGCTTGCAAAATTAAACGCAAATCTGCGAAATCTATTTTTATCTATTAATACTGTATCCTCTATTTGGTATTTAACCACAGATATTATTATTTAGATACAGCAATCAAGTTTGATTTTTGTTTGTGAAAGTTAACCTTTTAGACATTCTACATTGTTCGTAATTGCGCGGTGACTCGCCAAAAATGGTGAGCGCAAGCAAGTCACCGCGAAAATATCAACCCCTCATATTTTATGGGACAGACCAATAGTAGTTTGTCCCGTTAGTTCTGATGGGCATATCGTAAATATAAAAAACATTTTCTCCCCACACTCCCCACACTCCCCACTCCCCCCTCCCCTATCAAAACGACTAGGGACAGACCACTAGTAGTCTGTCCCTCAAAATTAATGTAAAAGCTTTCGGTTTTTGTTTGCATTGTTTTGGCGCTTAAGCGCAACTACGAACAACAAATAGCAAGAATATGTCATAAGTAGCAAAATAGTATTATCGCGATGCAGTTGAGTTACCTATAATCATTCACGAGTTCAGAATTTATTTCACATTCTTGCTATGAAAAAACAAGTAGCTGCTTACAAAAGTGATATATCCGTTCTAGACAATCCCACCGGTAAAATTAGAGAGCAGATTTGTAATGATGCAATTGTAACTTTATCGAGCAAAGTGCAGCATTGGAAAGGTTTACGGGTGGAACAGCAATATTTACCTGTTTCCGAAACTCCGGAAATGACTAGTATTGGTCATTTGCTTTGCGTTCATTTGAGCAAGGCTTTATGGGTAGATTATCAGCAAAACAGTAAGTGGCATAATTGTTTGATGAAACCGGGAGATTTATTTCTGATTCCCGATGGTGCTTCCCATGCTGCTCGCTGGCAGGAAGCGGGAGAGTTATTGGTTATAGCTTTGGAGCCGGATTTAATTAATCAAGTTGCACCGGAAGCATCAAAAGGAAAAAACATCGAAATAATTGGCGCTCAAGCACAGTCAGACGGATTAATTGCCAATATTGCTCTAGCTTTTAAGGAAGAATTGGAAACTGGAGGTAGTGGAGGGGAACTGTATCGGGATACTTTGACTAATGCTTTGGTAGCTCGTTTGTTACGCAACTATAGCGCTAGTTTTGCTGTAGACGAAACAAAGGGAGGATTGGGTAAGCGGAAGTTGAAGTTAGTTATGGATTATATTCAAGCTCATATTACTGAAGAAATTACTTTAGCACAAATGGCTGAAATAGCCGGTTTGAGTCCGTTTCACTTCTCGCGGATATTTAAAGAATCGGTAGGTGTTTCACCAAATCGCTACGTCAATCAATGCCGGGTTGAAAAAGCCAAAAGATTATTAGAGCAACAGCAAATAAGTATCAATCAAATTTCAGCAGCTTGCGGTTATAGCAATCCCAGCTACTTTATCAGACAGTTTCGTAAGGTTATGGGAGTAACACCGAAGGTTTATCAATGTAATGGGTAATTGGTAATTGTTAATTGTTAAATCGGGAATCTTTTAAATCATGAAAACAACACAAATTTTAGAAGTCAGCGAGTAGGGTGCTGTGACGGTTATAAACTATTATCAAATAAAACCAAAGAATTTAAACTTACCGTCACGCACCATTTGCAAGTAATTGTTAATTGTTAATTATAAAATCGGGAATCTTTTAAATCATGAAAACAACACAAATTTTAGAAGCAAGTCATTTTGAATCGGAATCGCGCAAGCAAATTCTTCCCCACTCACCTTTGATTTCTACTCAAAATCTTAAATTAGAGCAAGTAAAGTTTGATTATTATAACTTTGGCGACTGTGAAACTCCCAAGCCTCTTAATGCTCATCATATTGTTAGTGTTGCTTTTGAAACAATTCAAACAGAACGTATATTAGACGGTGTTTTACAAACCGAGGAACAAGTTTTCGGTTCTGTAAGTATTGCTCCTACAAACGTAGAACATTGGTGTGTGTGGAAAAAAACCACAGAATTTGCCGTTATCTCTATTCATCCCAATTTTCTCGCTAACACTGCCTACGAGTTTGTAAATCCAGACAAAGTAGAACTAATTCCTACCTTTGCTCAACCAGATTACTTTGTTTCTGGTATTGCTTCAGCGATTAAACATGAATTAGTGACTGATGTTAGTAGCTGTAAACTTCAGCTAGAAAGCCTATTTAATCAACTTGCGGTTTATTTACTTGGAAAATATGCAACTTCCAAACCCCAAATAAAAGAATACAGCGGACTCGCACCATTTCACTTAAAGCAAATATTAGAATTAATCGGCGATAATCTCTCCGAAGAAATTAGTTTATTGGAATTAGCAAAGTATTTAGACATGAGTCAATTCCACTTTTGCAGAGAATTTAAAAAGTCAGTTGGTGTAACTCCCCATCACTATATTATGCAGCAACGAGTAAAGATGGCGAAGCAGGTTTTGAAACAGCAGAAATTATCTATAGCTGAAGTTGCTGTTGAATGTGGTTTCTCCAATCAAAGTCATTTAGGAAGAGTTTTTAAGCAGCATACCGGTACTACTCCGAGGAGGTATCGATTAAATGGGTAGCGAGTAGGGTGCTGTGACGGTTATAAACAATTGTCAAATAAAACCAAAGAATTTAAACTTACCGTCACGCACCATTTGCAAGTAATTGGTAATAAATAATTGATTCTCCCCCTCTCCTTCTCACAAACAATAATCAATAACAAACAAAAATAAACACATGAATAATCAACAAACACTTTCAATTAATTGTACTAAAGAAGAAGATTATTTAAAATTTTATCCAAATGAGTCATTTGTCAAAGTTTATGAAACAGGATTACCAGGAAAAGGATTAATACACGCATCTCATTCGGCTTGCGAATATAACGAACATTCATATCAGCAGCATGGAATTTTCGTTCATCTTAAACCTGAGTATAACTCCCTTAGACGGATGGGTGATTCGGTAGAAGTTGAAAACGTTAATGTCGGGGATATTGCAATTATTCCTGCCAATGTTAATCACTGGCAAAGAATCGATACGCCAGTAGCTGAAGGTATTGCGATAACCATCGAACCGGATATAATCTCCCACATTTCTCGCGAAACGGTAAATCCTGATAGCGTTGAATTATTACCAACTTTTGCAAAACCTGACGCTTTAATTCACAGTATTGCGTTTAGTTTAAAAGCAAATTTAGATTCGGGAGCTTATGACAAGCTTTACGCTGAATCTTTGTTTAATGCTTTTTCTATGCACTTGTTAACGCATTACTGTACCCGAGAAATTAAACCACAACACTGCGGTAATGGACTCGCACCATTTCACTTAAAGCAAATATTAGAATTAATCGGCGATAATCTCT
>JAHCMI010000051.1 GCA_019192545.1 Rivularia sp. MS3 | reverse complement strand
GCCGACTGCCGACTGCCTTGCCCTAATTACAATTTTCAACGCCGACCTACTTATTTAGATATAAAATATTAAGCTGAAAAAAAATTAAATACATTACATATAGTTAAAATTGACCCCGATAATAAGAACAGTTGATAAGCCGTAGAACTTATCTTCTAATGCTAAAGCAGCAATAGCCAACGAAAAACAGCGGCATTCTGTAACCGTTGCTACAGAAATTATATCAAATATTAAAACTTGTTCAAGGTTTTGAACTATCAACTATACAAAGAATTGATAAAGTATGATAGAAATCTGATAAAGTTTTTATAAATCAATATTTTGCAAGATTGTTGTTTGTAAAACTACAGTTTGATAAGGAAAGTCTATACTGGTATGTATCTACATGCTTCAGTGTTTATACATAAATTAGATATTGCGGATTGTAGATATAAAGTATAAATATGCTAAATATTTTATTGTATAGACCAGTAAAATTTATACAAGCATAAACTTAGTAAAAATAGAGTTAAAAGCTTGATAAATTTAGCTTAGAGCAATATAAGAGCAATATCAAAATATAAAAATAAGATATTTTCATAAAAATCAGCTAATAATTTAATAAACTGGGTTTGTATTGTATTTACACTGTATTTAGTATCAAGTTTTAACAAAATATAGAACGACGATTTAGAGATAATTTATTACAGCTTTTTATTAACCGTATAAAAATACAGGGGAGTAATATATGTTAAAAGCTTCTGAAGTTACAAAAACACCTTCATCCGAACGCTTGCTGAATCTCTGGGCGCGACGTTATACCCCGGAAGTATCTTCTTTGTTAGGAGATGCTTCATCTTGCGATGAATTATTAAAAGCAGCAGCACCACAGGGTAGAGAATCTACAACTAATAAGTTAAAAGATAAAATGCTTGACATTAATTGTCAGATGGGGTGGATACAAACCAAAAATCTCTACAGCTATATTCCTAACGTTTTAGATTTAAATGAAGCAAGGCGGATTACAAAATTTGCTTTCCGCATTTATAGAAAATTACTAGAAATTTATCAGCAGCAATCACCAAAAATAGAAGTAGAAAATAATTCTCTTTCTCAATGGGTTATACCGGCAGTTGAAGAATTAGCATACGCTTTAGAACCGATATTAATTATATTTCAAGAACAGCATGTAGCCTCGAAAGATTGGCGCAGTCTTGGTTTTATGACTTCACAATTAAATTTTACTAATAAATTAATGTTAAAACGGTTAACAAAAGCGGAGCAAGTATTACTAACTCCATATTTCAAATTTGTGGAGGAACAAGTAGCAATGCCCTGGCAAAGAGTATGTTCTAATGCTGCTAATTATGAATTAAATTCGCCAGAATTAAAACTTGTAGAGCTAATGATGCCGTCTTCACCAGAAATTTCTCAATCAGTTTATCGTAAGTTAATTGAACTGTTGCCTAATAATCGCAGTAGAAGAGGAAAATTAACCGATAGTGGCATATCTCATTCATGTCTTCGCGATTTAAATATGTTTCAGGCTTATATTTTATTATGTTTTTTAGAACAAAGCATGGAGCCAATTGAACAGGAATTAGTTCCTTTGTGTGCGATGGTTGTTGAAGGAGTTGAAATTAAGTGGGAACTAACTCAAAAATGGTGTGAAGTATTAGCTAATGAAATAGAAAGTCGTTTAGATTCGGCACAAAAGGAATTGTTGCAGCCTTATACTCAAGGAATGAAGCAGGCATTTTTTAAAGAGCGTAGAAGTTTGGGTTATAAAGAAGAAATGACAGCGGAAGTTGTTTAGAATTTTGAGTGAAATTATTTACCTATCTGGGATTGCAAATTCCAGTCTCATAGCAAAAGTCCTCTGAAAGAGGACTAGAAAAATTCTATTTAATATTTATCAGTTGAAAGTTGTTCTTTTTAGCTGTAAAAACCCTACAGTTGAATTACTGAAGGGTTTTAAATGCAATTAAAGCTTTATAAGTTTCGCGCTCCCTTACCTCGATTACAGTCTATACACAAAGTTTGTAAGTTACTTAAATCGTTACTGCCGCCTTTGGAAAAAGGAACAATATGGTCTACTTCTAACTGAATTTGCTTTGAATTTCTACCGCAGAAAACGCATTTCTTTTTATCTCTGTGTAAAACACAAACGCGAATTGAGGAGGGAATATAACGCGAACGTTTATTTTTAGGCTTAGCTTTATTTAGTTTTTTGGTTTTTGATTTTTTGGGTTTGCTGGCTTTTTTAGAGTTGGATTGATTTATCAAATCTCTAATTGCACAACGTACAATTTTCTGTAATGGATTTGGCTGATGGTTGGACATTACTTGTTAAACAACTTGTTCAAACCATAAGCTGCTAATCCTACAACTGCACCTGCTGCAACTACCGGAGCAGTTCCAATTGCAACAGCAGTTCCACCAACTGCTAAACCCATTCCCCCAACTGTTGCAGCCACTCCAGCACCTGCTGCAACTCCACCTGCTGCTGCACCTAAAGCTGTAGCATCTTGTTCTTCTATCGCTTTCTTAACTCCATAAGCAGCCGAACCTACTACTGCACCTGCTGCTGCAACGGGAGCTATACCAACTGCTACACCTCCAAATCCTCCAACTAGTCCCATACCACCAACAACTGCGGATGCACCTGCACCTGCGGCTGTTCCTCCAGCAACTAATGCTGCACCTTCTGCTTTATCTTTTATATGTTCTGGGTTAGTTGTCATCTTTAATACACTAAAATCAATATTACATACACGTTAAACAAATCAACTGTTTGATGTCCGGGAAAAATCAATGAAATATTACAATCTAACAATAAAGTTTGTTTGAAGTCTCGGCTTGGGCTATCTTAATATCCAGGTTAATAAACTGCGCTTAAAATGACTTCTACGCTCCCTCACAAAAAAGCCAAAGCCCTTAAACCCGGAAGCCCCCGCCCTGCAAAGGAATTATGCAGTGAATGCGGATTGTGCGATACCTATTATGTGCATTATGTTAAAGAAGCCTGTGCTTTTCTCAATCAACAAATAGCGGAGCTTGAAGAGCAAAGTCATTCGCGATCGCGCAATCTTGAAAACTCTGACGAACTTTATTTCGGGGTACAGCAAGAGATGATGGCAGCACGGAAAAAAGAGCCAATTCCGGGTGCCCAATGGACGGGTATTGTTAGCTCTATTGCCATTGAAATGCTCAATCGCGGCATTGTGGAAGGTGTTGTTTGCGTACAAAATACTCAGGAAGACAGGTTTCAACCAATGCCGGTGATTGCTCGCACGCCGGAAGAGGTGCTAGCAGCAAAAGTAAATAAGCCGACTCTTTCGCCAAATCTTTCGGTGTTAGAGCAAATTGAAAAATCTGGAATGAAGCGGTTATTGGTAATTGGTGTTGGTTGTCAAATTCAAGCTTTACGTGCTGTAGAAAAACAGCTTGGTTTGGAAAAGCTTTATGTGTTAGGCACTCCTTGCGTTGATAACGTTACTCGTGCGGGATTGCAAAAGTTTCTGGAAACTACTTCTAAGTCACCCGATACGGTAGTGCATTACGAATTTATGCAGGATTTTCGAGTCCATTTTAAGCACGAAGATGGTTCGGTTGAAATGGTGCCTTTCTTTGGTTTAAAAACTAATAAACTCAAGGATGTATTTGCTCCTTCTTGCATGAGTTGTTTTGATTACGTAAATTCACTTGCTGATATCGTAGTTGGGTATATGGGCGCACCATTTGGTTGGCAGTGGATTGTGGTCAGAAACGAGCGCGGTAAGGAAATGTTCGATTTAGTGAAAGACCAAATTGAGACTCAAGGTGTGATGTCTCAAGGAAATCGTCAAGCTGCCGTACAGCAAAGTATTCCCGCTTACGATAAAGGCGTGACTCTCCCCATGTGGGCAGCGAAATTAATGGGTGTAGTAATCGAGAAAATTGGACCGAAGGGTTTGGAATATGCTCGCTTTTCTATAGATTCCCACTTTACGCGGAATTATTTATATACAAAGCGGAATCATCCCGAAAAGTTGGAAAATCACGTTCCTGAGTTTGCAAAACGGATTGTTGAGCAGTATGAATTACCCGAGTAGAGGTTAGTGGTTTATCTATAAAAATTGACAGGTGAGGTTAGAGAGGAGGGAGATGGGGAAGAGGGGGAGAGATTTAACAAGCATTTTGCAAACGCTAATGCCCAATGCCCAATGCCCAATGCTCAATGCCCAATTCCTAATTCCTAATTCTCACCTTCTCAAAAAATTCCAAAATCTAGATTTTTTATCTTTGTCTTCTTCTTGCTCTTTACCTTCTTCTTGTTGCTCTTTTTGTTTTTCTTTTTCTTTGTCTTCTAATAATTCTTCTATATTCTTCCTGGCTTTGATGGCTTCGCGGTAATCTGGATTATATTTAATTGCTGTATTGTAGGCTGCTAGTGCTTGTTTATCTTTTCCTAAATTAAACAAAGTATTACCTTTGCTGTACCAACTTTGAGAATGGTCTTTTTTGTAGCGAATGGCGCGATTGTAAGCTGATAAGGCTTCTGGATATTTCTGCAAGTTGTAAAGTGAATTGCCGCGAGAATACCATACTTTGTAGTTGCTTCTTCGTTGCGCGATCGCTTTATCGTATGATGCTACTGCTTGTTCGTAGCGCTGCATTTGATGCAGTGCCCAACCTTGGGAGTAGAGTGCATCAAAATTATTGGGTTGATATTTCAACACTTCTCGAAAAGATTCAAATGCTTCGGGATAGCGACGTAAAGTTATGAGTATGTTTCCCCTTGATAACCAAGCTTGATAAAAACTAGGTTTGTACTGTACTGCTTTGGAATAAGCTTTCAAAGCATCTCTTTGGCGATTTAAATTAACTAAAGCATTACCGCTGTTGTACCAAGCACGCTCGTTATTGGGCTTTAATCGAATCACCTGTTCGTAAGTTGCCAGGGCATCTTTATAGCGTTTTAAATTATATAAAACCCAAGCTTTGTTATACCAGGCTTGGTCATATTCTGGCTGTATTTCTACTGCTTTGTCGTAAGACTGTATCGCTTCATCATATCTCTTCAAATTACTTAAAGCTTTTCCCCTAGCATTCAAAACTTTGGGAGATTCTGGCTTTAATTTCAAAGCTTTATCAAAAGAGTAAATTGCTTCTTGATATCTCTTTAATTTATTTAAGACAAACCCTCTACCTCTCCAAGATTCTTGGTAGTTTGGCTCAATTTCAATTGCTTTATCATATGCCGATAAAGCTTCTTGGTGTGAATTCAATTCGTAAAGTGCTTTTGCTTGTCCGTTCCATGCTTGAGCGTATTCTGGTTTAATTTCTATGGCTTGTTTGTAATTATCCAACGCATCTTCATAGCGCTGTAGTTCGTAAAATGTATTTGCTTTTTTATATAAATCGCCAGCGTTAGCAGAATTAATACTGTTAATGATAAATATAGATGCTGTTGCCCCCATCCCGGTTAACAACACTGCCATCAAGGCTTTATAAATTATTTTTTTAAATTGTATCTTCTTAGGAGGTTTGAAAGTTTGAGAATAAGGTGCAACATTCAATACCATCGTGTTAGAAACGGATGGTTTATTTAATATTTCCAGTGCTTCTAATGCTTGAGTTGCCGAAGCATAACGCACTCGAAAATCATAACGCACCATTTTATCTAAAATGGAAGCTAGCTGCGGAGTCACTTGGGCATATTGCTGCCAAATAATTTCATTGGTATCGTCATCCTTTTCTAACTCTTCAGGAGATAATCCCGTGAGTGCCGTAATGCACATTATCCCTAGAGCATAAATATCGCTGCTATATCTTGGCTCCCCCTGAGCTTGTTCGCCGGGAATATATCCTGGAGTACCAATAGCTACGGTAATTTGAGTTTGATTCCCCGCAGAAACTACCTGAGTAGTAATTTGTTTAACCGCACCAAAATCAATTAAAACCAATTTTCCATCTTTATCATCTCTAAGAATATTCCTCGGATTTATATCTCGATGAATTACCTTTTGCTGATGGACAAATTCTAAAATTTCTAGTATCTCTTTTAAAAGGGAAATAGCTTGGTTTTCACTTATGGGTTGTCCGGGTTTTATTTCTTCATTTAAATCATGACCGTAAATATATTCCTGTACTAAATAAAATTCCTGATTTTCTTCAAAATAAGCTAAAAGCTGAGGAATACGTTCGTGTATTCCTAATCTATATAAAACCTGTGCTTCTGTATCAAACAAACGTCTTGCTGTTTGCAATGTGGTAGGATCGTTGGCTTGCGGTTTAAGTTTTTTAACAACACATTTTGGAGAACCAGGCAAATGCGTATCGTAAGCTACAAAGGTTTCGCCGAATCCTCCACCTCCCAAATTACTTATTATTTGGTATCTTCCAACAAGTGTATTTCCCAACATTGTTATACAGTTAACAGTAATCAGTGAGCAGTGAACAGCGAGCAGTTTTCATCCGGAGGGTGTGGATCGTCAGCGAGCAGTAAACAGTTAACAGTGAGCAGTGAGCAGTGAACAGTTAACATTTATTATTATTTAATTTATTTTTTATTTGCGAATTGCGAATTTCTGACTCCTAACTTCTAACTCCTAACTCCTAATTTATTTATGATTCCTATCGGCGATAAACTGTTTCTTCTAACAAATAAAAAACCTTTAGTAGTATGGTTTTTGATTGGTATAAATATTGCTGTATTTTTATGGGAAGTAAAATTAGAGATTAATGGTGAATTAGCTAGTTTTGTCAATCATTGGGGTTTGATTCCAGAGCGAGTCAGTGCGTCATTTTATAGCGCGATCGCGGGAAATCCGGCAGCTTGGTTAGTTGTATTTTGGGGTTTGCTGTCAATATTTTCGGGAATGTTCGTTCATGCTAGCTACAGTCAAATTGTTAGTAATTTAATATTTTTGTGGGTTTTCGGCAATACTTTAGAAAAAATCATTGGCAACGGACGTTTTTTATTATTTTATCTATTTTGCGGTTTTTTGACCGGGATAGTGCAAATTGTCGTTGAGCCGGGTTTGAGCATACCTTTGGTTGGTACCAATGGTGTTGTTACATCTATTTTGGGAGCATATGTTTATAAATTTCCCAAAGTAAAAATTGACTCTATTTTACCGTTGGTGATTTTGTATATACCAGTCGAACTACCGGCTTTTTTCTACTGTTTATGGTGGTATGTGCAACAGTTACTTTACGGTATCGGCAGTTTAAATGTTCCCGGCGGCGTTAATCCTATGGGCGTTGGTTATTTGGCTTACGGTGCAGGTTTGCCGATTGCTGTGGTTTTAATGATGATAATGAAGCTTTAACTCGCTTTGTTGTATGAATTAGCTTTTTCGCGTGCAGCCATGTCAGAAATTAAGGCATCCAACATTAGCGTAACGCCTCCTCCAACACAGTATGAACTTCCTTGTTGCGATTGCTTCACTCCACTTCGTTCCGTTCGCAATGACGTAGTTATAATTTTTTTCACCCACCTACTTAGCTTAGGTTTGGAACCCGATTTAAGAAACCGTAAGCTAAGAGTTTTACCGATGAATTCAGAGCAAACTTACAGCATATTTCAGGTTGGTGAAGTACATTTGGACGGGCAGGGATGCCCATCCCACAAGATTTTGATTTTTTAATCTGTACCTCATTTAGTTGCAAACTGCTGTATCTTAGTATTTTGTGATTACCGAAAATATTGGGTTTAAAGCCTCGTCCTTATAGGACGACTTTTTATTTTATCCATAATGTTTATACTAACTGTGCTAGTATAAGACCAAATGAGGCAATACCATGTTGGTTTTTGAGTTCAAAGCATACGCAAAACTAAAACAGTTTCAAGCAGTTAATGAAGCAATTCGTACTGCTCAATTTGTCCGCAATAGCTGTATAAGGTTATGGATGGACAATAAAGGTACGGGCAAGGCTGATTTGCAGAAATATTGCTCCGTGCTAGCTAAACAGTTTCCCTTTGCTTCTGAACTCAACTCAATGGCTAGACAAGCCAGTGCAGAAAGAGCATGGTCATCTATTAATCGTTTTTATGAGAATTGTAAAAAAGGAGTAGCTCTTAAGAAGGGTTTTCCTTCATTTCAAAAAAACTGCCGCTCTGTTGAATATAAAACTACAGGTTGGAAGTTAGCTCAAGACCGTAAATCGATCACTTTTTCTGATAAAAAAGGCATTGGGAGATTAAAGCTAAAAGGTACTCGTGACCTGCACTTTTTTCAAATTAACCAGATTAAACGAGTTCGATTAGTCAAACGTGCAGACGGTGTTTATGTTCAATTTTGTATTGATTCAGAACGTCGCGAGAATATCACACCAACCGGAAAAACAATTGGGTTAGATGTTGGGTTAAAAGAATACTACACCGACTCAAACGGAGAGGTAGTTAAAAATCCAACCTTTTTGCGTAAGGGGGAAAAAGTATTAAAACGCGCTCAGCGCCGAGTATCAAAGAAAGTAAAAGGTTCAAAGAATAGAAACAAAGCTAGACATATTTTAGCTAAGCGCCACCTTAAAATAAGTAGACAACGTAAAGACCATGCTGTGAAGTTAGCACGGTGCGTAGTTCAATCTAACGATTTGATAGCCTACGAAGATTTGAGAATTAAAAATATGGTGAAAAATCACTGTCTAGCTAAGTCTATTAATGATGCATCTTGGTATCAGTTCCGTGTATGGGTTGAATATTTCGGAAAAGTATTTAAACGTGTCACGGTTGCAGTTAATCCTGTGGGCACTAGCCAGGAATGCACTAGCTGCGGTGCAATTGTAAAAAAAGCCTTATCTACTCGAACCCATATATGTTTGTGTGGCACTAAGATGGATCGGGATGAAAACGCTGCTAAAAACATCCTTAGTCGAGGATTGGGTACGGTAGGGCATACCGGAACCTTCATGCTAGACATGAGCAACGCTTTGGGAGAATCGACCTCTACTCCTGTTGGAGAAATCCAGTCTGAGCAAGTTGGCTCGTAGATCAAAGAATCCCCGTGCGTTTAACGCCGGGGAGTGTCAAAATCCGTCTACTTGCATCAACATAAATATGCTTATTGATTGCCAATTTCTATATGACAATTTGTATTGTGGTACTTTTTTTGAATAAAAATACGTAAACAATATTGCTGATTAGGAAGCTTTATTTAGACAAAGAAAAATACTCCTAAAATATTGTCATATTTCCAGCTTTAATTTAAAGCTATATTTTAGCCCCAGCTTTTTACTGCTGCGGGCTATTATATAGCGGTTTTCAGTTGGATGAAATACACGAAACTACTCCCCTTCCCCTCTCCGATAACTTGGAGAGGAGTATCCGGAAGACGGGGTGAGGTTTCGGGTGTATTGCACTGAACCGAAAACTGCTATATTAATTTTGCTTTTGAGTGGTTAGTGCAAAAAAAAGCCTCTCGTAATGAGAGACTTAGTAATTTAGCGAAGACAATTTAAATTAATTGAATCTTGGAAGTTATTTAGGGTGCATTGCTTGTGACAGCTAAAGCTCCGGCAATTGCAGAGGCTGCACCGGATACAACTGCTGTTGCTAGTAACCACGTAGCTGCTGATGCTGCTGCTTTACGGGTTTCCTCGGCTTGCTTCTGGGCTTGATATTTAACTTCTTCTAAACGTCGCTGTGCCTCTTCTTGGATTCTTTCTGCTCTTCGCAATACGCTGTTACGGGCGTTTTCGATTTGATCGATGACTTTATTTGCATCACTTTCAGAAATATCATCGCGAGAACTCATTAATGCGACATAAGTATCTCGGTTGAAAGATGATAGTCTACCGCGTAAAGCTTCAAATCCTGCTTGTGGATCGTAGAATAATTGGCGAACATCTCGCTTGATGCCATCGTAATTTAGTTCTGGACGATCCAAGGAATTGAGGTAGTAGCGAATTCGGTCGAATATACTATCTATTGTATCTTGAATTCGGCGCTGAATTCCTCTAACTTGAGCTACAAATTGCTCGCGTACTGACATGATATTATCGGCGATTTGCTCGGCTTCCTGGTTGCTAATGTCTCCGCGAATTTTCAATAAAGCAACAATAGTGGAGCGGTCAAATTTAGAAAGGCGATCGCCTAAGCTTTCCATTCCCACTCGGGGGTCGTTTAACAACAGATTAACGTCGCGTTTGATACCTTCAGGATTGAGTTCCTGTTTGCCGGTTTGACGAAGATACTCTTCTAAATAGGTTTGGAAGTCTTGTACTCTTTGTTGAGTACGAGTAACCATACGTCTGGGTGTGCGAACAATTTGACGAATTGAAGACTGTACGGAGTCAATTGTGCGGTTAACTTCATCTTCGCTCATGTCGCGGCGTTGACTTAGTAGTTTTACTAAGGTATCTCTATCAATTTGAGACAATCTGTTACGTAACGCAATCGCGCCTTCCTGGGGATTTTCAAACAGCTTATTCAAGTCTCTTTGAATGCCTTCGGGGTTAAGTTCCGATTTACCAGTGTTGCGGAGATAATCGGCGATTGTTGTAGTTACATTGTCGTACTCAGCTTTGGCTTTATCTACAACTTTGCCAGGGGCGTGACGGACGCTGTTCCAAGATTGTTCTACGGTATCAATGGTGTCATTGATTTGGCTTTCATTCAAATCTTGGCGTTGATTAAGTAGCTGTACCAAAGTATCTCGGTCAAAACGTGTTAACCGCGCTCGAATTGCTGACATTCCCGCTTGGGGGTCATTTAACAAGGTTTTCAATTCACCACGAATTGCATCGGGGTTAAGTTGCTCTTTGCCGGTATTACGCAGATACTGTTCTAAGTTTAACCACAAGGTTTCTGCTTCATACTTAGCTCGATCTGCAATTCCTTTGGACTCGACTAAAACTTGGTCGCGCTGTTTCTCTAATTCATCGAGAATTGGCTCAATTTCTCCTGCGGAAATATCATTACGCTGTGCGAGTACTGCTCGCATTTGTGCCCGATCGAATCGAGACAGGCGCATAGCTAATGTTTCGTAGTCGGCATCGGAATCTTCCAAAATCGGCTTGAAATTTTGTTTGATACCTTCAGAAGTTAAATCTGATTTGGAAGCTACTAACAAATAGCTTTCTACTCGACGCTGCAAATCTTGGACTATTTCTTTTTCTTCTTCAGCCCTTACCTGAACTAATACGCCTTTACGAACTGCTTCTAAGTCGTTAGCAATTTGCTTGATTTGGGTTTGAGTTAATAAACCGCGTTGTTTGAGAATGTCTACAAAATCGCTGCGATCTAGCTTTTCCAATTCCCGACGTACAGCGCCTGGATCTGCGGCTTGATCGTAAAGTACATCGCGAAATTCTTGACGAACTTTTTCGTTGCTAAACTGCCAAGCGTAAGTATTGTAAAGATAATTTTCGACATCAGCACGAACGGTACTGTAAGGCTGTGATGGTGTGGGAAGCCCCATGTTATCTGCTTGTTCGGTAGCTTTATCTTTAGCTTTGTTTATACTGCCGAGGATTTTTTCCGCATCCAAATCGGAAAGATCGGTTCTGCCCATAACCACGCTACCAAGAGTGGTAAAAGCTTGCTGCATAGACATCTGCAACGGGCCTACAGATTCTTCTTTGGCTGTTTTCTTCGCATCCCGAACATGCTCTTTCTGGGAACGCATTTCACTGATAACTCTATCTAACTTAGCTTCAAGTTCGTCAGTTTTGCTTTGTCCGGGTGTAACAGTTTTAAGATAGTCAACAAGTTCGCTTAAACCGTTACCACTACTACCTAAACTAGCTTGTTGAGATCCTACCGTTTGCCTCCACACATCATATAAAGTATCGGCAATTCTTCTAACTTCTTTTTTAGAAAGATCGGTACGACTGCTAACTAATTCTACAAAATTTTGTTTGTCAATATTCCGCAGCTCCGCAGCCCCTGCATAAGAATCAAGCTGTGCGTCTGAAAGGATATTTTCAAATTCTTTACGTATCCCTTGTAAATCTAAATCTTTAGGACGAACTGTATCTAAGTAATCTTCTAAATTTTCTTTAATACTTTCGGGATCGATGGCATTGCCTATTTCGTGACGCACCGCTGATGCTGCGGCTTCTGCTGTAGCTACAACCTGCTTGTTTACAGCTTTTGCTCCCAATGCAGCGGTAGCTGTTCCTGCAATCGCTTGAAGTCCGGAAGTTGCCGAACTAACAACATTACCAATTAAAGAACCAACCGCTGTTGAACTAACCCACACCAGCAAACAAAAATACGCTGCCCAAATTACTAATCCTAAAATTGCTCCGGAGCCTACATCTAAAGATAATAAGCTGAGTTTTACTCCTAAGAAGCAAGCAAAGAAAAGGGAAACAGTTACCGAAAGTAATGTTCCAATTCCAACAGCGGTACCTATTTTATTAATAGTGCTACCCAAACTTTCGTTTTGATTATCGCTACTTGAATTCGAGCTTGAATTAGATGAACCGCCTAAAAAAGATAAACCAGCAGCCACTGCTAAATTTGTTAATACCAATTGAGCGGCGAAAGCTAGGATAATACCGGCGATTAAAGCGATAAAAAACTTAGGTCCGGAAAAAGCAACAGAAGCTTCCGATGGTGATAAAGGTTCTGGCGGCTCTACTAAAATCTGCGCTATCCAAGTCATAGAGTTGGATAGCAAAGGCGTTATATGCGTACTTTCAATCATCCTAATAACTTCCTCTAGGCTAACTTTTGGTGTGGGGAGAACAAAAACTAGAATTAATGCAAAAATCAATTTTACTTATTCATGCAATAACCAGTTGCTAAGCTTAGAATCCAGCAATATAGCCCTTTTAGGCATCTCTCGTAAGTGAGAAACATTCTTCTAAAGCCATCGGGCATTAGATAGAAGTTTTTTTGCTTAAGCCTATTACCTACAACTAATTTAGCGATCGCCATATCTAAAATTAGTGAAATTATTTCAATTTTAAATTGGCGAAACCTTTAGCACGTAATAGTTTTGCTTAATTTACTGCTTTGAAAAACTGCCAGTTTACATATCATTATTTTTGCAGCATGTCATGCTTTCGTAATATATGTTTAGGCAAACTTGTTTGTTCACCATCTTTAGGCAGATTTATCAGCATGAAGAAATGTAAAGCATTTGTATCTTTTGACAGAAACAGGTTCTTTTATCAATCGTTAAATTAGAAACAACAAGCAAACTAAATTTAACCGCAATAATTATGCAATCTCCTACAAAAACCGACTTACCACCAGTAGCGCCTGCATACAACGGTAAAGACCGTAACTCTTTTCTTTTCGGTTTTAACCCCCAAGCCGAATTATGGAACGGACGTTTAGCAATGATTGGTTTTGTTGCTTACTTAGCTTGGGATTTAGCTGGTTATAGTGTTGTTCGCGATATCCTTCACATTGTTGGATACTAATAGCATCTCTATAAGAAATAGAAATTAATGTAGAGGCGTAGTACTAAGTGCTACGTCTTTTTAAATTTATCTGGTAGGTTACGGTGCGCTTTTGTAGGGTGCTGTGAGGGCTAAAATAATTTATCTTGATTTACTAAATAATCATCAAAATGCGCTCACGCACCAATTTATTGATAATGGTGCGTGACGGTAAATTGCTATCCCGACGATTGTGGGTGAGTTCCGTAGGTTGGGTGAAACGGAGTGTAACCCAACCTACAACTTAATTAACGAAATAACCATCAAAATGCGCTCACGCACCAATTTATTGATAATGGTGCGTGACGGTAAATTCTTATCCCGACGGTTGTGGGTTGTGAGTTATCGTAACCGTCAGGGCACCCTACTACTCGCTAACAACCACCGTAGGGATATCAGCTTCGGCAGGATTTTGAGCCAATTTACCATCTTCCATGTATACAATGCGGTCGGCTATATCTAAAATACGATTATCGTGAGTTACCAAAAGAATCGTACAGCCTTGTTCTTTCGCTAAAGATTGCATCAAATTCACAACATCTCTACCAGATTTTTTGTCTAAGGCTGCTGTTGGTTCGTCTGCTAATACAATCTTGGGATGTCCTACCAAAGCTCTGGCGATCGCTACTCTTTGTTTTTGACCTCCGGATAAATCATCGGGATAATAATTGATACGATTGCCCAACCCAACTAAATCCAGCATTGCAACAGAGCGGGTATACATTTCTTTGGGTGAAATATTTCCATGCACCTCTAAACCCATACGGACATTCTGTACGGCACTCAAGCTTTCGTGTAAATTATGAGCTTGAAATATATAGCCGTTGTTGCGTCGTGCCATAACTAACTGTTTAGCTTTAGCACCACAAAGTTCTTTACCTAAAACCTGCAAACTTCCCTCTTGAGCCGAACGCAATCCACCAATCAAAGTCAGCAGAGTCGTTTTACCGGAACCAGAAGGGCCAGTCATAATAATAATCTCACCAGCAGCTATATCTAAATTGATATCAAATAAAACCTGCTTGCGAAGTTGCCCTTTCCCGAAAAAATGATTGAGATTGCGGACAGAAATAACAGAATCCATAAAAACATTAATTAACTAGTAACTGGTAATTGGTAATTGGGCATAGGGGATTGGGCATAGGGCATAGGGGATTAAGCATTTACTGTTCACTGCTCACTGTTAACTGCTCACTGTCAAAACATATCTGCTGGATCGGCTGACTGTACTTTGCGAGTTGCTACAGCACCGGAAATCATGCACATAATAATCGTCATTACCTGTACTTGGATAGCTCTGGCTAGCGTCATATAAAGCGGTAAATTGGTTGCATTGCGAGTCAGTGCGTATAATCCCGTTGAAATTGCCGCCCCAGGAATAAAACCGAGTAAAGCAAGAATTATCGCTTCTTCAAAAACTACGCTTAATAAAAAGAAGTTTTTATATCCCATCGCTTTAAAAGTCGCGTATTCTTTAATATGGGCGTTAACATCTGTAGAAAGTACTTGATAAACAATAATTACTCCTACAATGAAACCCATCATTGCACCCAAACTAAAAATAAATCCAATTGGTGTATTTGTTTGCCAGTAAGCTTTTTCAAATTCAATAAATTCTTCTTTTGTTAATATTTTGATATCATCGGCATCCCTCAGATGATATTTTAATTCTTCTGCTACTTTTTCGGCTTCGTAACCTGGTTTTAAACGAATTAAACCTAAATTAACGCTGCCTGCATCTTGCCTGGGAAATAGTCTTAAAAAGTTTTGGTCGCTGGTCATTAAAGTTCCATCAGCGGCAAAAGATGCCCCGACTGTAAATAAATCGGCAATAGTAATTGTTCTTCCTTGAATTTCTGTTTTAACCTCTTCGCCTTGCTTTATCCGAGCAATTACTTCTTCGTATTCTCCTCTAGTTGCTTCATCAAATAAAATAGTATCTGGTAGTTTTATGACGTTAAGATTTTGATTAACTTCTGGTAAGTCGAAGGCTGGTCGATCGGGATTAAAGCCGATAATCATCACCTGTGTTTTCTTAAGAGTTTGGGGATTTTTCCAAGTCACCAGGCTGTTGTATATTGGTTCTGCGGTTGCTACCCCCGGTACATCCATAGCCTGAAAAAGCCGTCTGCGGGTAAAAGTAGATAAATCCTGTAAGTTGAGTGCTTGCGGATTCAACAATACGATATCTGCTTTTAAACTATCATGAAGACGGGTAGCACTATTAAATAATGCACTTTGAAAACCAAGCTGCATCAACATTAGTAAATCGGCAAAAGCTACGCCCGATATTGCTACTAATAAGCGTCCTTTTTGACGAGTTAGTTGCAACCAACCTAGAGGAGTTCTTCTTTGTAATTGTTGGATAAATCCAATCATATATATTTTAGAATTAACAGTAAACAGTGAGCAGCGAGCAGTGAGCAGCGAACAGCGAACAGCGAACAGTTAGCAGTTAAGAATTTTTAGTTTTGGGAAAAGTTATTAGATTCGTTCGCTTAAATAGGTTGTTTGTTTAAAGAGAAATATTAACTACTAATTACTAACTACTAATTACCAACTAATAACTACTAACCACTAATTTTAAATTTCAACAACTGCTTTTACTTGTAAATTAGTGAATCTTGCCGCCTTTTGACTGGATTCTTCATTTAAACGCACGTGGACTTCTACTACTCGGGAATCTATATTTGTAGAAGGGTCACTATTAACTACATTTTGTTTTTGTACCTGCAAGCCAATTTGGTCTACAATACCGCTTAATTTACCGGGTACTGCATCTGCTACAAGTTCTACTTCTTGTCCCAAACGTATTTTATTAACGTCGCTTTGGTAAACTTCGACTATGGCGTACATATCGCTTGTTTGGCCGATTTCGACTATACCTTCATTTGATACTTTTTCCCCAGGGCGAGTATTAATGTCAAATATTTGACCGCTTTGTGGAGAACGCACGTAAGCTTGCTTTAAATCTGCTTCGGCTCGATTCATCGCTGCTACAGCCCGGTTAACTTCTGCTTGAGCCACTAATACATCTACCGAACGAACTTCTGAAACACTTTCTAAAGTTGCTTTTTGTTGTGCTATTTGCTGTTTTAAAGATGATTGAATGCGTTCTAAATTAGCTTTTTCCTGTGCTATTTGCTGTTCTTTAGAAGATTGGATGCGTTCTAAGTTGGCTCGCGCTTCTGCTAATTGCTGTTCTTTCGACGCTTTGATACGCCCTAAATTGGCTCTCGCTTCTGCTAATTGCTCTTTTGCTGTTTGTAAAACTAAATTTTTGCTATCTCTCAAAGATACAGATATAGCTCCTGCTTTATACAAACTCTGATAGCGCTGGTATTCCAATCGAGCATTTTCTAGCTCTGCTTCTAAACGAGCGATAGTTGCTCTTTGTGCTTCTATTTCTCTTGCTCTTTCGGCTTGCAATCGATTGATAGTTGCTTGTTGCGCTCTAATTTCTGTATTTCGTTCAACCTGCAATCGATTGATACTTGCCTGCTGTGCTTTAATTTCCGTATTTTTTTCAGCTTGCAGACGGGAAACACTTGCTTTTTGAGCTTCAATATCTCCTTTTTTTGCCCCAGCTTTTACTAATGCAAGATTTGCTTGCGCTACTCTTACGGCTTCTTTTGCTTCTTTAAAAGCAGCCATAAGTTTGTCGCGACTATCTAAAATTGCTATTACTTGATCTGCTTTGACATTGTCTCCTTCGCTTACAAGTAATTTTTCTACTCGACTCCCTTCTGCTCCCATTGCTGGTGCAGATAGTTGAATCACTTCTCCTTTCGGTTCGAGTCGCCCTAATGCTGTGACTGTTTCTATTTTTGGAATTGCTGGAGCAGGTACCTGTGGGTTTTGCGCTACCTTACCACCTTTTAACAGTTGCAGCGTATAAATACTAGCTCCACCCATAGCAAAAGCCGCCACCGTTAGAACTAACCTTGATGGACGAGCTAGTTCTGGAGACGGTGAATTTTCTAGTCTAAGATTGTCTAACATGGTATCCCAAGAAATACTTAAATTTTATTATTATTAATTTATAATACAATTAAACTAAACCGACTAGTTTAGTTTGTTTTCAGGTAAACTTCACAGATATATTAATTAATACGTATGAAAATACCTTATTTATGTCACTAAATCTATTACGATTTTTTTCGGAAAATATACATATTTTTAGTAAATAGACGAGCGTGAAGAATAAATTTTTAATGCATCAGGTATGCCAATTTTGTTTTATATAGTTTTTAGTTTGTGTTTACTTTACCAGAGATGCGATCGCTCAATTTAAGAATAGGTTAAAAATGAAACTATTAAAACTAAGCGAAACTCACACCGAAAATTCAAAAAGCAAAGTAGAGCAGATTCTGAAAGGAGCGATGCAAGAATTTTTGGTGCATGGCTATGCTGGTACGAGCATGGATAGAGTTGCAGCGTCGGGGGGTGTATCAAAAGCAACTGTCTACAGTCACTTTCAAGATAAACAAGCACTTTTCAAAGCATTAGTAGAAAAATTAGCAAAAGAAAGATTTAAATCAGTTTTTGGCAGTGACAAATTAGTAGGAGAACCCAAGCAAGTACTGCAAGAATTAACGGGCAAAGCATTACAGGAAATGCTTGACGATGATGAATATATGGCATTTATGCGAGTACTAATTGGAGAATCAGGGCGTTTCCCAGAAATTGCTCAATTTTGCGTTGCGAGTTTGGTAAAACCGGCTGTAGATACTATTCATGATTATTTATCATCACATCCCGAATTGAGAATATCAGATCCAGAAGCTACAGCAAGAATTATCGTTGGTTCATTAGTTCACTATGTAATGACTCAGAAAATGATGCATGGTGCAGATGTTTTACCAATGGAAAGTCATCGTTTAACAGATAGTTTGACAGATTTATTATTGGGAGTTAGTAGTTAGTAGTTGTAAAAAAATACCTTATTACTTTAACCTTTAACCTTTAACCTTTAACTCTAATTCTATTTCTGTATTTAAATTATTTCGTGCAGATGTCTCTTTTACCTGCTGCATTATTTGGGTAAAGTAAATATTTCTACGCTGTAAAAAATGTTGCAATATTTGCTTTCTAGCTGCACGGTATTCTAATTCCGGTACCCAGATATATTCTTGACGAATTGCTCGGGCATATCTATTATATTCGTCAGGATTGCTACCTAAAATTGCTAAGTCAGCATCTAATAATATTTGAGCATTTATATCATAATTCAACATTTGATGATTTTTGGTCGCTAAAATTAATTTTTTAACGTTTTCAATAACATTAGAAGGTATTGATAATGATGACAGCAATTTAACGGCGTATTCAGCACTTTTTTCTTCGTTGTCTTTTGCTTTGGTATCGTAAACTATGTCATGGAACCAACCAGCAAGTTGAACAGTTTTGATGTCACAATATTCTGTTTGACATTTTAAAGTTTGAGTTACTTCTAAAACGTGGTAAATATGTTCTAAGTTGTGATAGTAGCGATTTGGATGAGAGTAACTTTCAACTATTTGAGAAAAAGTTGTTCCCGCAGCAGCTTTGTTAATATCGAAATTTTGCAGAAGTTGCAACCAGTTGTGGAATAGTTTAGCTGTAATTTTTTGATAGTTAGGCATTTACAACTTGAGATTTTAAATTATTTATATAGTCTTTTTTTGCTGCTAACTGCTAACTGTTCGCTGATAAAATTACTGGGCTTAATTTCTACTCAATACAACAACTATTCAAAAAATAATTACTAAGTAATTATTAAATACTTGCTGTACTAAGATAAAAATTAAACCCAGTATAAAGGTTATTCTGTTGGAATCGCTGCCTTAACGAGTACGAGAAGGCACTAAATTCATGTAATCTAAACTGGAGGCGCTGATGTTTTGAGCATAGTTGCCTTTTCCACTAACAGAAGCTGCCATGTCCGCATATTTACGGGGGTCGCCTTCAGAAAGTCGCTGAGTTTTGGCTTTTTCGGAGTAGAATTTCTCCAAGGTAAAACGCCAATCTGTTCTGACAGTTCCAGCAGTTTCTTGAAAGTCTTCGTCGTAGCGAGGAGTTACTAAGTTGAAAGGACGACCTTCCATGCGCTTGCGCTGGTAAGGTACGGTGTTATCACCAAAGCTATTTGTGTATTCTTCACTATCAACCAGAGCATTAACAAAACCGTTAAAACCTAAAGTCGCAATTTTGATTGACCAAGCAATTTCTTCGTCTTTGTTGTAAGCCTTACGACCTAATAAACGTCTGAGACAGATATCAACTAAGCGATAGTTATTATTAACTTCTACCACTATGCGATAGAAAGCTTCAGACTGAGCTAAACCACGAATAAAGTCGCGTACTGTAATCGAACCGTTTTTCAACTGAGATTCTAAATTCTTTTGCCGGTTGAAGCTAAGAATTTCATGTTCGCTGAAAACTTGGCGATATCCAGCCCAAATAATGTTTTGAATATCGGTGTAAGAGCTTACGTCTTCTAAACGATAGATATATGGTGTATCTTCGTCCCTGTCAGCTTTTCCGAAGCTTTCTACTCTTTGATTTTGAGTTGTGGGTTTGTATTGAAGTAATGGCAATGCCATCTGCAATTATCCTCTTTTATTAAGTGAGTGAATACTTTTATTTATTTTCCCCTATTGAGGTGACAATTAGGCAACGATCACAAAGGGAAACTCGGTGTAGGGCTGATAGAAACCGGAATTCCTTTTGGTTCGCTTTCTTTTGTCATGTCGGGAATATTGATGTTAGCGGTGCTAACTGGACGATATTCAACTGTCCTAATGGAAGCCGCACTGGCCATATCCATGAAATTGTTAATATCACCCCATTTATGACGATTTTTATCTTGGGTATCCCGCCAATAGTCGGCGTAGCGAGGAGTTACAAGATTAAATGGTCTGCCTTTATAGCGACGACGTTGATAAGGAATCGTATTTTCACCAAAGTTAGTTAAATATTCTTCCGAATCAATCAGTGCATCAACAAAATTACCCCAACCCAAGGTAGCAATCTTAATTGACCAAGCAATTTCTTCGTCTTTATTGTAAGGCGCACGTCCTAAAAGACGTTTGAGACAGATTTCGATAATGCGATAGTTGGAATTTGTCTCGACTACCAAACGCCGAAATGCTTCGGATTTTGCCAAGCCTCTAATGAAGTCACGCACGGTAATCGCCCGATTCTTCAATTGAGATTCAAGGTTTTCTTGACGATAGAACTTTAGTATTTCGTGTTCGCTGAATACTTGACGATATCCCGCCCAAATTAATTGCTGAATATCGCTGTAGGTAGGAGAATCTTCCATACGATAGATTCTAGGGGTTTCTTCGCTAGAAACTTCGTAGCCTTCAACGCGCTGGTTTTGAGAACTGGGTTTGTATTGTAATAGTGGAATTGACATGATTTTAAAATTAGGTCAAAGGTCAAAGGTTAAAGGTCAAAGGTTAGGAGTTAGGAGTGAGGAGTTAGGAGTTAATTATTATTTCCCCTTGTCTCCTTGTCTCCTTTTCCCCCATGTCCCTATCTCCCCATCTGTTAAGTAGTCTTTCTTCCGGGTACGTAGCGATAAGGTAAAGCAACTTCTACTGGCTTAACGCTGGGTTGAGGTGTGGTAGATTCGCGTGTCATGTCGGGAATCTCCATGTTTCTCACCTGAGAAGTAACTCTGGCAACGGTTCTTTGATAGTTCCGCTCGTCTGTTGAGACTTTACTAGCCATTGACATAAAGTTACTGGGAATAACTTTGCGAATTTCTTCTTTGGTTGCGTATCCCCCGGAAGTGCGGGCGGTATAGTAAGAACTACCACCCAAATTTCTCATAGCCAGACGGTTGCGGAAGTCTGCACCGTAGCGAGGATTTACTAAGTTAAATGGTCTGCCTTTGTAGCGACGACGTTGATAGGGTACGATATCGTTACCGAAGTTTTGACGATATTCTTCACTATCTACCAAAGCGTCGATAAATCCATGCAAGCCTTTGGTGGCAATGATAATTGACCAAGCTATTTGCTCTTTTTTGTTATAGGTTGCACGTCCTAAAAACCGCTTGAAGCTGATATCAACTAAGCGATAGTTAGAATTAGTTTCTGCCACTTCTTCGCGATAAACGTCCGTTTTCCCTAATCCCCGAATAAAATCCCTGACGCTAATCGCCCGATTTCGCATTTGTGATTCTAAAAAGGGTTGACGGTATGTCTCTAATATCAAATGTTCGCTGAAGATTTGACGATAACCAGCCCAAATTATTTCATCAATATTTTGGTCTGAAGTTGCGTCACGCAATCTATACATTATTGGCGTGTCTTCGCTAGGCACTTCATAGCCATCGACACGCTGGTTTTGAGAACTGGGTTTATAGTCAAGTACTGGAATTGACATTCTGGTTATTTTATGTAGTTGGACATCTCTTAACTGGCAACTTGTTGAGCTAAGGCTACGCGGGCACGAACGGCAATTGCAGCGTCTTCTATACGCATTTGAGAAAACTTCGCTTCAATATCCTGCTGTAAATCAGGAATTTTTGCTAATTCCTCTAAGCCGACAACAGCAGCATACCTAATTGCCCAGTCTGCATCTTGAGTAATTGAGAACAATGTCGCAAGTGCTTTTTTTTGAGCCTCAATTCGTTCTGAATCCTCAAGTTTTTGCCATCGCAAGCAGCCCAGCCCTTTTGCTGCTGCGCGACGCACGCTTGGAGCAAAGTCGGTTGCAGCTGCTTCTAATAATAACTCTAAGGCTTGGGGATTACCTATGGCAGCTAAAGTACGAATTGAATAAGCTCTTGCACCATAGTTGTAATCGTCAATTTGTTCTAGCAGTTGTGGTACTGCTGCATCTCCTAATTCTATTAATCCTTTAACTGCTATGACTGCTGCTGCGGGATTATTGTATCCAAATACGGCAATTAATGTAGGTATTGCTGCTGTATCTTTAACTGCTACCAAATTCTCTACAGCAGACACCATTCGCGCTGAGGTATCAGCTTCTGTGACGGCACGAATTAATTTTTGAGTGTCGGTGTTCATAGATTTTGGGACGGAAAAATATTTTTAAGAGTTTGAAGTTAATAGTTTAGGAGTTAAAAGTTAAGAATTATGAGTGAAAACGTTTTTATTCTCTTTGCCGAATAAAAAGTTAACAAACCCATTCCCTCAAAACTTGCGGCTCGAGCAAATTCTCTTGTTTG
Organism: Rivularia sp. MS3; assembly: GCA_019192545.1. GTDB lineage: Bacteria > Cyanobacteriota > Cyanobacteriia > Cyanobacteriales > Nostocaceae > Rivularia. The sequence goes on along the minus strand of JAHCMI010000051.1, from coordinate 45,387 downwards.
AGCAAACTAATGTTCCGTTGTAGCGACTGCGGAGCATTCATGCCCTTTCTCAGATAGTAGATAAGACGCAGCAGTGCTACGTCTGATACAAATTCATATCTTGCAGCAGTGTCAGAAACCCGGTTTCTTTTTTGCTTCATAGCGACATGATAATGTTTTCACGACAAACAAGCTGATACTTGGGCTTCTTGAAAATAGTGCTGTTCGGTTAGATACAACTGATTTTCACTTACAATTTCAGCCGTTCCCTCAAAGAGTTTTCTAAGAATAGGATATAGATTACCAACTAAAAATTACAAGAGTGAATCCATTAGTTGCATCAATTTGATAGTCTCGTCATCGAGCGCGATCGCATCTTTGTCGTGAAATTGATTCTCTAGCAATCCTTTAAGGGCTATCAGCTTAAAGCTGTTTTCAACTGAGGCAGATGCAATTTTGTCTGCGGCATGGATATACCCCACCGCACCCAAATCGCTCAACGCCATACGACGCAGTTTCAAATCGCCATTTTGCAATACTTGTACCAATCGCTCTCCATATTCTGGTTCGCTGGTTAACTGATACATTGCTCTTGCTGCGGCACACTGTACTCTAACTACAGAATGTTCGAGAAATGGTCGAATTACATCTTTAGTATGAGTAGCACCAATTGCTCCTAAAGCTTCTAATACTGCTTCATAAGGCTGAATTAAATGAGGTCTTCCAGGCACTTTTACGGCTGCTGCAACACCCCCCTCTAACAGCTTTAGCAACGCGGGAGTTGCTCTCGTATCTTTAAGCATTTCTAAGGATTGAGCAGCAGCTTCACGCACGTAAAAATCCGAGCATTCCAAGCATTTTATTAAACCCGGTACGGCTCGGTTATCGCTTAGTTTTCCCAAGGCTCTTGCGGCATTACGCCGTAAAGGATAACCTCCTAATTCGGTGCGATCTTCCTCATCTTCTAAAGCTAGAATTAATGCCTCAACAACTTCCGGGCTGTTTACACGGAACTTACCCAGCCACCAAGCAGCATAGTAGCGGAGACTCAAATCCGAACATTTTAGATTAACAATTGCTTGCTCTGGAGTTAACGGAGGTGCATTCTCTGCCGTATATTGTTCTGCACTCGGTTCAATCATCACCCTCTATTAATTTTGCGATTTTGATTCGCTATCAGGCTTTAGTGCAGACTCAGCAGTAACCTGCTCAATATTGATTATTTTACCGCCCATGCGGGTAATCCGCTGCATTTCTTCGTTCATGCGGTTATATGGCACCGTCATGTACACGCTACCACTACGACGGATTTGGTAATTGTTTTTATCGGTTTCTTCGTTCTGACGAATACCTACAACCTCATAACGAAACATTCTGCTGCTAGCACTAGAAATTCCATTAGTACCAACTGTTGTTTGTCCGTACATTAATTTACTCCCCTATTAGGATTTTGGATTTCGGATTGGTAATTGGGCATTGGGCATTGGGCATTGGGTTGAAGAGTAGTTAGGAGTTATCAGTTAGCGGGAAGTTTGGGGTGTCGGCTTCCGGTTACCCAAAACTTTCCAAGACGGAATTAGGAGTTTTATTTTCATATATTCCCCTTGTCTCCTTGTCTCCTTGCCCCTTATGTCCTATGCCCCATCCCCTATTTTCTAAGCTGGTGTTACACTTACAATTTTTCCGCCTTGACGCAGAATTTGCTGCATCTTATCCGATAAGCGTTCGTAAGGTACCACAATTGCGTAGCTACTACGTCTGACTTTAGGGTATTTTGGAAAAAGCTGACCTGTTACTTCGATGCGATACGAACGGTCACCTGTTCCTACTGCATTACCTATATTTCTTCTCGGGGATACATCGTTAGTTGCGCGGTAATTCCAGTTACTGTTGTTACCCGATGGTCCCACAATCGAAGATGCGCTGTTGGTTCCTAATTCCCTTGCTAAACGCGACTTGCTTCCCTCTACCTGAGCGCGATCGCTGTTGGCATAACCCCGGTATAAACGGAACATGCGGTTAAAACCTACAGTTTTTTGCCCTGATTGAGTTGCAAATCCACGATAAAATGGTACAATGCTATCACCGAAATTTTCAGTGTACTCCTGAGAGTCTATATAAGAGTCTATTTCAACGTCATACCCTTCATTATGATATAGATCGTTGTGATAGCTCACTTCTGACTCATCATAAGGAGCGCGGCCTAGTAAATGCTTGTAGTTGAGTTCAATAAATCGAGTCTGGAAATTGTTATAGAAAAATTTACTCTTATACAATTCCGATTTAGCTACGGCACGGACAAACTCGCGGACGCTCATGTTGCCGTCGCGCAAAAGTGACTCCGCACTCTTAAGCCTTTCCGAAGCCATCAAATAATCATTTCCCAAAAGCTGCCGATATACCGCACGAATTACAGCTTCTATATCTTCCTTTGTGGCGTTAGAGCGTAATTCAACTCTTGGTAATTCATCAAAGGCTTCCGTTCCCAATCTGGATGCTGCTGATGTAATCGCCATTGCTATTATCCCCTTTATTTTCACGCTCCTAATTTTGGCAGCGCTTTTTGATAAATTTTTTTATTTACTTTTAAAAAACAATGCCCGGAGACCGATACAACTGCTAGGTGACAAACCCCATCCAGCACTTGCATCCCTCTCCGGGCTAAACGCTTACTAGCTTAAAGCGTTGATTGCATAATCGATGTAGGTGTTAGCTTCGTTAGCAGCTTGACCACTTAAACCGTGGCTGCTCTTGATGTGCTTCAAAGCTTCTACATACCAGCTAGGAGACAAATCAAAAGAACGGTTGATTTCATCCAAACCTGCAATCAAGTACTCATCCATAGGACCTGTACCACCAGCGATTAAGCAGTAAGTTACCATGCGTAGGTAGTGACCGATGTCACGAGCGCACTTGGACTTACCACGAGAATCAGCAGCAAACTGAGGTCCCTGCATTTGAGTGGTGTAAGGGTACTTCTGATACACAGCTTGAGCCGCACCATCGATTAACTGCTGAGCTTGAGAAGTTAAGCTACGAGCAGCTTCCATGCTTGCAACAGCACGGTCAAAACGACCGTTTACAGCTTGTAATTCGGTGTTGCTTAAGAAACGACCTTGAGTATCAGCAGATGCAATTGCTTCGGTAATTGGTGTTTTCATGTTTCACAATCTCCTTTATTTTTTGTTCTTTTTTGCCTATATACCCTGTTTAATTCCGGGCGATGAATGCTTAAAAAGTGTTTTCTTAATTAAGCAACCGCAGCAGCAGCACGGTCAAAATAGCCACCTAATTCAGACATCAACTGGCTGCAATCGCCCTTGGTGATACCGTTGGGGTCGTTAGCAATTTTGATAGCAGTATCTTTCATTTTTTGAACGCCTACTGCTACGGAAGAACCGGGAGTTCCCAAAGCTTGGTAAGTTTCGCGCAAACCATTCAAGCAACGGTCATCTAATACGCTAGCGTCACCAGCTAACATAGCGTAGGTAACATAACGTAAGATGATTTCCATATCGCGCAAGCAAGCAGCCATGCGACGGTTGGTATAAGCATTACCACCAGGAGCAATCAACTGGGGCTGCTCTTCAAATAATGCACGAGCAGCATCGGTAACGATTTGAGAAGCATTGCTGGTGATGCGGTTTACGGTATCCAAACGAGAATTCTTGTCTTTGATCATGTTGCTCAAAGCATCTAACTGATCGTTGCTCAAGAATTCACCTCTGGAGTCGGCTTGAGAAACTACTTTTGCGAATGCATCTAACATCGACTTTTTCTCCTGATTGCTTAGTTTTTAATTGCCTTGATAAAAATGGCAGCTTTTTATGAATGGATGGGATATAACAGATTTTGTTTTAACTGCCTTTTTGTTATCTCAACTTCCTGATTCATCGATTTAGAATCGGGAATATGAGAATCCAGGCTTATTTTATGAGAAAACGACAATCTTTTCAAACTGACCGTCTTTTTTTAATTCTGCCTGTTTTTTAACCCCTCCAGATTATGTTTATACACCGCCTTAAGGACAGATTTTGTTACAAAATATTAATAAATGCAATCCTGGAATAAGAAAAACCTCAAATCCTTTACATATAAGATTTTTGCCTTAATTAAACCCACATTTTTAGTTACAAAACTTCATTAACTAGCTAAAAAGCTTTAATTTGGTTTAACTTTAGATTATCTTAACTATTGCAAAAAGCTTTGTTAGACAAGCTTTTGAATACTGTGATACAAAAATGCTTGACGATGTCCTACTTAATAGTTGTTTACAAAAAGCCACGTATTTGAAATGTAAATTTTTGAAAATTTTTTGATGGCAGCGAAGTCCAAAAAACTTATAAAAGCCCATTTGGTAGTGGATTGAGGAAAAAGTTCTCAACGAACAGTTAATTATTCGAGATGAGGAGTAATAAAAGCTATTAGCTGTTAGCTATTGGTTCTTAGCTGGCAATTGAATGGGGATTTAAGCACGCCAGTTGCACTCACAGAGAAAGCCTGCGGCTTCGAGTTGAGATGTTGGGGGGAAGAACATCTTCCTCCAAACTAGCGACACATAAAGGTGAACGGGGGAGAGACGCTGCACTAACGTGCTTATTGGGGAACTCAATTAAACCCGCTAAGTAGATAGGCGTTGAAAATTGTAATTAGGGCAAGGCAGTCGGCAGTCGGCAGTGGGAATAAGGGTTTAAGGCTAATTTACATTTTGTTATGTAGTTCTGTTTTTTTCTGCCGACTTACTTAACAGCTAAAAGCTAACAGCTAAAAGCTAAAAGCTAAAAACTAAAAACTAAAAGCTAAAAGCTAGATCAACTCACTGTTGGGATTTGTAACTGTTTACTACTTATGCCTGCTGCGATTCGAGCTTGTACAACTTTGTCGGGTTCTTGTTTTAATGCTTGCTGTAAAGCAATATTGGCTTCGGGGGTAGCAATTTCTTCTAAGGAAACGGCAGCAGCATAACGCAAACCCCAATCTTGGGGAGTAGTTAAAGCCCAATTCAACTTTTCTAAAGCACGCCGAAGAATTTTTGGGTTGCTTGAGGTGCTGCCGATAAGTCCAAGCCCTCTTGCAGCGATGCGCCGCACGTTTCCTTGACAATGATTGGCAACTTCGGTACCCACAACTTCAGCTAGCAAATCCAAGGCTTGGGGATTAGCAATTTGAGCCAATGCTTGAATTATGTATGCTTGTACGCTTTGGTCGGTAGAATTATAAAAAGCATCAATCAGCGGCTGTACTGTTTGAGGGGTAGATTGAACTAACTTTTCAACCGCAGCAGAACTAATATTAGGATTGTGATGTTTTAAAGATTCAATAAAAGCACTTGTTGTAAAAATATCTGAAGATTCGGTATTCATGACAGTGAGCAGTGAACAGTTAACAGTGAACAGTGAGAAGTAGCAAGTAGTGAGTAGCGAGTAGCAAGTAGTAAGTAGCAAGTTAAAATTACCAATTAACAATTACCAATGCCCAATCCCCAATATTAAAGTTGAATTAATAAATTATCAATTGCTTGAAAAACTATTTGAGATGTTTCTTTTTCGGGTGTATTGCTATCTATTAGAGTTTCTAAAATTCGCTTCAGATTTAGCAGTTTTAAACTCGACGGAACTGTAGCATTGAGAATAGCTTCTACTGCTTGATAGCGTGCAACTGCACCTAAATCAAAAACCGCAGCCCAGCGCACGTACATGTTTTCATGATTGAGGTATTTGAGAATGCGTTGAAGATATTGTGGCTGTTGAGTCATAAGATAAAAATATCGCGCTGCGGCACACTGTATTCTTTCAGAAGAATCATTTAAATAAGGTCTAATTAAAGAATCGGCTGCATCAACTTCTAAAGTTGCAAATGCTTCAATCAAAGCCTCATAGGGCTGTTTTTGATTGGATTGCATCATTTCTAATAAAGGATTTATAGCTCTTTTATCACCTATGGCAGCTAAAGCTTGAATCGCTGCTTCTCGCAATCGAAAATCATCGCAATTGCAAGCTTTGATTAATGATTCTACAGCTTGAGGATTCTTTAATTGTCCTAATGCTCGTGCAGCTTGGCGACGAAGGGGATATCCTCCTGAAGGGATGCGGTAGCGCTCGTCAAACAAAGCTTCACATAAAGCTGTACAGCTTTCTTGCACTTGATGCTTTCCCAACCACCATGCAGCATAATACCGGATTTGATTATCTTCACTTTGCAAAGCTGTTTGTGCCGCTTCCGCAGAAAATATTGGTTCGTTAGAGTAAGTCGCAGTCATAAAAATTGGGAATGGGGAATGGGGAATGGGGAATAGGGAATAGGGAATAGGGAATGGGGAATAGGGAATAGAGGATTGGTAATTGGTAATAATTGTGTATTCTTCTCCCTCTCCCGACTCTTCCCCTTCTCCTCCATTAATTTCTAAGCTTGTGAAATTTTGGTTATTTTACCGCCGCGTTTGTGAATTTCTTGGTATGTTTCAGAAAGACGGCTGTAGGGTACGGTGTAGACTTGTCTGCTGCGACGTACTGCGACTTTGGTATTACGTCCGCCTGCTATTGCTTCAATGACAAACATGCGATTGTCACCTCGGGCTGCGGAGCTAATTAAGGTTGGTGCTGTGGATGTAAAGCTTGAAGCTGGAGAAGTTGGCGGTACGATCATGTTTGCTTGATTTTTGGAAATTTGTCCTCGCAAGCGTGAATTTTTACCGCCGTATTGGGCGTTATCGCTGTTACTAAATCCCCTATGTAATGCAAATATACGGTTGTAACCTACGGTTTTCATGCCGGGAATTGAACTAAATCCACGGTAATAAGGAACAGTATAATTTCCGAAGGCGTTTTCGTATTCCGTACTATAGATATATGATTCAATATCTGCATCGTAGCCATTAGCGGCGTAAATATCTGTATGATAGGCGATTTCTGACTGATCGTAAGGGGCACGTCCGAGCAAGTGTTTGTAGTTTAATTCAATAAACCTTACCTGTGAATTACTTTGAAAAAAGCATTCTTTGTAAAAATCAGATTTGGCTAAGGTTTCTATAAACTGCCGCACGTTTGTTTTACCGTTACGCAATAAAGACTCGGCGCTAGTAAATTTTTCACTAGCATATACTCCTTGGCGACCAAAAATATGAGTGTAAGCAGCTTTAAAAACTAGCTGCAAATCCTCTTCATTCCAATTTTGACGCAGTTCTACTTTATTCTCAACTGCATCTCTAATTGCTAATCTTTCTGCAACCGAACTAGTCATATTTACAGTTTTTCCTTTTTCTTACAAGTTTTCTATTGGGCGTTGAAAATTTAATTGTCTTGGAGGATTATGGCTAAGCGAAGGTTAAAAGTTTAAGTCCTGATAGCTTTGAGTCTTCAATGTCCTAACCTGTCTTACGTAAGCTTATAAAGGAAACCTGATTTCTAGAAATTATTAAGCAATATCCGCTTTCTTAATCTCGAAGAAACCAGGTTTTCAATGTTTCGCAATCGGAGCTTGGGGATAAATAAGCAGGGTTGTCTTAACTCAAGACTATTAACTTAAGACTATTAACTCAAAGCATTAATTGCATAGTTGATGTAAATGTTGGCTTCTCCAGCAACATCTCCACTCAAACCGTGATTATCGCGGACGAATTCTAAAGCAGCTACATACCAGCTAGGAGATAAACCTAGAGCGGCATTTAATTCGCTTAATCCAGCCACAACGTATTCATCCAAAGGACCTGTACCGCCAACCACACAGCAATAGCTGATAGTGCGTAGGTAGTGGTCGATATCGCGCACGCACTTGTTTTTGCCTTCGGTGGTAGATGCATACTGCGGTCCCTGCATTTGGGTAGTGTAGGGAAACTTTTGATATACGTGATTTGCTGCTGCTTCTGCCCATTTTTGACCATTTTGCGAAAACGCTTTGGCTGCTTCTAAACCTGCTTTGGCGCGGTTAAAACGACCGAATACACCTTGCATTTCGGTGTTGCTTAGGTAAGAACCGCGAACGTCTGCGGTTGATATTGCTTCAGTCAAAGGTGTTTTCATAATTCAAGTATTCCTTTATTTGGGTGGAGTCTGTAAAAAAATCTGCGTGTATTTTTCGATTACACAACCTATTGCGATTTGTCGTTACGAATGACTTGAAATCGCTCTCAAAAAAAGTTTTATTCAGAGTCAGTCTATTAGACTACAGCAGAAGCAGCACGGTCAAAGTAGCTTCCTAGTTCGGACATTAATTGACTGCAATCACCTTTGGTAATGTTGTTAGAATCATTAGCAATTTGGATAGCAGCATCTTTCATTTTTTGGATTCCCGAAGCTACTGCATCACCGGGGGTACCTAAAGCCTGATAAGTTTCTCTCAAACCGTTCAAGCAGCGATCGTCCATTGCGCTGGTATCTCCAGAAAGTACGGAATAGGTAACATACCTCAAAATAAATCCCATATCACGAATGCAGGCAGCTTGATTGCGGTTGTGGAAACAAGCACCACCAGCATTAAAGATTTGCGGACGCTCTGCAACTAAACCACGGTAAGCGTTTGCCACGATTGAAGAAGCATTACTGCTAAGTCTGTTAACTATATCTAAACGCTTATTGCTATCAGCAACCATTGCTGATAATCCATTGATTTCGTCGTTACTGAGGTAAGAACCTTTCTTATCAGCTTGTTCAACAACTTTAGAAAAAGCATCAAGCATTTTTTATTATCTCCTCAAGTTTATTGCAGCTATTTCAAGCTTGTTTATTGACTGTAAATCGGTTAGGAGCAGTTCAATTTTTCAGCAAAAATTTAGCCGATATCTGGTAACTTTTACGCTCTTGGCAATAGTTAACTGCGTTGCTTCGTGCAAATCAGCCATCCAGAAAGACTTTATTTTTTTGCTTAATTTGTAATTGCTTGCAAAACCTTGTTCGTATTGTATATATTGCTTGAACTTTTTTTAGATTAAGTTTATTAACAAAAAAATATATTCATCTAATCTCCTCTAGCTCTCTGTGCGTAAAGCTTTAGAAGACAATTTTAATAAAAATGCTTTATATTTAGATACTTTTCTTAATTCTGATTTACATTTTATATTTGCTGCAAGTATTTTAGTAAAAAGTATAACTAGGATATTTTGTTTTTAAGTATATAAACTTTATTTTGTATTGTTAGTAAACCGATATTTTACCGGAAATTATCATGGTTGAGGGTTAGGAGGGGGAGAGTGGGGAATAATTTTTTTAGTCTTTTCGTTTTACCCGTCATTATTAATGGGACAGACCACTCACTCACTACTCGTTTTCATTAAAATTGGCGAGTTAGGGTTAGGAGTGGGAGAGCGGGAGAATGGGGGAGAATTTTTTCAGTTTTTTTGTTTTACCCGTCAAAACTAATGAAATGAACTACTGGTCTGTCCCGTTAGTTTTGATGGGCATATCGTAAATATAAAAAATATTTTCTTCCCCCACTCCCCCACTCTCCCCCTCTCCCCCTCCCTGCCCTTACCCGTCATTATTAATAGGACAAACCACTACTACGAACCCTTTAAAATTAAAGCCAAATTCGCGATTGATTATTTAATGTACTTTAGTTGCATAAATTACTTTAAAAGACCTCAGTATCTATCAAAATATATAGTTAAAATTGGATTATGCTAATATTTGGCGAAAATCTTACCGTCACTGGAATCGTTACTAAAACTTTCAATCAATACAATGTTTTGAAAATAATTTATTTATGTAAAGATGAATTCTAAAAAATGATAAATCTAATTAATATTTTTTTGACTTTTTTTTAGATTTGCTAGCGTCGTCTTAAAACTTCTAACAGAGTTGAAAAGACTTGAGGAAGAGGTGCAATAACTTCAACTAAATTGTTATCTACCGGATGTTTTAGCTGAAGTTTCCAAGCATGTAAAGCTTGTCCGGGTAAGTTCACTCCTACCGAACGACCAGAACTATAAACAGAATCTCCGACGATAGGATGACCGATTTGAGCGCTATGAACGCGAATTTGATGAGTACGTCCGGTTTCTAACTGAAAGTGCATTAATGTATAATTTCCAAGTCGCTCCTTAATTTGCCAGTGAGTTACGGCTTCTCTTCCGCCTTTCTCTACGGGAACAACTGCCATTTTTTTGCGTTCTTTAGGATGACGACCTATAGGTAAATTTATGCAGCCTGATTGTTTCTTAGTTGTACCGTATACTACACCTAAATATTCTCTTCTGGCTGTTTTGGCTTTTAGCTGCGCTTGTAAGCTGTGATGTGCTAATTCTGTTTTCGCGATCGCAATTGCTCCGGTGGTATCTTTATCTAGTCTATGAACGATTCCGGGACGCTGCACGCCGCCAATTCCTGGTAAATTCGGACAGTGGGCTAAAACTGCATTAACTAAAGTCCCATTCGGATGCCCTGGAGCCGGATGAACAACTAAACCGGCTGGTTTATTTAAAATCAGTATTTGTTCGTCTTCGTACAGAATTTCTAAAGGTATATCTTCCGGCTGTAATTCTAAAGGTTCGGCTATTGGTATTTCAACAACAATCAAATCTCCCTGCTTAAGAGAATTTTTTTTGGAGTGACAAATTTCACCATTAAGTTTGACATGCCCTTGTTCAATCAATTGCTGAATTCTCGAACGAGATAAATCAAGCTTTTTCTGAGAAAGATAACTATCCAAACGCGAACTATTTTGTTCTACTTCTAAAGATATTGATTGACTTGATATCATTTTTTATAAATAAGGCGTAATTAGGAATTTACTATCGGCACTCTATTACTTAAAGTTGCCAAAAAAATTGCTTCGGTAGAGTACCAGGCTTGTCGGAACTTTTGTAAGCACGTTAATTGTCTTTAATAACTATAACCATCGGTTCAATATCAACAGTAAGTAACTAATGATACATTATTCAATATTCTATCGTAGCTAATTAGGTAGAAAGCTAACTTTTATTTGAGTTACACTAGAAGCAAAAATAAAACATTTTTTTATATTTGGCTAGCATATAGCTATGTCAATATGTCGCAGTTAATATAGGATTACTCCGCAGATTATTGAAAAATACGTAGGGTGTGTTGCTTGCTGCGCGCAACGCACCTTTGGGTATTGGTTTCGGTGCGTTAGGCTAAAGCCGTAACACACCCTACAAATACCTAATTCTATTCAGAAATCAAACCGGATTCCTATATATTTAATAAAATATTTGGAGGTTATATCTAAGTAAAACACGAAATAAAAGGTTTTCGTATTAGGTAGCACCAAATTTTATAATTAGATTTATTTTGGAATGATTAATGAAAGCCTATTTATTTATAATTCGTAAATAAAATATCTAGCCTCTTGTATAATTACTGACTAATACGATATTATTAAGAACCTACAATGAGTTCTAGTGATATAGCTTCAGAATTCAACAGATATTCTGAAGTTTTCCAGTTTCCCTATATGATTCGGCTAGAAGATACGTTAGAAAGTGTTCTACTATTTAACTAACAACGCGATAAGGAACGCGCAATTGGTGGTTAACAACTATTTAAGGAATTGAGTTGACTGTTTATTAGACATTTATTACTTTTCTTTATTTGGTTAAAACACGCTTGTTAATAACTGGAAACTAAATTTATCCGATATGCAAAATAATCACTCTTCTTTACAGCAGTATCTTCTGTTTAATTTTGACGACGGATATCAAACAGAAGATGTTGATTCAAATGATTTCAAGGATGATGATAATTACTTTAATCAAAAGTATGCAGAATTTGACGTGCAAAATCAAGATTTAGATGATGCTAATTTAAATTTATCTCAACCTTATGAAGAACCAGATTTTGATGAAACTTTATATGATAACCAAAATAGCTTTTTAAATTCGACAGTTCATTACGATGATGATGACGATGAAAATGATGATGAAATTCACTATCTAAATTTCATCAAAAAAGCAGAAATCGCAGTTTCTCAACAAAATGCTATAGAAAATAAAAGTCACCGTTATAGCGATTATCAACAGGAGGAAAATCTTAAAACTTATACCATAGTTTGTATAGATGACAGTAGGGCAGTAGTTAATGCCATCAAAATGTATTTAGACGATAATATATTTTGCGTAGTTGGGATAAACGATCCATTAAAAGCTCTAATGCAGGTTGTGCGTTTGAAACCAGATTTAATCTTATTAGATATAACCATGCCAACATTAGATGGATATGAATTATGTTCTCTGCTGCGGAAGCATTCTGCTTTGAAAGAAACACCGATAATTATGGTGACGGGGAAAAAAGGAATTATTAATAGAGTCAAAGCTAAAATGGTAAAAGCGTCGGATTACATTACGAAACCTTTTCAGAAAAAAGATTTACTGAAAGTGATTTTTAAATACATCGTCTAATTCGCCATCGGAAGCTATAGAAAAAATACGAGTAGTAAAGCTAAAAGATTAAACACCAAGCATATTTCTCTCTCTCAGTATTTATACTGCAATGCAGTTTGCTGAATGTTAAGTGTATAACAGTACTGATAATGTTATGCAAAGGCTTTATGAAAAGTAATTACTCAAACTTCTGGTTAAAATTCGCAAAAATTTTTAGTTATAGGTTTGCTTCTACAACTTCTATAATATTGCTGTACTTCTCACCACTGATACTTAATATCACCGCAGCATCAGCGCAAACAAGCGAAAATGGGATTCAACAAACAGGTATTGTAAGTATCAGGGATATAGTATCTACCTTAATTCAAATATTGCGGAGTAAGGATACGGAAGCTAGGGTTAATGCTGCGCGTGCATTAGGTGGAATGGGAATCCAAGCCAAGATAGCCGAGCCAGCTTTGATGGTAGCCTTGAATGATAACGAGTCTAAGGTACGCTACACCGCCGCGACTGCTTTAGCAAATATTGGTGGAGATACTAAATCCGCTTTACCTTTGTTGCAGGAAGCTTTACAAAATGAATCGAAGTGGATTCGTAACGATGCCGCTTCTGCTTTGAGTAACTTTGCATTAAACATACAAACACAGTCACGTAGTTTGAAAACAAAGGAATTAAATCAAGTAATTAAGGATTTAGAGAAGACATTAGAAGTTATAAGAAAGTCAGATTATAAGATTTCTCCGCAAGTTGTTAAGTCGATTAATAATTCCTTGGAGTCTTTGAAGAGGGAGAGGTTAAGGGGATAGTGGTTTGTGCTATGAAAATTGACGAGTGAGGTTAGGGATAGGGGAGAGGGGGAGGAGGGGGGAGTGGTTATCTGTTGTCAGTTTTTTACCTGCACGTTAGTTCGTTTTATCTTCAATCTTGCACTGTTATCGTTAAGCCCAAATTTACGCCTTGTAAGCCAAAGGGTGATTTTTTGTTATTACCTCAAAATTCCCAACCCCGAGCGGTATTAAAAACGATAAAAAATCCAAGTTACTACTAACTCAATAGCTAACAATTTTATTAATATATAAATATCCGGAAAAAAAGCAAACAAAACTCCACCTAAATTAATTTTATTATAAATATACAAATAAACTGTTATCGCTTCTACAGACAGAGTTTATTGAGTATAAGAACCCAAAAACAATAATTAATTATTCCTAAAAAAACATTTGCCATTCACGATATTTGGTTTTAATATTAGCTTTACTTGCCAATAAAAACTTTCATACATCTTTTAAGTTTTCTGCTACATTAGAGTAATCTAAAAGTTAGTAAGTTAGTTGCTTGTCATCTACCACCTAGCTGACGCTCTCTTTGCTGGTTAGGCTGTCAGTTAGTGCTTCTTCAAGATTAGACAATATCCCACGATGACGATTCTCGTAGAGAAATGGTGTTGTTGTAAATTGCTCACTAACCATCGCTGCATAGTATTGCTACAAATTCTCTTTTTGTTTGTAATTGTGCAAGTTCTAAAAATAGCTGCATCTACGGTATTAGCGAAAGATAGAGACAATACGTTGTCATGTTCTGTACGAGAACAATTTAAAAAAATATTGCCTGTAAATTGGTATGCGGCTCCTACATTCGCTATTACCAAAGTTCTTTTTTTTGCGGTATCTCTGTAGTAAACTAAAAGCCACAGAACATGAAAATCCTTCCTATTAATAGATATAGATTTTTTCAGCGAATACAGCCTGTTTCACTTCTTACAAAAATTACAAATAAACCTGTTACCGGGTGTTTACAAGTTTTTACCACCTCAGATTCTTGGTCATTTTATTTCGAGAATAGCAAGCTAGTCTATGCTTCTTGTACGGATAAAATGTTCGCCTTAATTTATGAAAAATTGCAACAATATAGTAAGCAAATTCCCGCACTCGCTCAAAAAAAAGTTTATCAGCAGTTACGAGTAATTTTTCAAAAAGGCATTGATAATCAAGCGATACTTAATCCGGATTATTTAGCTATTTGCTGGTTAGTTAATCAAAAGCTAATTACTCCGGCTCAAGCAAAGATTCTGATTAAAGAATTGGCTGCGGAAGTTTTAAGCTCATTTCTCGCTGTTAAACAAGGGAGTTATGAATTTACTACAGAAAGTTTTATGCAGGATATGCCGAAATTTTGCAGCTTGGATATGAATGTATTAATAGAAAACTGCGAAAAAAAGTCAAAGAATCAAGAAAATGAAGTTAAACAAGCTATCGCAACTCCACCTTCCCAATACTTGAATCAAGCATCATCGGAAACTAAAATACCTATTCAGAAACCTTTGCCGAAAGCAGGTATTAGTCAAGTCAGCAACCCATCAACAGATCATTCTTACAACAGCCGTCAGCGTCTTTACAGACAAAATTACCAGAATTACCGTAAAAAAGTTTATACCATCGTCTGTATTGATGATAGCCCTACGGTACTGACAGCTATTGAATCTTTCTTAGATGAACAAATTTTTAGTGTGGTTGGTTTTAGCGAGCCTTTAAAAGCTTTGATGCAAATTCTACGCACAAATCCCGATTTGATTTTGCTAGATGTAGAAATGCCAAATTTAGATGGTTATGAATTATGTTCGCTTTTACGCAAGCATTCTTATTTCAAGGATGTACCTGTAATTATGGTAACGGGAAGAAAAGGTTTTATTGATAGAGCAAAAGCAAAGATGGTTAGAGCTAGCGGTTATTTAACAAAGCCCTTCAATCAAAGTGAATTATTGAAGATAATTTTTCAGCACTTACTGTAACAGTGAGCAGCGAGCAGTTAGCAGTTTTTGAAGAAAATTAATTTATCAATGTTAATTATAAATGCCCAATGCCCAATTACCAAATTAAGGAGAATATAAGTTGATTAGTTGTTCTTTAATTACTGTACTCATTGTTGAAGATTCTTTAAGTGAATTAGAGTTGATGAGTCATTATCTTGATAATGGTGATTACAAAATTGTTAAATCTAACAGCGCTCAGCAAGCTTTTGATATAGCATTGAAAAATAATATTGATGTGATTGTGACTGATGTAGTAATGCCGGAAATGAGCGGCTTTGAGTTATGCAGGCTTCTCAAAAAAAATCCCATAACCCAAAAAATACCTATAATTATTTGCACTTCTAAAAATCAAGAAATCGATAAATTTTGGGGAATCAGGCAAGGCGCTAGCGCTTATTTGACAAAACCCTATACTCGCGAGCAGTTACTTAATACAATTCAATCAGTTTTTGCATAATTTTTAGATATCGGAAATCAGTTTTTATTAAATATGAATGCATCTAATATCAAGTTACGAACCCAACCCCAACAAAATTTGGGGGATGGCTATCTTCAATTTGAGTTAAATCAAAATACTGCTGCTGTTTTGCTGGTAAACTTTATTCAAGAAGTAGTTGTATTACCTTTAGGATCGATAACTTCAATTCCAAATACATCTGAGTCAATTTTGGGGTTAATGAGTTGGCGCAATCGAATTATTTGGGTTGTTGACTTACCAAAAATATTAGGTTTTGAATCACAATTATATGGAATGCGACAGTGCAATATTATTGTGATTAGTCATCAAAAAGAAACTATCGGTTTAATGGTTCCACAAATCCGAGGTACTGTAAGATTTAACTCTGCGGCTATTCAATCTTCTAACAATCAAGATAATCATATAGTTCCTTATTTAAGTGGATGTATTCAGCATGAGGATGAATTAAATTTAATTTTGAATATACAAGCTATTTTAAAATCTTCATTTCTTCACGTTAAGTAAGTTTTACTTATCTAAATGTAAATTACAGTACTAGCGAATATTTCAAATAAATTTCTCTGTTTTTCGTTCCTCATTCCCTAATACAAAGATATTTATGTTGCTATAACTGCCAATTTTACTTGCTCTATCCACATTTACAATCCCATAGCATACAAGCACTCTGCAAAATATTTGAGATGGTAGAATGATGAAGAAACTAAAACAGAATCAAACTCAAAAAACAAAAAAAAATAGTATTACGCAACCAGAATCAAATTTTCCTAAATATCTTAATAGTCAAGCGAAACAATCGCCAAACAGTTTTTTTCAACAAGTTTATTCTGTTTTAAATCGGACTAGTTTAAACGGTAAGGCTGTAATGTTGTCTCTGGCTATTTGCAGTTTACCCACAGTCGGTATTACAGCCTTATCTTATCATTTAGGTAGTGAAATAATTTCGGCTGAAGTTGTTAGCGATACGGATAATGATTCTTTAGAGCAGCTAGAAGCATCCCAAAGACAGCTACTATTAATGTTGCAAATGGGTACTTTAGCTGCTGCTTTGCTTGCGGGCATCAGTGCTGCAACTCTTGCTCGCCGTTTAGTTATACCGATTTATGCTGCTAATTTAGCAGTTAAAAAACTAGCAAACGGCAATCTTAATAGCCGCATTCCCATCAAAGGTAAAGATGAGTTTGCAGCTTTAAGTCGGAATGTTAATTTAATTGTCGAACAATTACAAGAGCTACTCTTTGAAGAAAGAGTCGAAAGCGAACAAGCTAAATTACTATCAGATACTATTATTTCAATTTCTCAATCTCTTAACCGCGAAGATTTATTCAATCGAACTGTAAAAGAAGTTAGACAAACTTTAGGAGCGCATCGAGTCGTTATTTATCATTGTAATGTTAATGGTGAAGGAGAAGTTATTGCTGAAGAAATTGCTCCTGGTTTACCTATCACTTTTGGCGAAACTATAGAAGATATTTCTTTAGCTAAGGAACTTACCGAAATTTATACCAAATCCGAAGTTTTAGCGATTAATAATGTTGATGAAGCCGGATTGAGCAGCGAACATTTGCAGTTAATGAAACGCTTGAAAATTAAAGCAGTTTTGTTAACTCCTATTTTTGCTAATAACAAAATTTTCGGTTTTTTGATAGCACATCACTGCTGGAATCCACATTTTTGGCAGGCATTTGAAATCAACTTATTAAAACAATTATCGATTCAAGTTGGTTTAAGTTTAGAAAAGTTGACTGATGTAGAAAAAACTCAAGCAATTCAAAAATTAGCAATCAGTTTATCCGAATCTGTCAATCATCAAGGAATTTATCATCTAGCGGTTGAAAATATCCGCAAATCTTTAAAAGTTGAAAGAACGCTAATTTACAAATTTGATTCATCGGAAGCAGAAAGTTTCATTGCCGAATCAAGTAACGGTGACTTACCTTCGGCTTTAGGTAACAAATTTGATTTTTCTGACCTTAAGGTCGATGGTATTATTGCAATTAACGATATTTACCAGGCTGGTTTACCACAGTCTTTAGTTAAACAGCTAGAAGCACTAAATATCAAGGCAACTTTAATTGTACCTTTAAATCAAGATGAAAAATTATTCGGTTATTTAATAGCTGCTCAATGTTCTCATACTCATCTTTGGCAACAATCAGAAATACAGTTAGTTGATGAATCTACTGTAATTATCAAAGAAGCTTTGGGGCGAGTCAATAATATTTTTGAAGTTCAGCAGTTGTCGCAACAGCAATTAGAAAAAAAAGAAGTATTGCAACAGCAAATTGTCAGTTTAATCGAAAATATTGAAGCAGTCAGTTTAGGTGATTTAACCGTGCGTGCGGAAGTAACTTCCGGAGAAATTGGCACTGTTGCAGATTTTTTCAACTCTATCATCGAAAACTTGCGTGAAATTGTCACCCAAGTTAAACTGACAGCCTCCGAAGTTAACACTGCTATCGCCAGTGATGGAAATGCAATTAATCAGTTGAGCATTGACGCTAACGAGCAAGCTGTAGAAATTAATCGTACTTTAGAAGCCGTACAAGAAATGAGGGCTTCAATTAAGTCGATTGCTAAAGGTGCAAGAAAAGCTGCAAATGTAGCTAGCAAGGCTTTTCATACTGCTCAAGATGGTGGTGCGGCAATGGATTTGACGGTAGAAAACATCCATTATTTACGGGAAACTATCGGCGATACTGCGAAAAAAGTCAAGCTGCTAGGGGAATCTTCCCAAAAAATTTCTCACGTTGTCTCATTAATAAACCAGATAGCCATGCAAACCAACTTGCTAGCTATCAACGCTGGTATCGAAGCTACCCGAGCCGGAGAGCAAGGGCAGGGTTTTGCCTCAGTGGCAGAAGAAGTAGCCGCTTTGTCAAATCGTAGCAGCGATGCAACCGCAGAGATTGAAGATATTGTAGCCAGCATTCAGCGAGAAACCAGCGAGGTAGTCAAAGCGATGGAATTAGGGATTACCCAAGTAGTAAAAGAAACTCGTTTAATTGAAGATACCAAAGAAAGTTTAAACGAAATTCTTAACGTTAGCCATCAAATTGACGGCTTAGTTGAATCAATTTCTGCCGCTACAGTCATTCAAGTTAAAACTTCCAAACAAGTCACTAATTTAATGAAAGACATTGCCAAAATATCTGAAAACACCGGAAACTCTTCTCAAGAAATTTCTTTATCTTTACAAAAAACCGTAGATATTTCCCAGAAATTAGCCGCCAGTGTAGATGCTTTCAAAGTCAGTTAACAGTGAGCAGTGAACAGTTGTTCACTCGGAGGGTGTGGATCATCAGTGAACAGTTAACAGTGAGCAGTTATCAGTGAACAGTTAGGAATGAGTAGTTATCAGTTAATTATTAAAAGTTACAATTTAGGAATTAAAAGTTATGAGTAATAAATAGCGAGTTAATAATTGTATTCCCTCTCCTCCCCCTCTCCCCTTCCCCCTCTCCCCATCTCCAGTGCCCATGTCCAACAACATATCTTCGCAAAAAGAATTAGAAATAAAAATGCAGTTTCTAGAGGAAGCTACCGAGCATATTAATACTTTAGAAAATGTGATTGCTGAAGCTCAAAATAATCGTAAAGTTGATTTACAAAAAGTTAATGCTGCACTTCGAGCCGCCCATTCAATTAAAGGTGGTGCGGCTATTATGGGGTTTCATCCTTTAAGTAATTTGTCTCATCTGCTTGAAGATTCTTTTAAAGTTTTAAAAACTAGTAAAAATACTTTAGAACTTGATAGTTCTCTACAAAGTTTACTGCTGTCTGCAATTGATTGGTTGCGGCAAATTGTAGAATCAATATCAGTCGGGCATGATGTGAATGAAGAGTGGATAACTACTTTTTGTTACCCGGTATTTGAAGAATTACGCGAGATTTTGGGAGAACCGGCTCCAGAAGATGCAATGACAATTCTTTCTCCGGAAGACAATCCACAAGAAATTACATCTTTATTATTTAAAACAGAAGTTGAAACTTATTTACAACGTTTGGAATCTTTATTAAAACAAAAAGATGCTTCTGTACTGCGGGAAGAAATGATAACAATGTCTTCTCAATTAGGCGGCTTAGGGGAAATGTTACAAATTTCAGATTTTACTAAGCTGTGCGAGTCAATAATTCACAGCTTATCTACTGCCGTTTCTGATGCAGAAGTTAAAGAAATTGCCAATTTAGGGTTGCAATCATGGCGAAATACTCAAATTTTATTGCTTGCAGGTCAAGTAGATAATTTACCTACTACAATTAAAGATAATAAAGCCAAAAATTGCGATCAACTTACAATTAGTCAAGAATTAAACGTAGTAAATAACTTTGCTCCTAATTTAGAAGAAATTATTCAAGGCTCACCAGAATTTAGCCCTGTAACCAAAAGAGACAATCAAGAACATACAGTAAGAGTTCCCAGCAAACAACTAGAACAAATCAACGATTTATTTGGAGAGCTAACAATCGGACGCAATACTTTAAAATTACAGTTAGAAAGAATCAGTAAATTAATTCGTAATCTTGCTATCCGCTTAAAAACTCTCGAACGCGAAAATCACGAATTGCGTTTATCTTACGAAAAATTTTCCTTACAGTTATCTACCTTAAAGCCAAAATATTATCAAACCAAAAAAAACTGGGAATGGCACCCCGCAGAACATATTCCTGGTACTAGTAATTCTAATAATAAATTTGATGTTTTAGAATTAGAGCGCTATAGCCAACTGCATACACTGTCTCAAACAGTGATGGAAAATATAGTTAAAATTCAAGAAATTACTGGCGATATAACTCTTAATTTAGAAGATACAGAACAAGTAAATCATCTTCTCAATAGAACATCGAGAAAAATTCAAAACTCTCTAACTAAAGTTCGGATGCGCCCCCTTTCCGAAATATTAGAGCGTCTACCCAGAGCTTTGCACAATTTAAATGCAGAATATGGTAAAAACGTTCGCTTACAAATCGAAGGTGCAGATACCTTGATGGAGCGGGGTATATTAGAAGCCTTAAACGAACCTTTAATGCATTTGCTTAGAAACGCTTTCGATCATGGAATCGAAGATAATCAAACTAGAATTGCAGCCGGAAAACTTCAACAGGGGCTAATCGCAATCAAAACAGTTCATAAAGGCGATCGCACTATTATTACCATCAGTGACGACGGCAACGGCATACCCATAGAAAAGATTCGCAATCGGGCACAAAAGATGGGTTTAGATGCCCAAATGTTAGCGAATGCCAGCGACGACGATTTATTAAGTTTGATTTTTGAACCTGGATTTAGTACATCCGAGCAAGTCACGACATTATCCGGGCGTGGTGTCGGTATGGACGTAGTTCGTAACAATCTCGAACTAATTAATGGAGAAATAACAGTTGATTCCATCTGTGGCAAAGGAACTACTTTTACTCTATCAGTTCCCTTTACACTTTCTGTTGCCAGAATCGTTTTAGTGGAAAGCAACGGCATACCCTTAGCTTTTCCTACCGAGGCAATACACGAAATATGTCTATTAGAAAATCAGCAGATTTTACCAGGCTCAAATGGTGAATTAATTAACTGGCACGATTCCTTAGTGGAGTTAATTAATATCAGCCATTATTTGCATTTTAATAATATTCGTTCTACCTCATCAATCCAAGAAATTCCACCGAGAATAGAAGACAAAATAGTATTAATTATCGGTACTGGCAATAAATTAATTGCAATCAAAGCAGACCGCTGTTGGGACGAACAAGAAGTAGCCATTCGTCGAGTAGAAGGCAGCATCCCTTTACCAGAAGGATTTAATAACTGCACTATTTTAGATAACGGTCGTATTGTTCCCTTAGTAAGTTCGGCACAGCTATTAAATGTAATTGCAAAAAAGGATACTTTAAATTCTAACTCTCAACCTTTATCTTCAACTGCATTTCTATCACCTAAAACCAGTAAAAAATCTATATTAATAGTTGACGATTCCATCAACGTGCGGCGCTTTTTAGCACTAACCCTTGAAAGAGCCGGATATTTTGTAGAACAAGCAAAAGACGGACAAGACGCACTGATTAAATTACAAAGTGGCTTAGAAGTAGAAAGCATAATTTGTGATATCGAAATGCCTCGCCTCGATGGTTACAACTTTCTTATCCGTCTCAAGTCTCAAGAAAATCTGCAAAATATTCCCGTCATCATGTTAAGCTCCCGCACCACCGGAAAATATCGCCAGCTAGCAATGCAGTTAGGAGCAGCAGTATATTTAACTAAACCCTACAACGAGTATGAATTATTGCAGACATTAAAGCAGACAGTGAATGAAGATAATAAGTAAGGTGTGTTTTTAAACCCGATTAACTCGCCTATACATACAAAGCCTACCGTAAGGTAGGTTTAATATTTAACTTAGGTAATTTTAAATATTCTCTACAAATTCTTATTAATAATCTTCTCAATCAAAAGAATAATTAATAATCATTAGTTAACAGGACACAGTCAAATTATCAACCACCTTCTTACCTGGCTTCCAATACATCGAACCAAATAACTTAACACCCATATAACCAAAGAATCTGCGCCACTTACGCACGCGAGCTTCTTGCATCATTTTTCTAAATAGTTCATCAGCTTCTTTTCTAGAATAAAGAATTCCTTTAGTTTCAATATCTCCTAATATTACTTTTTGATTGAAATACATTTTTTTACCACCTTTACTCATGTACATAAAATCATGAATTAATGGTGCTTCAAGGGATAGCTCGTGTGTTCCGCAAATTATCCATAAAAATCTGGGGATTGAAGATAAATCAAAGCTGAAACCTTTATGCAATAAAATTTTGGTTCCTTTAATCTTGTCCTCATAACAATATTCTTCTTCTAAAATCCATGTATTGTCCTCGGGTATATAAGAAACTTTTGCTCTGGGAAATTCTGATATTAACTCTTGATTGCAAACCATTTTTAATTTATTCCTTTTTAGATTGGCAGCATATTTTCTCTAATTAATTCTTCAATCTAAAAATTTTATTTACTAATTTATAGCTAATATTGATACCACAATCACAATTGTCATATCCTAATTTGCGTCTAATCGGTATATTTTGGTCAATACAATTAGACCAGTTAGAAAATTGTCACGCTCCGAACAAAGAGAGTTAGAGAATATAGCGGTTTTCATTTGGGTGTAATACAAACTCAACTGAAATTCGCTATAAAAGCTTGTAAATTATTGGTTTCCAGATTCTACCTTGAAGGCTATGGGAAGCTGTGCATAGTGATATGATGTCCGGTGAATCACCCATAATATATTTTTGCAAGCGAAGGGAAGCAATCCCAATCACTGCTATTGCTTCGTTTCACTCGCAATGACAGTTGATTTAACGCACATAATATGAGTGGTACAAAATCTTAACTATAAAGAATATTTAGTCTGTTTTTGCATAATTCTACGCAACATTAGCCCATAGAAGTTATAGGGATAACAAAGCAGAGCAATATAAACATGCTCTCAACATATAATCTTGGAGAATTACAGCAATGACTTCTATTTCTAATGGAGAATTCCCAAACAATTATGTAGAACAGCCAACTATTCTTGAATTCATTCAAACAAATCGAACAGGTAATATAGATACTATCAACGAAGGCGAAAGTTTTGCATCAAGTTTTGGCGTATCCAAAGCTGAACTAATTAATAATGAGCTTAATGAAATAAAACTATTGAAAACTGCTTCTTTCGAGGTAACTACTCAGTTAGATAACGGAGTTTTTATCACGTTTACTCTAGAAGTAAAATATGATAATGCTTATGAGTTCAGCGCTGAAGATTTATTAGAAAATTCATCATTTATAGATGAATTAACTGCCATAGATGCCACAATTGCAGCAGAGACCTAATTAGCTAATTAGTTTGGCAAAAATCAAAAACTGTAAGTACTTACACAAAATTATTTCATAATTCCCTTGAGTTAAATAATTCTTAGCTGTTCCCTATTCCCTATTTTTTACCCAAAATAAGTAAGTCGGCTATCCTACTTACTTATTACTACTTCCTTCTTTCACCCAGCAATGTAGGGCACCAGTCGGATATTATGACAATTGCGACCATTCCTGATTAAAAGAGACGCTGCACTGCAACGTCTCTACATTAATAATTACTGATGAAAAAATTGACGTTGCCCAATTGAAAAGCAGAATTTATTTTTTTCTGTCATAGTATGCCGCGTAAATCTCCTTTAGTTCTCTTTTGCTTGGAAGTTGGGGGTTAGGGGGCTATTCATACTTTTATATTGCTAGCTTCGCTAAAAGCAACACCAAAAAATCTATTAATTAGTAAATCCCTTTCACCCATTGCCATTCCCTAGTCAAACCTTCTCTCAAACTAACTTGAGGTTGATAACCCAAAATCCGCTTTGCTTTACTCACATCCGCAGCAGTATGACGAGCATCCCCCATCGCTTTTTCAATATGGTTTCTCTTGATGGGTTTACCGACAATTTCTTCCATTGTTTCCAAGACTTCTTTTAAAACAACCCTACTGCCGCCACCAATATTAAATATTTCACCAACAGCATCATCTACCGTAGCAGCAGCTAAATTAGCGGCAACCGCATCGCTGACAAAAGTAAAATCTCGGGTTTGCAATCCATCACCGTAAACTGGAATCGCTTCATCATCGATTACAGCTTTATAAAATTTGTGAAAAGCCATATCCGGACGCTGACGAGGCCCGTAAACTGTAAAATAACGCAACGCTACAAAAGGTACGCCAAAGTTTTTGTGATAAAGTCCGCATAATCTTTCTGCGGCTAACTTAGTGATCCCATAGGGTGACACTGGTTTAGGACAAATTAATTCGCTTGTGGGTAAAGTTTCCGCATCGCCGTAGACGCTCGATGTAGAAGCGTAAACCAACCTTTTTAAATTCTTTGCGTCTTTTGCTGCTTCTAACAAAACTTGAGTAGCGCTGATATTACGTTCTGTGTAAAAACGGAAACCTTGCCCCCAGCTTGCCCTTACCCCTGCTTGGGCTGCCTGATGGTAAACTACGTCAACGTCTTTTAACAAAGAACTCCAGTCTACAAACTGAATATCTGCTTCAATTAATTCAAAATTGTTATAGGTTCGTAAAAATGTTACATTTTTGTTTTTAAATAAAGGGTCGTAATAATCGTTGAATTCATCTATGCCAATTACTTCTTCTCCTTTTTTTAAAAGAGTTTCTGCTATATGGGAACCGATGAAACCTGCAACACCAGTAACGATATTTTTAGTCATGTCTCTAAATATTTAGATATTTTCTTAACTCAGTATTCACAGGTTAATCCTTATAGACAGGTAGTTGCCACTACTTTGGAAACTTTTTTTTACACATTATAGATAATAGAAACATATTTTTTAAATCTCCGTATTTATATCTATAAAAAATTATATTTTTATCCATAAAATTACGAGCTAATCAAGTTCATTCGAGAAAAATGTAGTAGAAGTGCTGATGTTTTTTGAAAAATTATAGGGCAAGGGAAGAATAAATAGTACTCGTTTTTATTAAAATTGACGGGTGAAGGCAGGGAGGGGGAGAGGGGGAGAGTGGGGGAGTGGGGGAAGAAAATATTTTTTATATTTACGATATGCCCATCAGAATTAACGAGACAGACTAGTAGGTTGGGTGAAACGCAGTGTAACCCAACTCGGATGATGGGTTGCGCTATGTCCTATCGGACACGCTTCACCCAACCGGAGCAGGAGTCTTATCAAGTCATCAAAATGAATGTGGTGAAGTACTATTACTCGTTTTCATTAAATATGACGGGTATAAATTTTTTCTACCCCCTGCCCTTCCCAAGCATTGGTAATCTTATAAAGCGACAAAAGAAATTCTGAATTCCCCAAATCCAAGATCGAAGGCATACCGTTAAACCTCGATAAGTATTAAAATTGGTGAAAAAAATAAAATGCATCATCGGGGACATTTAGTTCCCTCGATATTTAGAGCAAACAAGATATATGCTCCTTCATAAAGCATTTATGAATCCAAATATCTAGGATGCTCCCCATCATCAAGGTGACTTCGAGGATAATAAGTGAAAATTTTAGTTGTAGGTAGTGGAGGAAGAGAACATGCTCTGGCTTGGAAACTTCTTCAATCAAGCCAAGTTGAGCAAGTTGTCTGCGTACCGGGGAATGGTGGTACGGCTAGTTTGAATCGCTGTAAAAATATTTCTTTACAGGTAGATGATTTCGAGGGGATAAGTAATTTTGCTCTACAAGAAGATATCAATTTAGTAGTTGTAGGGCCAGAAGTACCTTTAGCAAAAGGAATTACCGATTATCTACAGTCAAAAGGGCTAAAAGTATTTGGCCCGACAAAAGCAGGAGCGCAGATAGAAGCAAGCAAAGCATGGGCAAAAAGTCTTATGCTCGAAGCTAATATTCCGACTGCTAATAGTGCGGTATTTAATCGAGCAGCCCCTGCAAAAAGCTATATCAAAAACCACGGGGTACCCATTGTCATCAAAGCTGATGGTTTAGCAGCAGGTAAGGGTGTTACTGTCGCCACAAGCTTAAATCAAGCAGTAGAGGCGGTTGAAGCTATATTTAACGGTCAGTTTGGCAGTGCTGGGGAATTCGTAGTTATTGAAGAATGTTTAACCGGACAAGAAGTATCTGTTTTAGCTTTGACGGATGGTTTAACGATTAGAGCTTTATTACCAGCCCAAGATCACAAACGTATCGGTGAAGGAGACACCGGAGAAAATACAGGTGGAATGGGAGCCTACGCACCAACACCTATTGCCACCGTGAATTTAATGGAGCGAGTTCAAAAACAAGTTTTAAATAAAACTATAAATGCCCTAAAAGCTAAAAATATTGATTACCGAGGCGTACTTTATGCTGGGCTAATGGTAACAACCACGGGTGAATTCAAAGTTTTGGAATTTAACTGTCGTTTTGGCGACCCAGAAACCCAAGTGGTATTACCACTCTTAGAAACGCCTTTAGAAGAATTAATGCTTGCCTGTATTGAGCAGCGGTTAGAGGAAATGCCGCCTATCGAATGGAAACAAGGAACTGCGGCTACCATAGTTGCTGCTTCTGGTGGATATCCCGGAGCTTATGAAAAAGGTAAAGTAATTACAGGTATTGACGAGGCAGAGGCAACAGGAGTCACAGTCTTTAATGCTGGAACCGAGTTAAAGCAACAGTTAATTACAGATGGAGGTCGGGTTTTAAATGTAACTGGAGTCGGAAATAACTTCAAGCAAGCCTTGCAATTAGCATATGCCGGTATTGAAAAAATTCACTTTGAGGGCATGTATTATCGCCGAGATATCGGACATCGAGTAATGAATAATGGGTAGTGGTTAATAAGGTATGGGCATAGGGCATGACGCATCGGAATATATATATAAATATATATTTAGCAAGGTACCGGCAGCAAAGCATTTTGCTATAGGAACGACGATTGTGGTTGTACTGCCTTTAAAATGCAGAGAATAAATATACAGAATTTCTAACTTTTAAATAAGTTCTAAATCTTTCAATTCAATGCCAGTTCCTAATGCCCAATGCCCAATGCCCCATTACATATTACATATTACCAATCCCCAACAATATCCCTCTTTGTCAACTTAGCTGTTAACTTTTAGTTGTTGGGGTTGTATTTAAAAAACTATTATACTAACAACTTATATTTGAGATGCTAGCCATTTTTAAAACAATTCGGGACGCGATCGCTAATTGGTGGTCGGATTTTAATCTTCAGACAAGGCTATTAGCAGCTGTCACTTTAGTTGTATCTTTGGTGATGAGCGGTTTAACATTTTGGGCGGTAAACACTATTCAGCAAGATGCACGTCTTAACGATACTCGTTTTGGGCGGGATTTGGGTTTGTTGCTAGCTGCTAATGTCTCGCCGTTTTTAGCTGAAGAAAATTACACCGAGATAGCACAGTTTTCTCAACGCTTTTATAGCAGCACTTCCAGCGTTCGCTATATGCTTTATGCTGATGAAACTGGCAAAATATTTTTTGGTATTCCGTTTTGGGAACCGGAGGTAGGAAATTCGCTGACTATTGAGCGTAGAATTCAGCTTCCGGAAGATTATGCTGCTGATGTCGAAAAACCAATGGTACGTCACCATCATTCCCCGGATGGGGAAGTTACTGATGTGTTTGTGCCTTTAAAAGCAAATGGTAAATATCTCGGGGTTTTGGCAGTTGGCATTAATCCCAATCAAACAGCCGTCATTTCTACCAATTTTACTCGTGATGTCACAATTGCGGTGTTTATCTCGATTTGGGTAATGGTAATTTTGGGAGGAGTAATTAATGCTTTAACTATTACTAAACCTATAAAAGAGTTATTGGTAGGAGTAAAGCAAATTGCAGCAGGGAATTTTAAACAGCGAATTGAACTAGAGTTTTCCGGAGAACTCAAGGAATTAATTTCTAGCTTCAACGAAATGGCAGAACGATTGGAGCGCTATGAAGAACAAAATATTGAAGAATTAACTGCTGAAAAAGCTAAATTGGAAACTTTGGTTTCTACAATCGCCGATGGCGCTGTTTTGATTGATAACGAAATGCACGTAATATTAGTCAATCCGACAGCAAAAACTATTTTTGGTTGGGAACAAGTTGAAGTTGTTGGTAATAGCGTCTTAGACTATTTACCTTCACAAATGCAGATAGAAATTAATCGTTATTTAGATAAAATGACTGCGGGAGAATTAGAACGTGCTGAATTCCGCATTACCATAAAGGAACCAATAAAAAGAACTATACGTATTCTTTTAACTACAGTTGTTAACCAGCAACGAGAAAGTATCAAAGGTATTGCAATTACTATCCAAGATATTACTCGCGAAGTTGAACTTAATGAAGCTAAAAGTCAATTTATTAGTAACGTTTCCCACGAATTGCGAACGCCATTATTTAATATAAAATCTTTTATAGAAACATTACATGAATTCGGCGAAGATTTAGACGTAGAACAGCGACAAGAATTTTTGCTTACGGTTAACAATGAAACAGATAGACTGGCTCGTTTAGTCAATGACGTACTAGATTTATCAAGATTAGAATCTGGGCGTAGCTACAGCATGGATGCAGTTGATTTAAGTCAAGCTATCGAACAAACTTTGCGTATTTATAAGTTAAATGCTAAAGACAAAGGAATTGAGTTAATTCAAGATATAGCTGCTAATTTGCCTTTAGTAAGAGGGCACTACGATTTATTATTACAAGTACTAGCTAATTTAATTGGCAACGGATTAAAATTTACTAAAGCCGGTGGTAAAGTTGCGCTTCGTGCTTACGAAATTGATGGGCAACCACTTTCAAATAATTCTATATCCCGCGTGCGTGTAGAAATTGGCGATACTGGAATCGGCATTCCTCAAGAAGATCAAGCTGCCATTTTCGACCGTTTTTTCCGCGTTGAAAACCGCGTTCATACCCTTGAAGGAACCGGTTTAGGATTATCAATTGTTAGAAATATCCTTGAAGATAAACATCATGCCAAAGTATTTTTAGTCAGTGAAGTAGGTATTGGTACTACATTTTGGTTTGATTTAGAACTTTATAAAGAAACCGCTATCGATGAACAATTAGCAGCGAGCATTGAGCAGTGAACAGTGAACAGCGAGCAGTTATAAGTAGTAAGTAGTAAGTAGCAAGTAGCAAGTAGTGAGTAATGAGTAATGAGTAAAACTAGTTATCTTTTCCCTCACTCTCCCTCTCTCCCTCCCTCACTCCTATGCCCAATCCCCAACTACCAATGCCCAATGCCCTATTCCCTATTTAAACATTTTTCAACGGTTGCTATAACTGATTGAGAAAGTGTTGGTAAATCGTAACCACCTTCTAAACCGAATAATATTTTACCGGTCACTTTTAAGCAATACTTAGTAAATATTCCGTAGTCTTTTGGTTGCAAATTTATCCTTGCTAAGGGGTCATCGGCGTTGCCATCATAACCGGCACTAACGATTAATAAATCTGGCTGAAAGTTTGATAGAAACGGGAGTACCTCTTTTTCAAATCCTGCTTGATAATTACTAATATCGCTGCTAGGAGGCATAGGTAAATTCAATACATTATTGTTAATACCCCTTTCTGAGGATTTACCCGTTCCCGGATAACAAGGGTATTGGTGCAGCGAACAATAAGCAATGTCGGGATTATTTTCTACTATTGCCTGAGTACCGTTACCGTGATGCACATCCCAATCTAAAATTGCAACGCGGTTAACTTCGGGTTTTTTCAAAGCATGATAAGCAGAAATTGCGGCATTAGAAAACAAACAGAAGCCCATACCATAGTCTATTTCGGCATGGTGTCCGGGAGGACGTGCTAAAACAAAAGCGGGTTTACCAGTTTCTAAAACAATATCCACTCCATCAAGCCAAGCATTCACCGCTAACAACGCTACATCATAGCTGCGGGGAGAAACATAAGTATCTGTATCCAAAAAGCCACCTCCCTCAGCAGCAATATCTCGCACTCTACGGATATAGCGCGGTGAATGTATTTCCCCCAGGAAATCAAGCGGCGAATTTTGGGCAAGAGGAGTCGGCGATCGCCATTCAATTCGATCGGAAAAAACAGCTTCTTTCAAAGCTGAAACAACAGCACTTAAACGCTCCGGCTTTTCCGGATGTCCTCTTCCGGTAAGGTGTTCGAGAAATTCGTCCGAGTAGATTAAGGGAAACATGGAAATTGGGAATTAGGAAGATGAAGGGGGAAGAAAGGAGAAAGGAGGGATATTTTTCTAGGGAGCAAGACGCTCCCACTACATTTTCAATAATTGCTACTTGCTCCTTCTAACTAGTAACTGTTACCTATCGTCGAGCATTTCAGGTGATACTGCGGGATTGCCTTTTAATTCTTCTGGGGATTGATTGAGAATTGTATTGTCAATTGGTGCAGGGTTTTTGATTCTATCAAGTAATTCCGGACTTAATTCTGGTGCTTCTTCCTTAGAATTACTTTTTTGGGCTTGATTTTTAGCTTTATCTTCGCTCATATTCTTGAATTCTTCCTATGTAACTTAGCTTATCACCTTAGAAGATGCTTTAGAGATAACACACTATCTTTAGAAAGAAATATTCAGCTACTGCGGTTCTTCTTTTCGATAATAATAATAATTAGCAAAACAATGCCCGATGCCCAATCCCCGATGCTCAATCCCCCATGTCTAATTCAATCAAGATCGCAGTTAAATTATTCGCAGCTTATCAAGAAGCTTATAACGAACCAGAGTTAATCCTGGAATTTCCCGAAAACACGCCGGTATCGCAAGTCAGAGAATATTTAATCAAAAAGCATCCCGAACTTGAAAAATGGCGAGATGTAACCAGATTTGGCATAAATTTAAATTTTGTCGAACCGGATACTCTTCTAAATGATGGGGATGAAGTCGTATTAATTCCACCAGTCAGTGGCGGATAAGAGATTTGTAGTTGCGTTTTAGCGTTCAAGCAAAGCAGAAAACATACGCAACTACGATTTTTTCTTCGTAGGGTGCTGTGACACTTAATTAAATTTTTAACGCATTAATAAGGGTTGTGATGTCACGCACCAACCGAGTATTGTGACGATTGCGGCCATTCCTGTTTATAAAAATTAATTTGTCAATAATCTTCTACAATAAAACTAAAAATAACCCAGACCGCTTTTAATCGCAAACAGAATCATCGCAGGAACACATATCCGCTTCGACTGGGCAATTAAAAAACTATTGCGAGATAAAGCCAATTACGTAGTTTTAGAAGGTTTTATCAGCGAGTTATTAAAGGAAGATATCAAAATTGATTCGATTTTAGAAAGCGAAAGCAATCGATTTACAGAGGAAAATAAATTAAATTGAGTTGACATTTTAGCTAAAAATACTAAAAATGAGTTTTTGTTAATAGAAGTCCAAAACAGCGCCGAAAATGATTATTTTCATCGAATGCTTCATGGTGTATCGGCATTAATTAGCGAATATCTTGGTAAAGGAGAAGCTTACGGTAAAGTTAAAAAAGTTTATTCAATTAATATCGTTTATTTTTCTCTCGGACAAGGAAGAGACTATATTTATAAAGGTAGAGTAGATTTTTGGGGAATGCATATTCACGATAAACTAGAACCTTCGCAATTGCAGAAAGAAGTATTTAAAATTGAAGAGGTTTATGAAATATTCCCGGAATATTACGTTTTAAGAGTTAACAATTTTAATGATGTAGCCCAAGATAGTTTAGATGAGTGGATATATTTCTTGAAAAATAGCGAAATCAAAGACGAATTTCAAGCTAGAGGACTGGCTCAAGCAAAAGATAATTTAAAAGTTGAGAATTTATCACAAGCAGAAAAAGCTGCATATCAAAAATATCTTGAAGATAGAAGATATGCAATTAGCATTATTGAAAGTGCGGAAGTTACGGGAGAGTTAAGAGGAAGAGAAGCAGGAAGAGAAGAAGGAGAGAATCAAGCAAAAATCGAAATGGCTAAAACTTTGAAAGCCAGGGGTTTTGATATTAATTTAATTGCAGAAATTACGGGTTTAAGCTCGGGAGAAATTGAAAAATTGTAATCAATTACCGATTGTCTATTCCCTATTACTTCACCTTTCCCCTAAATTTAATAAACCCATAAGAACTATTAGGAGTGCCGGGAGCAGTAGCGTTGGGTAAATTATCTAAATTCACTACAATCGCACCGTTCGTATTTGCACCATCACACTTAATTTTAGGATAAACCCTCGAAGGCTCGTCTCCTGGAGGAAAATATTGCGCTAAATCTCCATCTTCAGAATTACTTAAAGATTCAATATTACCGTCTTTTAACCATAAAATTCCTCTATCCACATTTTGCAATCCTCCTGCGGCTTGATTCGCTTCACCATTAAAACTATTAGGGACAAAGCTAACGTTGGATGGTATTCTGTCGCAGAATAATACGTTTTTCGCTTCGATATTACCTGTAGATAGATAGTAAATTGTATATTCTATTTCATCGTCTGGTTTGACTTTTCCACCGTTGGTTTCACCTATTAAAAATGTACTGCTGATATCTTCGGTAGTATTAGGCCATTTATCTGTATCTGGAGATGGAAAATTCGGTGGTTTTGCTCCTTCAAGTTTATTATCATCATAAGGATTCTCAGAGTCATTAATATAACTAGCTAAGTCCCTACCGTCGTTAATTGTTTCACCATTAATCCCTGTAATCCGCTTTATCAACAGAACATTGGGATTGCCTTGAACAATGTTAGCACCGATAAAACTCAGAATTTCCGTATCGCCGTTATCGTTGATATCATCATCACCAACTATAACTAATACTTGTTTAACGCGAGGTATGGCGTTGTTATCAATAAAACCTACCCAGCGAGTTGATTCGTTTCCGCAACCTGTATCATTACCTGAATTGCCGCATTGACTTTGGTTAACTGCTTGAGTGCTATTACCATCGGAAATTTGATTGGGTTGAATCGCAATATCTTTACCAATACGATTTCCTGACGCATCTAATAGTCTTAAAAATGCGGGGGTTCCGTCTTGGGTACGGGTTTCTAAATCCCCAAACCAAGCACCAAAAGATTTTACGGGAGAATCAAAGGTGAAGCGGACTGCGAAACGTTTATTATCTGTAGTTGATGGAGGAATATTGGTTTGATTCCAGAAAGCTGGTTGATTGCTGGAATTATATAAGCTCGATGGGCGTGGTGAAGATGCTTGCAAACTATTACCAGTGCCAAGAATGGGATTAGAAGCAGAATTGTTTGTTTCTCCTACGCACAAAGCAACGTCATTAATCGGAATTTCTACTAATTCTACACTTGTGTTTGTATTTGCAGCTGTTGCTGGATCGACATAATTAAAATTGCTAACGCTTCCGGGTGCATTAGTGGTACCAAACCAAGGCTGAACTATGTTACCTGAAGAAGCTCCTCCCGTAGCTGCCGCACGCCAGTCATCATCTAAAGTATCTGTAATATCGCGAGTTGCAATTACATTTCTTCTTACTTCATTACTGATATACGGATTCACTGCTGAATCGACATCACCACCGCCAATGCTGCAAAATGCGGCTTGTGCATCGAAGCCGAAGTTTTGGTTAGTAATTGCATTCTGAGAAACAGTGATGGGTAAATCGTTTGTTGTACCTAGAGTATATTCATTAGGAATATCTGTATCTGTTGTGTCTACCTGAATTTTATAATCACCGTCAGCTACGTCAGTAAAAATGTAAGTACCGTCTGTTTGTGTAACTGTTGTTTTGATAAGGTTATCATTAGTATCCAGCAGTTTTAAAGTAATATTAGCTGGTAAAGTTGGCTCGTTTGTGTCATTAAAATTGTTATTACTATCTCTATCTTCGTAGAGAGTGCCGGAAACTGTATTAGGTTTAGTAGTCTCAGATTTTACGTTATTTGATTCAATTTCTTTATTATTATTGTTATTGCTTGGGTCAGTATAACCACCCGTAGCTTGGTTATTAATTACCGTTCCGGCATTAGCTGTTAATAATGGTAATGCTGATAAAAAATTACTGCTAGTTAATAGTAATGTGATTAATAGTTTATTTATACGAGGCGGTTTGAATTCAAAATTATAATTTAGCATAGTTATTTTTTTCTATTTAAAATCATTTATTAATTTATTAATTACAAACCCGTATAAATATTATTTTGCAATTTTTGTATTTCTTATAATTATTGTAGAGACGTGATATGTTATGTCTCCCAATTATTTAGATAAAAACGAAATATTCAGAATTTATGCTATTGACTATTAGTACTCCACCGCATTCATTTTAAGGAGAAATATTTATAGTATTTATAGTGCGAACATTTTGCTCGGTGAATAACCGCTAGCGAGCAAGATGCTCGCACTACTATAAGCCTTTAAAATTTATGCAATCGACTAGTAGCCTTATAGGTTGTTTGTTAGTAAGGATTTAACTCTTTTGAAGAAAGCGATAAATCACTTACTACGAACCTATTACTAAATGATTAGATTTAAGAAATTAAGGATTGTCATCTCTGACAACAGTTGTAAATCTAATTAAGCCGTAGGAATTTGCCGTTCCTGGCGCTGTTGAGCCGGGAATTTCGGTCAAGGTTGCATCTGTAACGTCAACCACCAAGGTGCCGTTATCATTTGGAACTTGAAGATTGCAGTTTGCAGGAACGGTACCGTTAGCAGCTATGAATTCAGCGCGATCGTCACCGCTTGCACTTGTTAAATTAGTGTCACCGTTGTTTGATACGTTTAACTGCAAGTCATTACCAGCACCGTAAGCATCGGCTTTCAAATCTTGCTGACCTTGGATTGCGTCACAAATTCTCAAGTTTTCAGCTTTGAACTTTCCAGCATTGAGGAAGTAAATAGTGTATTCGATTTCGTCACCGACTCTAACTCTACCTGCATCGATTTCACCAACTACATAACCAGTAGGCCAGTTAGCACTGGTATCATTATCGTCTGAAGGGTCATCTACGAAACTACCTAAAGGCTTGCTATCGTTGGGATTGACTGTTTGACCGTTAATCTTGGTAATCCGCTTGACCATGATTACATCTGGAGCATTTTTATCAAATCCGAAGTCTTTATCTGCTTCTGAAGCACCATTAACAGTTACAGGTAAATCCTCAACTGTACCTGGAGTATAGTATTCAGGAATATCAGTATCTGTTTCATCTACTTTTACGATGTAATCGCCATCTGCAACGTCTGGGAAAATATAATCGCCGTTTGCATCGGTTTCAACAGTCTGAACGGGTGTGTTTTCACCAGGATCGAGAACATCATTACCGTTAGTATCTTCATACAAGTTAACGGTAATGTTTTCTGGTAGCTTTGTTTCACCGTTATCAAATGTATCGTTACCGGTATCTGCTCCACCATCGTCTTCGTACAATGTACCGGAAATACTGTTAGCGTTTGTTACCGTTACATCCTGGTTGGCACTTGCTTCACGAACGCCATTTACAGGGTCGCCATCTGAGTCACCATTTTCCGTTCCGTTGTTATCTACGGTATAAATATCTCCGTTGTTGCCATTGTCGCTATAGTCTTGGTTTTGGGTATCGCTGGAATTATCGTTTGGCGGGGTATCACCCATAATCACGGTAACCTTATCGCCATCTTGTAATCCAGTATCAACTTTAATAGGAACGCGGATAGTTATACTACCACCCGGAGCAATTGAACCATTATTAGGTAAACCTGTAATAGTTCCTGTTTCGGCACCAGTAGCAGGAATAGCTTCAGGAGTAATACTTGTCTGATTGTTACCATCTGGATCGTACCCTATAACTTCTATAGTTCCGGTTCCGTTCAAAGCACCGTTAGTAACACCGCTAGGAGCGCCAGGAATAAAGAATTTGGTCGGGTCGTTACCAACGTTAGTAATTTTATACTGGAAGTAAACTACATCTTCTGGGTTAATTTTGCCGTTGCCTTGAAATTCACCAGCACCATTCACTCCAGCAGGAGCTTCTTCCGTACCGTCTGGAGTCACGGTAATACCTGCGACTTCCGCAATAGTTACTTTAACTATGTTGGATTCAATCAGTACTTCGTTGTTGTTGTTAGCTGGATCTGTAAAACTACCAGTTGCTTGGTTATTAATTACTGTACCGGGTGTTTCAGCTAATAATGGTAATGCTGATAGTAAATTGCTACCTGCAATTACAAATGTCATTAGCAAAGAGCGGTAAATACGATTATTACGGCGACTTTGCTTGTTTTTACGGGACACACTAGAAAAAGATTTTGAATTTGACATGACTTTAAAGATCGAAAATTCTTACTTAATTTGATATGACAATTTGTAAGAGATGCATTCACCTGTAGAGACGCGATATATATACAAAGAGCAAGCACGCTGAATATAACGTATTGTTTATATATCGCATCTTTACGTTAATTACGGTTGGACTTTGGTTCTAAATCTGAATAAGCCGTAAGAATTATTCGGCGTACCTTTCCCTGTCGAACCGGGCATGGTACTTAATGAAGGTGAACCTGTATTACCAGTAATGTCAATTTGTACCGTACCGTTACTGTTGGCACCCTGGATATTGCAGTTGCCAGGAACAACACCACCAGGGGTGATTAATTGAGCGCGATCGCTATTATCGTTAACATTAGTTAAGTTAGTCTGAGCGCTATTTCCCAGCTTTAGTTGAATACCTCTTCCCACAGCGTAAGTATCTGGCTGAAAGTTCTGATTGTTAGTAATTCTGTCGCAAACCCTCACGTCAGCAGCATCACCGTTACCAATGTTGAGAAAGTAAATCGTATATTCAATTTCATCATCGGGTTTGATTTTCCCTCCATTGATAGCACCAAGCAGATAGTTATCAGGCCAATTTGGAGAGTTATCGTTGCCTTGTTGTGGGGAACTAGTATCGTCTACAAATTGATTTAATGGAGTACCGTCGTTAGGGTTTTGGTTGCGGTTGCCATTGATTGCGGTAATTCTTTTAACCAATATTACGTTTGGTGTATTAGTAACGGCAAGGTTATATTCTACGCAGTCAAAAACTAAAGATGTAAGTCTTTGATTAGCAATATTTGTAGCATTACCGGGGTCAATAATTAAACCGGCTCGGTATTCTATTTTCTCAACGCTATTGTCATAGAAAGCACTACCTTGGTTTAAAGAATTGATAGTAATATTAGCTAAGTTAAAGGTTGTGGTACTTTCAAACTTAACTCTGGTAGAACTTAATTCCGTTGCAGTTAACCTAGAGTCGCTATCAATAGCGTAAGAAGTAAATCTATTACCACCAAGCTCGGAAGCTTCTCGAACTCTAACATTATCTCCGTCAATATCAATACCAGTAGCTAATATTTTTCTCAGTTCAACTGGTGTACTAGTACCAGATTGCACGAACTGAATATCAAAATCAACGCTATATTCACCGACATTTGTAGAATTGGCTCTAACTTCAGGTTGAAAAGCGCTTTGTATTCCAAAATCGTTACGGTCTATTTGAGCCAAAGTAGCGTTATTAAAAGATTTGATTTCTACTAAAGCATCAACATCGGTAGCGACATTTGAAAATCGATAGATAGCACCTAGACTTAAAGCATTACCAGATACTAGCTGTGGATTGCGAAAATCAAGGAATGTCTGTTCGGGTAAGAAACTACCGGAAGGACAGGTTTTAGATACAGTATTAAAACCAAAATCCTGGTCAACAATATCACTAGAAACATTGATTTGAATAGGATTAGGAGTACCAATGGCATAGCTACTAGGGATATCAGTATCTCTGGTATTAACTCGAATTAAATAGTTACCACTAGCAACTTGTGTAAATTGATAATCTCCTGTCGTCGCGTCGGTGACAACAGTTTTAATTGCTGCACCATCGGGTTGACCATCACTGTTGTTATCTGCAAATAATTCTACCGTAACGTTACCGATAGTTCCTTCACCATTATCGAAGGTGTTATTATTATCCCCACCCGCACCGAAGTCTTCGTAAACAGTACCGGAGACAGTCAAATCGTTGCTAGGGGAAGGAATTGTAATATCTGCATTATCTGTATTATTCGCCGAATTATCGTCTGGCTGGTCGGCATTGGTGACTGTTGCATCGTTAGTAATCGTACCGCTAGCATTGTTATTAACTGTGGCAGTAATTTCTAAGGTAGCGCTCTGACCAGTTTCTAATACACCTACTTTCCAGATACCAGTGTTACTATCATAACTGCCTTTGCTAGGATTGTCACTGCTGTAAGTAACTCCAGCAGGAAGACTATCAGTCACCTCAACATCAGAAGCAATACTCTGTCCGTTGTTAGTCACGGTAAGATTGTATTTGATAGTTTCCGATGGGTTGGGATTAGGTTTATCCACAGTTTTGGTAATGCCCAAATCCGCAGGTGACAGCCGACAAGCAACGGTTTCGTAATCGTTTCCTACCCCTAAATTCCAAGTTTGGATAATTTGAGCATTAGCTGGATTAAGCTCGTATAGTTTCCGACCATTTCCGGAGGTAGCATAGAATTTACCCTGATAATCGATACTTAAACCTTCGATATCTAAACCATTACCGATATTACCGATTTTGGTAGTTGCTCCAGTTTGCTTATTAATTTCTACAAGTAGCTGAGCGCCATTACCGCCTTGATTAGCAACACCGTACAGCTTACCGTCAATACCAGCAGCTATAGCATCAATATCGGCTAAACCATCGGTTGCAGAAATTTTGACATAATCAGACGTACCGTTAAGAAAAGCATTTCTAACCCGTCTTCCGGTTGCAATATCGATCTTAATCAAAACATCTTCATTAGCCGTTCGCACTGAAGCATACAATACATCATTTGAGCTTTCGGTGGGGTCGAAAGACATTCCATCAATATCTACATTGCCAGCATTGATCTGATTTCCTGATGAGTCTCTAAGACGACCAGTATTGTTTGCTCCTGATGTAAATACACCAGTCTCAAAGTCTATAGTACCTAATCTATTTTGATTTACAGCATAGAAGGTACCAGTAATCGGCTGTAAAGCACTTGCCTCAATATTATTAGTTCCGGTTCCAGTTCCGACTGCTGTTTCATTTCCGCTTATTTTACTCAATCTAGTCAGCCAATCGTTTCCTCCATTTCCACCACCACCGTCAGCAATGGGGAAACAAACGTTTGTTGGATATGGAGCGGGTGGAATACCTCCTCCAATATTACTGACATCAAAGCCAAAATTTTGATTTGTGACTGGACTACCCAAAACATTTATTGACAAATCATTCGGTGTTCCCAAAGTATATCCAGCAGGAATATCAGAATCATTGGTATCTACCTGAATTTTATAGTTACCGTTAGCTACACCAATAAATTCATAATCACCGTTACTATCGGTTACATCAGTAGCAATTTGATTATCATTATTATCTAATAATCTGACAGTAATATTTGCAGGTAAATTTGCTTCATTACCATCTAAATTATCGTCACCGTCCGAGTCTTCATATAAGCGACCTGAAACAGTCGTCAAACCATCCTTAATAAAAATTCCTCCACCAGCCATTAAATCTAATC
Source organism: Rivularia sp. MS3 (assembly GCA_019192545.1). GTDB lineage: Bacteria > Cyanobacteriota > Cyanobacteriia > Cyanobacteriales > Nostocaceae > Rivularia. Next base: position 5,761 of record JAHCMI010000051.1, on the reverse strand, counting down.
CCCCTTCACCAGAAGCACCAGAAGTATCTGTCGGAAAGTCAGTCAGATTAATTAAGTCATTGTTTTGGTCAATATCATTAGGGAAAAGAGCATAGCCATAAAAAGTTTGACCGGTAGTTAAGCCCAGAGAACCAATAGAAGTATAGACAGCGTGTATTTCTTGATTGCCAACCAGGTGTGAAGGTCGAAAGTTTGATTCATTCTCTTCACGACGCATTACAGCAGTTCGTACATTAAAACCGCTTCCTCCCCAAGTACTTGCATTTACCCTTCTCAAAGGACCAAATCCATTGGGTTTACCGCTGGCATCCAAAGATGTGATTGCAGCAATTTGAAATGGGTCGTTTCCATTACGTTCCAAAACTAAGAAACCAATGTCATTCGCAGAAACACCCGGAACCGACATACCTCCGGCAATAATATAGTCAATCCGCTCGATATTATTACTTGCTACACTATCATCATTAGAAAAACCATTATCCACACCTCGGTTAATGATGGTACCAAGCATTGCTCCAGCCATTGTATTGGTATAAGAAGAGCGAATTTGGTTATTAGTGTTGTATTCAAAAAATACTAGGTTTCTTTCTCCGGTGGCACCTTGCCCGTCGATACGACGGAATACAACTTCGTCTGTTAGTCTAACTAAAGAATAGCTGTCTCCTTGGGCGGTGAATCCAGATAAAATCAAGTCATTGGTAGTACCAACGCCAAACTGCATATTAATGTTGCTATTACAGCCACCTGAATAATTTCCAGTATTACAAGGGTCTCCTACTGTAGTGCTGTAGCTACTAGAAGTACCATTTTGGTAAGTAGCATTCAAACTATCTATACCTACTTGGGCATTAGCAGCACCGGCTGTTATAAGCGTTAAAGCACTTGCAATACTAATACTGCTTCCGAATATAAACTTTTGAGCTTTATATATAGCTGTATATTTTTTTAATATAAATTTCATAATATAAATCGGAAAATTATTGATTGCTACTTTCAATTAATGAAAAATATAATTGTTAGATGAATATCAAATAAACTGTGTTATAAACATTTTATTCATTGACAATTAAAGCTTTTAGTTTTGCAGGTTGACTTCAGTATAATTGCGAGATAAAAATAATTTTTCAGAGCTAATTCAAAAAGATTTTACAATTTACTGGTTGTGATTTAAATAATTGTACTAATGAATGTGTGATATTTTTGTGTAATTTTCAATTTATATTAAAAAATATTTTTATTCATTAGTTCTTAATATGCTATAAAATCAGCAAAAATTCTTAATATTTATGCTTTGCAAAGATTCTATTTTTCTGGCTTTTTCTGTTTATTTATGCCTTCAAACAACTATTCCGATAGCATAATAAGTACTGAAAGACCATTGCTTTTACTGTGTACTGTTTTACCGCCAATAAATTATTTTTGCAAAAAAGATATATAAATATTCAGGATACGAGATTAATATTTCAGTTGAAAAAATCAGAATACAACACTGTATACTTAATATAAATAATTCAAAATATACCAAGATTTACGCAACCACAAAGATAAATCAAGTATCTCAGCCGTTTATATCTCCTCAAACCCTTTTAAAAATGGGTCTTTGCCGTTATTAATCAAAAGTTGTACAGACTGTAGTATATGCCTAAACTTCTGATTCAATCATTAATTCACTTTGACTTTAAATCTGATAAAGCCATAGGAACTAGCTGGTTTAGCTTGTGTCTGGTTAACATTTGCGGTAGGTATAATATCTTGGTCGGCGTTGTCTTTATTGACGATATTCACAATGACGGCACCATTACTATTAACACCATTATTACTACCAGAACAATCCATCGATAGTGTTTTGCCAGCAGCGAAAAATTCTCCTCTATCGCTATCGGCAATGTTAGTAAGAAAAGCAGTAGGATTCTGAGAAAAATTAGTATTATCTAAAGAAATCGCAATACCTAAATTTGCAGTATTTAATCCACCATCTGTAGGTGTTGAACCGTTAAAAGCAGTAGGAATAAAAGTAGTATGATTCGGGATTAAGTCACAGATTTTTAATTTACTAGCATCTGTCTCACCCATTGAAAGAAAATAGATTGTATATTCTAATTCATCATCAGGAGCGACTGAACCACCATTAATTGCTCCACGCAAAAAGTTATTACGATTTGTACTCGAAGGGTCAGAATCTGGCCAGTTAGAGTTGTTATCATCAATGGTGTTAGGGTCGTCAATAAAATTGTTAATATCAACCCCATTAATAGCGGTAATTCTCTTAACTAAAAGTATTTTTGGAGAACCACTTACTACAGGTGATTCTTCGACATTAATAATAGTTGATTCGTCATCTCCGGTATTGGAAGGGTCGTTTCCAGTATTTTGACTATCATCGTCAATTTGTTTGAAAGCATTACCTTCGCTTGGTGGATTATCTTGAATCACTCCCGCAGAATCAGCATCGGTTAAAGCGTTTCCGGTTGCGGCTGGGTTATCAGGTGTATTGAAAGTTGCATTGGCTTGGTTGCTAATTGGGTTCCCACTATTTCTATTGTTAATTGTGGCGACAATTTTAATAGTAATTTCATCGTTAACTCTTAAAGTACCAGAGTTAGTCAATGCACCAGAACCGTTATAGCTTGTATTCAGTTGAATATCGTTACCAGTTGTTTGTGAAACAATTTGAGATGAATTGTAAGTTAATTGTGGTGGTAAATCATCTTGAATTACAAAATTATTTGCGTCTGTGCTAGCTTCAGGAGCATTATTACTGTAAGTAATAGTGTATTCAACGGTATCTCCTACAGTCACCGTACCGCTATTATCTTTGTCTTCAAGAAAACGTACCGATTTTATACCTTGTACATTTGCTGATTTATCGTTTGTAATAATCAGGTTCGCAGATGTTCCTTCACTAGGAAAATAAGACCAAGTATCAATTCCTTTGAAATCACCATACCCTCCACTAAATCTGTGGGTTCCGGTAGAACTATCTATTCCAGTAGCAGCATTACGAGGATTGCTAGCACCATTGCCATCTAAACTGACATTGATGCCATTGCTAGTAGTATAGTTCTCGTCATCATAGTAAACAGTAAATTCGTTAAATCCAGTCGGGAATGCGGTAGGTGGATTTTGCATTTCAATTACAAAACCAGTGGGATTACTTTCGGCATCCAACATTGGAAAGTGATATTCTCCAGTCCGCAGTCTGATTCTGGCACTATAGGGGTCGTTATTAGCACGAGGACCCAAATTATTACCGTTAGCATCTTGACCATCCCAAGATACGACGTTACTACCGACCGTCGCTATATTCTGTAATACTCTATCTTTACTTGGGTCAAAAATACCATCTTCATCCGTATCAATAATAATTTCGTAGCTACCCGCACTAATAGAATCAAAACTGAAATTGCCTCCAACACCAACGAAAGTTTGGTTGCCGCTTCCACCATTACCACCAGTAAATTTAAACTTCGTTGGGGTTGCAGGTATGGCTGGTGTACGGGGAATCCCTAATTCATCTAAAGTTTCTGGATCGGGAGAATTGAAAAATATTAAATGAGTAATATTGGTTAGAGTATCGGGAACATCAGGACGCTGCACCTCAACATTCCCTTGAAACGAATCCAGAGTAAAATTATTTTTACCTGCATTTGCAGAATGATATAAAGTACTATTATCAGTTTTGTCAATAAATCCTCTACTGTTACCAAAGAAAATAAAACCGAAAGGGTCTACCCCATTCATTGCAGTTCTATATAAAAAACCATCTTTAGTTTGAATAAAGAATTCTGAGTTGAGAGACTGACCGCTACCTCCCATGTTCATCGCGACATAGTTTGTAAATACCCTTCCCATTGTCGCATCTCCACCACTATCCCGAACCGTAATGTCCCAAGCAGCTACAGCTTGTCCTTGGGAATTGACTGTAGGGAATTGAGCCGTTGCCGACCTGATAGGTGGATCTCCTGAATTTTTAGGAGCGTGAAATTCTACTTCATAAATTCCCGTTTCTGTAGCCGTAAAAGTACACGGTGTATAACCTCCAACATTGGGTAAAGGTCCTGCTGTTTCTTTGGCTACGGTATCTATAAACCCTTCACCGGATATCAAAACATCACAAATTTGTTCTATACCCGAAGGACTACGTAAAACTATATCTTTATTATCAAAACTGTTATCTACGCTGGAGCCAAGATTTATAGTTTCTCCACTTTTAACAAAAACCTTGAGCCTAGTTTTACGTTCAATACCCGCAGATGTAGCTGTTGACCATTCCGTATAAGGTCTATCTCCACCATTTTCCACTAAGTCTTTTGAACCTTCGGCTTTTGCTGGTATAGCCAAAAAGCTCAAAAGAAATGTTGTAGTAAATAAACTACTACACAAATTTATCGTACCGTTTTTTCTCGCGTCAGAAATCCTATATTTACTAGGATACAAACGCTTTAATATAAATTTCATTGATGCACTAAAGTCGCGTGTCATAAATAGGGAACTTTACCGAACTAACATGTGATTTTAGCTATTTCGACATGGCATATGGTGCCAAAATATCTAAATTAACAGTGCAAATCAGCGAAAAATAGGGATACTTTTTTTTAGCTAAGAAGTTATTGCATTACAGTGAACTATAGGGACGAGGAACATTCCTCGCAATACAAGAACGCTAAAAAATAAATCAAGTATTTTTGTTATGAACTACAGTCAGTTTGTCGTTTATGCTTTCAGATAACTTTTCACAAGTTGGTAAATTAGAAAATAAACCCACTTTTTCAGCTTACAAAAGCAATAAGCCACATAGATTCAAGGCAAATAAACGTTTATAAGACTTTAGCCTTACTTTATATATTGCCCATAAAAGTATGATTTGTATCTAGGTAATACTATTGAAATTTTGATAAATAGCTGAAAATTTTCCTGATGCGGCATTACAACTCGAAAACATACGGACTTCAAAAAGCAAAATAGAGAATCAGAGGTTGACTTTGAGAATAAGTAGCAAAAAGGGGGTAAGAATTATTCAGCATTTCTTCCACAATACAACCAGCAGTTTGACTTGATAATGCTTCTGTACCAGCATTGCCAGTAATATATCCGAGTAGAAAACAAATGTCTTTAGTTTGTTAAAGATAGCAGTGATATCCGACAGAAGCACCAACGGCAATTAATTCGAGGATTGCTGTTTTAAGTAATAGTAGTGGTCTGTCCCATTAAAAATGATGGGTTAGGTTAGGGAGGGGGTAGAGGGGGAAGATAGGCTAGAGGGGGTAGAAAAAAATTATTTTCTATTCACCCATAAAAATTAATGAAAAAGACCATTAAGACTCCACCACATTATTTTTGAGGAGTTTTAAACTCTCTTTTAAAAAACCGCAGAGAGCGCAGAGAGCGCAGAGGAAGAGAATTTAGAGGATTAATCTTGTTAAAACTAAAATTGGTTTTACCCCTGATAACTTATGTAATGGACTACTAATACTCGTTTTCATTAAATATGATGGGCAACGTTCTCTATTTGAATATAAATTCAACTATATTAAATAGTATTTAACAGATATAGGAATCCGTTTTGAATATTGAAAAAAATTAGGTATTTGTAGGGTGCGTTATGGCTTCAGCCTAACGCACCGAAAACCTATCAAATGGTGCATTACGCTTCGCGGTAACACATCCTACGTGTTTTTCAATAATCAAATAGTAATCCTATATATATTATGGCTCATCAGTTGTTAGTATGCTAAATTCTGAATAAAAATTACCGAAATAT
>JAHCMI010000006.1 GCA_019192545.1 Rivularia sp. MS3 | reverse complement strand
TACTGAAATTATTTTTGGCGATCGCACTGGTTTTCACAAAATCGCGTTGCTCCCCATGCTAACCAAGTCTTTCCCATTGAAGCTCTAGCAGCCACAATCATTAAATCAGTTTTGTTTAATCCTCCAGTCAAACTATCTAAATCTGATAAGCCAGTAGCATAGTGAGTGAATTTTTCATTGTTAATGGAGTGAATTGCTTCTGCTAAATAATCACTCACAGTTAAAGTTTTAAATTTACTGTTATTGTCTACTTTCAGTCCGTATATTTTATCCTCTGATTGTTAGTATATATCCGACAAGGTATTAGTTTCGTCATAACACGCAGCAGTTATATCTTGACAGTCAGCTATCAGTTTACGACGATAATACTTATCCATCACTATAGCAGCATATTGATTAATATTAGCAGTCGAAATATTCTGTTTTAATAATCGATTTATTTTTACCTTTCCACCTGCTTTATTTAATTGCTTATGCTGGCGCAACCAGTCTTCAATCTGTATCAAATCGATTGGTAATCCCTGTTCATATAATGCTAATGACGCTTTATACAAATAGGAATGTTGAGTTACATAAAATGCTTCACTATCCAAAATCGATGCAACTTGCTCAATTGCTTTTGGGTCGATAATAATGGAAGCTATTATTGCTTCTTCTGCTTCAGTATTATGAGGAAGGATTCTATCAATCATTATCTTGATTAAAAAGATTACTTAGTTGTTTAAGTTTGTCTAAAGGGACTAATTCTTCTTTTGGTAAAGGAGCAGTAAAAATATAGATTTGAGGCTTATCCGGTTTATTTTCACTATTTGGTTCGGCTTCATCACAAATCATTGAAAGTAAACAAGCAGCAGGACTTTTTACTTCATGATTATCCCGATACTGCTTATAAGCTTCAATGGATAACTTTACTTTTTCTATGTCTCTCAAGTTTATTTCTTCTCTTAACTTTTTCGTTACTTTAATACCCATTGCTTTGATATAATTAATCACCGATACTGGAGTATCATTGCTAGTTAACTTTGATTCGTTAGAAGAAACTTTAATAGGAGATTGTATTGGAACGACCTTATTACTTTTATTATTAGCAATTGTTAACTCTCTCAACTTTGTTAGTAGCCTTTCATTTTCATCTCTTATTTCATAAATTTCAGCGACATGACCCCTAAGAATTTCATTCTGACGTTTTAACTCTCTAATTTCCTCTTCTAAATTACGAATTTTACATGATGCTGCTTGATGTAAGGTTTTAAGACTGTGGGGTTGATATAATCGTTCTGGATTTTCAATCTTGTTTAAAGTAGTTTCCTTATCTTGCTGTAGTTCGTGAATATAAGCTTTGATATCATTCCATTTGTAAAGATAAGAAACTGAACAACCAGCGACAGTAGCTATATTTTTAAAAGTAAGAGGTTGTGAATTTTCTATAATCTCCTGAATTGCTTTTAATACTTGTTTCTTTTTTTGTTCTTTTCTCGAAGCTTGGGTACGTCGCAGAACCAAGGCTTGTTTTTCTCTATTAACCATTGGCTATGCTCCTCAACTCAGGTAGCCATTTATCCATCGCTTCAATAGTTGCTTTAGCTTCTTCTTGCACTAATTCTGCACCTACTTGTTGTGCTTCTGCTAGTCTTTGTTGTTCTCCTTGATACTGGCGTTCGTATAAGGGTAATTTATCCGTACTGGGACGAAAACTAGAACAGCCGTAGCATTTGGGGAAAAGGTTTATAGGGCAAGGTGTTTTGGGGTCTAAAGCACAATGTCCGTAAACTACTAAGCGAGGTGGGATTTCTAAATCAAGCTCATGAGCCTTGGGGTTTTTAAGTAGGCTCTCAGGTAAAGATTGCCAAGGTAGAAACTTGTTGTCAGGATTGAGTAGGAGTTTTTGGAAGGGTAAGTCAACGGATGCTACTTCTTCTAAAGTTGGAGGAGTATAATGTTGGAATGTTGTTCTGCTGCGTTTATGATCTGCATAAAGTTGGGCAGCTTCTATTCCATGTTTCACTCTGATTTCTTGTAATCGGCTTGGACGAGTAATTTTGCCAGTGAAGTAAGGCTTTTGACCATTAGCATCAAGAATATTTTCATTTTCTATAAGCATACGAATTATACGAGTCATCGGGTTCTTAATTCCGTCTACTTTGGGTGGAAATGGTAAAGGTTTTATATTCAAAAATTTAGGATAAGAAATAGCTTTTATAGTCCTAAAATGGCAAAACAGATACGAGTATTCCAAACCAATAGTTTGCCGAATCCATTGCTGTTGTTCTTCCACAACTCTTCTAATTTCACGAGTCGCTGGTATTCGTTGCCACCGTTTTGTTTTTTGCTGAAAAAACATGATATACCATGTACCATCTTCTTCTACTAGACAGTCAAAAGGCATTTGACAAACATCTCTAACCCTAGCAGCTGTATATTCTTGGATTAAGTAATGTCGGGCAATAAAATCAGGAATTTTTGCTAAATTCTGCTTAATTCTAGTACGAGTTACTTCATCTAACCAAGTAATTTCATCGCTATTTACTTTTAGAAAATCGCGATTTAAAACTAAATTAGATGCTGACAATCCCATCCATTAAAAAAAATATTTAAGGTCAGATAATTTCCGATTAATTGTGACATTTTTATTCCCTTTACAACTATCTAAAAAGCTGAGTATTGATTTACGAGTAATACTCTTATAATCTTCAACTTCATCTATCTTTAAAATTTTTCCAAACTGTCTCAGTACTGGGAGTTTTTTTGAGATACAAGCACTGGAAGAATATATTTTTAACTTTAATAGATGATACAAATATTTTTTGACTTCTAAGCAATACCATTCAGGAGAGATATCTTTAAAGTAAATATTGCGTTGACAGGTATTTTCAAAGAAATTTTTTAAATCCCAAGTATCTCTATCAAAGTCGAATGGTAATATATCATTCTTGATTGATTTAGCAATCCAACTTTGAGATCCAATCGCATCCGATTTAAAAGTAATTCTACAAAAATAACATTTAGAATCACTAGAACCGTTTCCTATATGGTATATCCATCCTTTTTGTCCATCATGCCCAATTTCAGTACAAAGGGGATTGGGACATTCTATATTAGGACGATAGCGGTAAATGCGAGCATGAACCGAATCGGTAAGGCAAACATCTGTCCTACAAGAATCGCATCTTAAAACTAAGCGACAAATATTCTTGCTGTTGTAGAAGGCATTGCTTAGCCTTCCTAAATTACAATAAGGACAGGAAAATTCATTGTTATATTCTTTTTTCCAATTTACTTCTAATTGACCTCCGAGAGTTTCATGAACGGAAATAGCTGGATATTTATGTTTTCTCATTAATTTACTCTCCCAATTCAATTAAATCTAATTTGTTCAAGCCTTGTAATCGAGTCGAAAGCAGTTCTAGTAAACGATTTATCTCGGTGACTCTTCGTTGTTCTTTCTTATTTTGAGCTTGTTGTAAATCTAGCTTTAATTGTTGAACATCGCTTTCTAATTTAGTTTTATCTGTCTTAGTTACTCTATGATGATTACAACTCAAACAAGCATAGCGATACTGGCAATCACCTAACATAATAGGTCGGTGACATTCACCTAAAGGAGTACTAACTTTTAATAATTCAGCTAATTTTTCGTACCTAAGTTTTCTCGGTTTGAAGGAAGTAACTCGCCCATACATATCGACATAGCCTTTAGTAGAAGCATCTTTCTCTAGCTTTTCAATTGAGCGTTTGCGGTAGTGAGGTAATTGATCTAAAGAACCATGACCTAAAACCACAGCAATGTATTCATCTTCTGTCTCGCAGTGTGCCATGATACTTGCTTTTGTGCGACGAAATTGATGGCTTTTTAGATAAAATCTATTGCTATGCTTATCTTTGAGGTCTGCTTTTTCGCTGAAATCTTTTAGCCAAGGGTTAATGGTTGTGCTTGCTAGTAATTCCGGTAAATAGATGGGGTCAATTTCAAATCGCTTTCCTCGTTTTGCACCATCTTTGTTGGCTGTAGAAGTTTTACAAAATAATTTATCAAAGTCCGAATTATAACCAAACTGGCTATTTAAAAATTTCTGCTGTTCTCTAACTAATTCAGCTACTAATGGGTGGATTTGATAGAAGCGCCAATGTTTTCGCTTTTCTATCCAGCGTTGAATAAACCACTGATTACCTTCTTGTTTTAGGCATTGGCGAGGCATTATTTGAAGTTCTCCAATACGACATCCTAAGACTAATTGAAGTCTAAATAATCTCTCAAATGGCGGAGGAAATAAATCAAACTTGTTGTAAATTTGATAAAGAACTTCTTCAGGAATAGTTTCTATTTTAGGTGTTGATTTCTGATATTTACTCGGCGCGTAATTAAACTCAACCCATTTTTCTTCTCTCCATAGTTTGATAGCGTAAGCTAAAGTCGTATTACGATGTACTTGGCTGCCTTGATTCACGAATTTTTGTAATAAAGTATTGGTTATTAAATCTGGCTGCCTATATCCTTGCAATTCTAAAAAAACATTAAGTTGTTTTAGATAATCCACTCGTTTTCTCGTTACACTCAAAGAAGTTTTTTCCCTAGCACTTGCCTTAGCAGTTAATTTCGCTAATAATTTTAACCAAGGTAGTGAGAAATCCTGAAAATAAAAATTGCGAGTTCCTCTAATTATTGCTTCTTCTTCAGAATAACCAAGTTCTGTAACTAGCCAAACATCTTTTTCCATCAATGGGTCTTGTAAAAACTCTCCTCCTAATTCAGACGAGACTAATCGCTGTCTTAACACTTCATAAGAAAATGCCTCTTCCATTACACTTCTTCTCCTTTAATGTATTGCTCTAATGTCATTTCATCTAGCACATGGCTGTAGATGTCTTTGGTGGTAGCAATGGATTTATGACCTAATAACTGCTGTACATATTGGTCTAGGTAGCCCGCTCGTAGCATTTTTGTCGCAAAAGTGTGTCTAAAAAGATGAGGATAGGCTCTTATTCCTGTTCTTTTCTCTAGTTGATAGAAGAGGCTATTTAATCTGGCACTAGACATCGGTTTTCCAATGTATTGTCCATCTAGATTTACAAAAAGCATGGAGTGACCTAGCTTCTCGGCTTCGGGGGGATATTCTTGAAGTAGATAAGCATGAAACGTTTCTTGGAGAGCATCTCGATTATGTAGGACAGGGATTTCTCTTTCTGCACCTTTGGCTGTGGCTCCATTAGGATTATTATCCCGTCGTACAATACGAATTCTTCCTCTAATATCAAAGTCTTCAACATCTAGCAAATGTAATCCTAACAATTCTCCTCTTCTAATTCCTGTTTCTCTCAAGAGCATGATTATCAGACGGTCTCTATAGCTGTAACAAGCATTAGCTAATTGAGTAATTTGCTCATCACTTAGGCAACCAGGAAAGGTTTTGGGTTCTTTAACCTTAATCCGTTTTATTTTGGTCGGACTGCTTTTAAAAATACCTTGTAAGAAACCGCCCCGTTTGCGCCAACCATGAGCTAACTTGGTGAAATCTTTTTCATTAACCCTACCTTCTATAGTGTGGAATTCATAGAAAGCTTGTACAGCTGTGATAGCTAGATTAACCGTGCGTGGACTACGTTTGGACACAATTTCCCTAAATTCTTCTGAGATGACTTCTACTTCCCCACCAAGGAGATACCAGTTTGTAAATTCAGCTAACTCGTATAATCCAACCTCCTGCCAATCAAGAGATTTGTATTCTAGCCATTGCCAAAAATCTTTGAGCCGACAAGCGTAGGTGTTGACTGTATTTGGTGCTAATTGTCGCTTACGACAATAGTTGAGATATCGCTGGATTGGTTCGATTGGTAAACAAGTTTCTGAGTCAAATATGCAGCAGAACCTCTTGCAGGTATGAGGATCTATTGCTCTTTCTATCTTCACCACTTCTTACATTGTGGAATGTTTGAGATTATAACTTTAGCACAAAACCTGAGACTGTTGTTGTTGTTTTTCTTTATTGTAGAATCTAAAATTGTTGTTGTTGTAATGGACCAACCCCTTTTATTAAACCGCTGCCCAAATACTTTTCTATTCCGGTGATTGTCGCTGGTTTGGTTTCCTTATAGTTAGTAACTTGAAATTGCAAACCGTATTGGGGATGTTCTCGCCAGAAACCATTTAACTGAAGTGTTTGTCCTGGCTGAATACCTGCAAAACTGCCCGTAATTGTAGTTAATTCCGATACCTTGGGACGCTGCAACTGCGCTACGGTATAACCCGACTCTTCGGAGTGATAGGTTAAGCGCTCAACCACTCCCATGATTGATTCTTGCTTGGGAGTAGCGTTTACTTTTTGTGGATTAACTTGGTATGCGCTGGACATCTACTTTGGCAAAGACAGCGCACATATTATACAAGATACTTGCTGTAATGGAAGTTATTTCTTGTCATGCTTTAGTAATTAAGTACTACTATAGTATCTCCTTTGTTTACTCTATGCATCTATCGAGTATGATTCAGCATCGTGGTTTCGACTTATCCCCATGCTATTTGTTATGAAAGTTTTCACAATATATAAATCTAGCTTTTAAATGTATTTGATTTATTTTTACGCGGACGTGTTTGAAACCACATAGTAATTCCCGTAATGGCAAGCATGAGCAAACCAAAAGCATTTACAAATGGATAAATTATTTCTAAATTGATACGACCAAATTTACCTCTATGCCATTCTAGAAGCCAGAGAAATTCTTCACTTTTACCAGTAACTACTGCTATCTGAAACAGAGAACCCGTAATCAAAGTTAGTATTACGGGTAATAGCATTATTGGAGCAAACAACGAGTGCAGTTGACGGATACGAGCCTTATTTAATGACATAGTTAGCAGTTTGACTGTAATAAATATATATTCAGATAGTCGAAAATAGTTGTGTCGGATAGCAATAGAAAACTATAAATATAAATATTTCATTTATAAATTTTTTGTTTAATATAATAAAGTAATAAAGTTCCTCCTATAAGTAGTGAAAAAATTATTTCTCCCGGTTTTGGTACAAGGCTTATATTATTTGCTTCAGATGCATCTACAGAGTTAAGAGTTTTATTTTCAGTATTTTTTTCTTCTAATGAATTACTATCTATGACTTCCGGCTTATTTATCTCAGATGTTTGAGATGAATTCGATGAATTTGAATCTAATTTTGTTTCCGGGATTACTTTTTCTATTTTTGGTTCGTTAGTTTTCTTTGGTACGTGAAACCGTCTGTCGTGAGCTTTTAAAGGTAAAGCCTGTATTAACGCTCCAACTAATAGTATCGAGCCAATGAAGATAATTTTACGAGGTTGTAATTTCATCTTTTTTATGAGTTACTAAATTCTTCAGCCTTACAGTGTTGAGTATGATGGATACTTATGAAATTAAGATGAAATTGCATACCCCTAAAACGGGTTAAAAATTATTTTAATAAATAAAATAGCAATTGCTATGATTTCATAAGTAATTGCCAAACTATTAGACAGCAGAAATACGAATCAATATTGTTTTGTTAGAAACTAGTTAAGTATGAAAAATCAGCTAATTAAAAAAGTTGTGATTGCGATCGCAACTGCAACCACTATTATTTCCGCTACACAATTTACCGTACAAGCAGAACAACGAAAGTCAATAGCGCATCCACGCACTCCCTACCGACTGTCTTTCTATAATCGTCACCGTCGTAGTTACCGAGTTGCAGGTGCATTACACTTTGCTCACAGCAAACTGCATGATGTGTTGCTTTTAACTCCTTTTGAGCGTCATGCTTTAGAAGATGACAAGTTATACAAGCAAGTTTTATCTCACTACAACAAACCACCCCGTGTAGAACCAACAATGGAGTTGTACGCTCCTTATACAGCAAGGGCTACTTGGCGACTGTTCCGTACTATTGATGCGGTTCATCTATTACACGAAACTACAGAAGATATTTTGGCAGACAAGGATATTCCTTGGAGTCAGAAGGAAAAGGAACTGAAAAAGATTTATGAATACTATAAATCTACATACAAAGACGTTGCTCTTTCTCCCGCACCGCTAGATGTCACTATGCGTCGTGCTGGGGTAATGATGAAACCTTATTTTAGTCTCACCCGCAACTATTATCCTAAAAACAATAACTTCTTTTACGCCGCTCACTGGTGGCATCCGGCGATTTATGAATCAATGATGATTGGCGGAAATGATTCGGAGCAAGACAAAATGCTCAACCAAATGGAAGATGTATTCCAAAACGAGGTAATTCCTAATCCACCGATGCGAATGTTGCTCAGTCGCGAAGGTTCCCCACGCTATAGCCGTTTATCTCCAGAAACTGCAAATGTTTTCGATAACCTGCATATGCTCCACGGTATCACCTACGATATCTTTGCTTATGACGGTTGGACAATTGAGCAAAAGCGAGCCGAACTTTATCGCGTTCTTAAGGCTTTAGGCTATCAACAGGGAGATGAGAAACTAGCCCGCAAATTTACTACACCAAAACCCGATTTTAATCCTTTAGCTTACGACGAATGGGCAAAAAGTGCTGATGGCTCAATGACTCGGATGATGATGGAAATGATGCAAGAAATGATGCCAATGATGCACGCTTCGATGAAAGGTGGAATGAATTCGGGAATGTCATCCATGCAAGGCAACATGAATCAAATGAATGGTGGGATGAGCCAAGAAATGCATAAAAAGATGATGGCTCAATTAAAAATGAAATTAACTCCCGGCATTCAGGAAGGGGAAATTCCTGGTTCTTGGATGGATGCGATGAAAGTTTTGATGCCAAATATGAAAATGTCACCTGAAGCAATGGAGCCAGGAAAGATTAATTCGATGATGGTAGAAACGATGCTCAAAGGTTGGCAAGAGAAATACGGTAATTTACCCGATATCGAATCTATATCAATGGATACCGAACCCTCTGCACAAGATATTTTGGCACAAACTCAAAAGTAATAGCTATTAGAAAGCTGTCTGGCTCTCACTACGAAAATCAGTTAGAAAATGATTGTTTTATAAACACAATCTAAAATCCGTCTTGAAAAGTTTGCTCAACGGGGGGAACCCCCCTTCGGGTTCAGCATTTGCTCATGGGGGAAACCCCCAAGACCGCAATGCTTCACCGCACCGCAACTTTCCGCAAAATCCAAAATCTAAAATCGTACAATCTCTACATTTATGAATATACAAAAATTGAAACGTACAGGTATCATAGCTGGATTGTTATTGGGATTAACAGCGATTATTTCTTTTCCTAAAACCGCTCAAGCTGCCGACCATTTAAACTTAGAAGAAGGATTACCAACAGAAGTTGAAGATGCATACCCCATACCCTACAAAGGAATAGAATTACAGGGAGTAACTAAGTACGATCGCATTAACGGTAAAGATAGTTTTGTCATCGAACCTCGTGTAGAATACGGTATCGCTCCCAATACCCAAGCTACAATTTCGGTTCCTTTTCAATTTGGTTCAGCAGAAGATGACGGTATTGGTGATGCGGGAGTAGAATTTCTGTACAACTTCAATGCTGAATCTTTAAAGACTCCAGCTTTTGCGGTTGCGGTAGGTGCAGACTTTCCAACAGGGTCAGATAGCGCAGGTGTTGATCCTAAAGTGAAGTTAATTATGACTAAGACTTTAGGTGCCGGAACCAATTTAGATAGACTTCATCTTAATGTCGGCTATACCTATAACAGTTCCAAACAGAGTGGAGAAAGAAGTAATAGATTTAAAGCTATTGCTGGTTATAGTCGTCGCTTGGGTTCATCCACTATATTGGTGACAGACTTGGCTTACGAACAAGAAGAAGAGAAAAATGAAGATGCATACATCCTAGAATTGGGTATTCGTCAACAAGCTACACCGCTGACAGTTTGGTCTGTTGGTGCTGGAATAGGATTAACTGATGATTCCCCTGATTTTAGAATCACGGGTGGTATTCAGCAGTCTTTGTAATCGTAGATATCTTAACTACACAATAAAGTTATTAGGTGGGCTGTTGTCCACCTTTTTGCTTAGTATTTTAAGAACTAACTTAATCCGCGTGTTATGTTTAATTTTTTAAGTCTCGATGGCTATAGATTTTTGTCTTTTTAATTAATTTCGAGCAAGAAGATGGATTGTAGGGTAATGTAACAATAAAAGTACTACCTTTTTTAACTTCACTTTCTACTGACAAATTACCGTGATGAGATACTACAATAGCTTTAGCAATTGCTAACCCTAAACCCGAACCACCAGTGTGACGAGAACGGTCGCTATTTACTCGATAAAAGCGGTCAAAGACGTTAGATAATTCATGTTTAGGAATACCAATACCCGTATCTTTTACTCGAACTTCAGCATCTGAATCATATTTATCTAAAATAACCGTGACTTCCCCACCGGGTAAAGTATACTGAATTGCATTTACAATTAAATTAGAAAATAAGCGATAAAGTTGCTCGGAATTACCAACTATATTTATTTCCTTATTAACGTGAATCTCAGATTTAAGTATTACTTTAGATGAAATTGCCATTGCGGCGAATTCTTCTATCAAGTCCTCAATAATATCATTTAAAGAACATAATTCTCGCTGTACTGAAATAGTTTGTCTATCAAAGCGAGAAAGCATTAATAAATCAACGACTAAACTAGTAAGTCGTTGATTTTGACGTTTAATTGTTTCTAAAATATTCCATGCTTCTTTAATATCTAAATCTGGCATTAATAAAACTGAATCAATTGTTGCTTGAGTAGCGGCTAAAGGTGTTCTTAATTCATGAGCAGCGTCGGCTGTAAATTGTTGAATTTGTCTGTAGGATTGATAAATTGGTCGCATTGCTAAACCTGCCAACCACCAGCTAGCAAAAGCAATCATTGTCATTCCTATTGGTATTCCTACTAACAAACATAGTTTAACCGCATCCATATAGCTGTTAACATCAGCAATATTTCTTCCTACTTGTAAATATCCCCAATCGCGATTATCTTTAGTGTGTAATTCTAATGACATTTGATGGTAAAAATCACCAGCCTCATCTTGAATTGTTTGCCATACTTTCTTGTTTAAATTTGAAATTGGCGTTTGAGGTAACGAACCAGCAGTAGCAATCAAACTTCCAGAATTACCAAATAAACGCACATAATAACCTTGATTAATTGCATTTAAAATTTGACGTTGATAAGTTAATTTTTCCGATATGCAACCTGTTTCTACTACACAAATACTTGGTAAAACTTCTTTTATAATTGGTTCTACTTTTTCGGGCTGTTTTAGCTTTGATTCTAAATTATTATGTAAACTTCTAGCGACAAATTCTAATTCTCTATCTAAAGCTTCCGAATGAGCATGAGATACTGCTGTATATAAACCAAAGCTACAAACAGTTAAAATTAAACCCATAACGATAGCATACCAAAGTGCTAATCGAATCCGAGTTCGTTGAAACAGTTTATTTTGATTCATAGTTATGAACTTAATATTACAAAAGGTAGGCTAGCGATATTCAAATATCAATCATTTTCTTGCTATAAATTCCTATTCCTTACTCGCTACTTGCTACTTACTACTCGCTACTCAAAACTAAAACGATATCCCATACCATGTAAAGTTTCGATGGGATTTCCACAGCCACTTGCAGCTAATTTACGTCGTAACAAACGAACCTGTGCAGCAACTACATTACTGCTCGATTCTGCACTTGCTTCCCAAAGTTGATTGCGAATTTGTTCGGTTGTGAGAATTTGGTTGGGGTGGTTCATAAAATATTCTAGTAACTGAAATTCTTTGTTAGTCAAAGACATTTTTTGTTTATCTGATGAAGCATTTTTATTAATTATTGTATTATTTCCATAGTCCAAAGTTAGATTACCCATAGTAAGTTGAGGGGGTTGAAATTGAGGTACCCTTCTTTGCAAAGCACGTAACCTTGCTAATAATTCCTCCATCCCAAAAGGTTTAACTAAATAATCATCTGCCCCAGCATCCAAACCAGCTACCTTATCTTCCATACTATCTTTAGCTGTTAACATTAAAACGGGCATCGCATTTTTATTTTGACGCAGCTTTTTACATAATTGCAATCCCGACATTCCTGGAAGCAGCCAATCAAAAATGCCAATGGTGTATTCCATCCATCGATGTTCTAAATGTCCCCATGCTTCATTTCCATCCATAACCCAATCTACTAAATACCTTTGCCCGATTAAAACTCGTTTAATCGCTGCACCCAAATCCGGTTCGTCTTCTACTAATAGTATTCTCATAAACTAAATGCAAATGTTGACTCTAACAATTACTCTAAAAATAGATTTACATAAAATTGTGAAATCACGATGAAATCGGCACAATCAATAGTTATAAACAATATTATTTCCTTTGCAAAATGTAATCGTGCAATCTTGAACAAGATTGTAAAAACATCAACGGTAATAGCTATAGCTTTACTGAAAACGCGATTATGGCATTAATGGGAGGAGCGTTAATTTATTCTGCTGCAACAGGAGAAGTCGAATCAGCCAAAGTTAGAGAAATTGAACCTGCTGCGGTTGTGCAAGTGCAAAATACAAGAAGATAGATAATAAATGCATATAAACTCTGAATTAGAGGTTTTGGATTAAATTGTGAATAGATTTAAGCCTCTAATTTTAACTAAGTAATAAAATTTGCAATTGTATAATCGTAAATCTAAAATTCATTGACTCTCTAGTTGGCTAGAGAGTTTATCATCAAGAAGTAGTAAACATGGGTAGGAAAAACTATGAGTCAATTAACCTATCTAAAGATTGGAGAATTAGCCCGTATCACAGGACTTACCGTCGGAAATTTGCGTTATTACAGCGATATTGGACTTTTGCAACCAATACACAGAGGGGATAATGGCTATCGTTACTATGCTCCGAACGCTTCCGAACAAGTAGAATTCATCAAGAAAGCACAATCTCTCGGATTTACTCTAGAAGAAATTAAACAAATTCTTGATGTTCGTAACGGTGGTGAAATTCCTTGCGATTTAGTACAAAGTTTATTGAACAACAAGATAGAACAATTGGCAATTCAAATTAAACAAATGACTTTGTTTAAAAGGGAATTAGAAGAATATCGTGCAATGTGGGCAAATCAACCGGAATCTAATTTAAAACAAGAAGAAGTTTGTCCTTTAATCGATAGCTTACCTTTACATTAAACTGGCTTTCAATAAAGCGATTAGCATATTTTACTTTATCAACGCTAATATTCAATTACATACTTCAGTGGTAAGAAAAACTCAGCAGACCTTAATTACTGTAATTTTCTAATTGGTGAAATTAGCGAGAAGATACAGAAAATTTTTCACTATTAGTAATAGGTCTCCGCAAGTTATTTTCAATATTGACATACAAAAATGAAATTAGGATGAAATTTCAGATTTTTGCTATATATTTATCAGTTAATTTTGGATAGAAGATAGAAAAAATCAATCACTATACGTCATAATTTGAGTAATACCAAGCGGAATTTCTTCTTTAAACCCTACTACTTTGGCATCAACTTCAAATTGCCAAAATTCGGCATAACCAGGAGTAATAACATCTTTCATCGAAATAGATAACTTCGTTTCAGGAACTACTGGTTTTGAGAAAGTCAGTTGCGCTCTACTATCATTAATAGAAACTTCTGTAGCTATTGTTTCACCTTCAGAATTTTTAACCTCTATCCCATCATCTATTTCAATTTCGGAAGGTATATCTATTGAAAGTCCCTCAACAGGCTTTCCCTGTACGTGAACTTCTATCTCGTAAGTAGCAGCCATAGCTTGGGCATCATTAGGAAAAGCAGCACTGTCAACTATATGAGAAGCTTTGAAATCATTGGGTTTACCATTTGCTAATGCAGCAGTAACTGGAGAAAATAATAAGAGCGTAAATCCAGCAGTGTAAATCAAGTTTTTTAATTTCATAACTATTTTCCTCTAAAATTAATAAGACGAATCCTTCTACTTATTAGTATGGTTGTTAGTTATGAAATAGAGATGAAAATTGAGTATCAATCACTTGAAAATATAAATATATATGAGTAAATAGAATCTATTTTTAACCTTTATAAATAATTTATTCCGCATAAAAAAAACAAGCTTTCAGTACCGCTAGAATTACTAAAAGCTTGTTGATTAAATAACATTCTAGATAAAAGCCGAGGACGGCATATATAAATAGAATACGATATAAAAATGAAATCAAGATGAAATATTTATATGAATATCATATAATTTTAGTTTTCAAATAGAAAAATCAGACTTTTAAATGCTTCAAAACACATTTAAAAGTCCGATATTAAATTCATTCATGAGTTCATTTAGTGAAACGCTGAAGCCTTTCTGAACGACACTAACTAATTATTAGTTTTTCACAAACTTATGAAATCAAGATGAAATTACCTCAA
This sequence comes from Rivularia sp. MS3, assembly GCA_019192545.1. GTDB lineage: Bacteria > Cyanobacteriota > Cyanobacteriia > Cyanobacteriales > Nostocaceae > Rivularia. Next base: position 164,542 of record JAHCMI010000006.1, on the reverse strand, counting down.
CTGTGCCATCTTAATTTTTTCCTTAAACCAAACAACCATCTACTAACATCATCGACAACCGAGTAAACCACAGGTACTACAATTAAAGTCAGCAAAGTTGAAATTACCAAACCTCCCAAAATTACCGTAGCAATTGGTGAATAAGCATCCATTCCGGTTTCTGGGAAAAAGGCGAGTCGGACGATTACAATAATTGTGGTAAAAGTTGTCATCACAATCGCTTTGAGTCGAACTGGTCCAGCTTCGCGGATTGCAATGTCTCTAGGTACTCCTTCTTGACGTTTGGTTAAAATCAGTTCTAATAGTAAGATTGCAGCGGAAACAGATAAACCAGATAGAATAATAATTCCTAAAATTGAAACCGTAGATAAAGTTTGTCCCGCTAATAATAACGCTCCGAAAACCCCTACCAACTGCAAAGGAATTGAAAGCATCATTACCAAAGGTTGGATAAACGAACCAAACTGAATTACTAGTATTAGATAAATCAGTAATAAAGAAATTACCAAACCTTGCAAAAGTCGCTCAAACTCGGCGTTGCATAATTGAAGTATGATTTCAAGCGATCGCCATGAAAGTGCATCGGTGTGCATCAACTCGTATTCGCAAGAATGGCAAGAAAAAGGGTAAACCGGCATCACATATGTGTCAATTGTGGTCGTCAATTTATAGATTCTTATGAACGTCAGGGGTACCCTGAAGATATAAAAAAAGAATGCTTAAAAATGTACGTGAATGGTTCTGGTTTCCGTGGTACCCTCGCGAGTGAAAAAAGTTCATCATACTACTGTAATAACCTGGGTTAAAAAACTTGGAAAAGCGCTGCCAGACGCACCAGAAAACAACGAGATACCAGAAGTTACACAGGTTAATGAATTAGAAACTTTTGTTGGTTCAAAAAAAACAATTTTTGGCTGTGGACAGCAGTAAACAAGCATAATCCAGGCATATTAAGGTGGGTTTTGGGGGACATCCGTTCTTCAACATTTAAAATATTATAGTCAATGATAAGATGTTGGCATTCTTATTTTTACGTAACAGATGGCTATCCGGTTTATCCATGTTTTATCAATGAAGAAGACCACATTGTTAGTAAAATTTACATGACACGAGTGGAAGGTGAAAATAGTAGATTAAGACATTACTTAGCTCGACTGCATCGTAAAACTTTTTGCTATTCGGGCATCCGAAGAAATGCTGAAATTATCAATTAAGTTAGTAATACATTATCTTAAGTATGGCTCTGTCGCGGCGGAACGGCGCTACGCGCCCCAAGCTTAACGCGATCGCATAATTCATACTTGGATTCAGCAACGCCCGCATTTATTAAAAAAAAGTGATAGTTAGCGTTTATACCGTATCTAACCTTATGGTTAGTTACCGGATTTTTAAAATTACATCTGTAACAAACCGTCAAAAGAAAAATTTGCAGTCATGAAAAGACACTGGGTTCCAAAACAAGAAACCTTTATAAAATGATGTACATTAGTAAATCAGTATGATTAAAGTGCAATTTTATTTATAGATTTTTGGTATAATAATCAAATAGTTGATTCTGAAAATAGAAAACTTTAAATATCAATAGAATACTATGCTTTAAAAACAATTGCCGGGTCAACTTTGCTGACTTTCTGAATTGCAAATAAGGCAGAACCAATACACATCAAAACTGTTATACCAAACACTCCAATAGCTGTTAATGGAGTAATTAAAATAACAATACCTTGAGTTGCTGAAGTCCAAGCTCCTAATCCCCAACAAAGCAACATTCCTGGAACATAACCAAGAATCGACATCCACAGAGCTTGTTCGATAATTACGCCGTATATAACTCTATTTGATGCTCCCATTGCTTTAAGCGTTCCGAATTCTTTTAAATGGTCGGCAACTGAAGAATATAGAATTTGACCAACTATCACAACTCCCACAATCACACCTACTGAAGCACCCAAACCTAAAATAAACCCGATTCCTGTAGATTTTTGCCAATAAACTTTTATTTTTTCAGATAATTCTGCTGTAGTATATGCTTTAGTTTCTGGGAATGTAGTTTCTAAGCGTTTCTTTAATTGTTGAATATCTTGACCGGGTTTTGCCTGAATTAATACGTAAGAAATAGGCGAATTTAAGCTTAATTTTGGTGGTGGTTCGTTAGCTACCTGTTTTTTCTTTGCATTAGCATCTTGCTGATAAACGTTACGACATTGAAGTTGTTCTCCTACCCAAGTACAGTTTACATTTGTAGTCACGCTAGCATTTAGGTAAGCATTTGCAGTGTCTAGAGAAGTAAATAAGAAAGGACTTGAAACAACTGATTGAGTATTTTGGGTTAATCCGACTACTTCTACAGGTAACGAGCCTATTTTACCCATATCTCCAATTTTCGCAATTTCGAGGGACTTTAAATTGCTTTTATCAATTATCGCTGTATAAGGATTTCTCAGAGATTTGACGCTACCGTTGAATACATTGCCAGGTACAAATAATTTACCCGTGGGAGAAAATCCATATATTTTAACTACATTGATTTTGCCACCAGGTACGCTCCAGTTAACAGCACCTTGAAGTAATGCTTCGGCTCTTTTTACACCATCAACTTGTTTAGCTCTAACCGCATAATCATAAAGAATACGTTGCGTCAGTTCAAGCTGTCTCATTTTATCCGATGCTAACCAGATATCGGTTCGGGAATTTTCAACTAAAGTTATGGTAGAACGAATAACCCCATTCAAAACTCCAGTTTGAATAGTAACTAAGCTAACAGCAAACATGATTCCCGCTTGAGCAACTAAGAAGCGCGGAATGTCTTCAAACAGGTTTTTGCGAGCAATAGAAACCATTGATTACAAAATTATTGAGAACTTCTGAAGAAAAAAGTGTTGACTATCAAATTTGAATTAAGCTATGAATTATTTTTATCTATCGGCGTTGTATTAAACATGAAATCTTTGTAGATATCTCCGCATTGCTACGTCTCGAATAATGTGAAATCATCACTTCATATTCCGATAAAAACGTCAAAAATTAGAATTCAAAAAGACTTGAATCTAACGCGAAGTTGGGACTTTACTGCATTCAAGTAACTTTTATCGTTCAAGTCTTGCGAACTAATGCGGTTATCTTTGGCACCGGCTTGAATCAATTTTGCAGCATCAATTCTACCCAACTTATACTCCGAACGAAAGGCACCAAAACCAGGAATTCCTTGGTCTTCCAAGTATCCGTCATAAGCCAAATTTACTAATGCAAAAGGCGAAACCGATTGGTTACTAATCTTCGATGTTGTCGGCTGTACTACGGATGTATCCGTGTAATCATTTGTTCTTGCCAAGCTAGGTAAGTTAGTAAATAGTAATACTGTTGCAGTCGTAGCTAGAGCTAGAATACCAGTTTGTCCTGTTGTTTTTGAATGTTTGTTGTTCATGATTATCAAACGAATTGCTTTATTACAGGACTAACTTTAGTTAAACAATGTCAAGAACTCGGAAAGATTATCATGTTTTTTCTGGATACAATTCCATAGAAGCAGAATCTTATCAAGTTCTTGACACTTCAAAAGTAAATTAATCAGCAGGTAATTTACGATTAAATTAATGACTAGCCTTTCTTTGTCGCTTTTGGCTGTTTATGCTACTTTCCACAAAGTTAAGTTCGCTCGTAAAACTCTCAAGGTTAATCTTGCCCAAGAGAGATTTTTGCTTAATCTTCTCCAAGCTCACCGTAACACTGAAATGGGGAGACAACTGGGACTAGGCAATATTCAAAATATCGACCAATTCCGCGAGCAAGTTCCGATTCTGCCTTACGAAAGTTACGAACCTTATGTTGAACGTATTTGCCGAGGAGAGAAAAACATTCTTAATCCCGAACCAGTTGTCTACATTAATCTAAGCAGTGGTTCTACCGGAAACAAAAAGCAGGTACCTGTAACTCGCAGATTTCAAGCTTCTTTACGACAAGCAGATTTAGCTAGTATGGGCTTTGCTATTGAATTGCTTGGGCAACGGGGATTGGAGTTTGGTAAAACACTGCTGCCTAACTCAGCGAATTTGCAGGGAGTTACAAGCGCTGGTATTCCTTACGGTCCGGTTAGTGCAGGCAGTATTAGTAAGGGTCAGTTTCTGTTTGAGCAAGCTTTCGTTCATCCCTTTGAAGTACTTAAAATTGCTGATAGTTTAGCTCGGCACTATGTCTGTTTGCTGTTTGCTCTGCGAGATAGAGATATGCGGGGATTTACAGCTAATTTTCCGATGTTGGTTTTACGTACCTGCGGCTATTTAGAATGCTACGGAGAAGATTTAATTAATGATTTAGAAACAGGAGCAATCGCCTCTTGGTTAAAATTAGAACCGCATATTCGCGTCAAGCTAGAACGTAAATTGTTTCCAGCACCAGATAGAGCCGCCGAATTAAGACAAATCCTCAACACAGAGGGAAGACTTACCCCCAAGCAAGCGTGGTCTAATTTATCTTATGTCCTCACGGCTCAAGGAGGAACATCGGATTTTTATTTACAGCACTTTCCCAATTACTTTGGAAATACCCCTGTATTTGGCGGGGTATATGGTTCTGCGGAAGCTACATTTAGCGTTTATCATCAATTCAATTCTGAAGCTGGTATTTTGGCAATTGAAAGCGGATTTTTTGAATTTATTCCTCAAGAACAGTGGGAGGTTGAAAATCCTCAAACTCTTCTAGCAACAGAAGTACAGGCTGGAAAACTTTACCGCATTTTGGTTACAAGCTACAGTGGTTTTTACCGCTATGACATTGGCGATGTTGTAGAAGTATTAGGATTTTATAACCAAGCTCCTTTGATTGCATTTCGCTACCGTCGGGGTGGACTGCTCTCTTCCATAACCGAGAAGACAACAGAATCTCATGCAATTAGGGTAATGCAAGCGCTCCACCAAGAATTCAATCTGCGCTTAGATGATTTCTGCATCACACTTTCCGAGCATGAATTTCCCGCTCACTATATAGTTAATATCGAACTGGCTGCGGGAGAAACATTAAGTAATCCCCAAGCGTTTCTGAATCGCTTTGAATATTGGTTGAGACAGATAAACACTCTCTATGCAATCGTGCGCGACGGAGAGGTTCGACCACCTCAACTGCGAATCTTGAAATCAGGTAGCTTTAATATCGTTCGTCAGCGACAAATTAAGAAAGGTATGCCTGATTCTCAACTGAAGTTGCCTCATATCAGTGAAGACCGTTCGTTTTTGGCTGAACTGACTGTAGAATCTGAAGTTACATTATCTGATGAATATGTCAATCAAGTTCTCTATCCTCTTCCCTATTAAAAGCTTAAGAAACCTAATACAAGGGAAATAGTCTTAATAGTAATCGTGATATCCGACGTTATAAAGTAGAGATAAATACATTTTTCTCTACCTAAGTCTCTTGCAGAGTCAGTTTGTGACGAAAAACTTAGTCAGTTATTAAATACTGAAGGGGAATGTTGAACAATGCGAGTTTTATTAATTTATCCTTTATTCCCTAAAACTTTTTGGTCTTATGAAAAAATTTTGGAGTTAGTAGATAAAAAAGTTTTATTACCACCTTTAGGGTTAGTTACTGTAGCCGCAATTTTGCCTCAAGAATGGGAATTTAAATTAGTAGACCGTAACGTTCGCTCTGTGACGGAAGCTGAATGGCAATGGGCAGATATGGTAATTTTATCTGCAATGATTGTGCAAAAAGAGGATTTATGCAATCAAATAAAAGTTGCAAAAAAACATGGTAAATTAGTTGCCGTTGGTGGTCCATATCCAACTTCCGTACCCTCAGTAGCTCAAACAGCAGGAGCCGATTTTCTCATTCTTGATGAAGGGGAAATTACTTTACCAATGTTTGTTGAAGCCGTTACAGCTGGTAAAACAAGTGGTGTATTTCGGGCTACAGAAAAACCAGATGTGACTGCGACACCCATCCCTCGTTTCGATTTATTAGAAAGAGATGCTTACGACATGATGTCGGTGCAGTTTTCTCGCGGTTGTCCGTTTCAATGCGAATTCTGCGACATTATCGTACTTTACGGACGCAAACCCCGTACCAAAACCCCAGCGCAGCTTTTAGCCGAACTAGATTGTTTGTATGAATTGGGTTGGCGCGGTGGGGTGTTCATGGTGGATGATAACTTTATTGGCAACAAGCGCAACGTCAAGCTGTTGCTCGCAGAGTTAAAACAATTGATGCAAGCACATAACTATCCATTCCGTTTTGATACCGAAGCCTCAGTGGATTTAGCACAAGATCCAGAATTGATGGAATTGATGGTTGATTGTGGTTTTGCTGCGGTATTTTTGGGTATCGAGACACCAGATGAAGATAGTTTGCAGCTAACAAAAAAATTTCAAAATACCCGTAACTCTCTGGTTGAATCCGTACAAGCGATTATCAAAGCGGGTTTGCGTCCGATGGCTGGCTTTATTATTGGTTTCGATGGGGAAAAATCTGGAGCTGGCGATCGCATTGTCCGGTTTGCGGAACAAGCAGCAATCCCTTCTACTACTTTTGCAATGTTACAAGCGTTACCCAATACCGCATTGTGGCATCGTCTGGAAAAAGAAGGCAGAATACGCAAATCTACAGACGGAAACATCAATCAAACAACATTAATGAATTTTATTCCCACTCGTCCTTTAGAAGATATTGGCAGGGAATATATTGAGGCATTTTGTGCTTTATATGACCCGATATCTTATTTAGACCGTACCTATCGCTGCTTTTTAATCATGGGCAAACCAAGCTGGAAAGCACCGGCTAAAAAGACTGAGTGGGTAGTTATAAAAGCACTTCTAACTGTTATTTGGCGACAAGGTATTAAACGCAAAACGAGGTGGAAATTCTGGCATCATTTATTCAGTATTTTAAAGCGCAACCCCGCAGTATTTGAACATTATTTATCGACCTGTGCCCACAACGAACATTTTCTTGAATACCGTCAAATAGTCCAAGAACAAATCGAATCTCAACTTGAAGAATATTTAGCCCAAGGTGCGGAAAAACCTTATGTAACCGTGAAAGCTGAAGTTGTTAAAGTGTAACAGTTAATTAAATGATAGAGAAAAAAATTGTAGATAAGTTATCTTAGAAACGTCTCTACAATTTTTTTATATTTATAGTTAGTACCGTTGGGAATTGTTTTACTTTTAAAATTAATTCCTAAAACTGTAATAGATGAATCTCGTGTTAAGGCAAAATTAATTGATAGAGATATACCTAATATTAAAATTATGACAATAATTATTATTGGTATTTGGTTCTTTACTGGAATGCTAATGATTTTTATAGTTAGTAATTTTTTGCGAAATAAAAAATAAAAGGCTGCCTTTATAAAGACTATTTATTTAACATAACATATCAAGTACTGAAGAACAGTTATTATAGTGATGTGATTACGACTTAGATATTATTGCATGGTCAAATACTTTTCCATCAGTTCCAATTCCCCGAATTTCTAAATTATTTTGATAAACCTCGAATACAGCAAAACTTAGTTTAGAAATAGCATAAGCTGTCCAATCAGATTTTCCTACCGAGCGCAGTTTAGCTCCAGCACCACAAGTAAGATACGTTGTACCTTGAATTGATTGAGTTCTTTCATAATGGTGTTCGTGACCATTAATATAAAGTTGAACACCGTAGCGAAAAAATAGAGGTGTTAAGCGTTTAACTAATTCTTGGTTAACTCTACGTTTACCTGAAGCATATATTTGATGGTGTCCGAATACTACTTTCCAAGGCTGTTGAGACTGAGCTAAATTAGCTTCTAACCATTTCAACTGTTCGGACCAAGGAGCTTCTGGATTTGTATCGAGGGCAAAAAATTGTACTGGCTCACGAGAAAAAGTATAATAGCGTCCTTGCATATTGAACCCAGGATAGTTGATTTGATCTATACCGTTGTTGGTACGAATATCATGATTGCCAATCGCAGCATAGAATTTTACATTTTGCTCTAAAAGCCTATGGTAGGGTTTTTCAAAGGTAGCAGCAATTTTTTCAATTTCACCATTTTCATAAATATTATCTCCTGCTAGTAGAACCAAAGAAAAGGGATTGGAATCAAAATAACAACTAATAATTTTAGCCACCATATATTGATTTCTGTCTCCCGTACCTACGTCAGCAAGAGTAGCAAAACGTAACAGAGGTGAAGAGTTTTCTGAAGCTATATCAGGACAACTTTTAAAAGTTAGAGGATATTGATAGGTTAGATACTTATGACCTCCTATAGTTAATCCCAGTGTACCCAGGGAAGCAAGAGTAAAAAATTTACGGCGTTTCAATAATATTTTTCTCCTCAATTTACTATTAACTTTATTTTATGCAGAGAATGTCAAGAACTTGACAAGATTCGTTTCTCGATATTTTATTAGGACTTACGCAACCGGCACATTTCCTCGTAGGGTGCTGTGACACTTTGATTAACTTTGAACGTAGTTTTCAGGTATTCAGTGTCACGCACCAACCAGATATTATGACAATTGCGTAAGTCCTATTTATTTTAAATTCCTTTCATTATTTGTAAATAAAAAAAACTTGTAATATTTATAAGGAAAAACAGGAGAATAGCAGTATTTAATTCCGGTCAATTAAACTAACACGGATATACATTTCTGTTTTCTATTCCCTGTTCCTCCCGAATCGCTTTTTTAAAAAATTAAATTAGCCGTCACAATTAGGGCTATAGCCAAAATCAATTTCACTAAAAACTAAAAATGAATCTTGCCAAGTTCTTGACATTTTAGTTTTACATTAAAAATATCAATTAAATTCAATACCGAAAAATGAATGATTGTCCAAGCTGTTCTAGCGGTTTACTCCGCCATATTCAGCATAAAGAAATATATTGGTTTTGCCCGCGATGTAGACAAAAAATGCCCGTTCTTGCATCAAAGTTATATAGCCAAAGCTTGCTAGACAAACAAACAACATTTCATTCTGATTTCATTTTTATATGACAAAGTGAAATTAGAAAAGTTAATTCAGCATTTGATTCTCATTTTTACCCCAACTGAAATACTTTAACCAAGGAACTAACGAAATGAAACTACATAATAAAACTCTTGCCAGTGCAGTATTTGCGACTTCCTTAACGTTAATTGGATTAAGCGCAATACCGTCATTTGCTCATACAACACAGAAGACATCGACTGCTGTTGCTCAAAAAACAGAAATGAACCCCCAGCAAATGCGTCAAAAACATCAACAAATGATGCAACGGATGAAAAAGATGACTCCACAGCAGATGCGCCAACATCATCAACAAATGATGCAACGGATGAATCAGCAGATGGGAAAAAATAGTCAGATGAAAGGAGACTCAATGAATCATAAAATGTAAACTTTGACAAATTTAGGACTTATGCACGACTACCCTAATAATAGACATCATGATAGTCTTGTTACAAACCCAAAGCATTGAAATTAATCACGAGTGCGTAAGTCTTTAATAAGTATTTAAATTAAACAAGAACAATATTATTCAAGGAGGTTTCTATGGATATCAAAAAAATTAACAATGAATTGTCTGTAACCGGACAGGTAACACCAGAACAGTTGCAGCAAGCAGCGCAATCGGGTTTTAAGTCTGTATTAAATTTACGCTCACCTGACGAAAAAGATTTTTTGAAGGATGAACAACAACAGGCTGAATCTGCTGGTTTAAACTACAATAATATCCCACTAAAGGTAGATGAAATCGATGATGAACTTATCGACAAGATTCAAGAACAAATAGACCAGCTACCAAAACCAGCCCTTATCCATTGTGCTAGCGGAATGCGAGCCGGAGCAATGTCATTAATAAATATTGCAATACACCAAGGAATGAATTCTAAAGAAGCTTTTGAAACAGCCCAGAAACTAGGTTTTGATTGTAGTAGTTCACCCAAACTCAAACAAGTATTTGAGCAATATGTAGATAAAAATTCATCATCTACTTACGGTGATTCGGGTATTAAATGTAAAACAAAATGACGTTTACTTTAGTATTCCGCCACATTTATTTTGCGGGATTTTGCAACCCCGAGTGAGCTTCGATACTACTAGTATTCCTTTTCATTAATTTTGAAAGCTTATCTTAGTCATATTTATATGACTTTCGCTATTAGACTGGGGTTTTCAACCCCAGTTGGATTTACACATTCATTCATCTGGGAGGTAATCAAGAAATGTTATTTCGTCAATTATTTGACAAAGAATCAAGTACCTATACTTATCTAATTGCTGACGAAGAAGCAAAAGCTGCTGTGCTTGTAGACCCGGTAATAGAAAATGTCGAGCGCGATTTACAATTAATTCACGAGTTGGATTTAACCCTGAAATACTGTTTGGAAACACACATTCATGCCGACCACATTACTGGTACGGGTAAACTCCGCGAAATTACTGGCTGTCTGAGTATAGTACCCAAAAATGCTGGTGCTGATTGTACAAATATGTACATTACAGACGCAGAAGTTCTCCACTTTGGCAGCATTATTATTGAAGCAATTGCGACTCCCGGTCATACTGATAGCCACATAACATATTTGGTTAATAACGACCGAGTGCTTACGGGAGATGCGCTTTTGATTCGTGGTTGCGGACGGACTGATTTTCAAAGTGGGGATGCAGGTACTTTATTTGATAGTGTCACCCAGCGGTTATTTACATTACCAAAAAATACCTTGGTTTATCCAGCCCACGACTATCAAGGAAAAACAGTTTCCACGATTGGGGAAGAAAAAAAGTGGAATCCTCGATTTGTAGAATGGGATTCTGATTCGAGAAAATTACGCAGTCGTGCTGATTTTATTAAATTAATGTCAAACCTCGACCTTTCCCAACCAAAAAAAATGATGGAAGCAATTCCCGCTAACGAACATTGCGGTAAATCTGTTGAAAAAAGCAATCTTAAATAAAATTAATCATGCTTCGATGGATAGTTGGTTTAGCTTTAGCTGTATGCATCGGTTTGAGTTTGGGACTTATCGGTGGTGGTGGTTCGGTACTTGCTCTACCCATTCTGGTATACGTGATGGGAGTTGCACCTAAAAGTGCGATCGCAATGACGTTAGTAATTGTCGGTTCGGTTAGCCTTATCGGTGTAATTCCCCATTGGCGGCAGGGTAATGTTAATTTAAAAACAGCTTTTATTTTCGGTAGTGCAACAATGTTGGGAGCTTATCTAGGGGCAAGGGTAGCAAATCTTCCCTTTGTAAGCGGAACTTTCCAACTTATATTGTTTGCCATCATAATGCTAGTCGCAGCAGTTTTGATGATTCGTCGCAGCATGAAAGTAGCGCGGAAGCCTTCTCAAAATACCGCAGATATCAACTTTTATACTAAACCTGTGTGTAAATATTGTTGGCTGTGGTTTGTGAGTGAAGGGTTGGGAGTAGGAATATTAACGGGTTTAGTTGGTGTTGGGGGTGGATTTGCGATTGTTCCAGCCCTGGTTTTGTTGGGTAAAACACCGATGAAAGAAGCTGTGGGTACTTCGTTGCTGATAATTGTATTTAATTCGGTAGCAGGATTTCTTGGTTATTTCGGAAGAGTACCTTTAGATTGGCAGTTAATGGGTTTATTTGTTGTCGCAGCCAGTATAGGTACAGTCACGGGTGCTTATCTATCCGAATATGTTGAAGCCAAACAGCTTCAGAAAGCCTTTGGATACTTTTTGATTACAGTTGCAGCTTTTATTTTGTTTGAAAATCGTACTGTATTCTCGAAGGGGGCAACTGTCAACAGAAAGCCAACACCAGAGTTACAAAAAATTCACATTCGTAAATCTCCCGCCATAAAGTAATATGCTTGATATCAATGGTAAGAAAGCACAAGCTGAATCGATGAAAATCTTGATTGTGGAAGATGATGACCGCATTGCTAAACCGTTGGCTGAAGATTTGAGACATCAACATCATGCAGTTGATATTGCTTTCGATGGAATTGAGGGATGGGATTATGCTCAAGCAACTGAGTACGATTTAATTTTATTAGATTTAATGCTACCGCGTTTGGATGGTATTAGTTTGTGCAAAAGATTGCGAACAAATAAATCCAATGCTTTAGTTTTAATGTTAACAGCAAAAGATACTACTACAGATAAAGTCATTGGACTAGATGCAGGAGCAGATGATTATTTAATCAAACCCTTTGAATTAGAAGAATTAGCAGCAAGAATTCGCGCATTATCTCGCAGAACTCCAGAAGTTAAACCACCAATTTTAACTTACGGTAAATTAAAACTTGACCCCAATAATGGTGAAGTAAGTTATGCAGATAATCTTGTTTGTTTAACACCCAAAGAATACTTAATTCTAGAATATTTTCTGCGTCATCCCCAACAAATTTTAACCCGTTCCGCAATTCTGGAAAAACTTTGGGAATTCGACAAGTTTTCTGGAGAAGGAACGGTAAAAACTCATATTACTAACTTACGTAGTAAACTCAGAAATGCCGGAAGTCCAGATAACTTGATTGAAACAGTTTATGGTATGGGTTATCGTTTGGGTGCGATTGATAATTAAAAAAGGGAATGAACTATAATACCTTCCTTAGTAATGTTTCAGAAAATTCGCAATCGCTTACTTTTATTTAACTTAATTGTTTTTGCAATTGTTTTAGCAGGATTTGCTATTGTTGTGCGAGTGATTTTTGTTCGTAGTCTCAGTCAGCAAGTCACAGATAGGCTGACAGTTTTAGGACAAGGTGTAACGGTAGACGCTGAATTAGAAGATGGAAAATTAGAAATTGAAGAACATTGGGAAGTCAGAGATTTAGCTGCTCGGCAAGGTGGTTTGCAGTGGTTTGATACTAAAGGTAATTTACTGAAACAGCAGGGTGAACACAATGTAAATTTACCTTTTAATCCCAAGAAAACTATAAAGCTTCAAACCAATGGAAGCAAAATTAAAGCTGTAACTTTACCGATTTATGATGGTGAAACCCGTCAACTAATTGGTTATATCAGAGTCAGCCAGTCTTTAGAAGAATTCGATGAAACCATTCAACAATTAGATTTGGGTTTAGGTTCTGGCGTGATTTTTGCTTTAATTTTAAGTGGCATTGGGGGGATATGGCTTAACCGTCAAGCAATGCAGCCAATTGAAGAAAGTTTTACACGTCTCAAACAATTTACAGCCGATGCTTCTCATGAATTACGCAATCCTTTAATGGCAATTAAAAGTAGTGCCGCAGTTGCTTTAAAATATCCAGAAGGAATGAGAGATAATGACAAAGAAAAATTTACCGCTATTGCTAGCGCGACCAATCAAATGACTCAATTAACCGAAGATTTATTGCTTCTAGCACGCACGGATAAAGTTATCGATACCGAACGGAAAATTATCAATTTGCAAGAAGTAATTTCTAGTTTAATACAATTATATAAATCTCAAGCAGAAGCGAAAAAAATAGATTTACAGGTCGAAATTCAGAGCAATTTATTATTGCTTGGAGATGTAAAAAAACTTAATCGAGCATTAGGTAATCTGATTCAAAATGCAATTTACTATACTCACAAAGGTGGAAAAATAACAGTAAAAGCAAATCCTGTAAGTTCTCAGATTCAAATAAAAATAGAAGATACAGGTATAGGTATTGCACCAGAAAATTTAGAGCGGATTTTCGAGCGTTTTTGGCGAGTTGATAAATCTCGTTCTTATGAATCGGGTAGTTCTGGCTTAGGTTTAGCAATTTCTCAAGCAATCGTACAAAATCACGGAGGTTCAATTACTGTTACCAGTCAGTTAGGTGTTGGTAGTTGTTTTACTGTACTTTTACCAGCCTCGAATCAAATTCATTAAAGTTTTATATCAATTCTATTGGCATCGGAATTAATTATATACAGGTTTTGGCTATCTATAAAAACGCCAAATTTTTTCTTGTAAACCTTTTTATTTACTATATATAACTATGCAAAATTCGCTCCGCAAACTCATAGATTTCTGGTTTACTCACGTACATCCCCGCATAGCTTCCCTTATTGCAACTATCGGAATTGCTGGTTTAGCTACCTGTTTATTAATTATCTACGTTTTAGCCCAGCTTTCCGAAGATGTTTGGGAAAAAGAAGCTTTCGCTTTTGATAAAACTATTTTGCTATGGATACATCAGTTTGCGAATCCCACTTGGGATAATATCATGGTCAATATTACCAGAATAGGCGACCCTACTACCGTTGTAACTATTACTATTATTACCTTTGTCATACTTTGGTGGAAACGGTATCGTCAAGAAGCCAAAGTATTTGCTCTTAACGCTCTTGGAGGTGCAATCCTTAGTTATGGTCTGAAACTAGCATTTAGCAAACCACGTCCGCAACTTTGGCAGCAAATAATTATAGAAAAAACTTATAGTTATCCTAGCGGTCATGCATTGGGTTCGATGGTGCTGTATGGTTTTATCGCTTATTTGCTAGCATCTCATTATCCGAAATCTGCAAAAATTATTTATACTTTCGCTGTTGTATTAATTGGTGCTATTGGTTTAAGTCGGCTGTATTTAGGGGTACACTGGCCTACAGATGTAATCGCTGGTTATGGGGTTGGTTATTTATGGCTGATATTTTCCATTACTATGCTTAAATTGCAAAAATCGCGAGGTTTAGGTATTGGACGAACGCATTAGTTTTAATATATAGCAGTTTTCAGTTGAATAGAATACACCCCTCTCCTTAATAAGGAGAGCAGTGCGTTGCGCGGGTTCCCCGCGTTGTAGCAACTGCGGGAGAGGGGGAGGGGGTGAGGTTAATCAACGTGTATTGCACTCAAATGAAAAGCGCTATAATCAATGCGATAATTTTATATAACCTGCCTCTTAACAAACCAAACAATTATCAAAGGTAAAATTATCCATTGAAGAATCGGCGTTAAACCCGTACCTAATAATGGAACCGTTGGCATGATATCGGCGTATTCCCATCTGTTAAGTACTCCGGTAGCTAAAGCTTCAAAAACAATTGTAATTACAAGACTTACTAAAATAAAAATACCTAACTGCCACCATTTCGGTTGACGAAACCAATAACGCGATTTAGAAAAAAACGCAACAGTCCAAAATCCAATTAGTGCAATTAAAACGTCGCCAAAAGTAGCTAAAGTACAGTTTATTGTTCTTTGATTGCAAGATAAATCGGAAAGCTTAAAAAATGGCATTTGCTGAACTTCCCAAAGGAAATTTAGCAAAAACGCGAAAATAGCAATATTTAATTCTGGTATATTCAACCAACTACGACGACGGTTTACATTTTGAGAATTCGACATACCATTAACTTACAATTTCCAAATTCGCCATCATTCCTAAATCTTCATGGTCAAGAATATGACAGTGATAAACAGTTTTACCCGTATAGTCTTGGAAAGGAATCCGAATCCTCACAGTTTCCCCTCTGCGAACTAAAACTGTATCTCTCCAAGCCCGGTAAGGTTCTGGTTTGCCGTTACGACTGATAACTTGAAAGTTATTAACGTGAAGGTGAAAAGGATGATCCATGTCTCCTGTATTTATAATCTCCCAATCTTCGACTGTATTTAACTTAACTTGCGTATCGATTCGTTGATTTTCATAAGACTTACCGTTAATTAGAAAAGCCATACCTACACGCGGACGCATACCATGATTTAATTTAAAGCTACGTACCTGTTGGGGTTCGGGTAAAGTTGGGACTAATAAAAGTGAGGTAGGTAAAGCAATTGTTTCAACAGCAGAGTCGTAGTTGAGAGTTGCTAAAACTGCTGATGTATCGTTGTTATCGTTATTATTTCCACCCATCATACCTCCACCACCCATCATTCCCATTGAACCACGATTGTAGGGTAAGTTGAGCAAACGATATTGACCAGCTTGTTTATCTCCTTTAATTAAAACTTCTGCTCTTTGCCCAGGAGTTAACAATAATTCGTTCGTTTTAACAGGTTCGGCTAATGCATTTCCGTCGGTAGCAATTAGATAAAAAGGATGGTTTTCTAAAGAAAGTTGATAAAAACGAGAAGGAGAAGCATTAACAATTCTTAAACGTAATAAACCATTTTGAGGAATTGAAAAACTGGGGTTAGATTTACCGTTGACTGTAATTAAATCACCTTCTCTTCCCGACATCAAAGACATATGAGCATCTGAATCAATCAATTTTCCTTCGCTATCAAGAGCAAAGTCTTGTAATACTAAAAATTCTTCCTTAGCAGCTTTAATTTCGGGGATTTCATCCAAATCACCCCGCACCACAAACAAACCAGCTAAACCCCCAAACAACTGCTCTGCAACGAAACCGTGACGATGGGGATGATACCAAAAAGTACCAGCCGGATGATTTTCGGGAATAGTAAATTCGTAGTTAAATGTCTCTCCCGGTTTTATATTTAGAAAAACATTATCGGCTTTTCCCGTAGGTGGAATATGCAATCCATGCTGATGTAAATTTGTCGGATTCGAGAGATTATTAGTAAATTTAATCCTAACTTTATCCCCTGGATTTGCTTCTAAACGTGGCGCGGGTACTTGTCCGTTATAAGCTAATAGATACGCTTGTTTGTCTCCTAGTTTTACGGGACGATAACTAGCTTCTAAATCTACCTCTAATAAACCATTTTTACTTGTATGCAATTTTGGTAAATCAATTGCTGGTTTTAAAGAGGCTTTTGGTGAGGATTGAGAAGAATTACCTCTTACACAGCTACTAACAATAGCACCACCAGCACCAGCTAAACTTAAAGCGAGAAACTGACGACGGTTAATTTTTATTTGGGAATGGGGCATAGGACATTGGGCATGGGAATATGGAGGGAGAGAGGGAGAGAGTGAGAGAGTGAGGGAGTGAGGGAAAAGATAGCTACTCATTACTTGTTACTCCTAACTTCTAACTTTCAATCCAAAATCCAAAATCTAAAATCTAAAATTATTTAACTCTTAACTCCTAACTCCTCACTCCTAACTCTTTTTAGTAAGTTTGATATTCTTTGAAAATTTTAATTTCGCCATTTTTAGTAAAAGACGCGATGGCAAAGGGTTGTTTTTTGCTTCCTGCTTCCATTCCTGGAGTACCTAATGGCATTGCGGGTACTGCTAATCCTGCTTGGTTAGGTTTAGAAGCTACAAAACGCTTGATATCGTCAGCAGGGATATGTCCTTCCATGACGTAACCAGCAATAATTGAGGTGTGACAAGATGCCAAATTTTGAGGTACGTTATATTTCTGCTTGATTGCTTCCATGTTATCGGTTTTAATATCTGTAATTTTAAAACCGTGTTTTTGCATATGTTTCACCCATTCACCGCAACAGCCACAACTTGGGCTGCGATAAACGGTAACTTCTTTCACTCCTGAGTAGTTTGGTTCGGTTTCCTTATCCCAAACGCTTGTCATAGCCATTGCTTTTGAATCGCTAGCAACGGTTTGGGTATTATTTCCTGCTCCTGCAAACCAGAATGTTCCTGCAACTCCCGCAACAGCAACACCTGCAATTAAAGAAAACAATAATTTGGAGTTCGATTTAAACATAATTTTTTACCCTATACCTTATAGTAATTACTTTTAGTTAGAGTTTTACTAACTAAACTTTAAACTCTCTAGTTAACCCAAGAATCAATAGTTAGCGATAAAATCAACAGGACATAGATTTTCGATATTAGTTTTGTAGTTTTAATGACTTAACGCCAGAAAAACTACAAATGACAGCGAGTAATTTGATACTCCATTTACGAGTATTGCATCTCAAAATGAAATTTGGATGAAATTACTTTTTGATTCTATTTCTCTATCTGTGGAAAGAATCCGAATTATAGCCAGAAAGATTTCGTCACTGAGATAATAGTATTTGTTTAAATATACATAAGTCTTGCAGCTACTTGACTCTATAGCTAACTAGAGAGTTTAGCATCATTCTAGTTAGATGCTATTAGTTAACTATATTTTTAGAAAATTTTTTGCACAATTCCTATCCATCTTTACTATGAATCATCCAGAACCTAGAATTACCGTAGAATTGGCACCTGAAGTTTTTGAGAGAGCATCTCGTCTCTATGCCCAACATAGTGAGACTTATTCCTTATCAGAATTAACAGAAGCTGGCGCAGTGGCAAGAATTCCACCAGAGTTTATCCATAAAGCTGTTAAACAGGTTCAAGCCGAACAGATTCAGGCTCGGCAAGGGTTAGAAGCTCTTAAAGATGTTGTATTCACAAGTTTAATCATCACGACTTTATTCGGATGGATGGCTTTCGGAAATCCGTGTCATGCGACAATTAGCCAATTAAATAGCCAAACAACTCAAGTCAAATAGCTTTAAAAAAAGCTTTATTCGTAATAAATTTTATAGATGAGCTAAGATTGCTAAGTAGGTGGACAAAAATATTTACAGTCATTATGCACTTAGCGACCTTCGCAATGACTTTGTGAAATTAATTCTGTCCAATTACTTATTGACTCTCTAGTCAACCAGAGAATTTAGACTAGTCATAGTTTTGAAAAGAAGATTTTTATTTCAATCAGGAGGATTATTATGTCACTAAGATTGGGCGATACAGTACCAAACTTTACTCAAGATTCTACCGAAGGAAGAATTGACTTTTACGAATGGGCTGGTGATAGTTGGGTCGTTCTCTTTTCGCATCCAGCAGACTATACACCCGTTTGCACAACTGAATTGGGTACCGTCTCCAAACTAAAATCTGAATTTGACCGACGTAATGTGAAAGTAATTGCTTTAAGTGTGGATGATGCACAATCGCACTCGGGCTGGACTAAAGATATTGAAGAGACTCAAAAAACTCAACTTAATTATCCCATCTTGGCAGATTCGGATAAAAAAGTTTCTGAACTTTATGACATGATTCACCCGAATGCAAACCCGAATGTTACTGTTCGCACTGTTTTCGTAATTGACCCTAACAAAAAGCTGCGTTTGACACTAACTTATCCACCCAGCACCGGAAGAAATTTCTCAGAAATTCTCCGGGTAATTGATTCACTGCAACTTACTGATAATTACAGTGTTGCTACTCCTGCTGACTGGAAAGATGGTGAAGATTGTGTCATCGTTCCCTCAATTAAAGATGCTGATGAACTAAAGCAAAAGTTTCCTAAAGGCTATACCGAGGTTAAATCTTACCTACGGACGACACCCCAACCAAATAAGTAGAACAAATGATTTAATTACTTTAGGACTTACGCAACCGGCACATTTTCTGGTAGGGGAGGCAAAATGGAGTGTAGATTTTCTTCCTCCATTATTGCCGTTGCTGTGACACTTTAAATTAATTTGAACGTAGAAATAATGTATTCAGTGTCACGCACCAGCCAATTTTTATGACAATTGCGTAAGTCCTATACTTATTAGAATGTCCGCAGCTAACGCTGCGGACAATTTTTTATCTAAGTTTGCTATAAACAACATTAAACTAGTAATTCTTAATATGGTAAAGCTGTCACAACCATTAGTCCCCAAATAGCGCCGAAACGAACTTTAGCTGCACGATTTATTTTAAAATCAGCAGATATTAATAGTTGATGTAATTCTTTTTGGGTATAGCATTGCTGATGAGCAGGGTCAAAAATTTGTAACATCCAGTCGCAGATTCTGCAAACGAGAAAATCTTTGCTCCAATCAAGAATTATTAATTTACCATTAGGTTTAACTACTCGCTTAATTTCCGATAACGCTACTAAAGGTTTTTCAAAGTAATGAAAAGCATTTGCACATACAACTACATCGAAACTATGATTTGCAAATGGTAATGAATTAGCTGAGGCTTTATAAAACTCAACATTAGGATAATCCTGACATTTGTTCCTGGCTATATCTAACATCTTTTCTGATATATCAACACCAGTAATTCTCTGCGTAGGATTTTTATCGAGTAAAAGTAGTTCAAATTCACCAGTACCGCAAGCAACATCTAAAACTGTAGATTGTAAGTCAATCTGTTCCCAGTTATAGAGGAAGGTAAGGGTATTGGTGATATATTTGTGCCAGCGTAAATCGTAGATAGGAGCAAGTTGCTCGTATTGAGCGCGAACCTTTTTTTCACTCATATTAATCAATATTCATAATTTATATTATTTATGATTTCTTTTAGGTTTAATCTATTATTTTGAATATTTAGATTTCCTCAACTCAAAATTAATTTAATAACAGTATGCTCAACTTCTAACTTAAATAAATACGTGATTTTGTCCCATATCGACGTAAAAAACTAAGAGCTTGTCGCTGTAGCAGTAGCACTCTTTTACTAGAGATACCCATTCGCTGGCTAACTTGATTTAATGTCAATTCTTGTCCATCTTCTAAACCGAAGCGCAAGGTTAATATTTCTTGCTGTTGAGGAGACAGCTTAGATAATAATTCTTTAATAGTTTGTTGGAGAGATTCTTCTAATATGTAGTCTTCTGGAGAAAAACTATTATCTTCTAATAAATCCTTTAATTCTGTATTTTGTTCTTCTCCCACCCGTACATCTAAGGACATCGGTTTACGAGCTAAACTTAAGTAGTCTCTGATTTGATTTGGTTTTACTTCCAAAACCTCAGCAATTTCGATGACAGTTGGACTATGACCAAGTTTTTGAGATAATTCTCGCTGAACCCGTTTAATTTTATTTAATTTCTCTGTAATGTGAATCGGTAAGCGAATCGTGCGAGACTGTTGGGATATAGCTCTTGTTATTCCCTGTCGAATCCACCAGTAAGCATAAGTAGAAAACTTATATCCCAATGCTGGCTCAAATTTATCAACTGCTCGCTCCAATCCTAAAGTACCTTCCTGGATTAAATCGGGAAAATCCAGGTTGCGCTTTTGATACTTCTTAGCAATTGTCACTACCAAACGCAGATTAGCAGCAATCATTTTTTGTTTAGCAATTTGTCCTTGCTTTATTTGCTCTAATAGCTCCGAATCATTCAATTGAGCTTGTTCTGACCATTCTTGTAAAGTTGGTTGACGCTGTAATTCTTTCGATAGTTCTTCCTTAACTGCTAACAAAAATAACCTTTGCTGAACTTGTTTAGCTAAATAAATTTCTTCTTCAGGAGTTAATAGCGGTATACGAATAATATCTTGAAAATAACTACCGACAATATCTTTTGAGGATTTGCGATTTCTATTACTGTAGCGATTTGATTGAGAATTAGATTTAAACATAGATGAGATAGCCTCAGTTGAACGCACGCTGGTTAATTTTGAAAAAGTTTTTACTCAAATATCAATAGGATTTACGCAAGTCCCCCTTTTTAAGGGGGGTTGGGGGGATCTAAAATATCTTTTATAGACCTGGCAGTAATTTATTCTTTTCAACAATATTGGTGAAAAAGGAAAAAGGTTGTACTCTCAACATAGAGTCAAGCTAAGTACAACCTGCATAGTGTGTGTGTGAGAGCGTTGTGTGATTTATTTAATAATCACGATACCGACGGAAATAATGCGAGTATTTACGCTTACCTAATTACTATGACATCTATAAATGAAATTAAGATGAAATTTATCAACGTTGGAAGAATTATTTGAGATTTATTCAATTTTATAAAACTATATCTTTAGATAGAAGACATAATTATCAAAAATATACGAAGTTCCATGCTAAATATTTAAATCACAATTTATTAAACTCTGACAAAATTTCATTCTAATTTCATTAGTAGATGAAAAGATGAAATTAATGAAGAAAAAGTAGCACCAATATTTTTTCCATTCATCACTTGACTCTCTAGTTAACTAGAGGTTTTAACCTAAACTTAGATACTTCAACAGGGAAATAAAATTATGAATCTACGCAATAAAACTCTCTTAAGTGCAGCATTTGCAGGTTTAACAATAGTCGGTTTGGGTACAACAATCCCAACATTTGCTCAAATAACCGAGGAGAAACCAACTATTCTGGCTCAAAAAACACAGATGAACCCAGAGCAGATGCGTAAACACCATCAAGAGATGATGGGAGAAATGGGGAAAATGCAAGAAACAATGGGACAAATGCAGCAAAAAATGGCGCAAATGACTCCCGAACAAATGCAGCAAATGATGAAAAAAATGTCCCCCGAACAAATGCGTCAGCATCATGAACAAATGATGGCAAAGATGAAACAAATGAATCAGATGATGGAACAGATGAACCAGCGCATGGGAGAAGGTAGTGGAATGAAGACAAATTCTAACCACAAAATGTAGATTGTGACTAAGTTAAAAATTTGTTTTTCTGTGTATTTTACCCAGGTATGTTTGTATGATAAACATCACACAATTAATGATGGTTTACTGCATCAATGCAACTAAAAATCTGGAGCAAGAAGAATGCTTAAACCATTAAATAAGTTTTCTTTATTCTCCATTAAAACAGGTTTACTCGGTGTTAGTACCCTACTTTTTAGTACTTTTATATCATTGGAAGTGCCGAAAGCGAATGCAGTCAAATTAACCAATGGTAAAACAGCATTTGAGCATCCTCCAAGTCTTATTCGCAGTGCAACTAGTAACGGAATGCGAAATAATAATTATGCTACTTACCAATTTACTTTAAAAGTACCGGAAAACGCCACAGAAACACTCAAAGCAGTCAAAATTGAACAAATAAATACCCCAAGAATTATCAAATTCAATCAAAAAAAAATCTCGGCTTTCTTTGGAGATAGCTTCGCTGGTGGTGAAAAACTATCATTAGCAGCGGTTGGTGGGAATTTTCAACCTGGTAGTGTTACCGTTGTTTTCAATAAACCCGTAAATCCTGGTGAGACGGTTACAGTTTCTCTTGAGCCAAGAAGTAATCCATCTATAAGCGGTGTTTATTTATTCGGTATAACAGCTTATCCAGTGGGTGAAAATAGTAACGGTATTTATGTAGGTACAGGTAGAATACATATTTCTAATTAAACCATTAGAAATGCCTATAAACTGCTTTGAACTAGGAAAAAAGTAAAAGGTAAAAATAAGAGAAAATAACGATATTTTATCTTTCTTTCTGGCTTTACCTTTCATTTATTTAAGAATAAGCCTAGTTTCTCAATGAGCTTTACAAAAATTATTTTTTAGCCATTGTAAATTGAATTTTGGAAATTATTAGGAACTTCTAAATATTAAATTTATTTAAGCAAAAAATAATTTTAAAGTTGGTTTCAGTTTGATTTCGATTTTATATCGCTTATGAGATAAGAGTTTCATACAAGTATGAAATCAGGATGAAATACCAGCTTTTCTTTTGATAGATGTTTGATTTAAGTCTAATGATAGACGCAGAGGAAAGGAATAATTACCTATCAATGTGTAAGCATCCCTAAGTTGTAATCGGAAATAAATTTATGCTTTTAGTCCACGAAGAATACCAGTCTAGCTTCGATGTTGCAATGCGTTGTGTCGTTGAATGCGAACACTGTGCTGAAGCTTGCATGGGTATGTCAGAGATGGTGCAGTGCGCTCGTAGCTGTTTGGATTGTGCAGAAATCTGTCGTACTGCTGCAACTTATATGGTACGTGGTTCGCGCTATATTTCTCAATTAGCCCGTGCTTGTGCAGAGATTTGTGAAGCCTGTGCTACTGAATGCGAAAAGCATGATGCAGAACACTGTAAGAAGTGTGCAAAAGCTTGTCGGGACAGTGTAGAACATTATCAAAAAATTGCCGCTGTAGCTGCATAAGTTTTTCAGTTATCAGTTAGCAGTTAGCAGTGAACTGAATAGTAGGTGATTGCTCCTCACTGCTAACTGATTTAAACTAACAAGGAGAAATCTAAAATGGAATCCAAGTCTAAAAACAATTCTTATATCAGTCTACTTATTGCACTGATAATCTCTTACGTGGTGATGTTATTCCTGATGCTATCGCGGGTTAACGAGTTTGGTAACTTCTTTATTAGCCTCAACCAAGTATATATGTCAGGGCTGATGGTATCAACGATGCTGCTCATAATGCTGTTCGCAATGGGTTCCATGTACAAGAACAAGAAGTTAAATATCATACTTCTCATCGGTGGAACTGCATCGATATTATTGTTCTGGACTCTTGTACGAACGCAAGCAGGGGTTGGAAATCAACAATTTTTACGCTCAATGATTCCACATCACGCTGCCGCTATTTTAGTATGCCAGCAGTCGTCGCTGACAAACCCACGTATTGAAAAGCTATGCACCGAGATTGTCAGAACGCAGAAAGAGGAAATAAGAATCATGAAAGAACTTATGAAATAATCTGATTAGTGGTAGCAGCTTACAGCTTCACCGTAAATAGGGAATATTTAGACATTTTTCAATCATATTTCACCCAAATTCAAAGCATTCATTATTTTCACAATCGCGTGCAATAAATATCAGAGTATAAGCTAATGGCACAACATCATTCAAGAAATAATCATGCAGTTCGAGAACGCAACCTAAATCATAACTCAAAAGACGAACATCTCGAACATGGGGAACATGCCGAACACGATAAACACGCAGGACATAGCCCGGAAATTTTTAAGCGTCGCTTTTTTATATGCCTCGTTTTAACATTACCAGTTCTTTATTTTTCGACCCAATTACAGACTTGGTTAAATTATCAAGCAATTACGTTTCCTGGTTCTGATTTAATTAACCCGGTTCTAGCAATAATTATTTACTTTTATGGTGGTTGGGTATTTTTAAAAGGTGCTTGGAACGAACTGCACAGCAAAATCGGAATGATGACTCTGATTGCGCTGGCGATTACGGTAGCGTTTATTTACAGTATCGCGGTTTCTCTGGGTTTGCGAGGTATGCCTTTCTACTGGGAATTAGCAACCCTAGTAGATATTATGCTGTTAGGACATTGGGTAGAAATGGCTTCGGTGCAGGGTGCTAGTAGAGCATTAGAAAATCTTGCCGAATTGGTACCTTCAACGGCGCATCGTTTAACGAATGGTAGAGTTGAAGATGTTCCCATAAGCGAAATTCAAGCCGAAGACATTATTTTAATTCGTCCGGGGGAACAGGTTCCCAATGATGGGATTGTCGTTGAGGGAAACACTAATATTAATGAATCTTTTCTTACAGGTGAATCTCGTCCAGTTTCCAAACATGAAGGTGATGAAGTAGTCGCTGGTTCTGTAAATGGTGAGGGTTCGGTAAAAGTTGAGGTGTCCCGTGTTGGTGGTGATACTACAATCAGCCAGATTATGCGCTTGGTAGAAGAAGCGCAAGGTTCTAGAAGTCGGTATCAAGCTTTAGCTGATAAAACTGCTTATTGGTTAACTATAATTGCAATTACTGTTGGTAGCATCACTTTCTTTGTCTGGTTGGGTTTGAGTGATTTGGTATTCGCTGTTAATCGAACCGTAACTGTACTAGTAATTACCTGTCCTCACGCTCTTGGTTTGGCTATACCTTTGGTAATTTCTAATTCTACAGCCTTAGCGGCAAAAAACGGAATTTTGGTGAGAAATCGCGATTCCCTCGAACGTGCTAAGGATATCAAAAATATGGCGTTTGATAAAACCGGAACGCTCACAGAAGGTAAGTTTGGCGTGCAAAGAATGTATACAGAGGGTTTGGAGGATAATGAAGCTTTGGCGATCGCAGCCGCTTTAGAAACTTCTTCGGAGCATCCTTTAGCAAAAGCAGTTGTTGAAGCAGCCGAACGTCGCGAATTGAATTTACCTCAAATGACCAATTTTAATACTGTAACTGGTCATGGTGTTGAAGGTTATATCAATGGTAAAAAATACCGCATCGGACGACCAGAATGGGTAGAAGAAGACAATCTCACCTTCCCTTCATCTTTGCGTCGGGGACTGCAAACAGTCGATGAACGCGGAGAAAGTCCAGTAGTATTGATGACAGAAGAAAGCGCTATAGCCGTAATTTCAATGGCAGATAGAGTTAGAGAAAGAGCGCGGGAAACAGTTAATCAACTGCAAAAAAAAGGTATTCAAGTAGTAATGATTACTGGTGATGCAGAAGCCGTCGCCGGTGCAGTTGCTTCAGATTTGGGTATTAAACGTTACTATGCTCGCGTTTTACCAGAAGATAAGGTAAGCATTATCAAACAGTTAAAGCAGGAGGGTCCGACTGCTTTTGTTGGTGATGGAATTAACGATGCAGCGGCATTGTTGGAAGCTAATATGGGAATTGCTATCGGTGCGGGTACTAATGTTGCGATTGAGTCAGCAGATTTGGTTTTGATTGAAGACGACCCTTTAGACGCGGTAAAAGCGCTGAATTTGGCGCAGAAAACCTATAGCAAAATGATTCAAAACTTGTTTTGGGCAACGGGTTACAACGTAATTGCGATTCCTTTAGCGGCTGGTGTGCTGTATGCTTGGGGATTTTTGCTTTCTCCTGCGATTGGGGCATTATTGATGAGTTTATCGACGGTGATTGTGGCAATTAATGCCGTGATGTTGCGACGGGCAAAGTTAGCTTAAGGGATTTTAGATTTTAACAACGGATGCGTTTCTTTTGGATTTTAGATTGGGGATTGTTGTTGTTACAAGGATTTAATCAATTGTAGTGATTTCAATCATTATTCTTGCTAAGGAGAATTGGGATGAATGCCTATGATAATTTTAATCAACTAAGGTTAAGCGAGACTGTTTCACCGCGAAATTCTGTAATTGAAGCACCAAATAATAAAAATCCCAGTAATAGCGATGAAATAGTTGGCATGGGTTTTTTATTATTTCTCGCTTTGATGATAGCTTTAATCAAATGGTGCAATATTCGTAAGGCATCAGAAGACCGTTCTTCAAATATTGGCATTAATCGTAAAAGTCCTTGTGCAAAATGCCGCTACTTTGACAATAATTCTTATCTTAAGTGTGCGGTACAACCGGAGAAAGTGATGACCAAGGAAGCAAAGGATTGTCAGGATTACTGTCCTCAAAATAAATGCTCATGATTTCTAAATCAAATCAAACGCTTCTATTAAAAGATGGTCGTCAAATGGGATATGCTCAATTCGGCGACCTAAATGGAAAACCCGTAATGTTTTTCCACGGTACACCAGGGTCAAGATTAACTCGCCATCCTGATGAATCTATACCGACTTAGTTAGGAGTTCGTATTATCACTATTGACCGTCCGGGATATGGATTGTCGGACTTTCATCCAGATAATACGTTAGTGGATTGGACTAAAGATGTTATTCAACTTGCTGATGCTTTAAAGATAGAACAATTTATAGTTATAGGTGTTTCTGGAGGTGGAGCATATGCTCTTGCTTGTACATCGGAAATTCCCGAACGGATAACAAAAGCGGGTATTATCAGCAGCATTTCTCCTCTTGATGTCCCCCATGTCACCGAAGGAATGAACGTCATAAATAGAGTTTTATTGGGAGTAATGCAATATACGCCCTTTCTTCTAAATCCTTTGTTAAGTCCAATTGTACGTAAAGCTCGCAAAGACCCGCAAAAGTTATTTGATTATGGACTGATAAATTATTTTCCTATTCCTGATAAAGAGGTTTTATTTCAACCTGCGGTGCGAGAAATGTTTTTAGAAGATTTACCTCAAGCTTTTCGTCAAGGAGCTTGTGGACTCAGGCTAGACATAAAAATTCTTGCTCAATCTTGGGGCTTTCAACTAAAGAATATCTCTCTAAAAGTATACCTTTGGCATGGTAAGAAAGATGAAAACGTTCCTGCAAATGCAGGACGATATCTTGCAAACACAATTCCTAACTGTGAAGCTCGTTTTTATGCCGATGAAGGTCATTTGCTGATATTTAACCATTGGCAAGAAATTCTTACCACTTTGGTTAGTTAAGCTTGTTTTTTACTCTATTACCGATTATTTCACGAAGATGATAGTTATACCTTTTCGGTAAATACTATTTTTTGTGAAAAAATCGATGATTCAAATATATAAAAATCTCAAATTCTGTTAATTAAGCAATCAAGCAGGAGAAGTTAATCATGTCTAAAGTAGGTTTATTTTTCGGTACTCAAACTGGTAATACACAAACAGAAGCCGAAATCATTCAGAAAGAATTGGGAGGTGAATCAGTTGTAGATTTAGAAGAAATTTACCAAGCTGAACCAAGCGATTTTGATGAATACGAAAATATTATTATCGGCTGTCCGACTTGGAATATTGGGGAATTACAAAGTGACTGGGAAGAATTTTTTGACCAATTAGATAATATTGATTTCAGCGGTAAAAAAGTTGCTTACTATGGTGCTGGAGACCAAGTTGGTTATCCCGATTCTTTTCAGGATGCAATGGGAATATTAGAAGAAAAAATTTCCGAACGTGGAGGTAAAACTGTAGGATATTGGTCTACTGAAGGTTACGATTTTAGCGAGTCAAAAGCGCTCCGAAACGGTAAATTTGTTGGTTTGGCTCTTGATGAAGATAATCAGTCTGATTTAACTGACGAACGAATTAAAGCTTGGGTAGCTCAGTTGAAAAAAGAGTTTGAATTATAAAAAAAGGTGACTTTTTTTGTAACTAACTTAAATTGAGAAATCCGGGTAAATATTTAGAGTAGTTAGGGTTATCAGATTTGAATCTGTCAAAACATCTAATCACTAACTACTTTTTATATTTAAAGTTAATAAATTTGATTATTTATCCATGAAAATTTTTTCTTCTACAAAATTTTCATGACAACCCTTGACTCTCTAGCTAACTAGAGGGTTTAGCATATTATCACAAGTAAATTAGTTGTTTTTAATTTCAAATTCAAAGACCATGACCATCCAATTAAAAGTTCCAGATATCGCTTGTAATGATGACTGGGTTAAAATTACCTTTCATCCCTGCATGGTTGCATAATCCGTGGTTGCAGTTAGCGCTAACTGCACCAGTATAGTTTTGGTGTGGCTATAGATTTTATACCGGAGCTTGGAAAGCTTTTAAGCGTCATGGGGCAACAATGGACACTCTGATTGCTCTGGGTACTTCGGCGGCGTTTTTCTATTCCCTGTTTGCAACTATCTTTCCCGATTTCTTTCTCAATCAAGGTTTGATGCCGGAGGTATATTACGAAACTGCTGCGGTAGTGATTACCTTGATTCTGTTAGGACAGCTTTTTGAAAATCGCGCTAAGGGACAAACTAGCGAAGCAATTCGTAAATTAATTGGTTTACAAGCAAGGGATGCGCGGGTAATTCGCAACGGAAGGGAAGTAGACGTTCCGATTCAAGAAGTTGAGCTTGATGACATAATCTTAGTGCGTCCGGGTGAGAAAATTCCTGTAGATGGAGAAGTAGTGTATGGTACTTCTACCATCGACGAAGCAATGGTGACGGGGGAAAGCGTACCCGTGAAAAAGCAGCCCGGTGATGAGGTTATCGGCGCAACGATTAATAAAACTGGTAGCTTTAAGTTTAGGGCAACGAGGGTAGGAAAAGACACCGTACTCTCGCAAATCGTCCAATTGGTAAGAGAAGCTCAGGGAAGTAAAGCCCCAATTCAAAGATTAGCAGACCAAGTGACGGGGTGGTTTGTGCCGGTTGTGATTGCGATCGCAATTTCTACCTTTGTCATTTGGTTTAATTTCATGGGTAATATCAGCCTCGCTTTAATTACCACCGTCGGTGTTTTGATTATCGCTTGTCCCTGTGCTTTGGGTTTGGCAACTCCCACATCGGTAATGGTGGGTACTGGTAAAGGTGCTGAAAATGGTATTTTGATAAAAGGAGCGGAAAGTTTAGAACTCGCTCACAAAATCAAAACGATTGTTTTGGATAAAACCGGGACGCTAACTGAAGGGAAACCTACAGTTACTAACTTTGTAACAGTACGCGGTAGTGCTAATCAAAATGAATTTAAACTGATAAAATTAGCAGCTTCCTTAGAGCGTAATTCCGAACATCCCTTAGCAGAAGCAGTAGTTAGATATGCTGAAGTTCAAGATGTCGAATTAACGGATGCTCGTGACTTTGAAGCCATTGCAGGCAGCGGCGTTCAAGGATATGTTGCTTCGAGATTTGTGCAAATTGGCACTAAGCGATGGTTCTCTGAAATCGGAATTGATACTAACTTATTCGCAGAACAAAAACACGCTTGGGAATCCCTCGGACAAACTGTAATATGGATTGCGGTGGATGGGGAAGTTGAAGGTTTGATGGGAATTGCCGATACTTTGAAACCTACTTCTATTGAAGCAGTGAGAAAAATGCAGAAAATGGGTTTGGAAGTAGTAATGTTAACCGGAGATAACCGTCCCACAGCAGAAGCAATTGCATCAGAAGTTGGTATTGACCGCGTTTTTGCAGAAGTTAGACCAGACCAAAAAGCCGCTGTTGTTAAGTCTTTGCAGACCGAACAAACAAGGAGAAAAGGTAAAAATAAAAATCCTCAATCCAAAATTGTAGCGATGGTAGGAGATGGGATAAACGATGCTCCAGCTTTAGCGCAAGCCGATGTGGGAATGGCAATTGGTACCGGAACAGATGTGGCTATTGCAGCTTCTGACATTACTTTAATTTCTGGTGATTTGCGTTCAATCGTTACGGCAATTAAACTTTCTAAAGCTACTATAAATAATATTCGTCAGAACTTATTCTTTGCATTTTTCTACAACGTTTTAGGTATTCCCATTGCTGCGGGAATTTTATTTCCGATATTTGGCTGGTTACTGAATCCGATTATTGCTGGTGGTGCGATGGCTTTTAGTTCGGTTTCGGTTGTTACCAATGCTCTACGATTGCGTAATTTTCAGTTGAAGGGTGAATATAATTCGTAATTCGTAATTCGTAATTCGTAATTAGCTCCTCGCGTTTAAATTCAGGGGCTTCTGACCTTAAAAATTTACCTGGTGAGGGATAATTATTTATGTTCAATAAGAAAAATATTATAGCAAGTCTTGCTGGAATAGGATTTCTAATTGCTATTGCTTCCCCAAAAGCGATGACTCAAATGCCTGTAGAAATGCCAGTATCTAAAGAAGAAAAAAACGTAGAGTTTCGTCGCATCGAGCAACCTTTAGGATTAAAAGCTGCCGTAACTTTAGGTGGTATCGGTTTAATTGGATTGGAATTATGGTGGTTTCTTTTTAGTAAGTCAAAAGTCGTTCAAGCTGATAGAAATAAAGAAGTACAAGAGGTAACGATTACTGTTGATGGTGGTTATGAGCCAAATCAAATTGTTGTAGAAACAGGTCAACCAGTGCGACTTAATTTTTTACGTCGCGATGCTAGCAGCTGTTTGGAAAAAGTTTTAGTTCCCGATTTTCATATCGCTCAAGATTTAGCTCTTAATCAAATCACCACTGTAGAATTTACTCCCCAAAAACCCGGTGAATATGCTTTTTCCTGTGGGATGAATATGTATCGAGGAAAGATTTTAGCGCAATCAAACTGAGGACTAAATGAGTTTATGAAAGATATAAAAATATCTCTACCAGCTATAAATAGAATCATCTTTCTTTAATTATTCCTAATAACATTACGGATAATCAAAACGGAATTAGATTAAACGATGTACAGAATCAGGTTCAAAGGAACTTTTTCTTCAACATTATGCACCCACATCTCTCTTCGGGTAAATGAGAAATTTCTACTAAATGGTATTAAATAGGTTGAGAGGAATAGGTACATTTATGAGCGATACTAGTAAAACTGATGGAAATCAACCAGAATTAAGCTATTGGCACGTTTGGACTGATGATGACGGTATTAGTCATCAAACACGTTGTCAGTTAACGAACTTCAAACACGAAAGTATAAGTGGGGATGCTGCGCCACAGTGGAATAACCACTTACTAAGTGCTGATGCCAAAATCTTGTTTACCGAGCAGCCAGTTGGCTGGATTGGCGAGTGGCACGAAAACCCTCAACCGCAATGGATTATACCGCTATCAGGTCGGTGGTTTGTGGAAACTATGGACGGTATGCGTGTGGAAATGGGTGTTGGAGAGGTATCTTTTGGAGGCGACCAAAATACGAAGTCAAATCCAGAAGGTCATAAAGGACACCTTTCTGGTACAGTTGGTGAGGAGCCTGCAAGATTAATGATTGTGCAACTTAATGGCGAACGTTGGATAGGGTTACGACCTGGAGACTTTGCTTGATATTGATATTTCCTTCTCTTATACCTTTTGCCCTCTGCCTTTTTCAAATCAGGAAGTTTCTCCCTTACAAAGCACAGGGTTAGGGTGGGATTTAGGAGAAGATTTGATGCATTCGATTACTTGTGCGTACAACGTCTTGAAGGAAAATTATTTTTTTAACAACCCTTTTTTAATCGAGCGCTAGAGTAATCGATAAATTTTATTTATTGGAGCTAAGAACAATAACAGTCTAAGCTAAATATAGTTTTCTTTATCGGGAAAATGAATATGCTAAAGTCACATTCAAACTCGCCAAGTTTGGTTAGGCAGCAAGCTGCTGTAAGTCTTCGTACTTTTGGATGGATTGGGTTTTGGACACAGTTAATTTTCACAGCGGCTGCTGGAGTAGTTTTGTTATTTGCCGTTGCAGATCCTAATCTTAATATCAACCTTAAGTCTGGATTCGGGTTGTTTTCTGCTCTTGGTTCAATTTTGGTACTTTGCTTAAGTATCTACTGGTTTTTTCGCTACACTCGTTTTTCCAAGCAACTTGAAGCTTCTGAATCTAGTTTGCATCCGAGTCGCAAGGAGACAATTCGGACTTTGCAAACTGGAGTACTAATAAATTTGGTAGGAATGTTATTGATTCTAGTGGGAATTGAGTTAGTAATGGGCAGCCTATTAGGAAAGACATTATCAGTTCCTCAAGGGGCAGCAATTTATAGGTCAAGTCAATTAATTGAACCTTTAGATATTTTTGTCGTTCAAGCAAATATTAATATGATTGTGGCTCAGTTTGTTGGTATTGCTATCCCGTTTTGGTTAGCAACTCGTATTGAACAACATTAGTTTTTCTATAGAATTTCATCAATAAATTGTACAAAAGTAGCTATTTCATTTTGATTTCATTTATTGATGAGACGATTAGTATAATTCGTTGGATATTAGTCATGAAAAAATTTATTTATGTCATTCCTGTCATGGCAATCGGCTTATTGACATTAGTAGGATGCACTAACCCCCAATCTACTACCGGGAATTCTGCTACTACTGAAACAACTAGTGCTACACAAGGAAGTTTTGATGATTTGGTCACTGTAGTTTCAGGCACAAGAGTTGACGTGGAAGCAGGAAAGTTCGAGCAAGCCCAACAGGAATTTGACAAGTTTGAAAATGCTTGGTTTAAGGTTGAGGATGGTGTAAAAACTAAATCTTCTCAAGCCTATAATGCAATCGAGGATGCTGCAATTCAGGTTAAAGGTGCGTTGAAAGCAAAAGATAAAGCGAAAGCTCTTGAGGGATTGGGGACAATCGACACGAATATTGCCACTGTTTCTAAAGGTTAAGAGTTTAGCAAAATAATCGCTAATACAGTTTCCATTGGGGATTTAGGATAATGCGTTCGTTTCGTAAATACCATCGGCTTCTGGCAATTATTCTTGCCTTACCACTTTTTGTAACATTGCTTACGGGTATGGCAGTTACGTTAGTCGGTGAATGGTCTGCTAATCTTGGGCTTCCACGTAGTAGATTGCTTGCAATTCACAACGGTGAAATTTTTGGTTTACAGGGAATTTACCCAATTTTGAATGGATTGGGACTATTAGGTTTATTGGTAACTGGATTAAGCATGACTAGCTTATTTAAAAAGAAAAAATCAAAACCCAAGCATGAATAAAAAACGTAGATTCTGGCACATTCTTGTAGTAGGGTGCTTGTACACTGACTTGTTTTAAATACAGTAATGGGCAATGAGTGTACGGCACCAACCAATATTTTATGACCGAAATATTTTAGATTTTAGATTTTAGATTTTGGATTGATTATTAATTGGAATAAGAGCAAGAAAGTTTTAACTATGGAAATAATCCGGCAATCGTTATTCCTTCAAAAGTTTGTGGCTGATCAAAAATCCGCAGGTTCCCCTAAATTTATTTACGAGGACAATCTAAATATGTCCTTAAGTCCCTCCGGGACGACCTTCGGTACGGACACGCTGCGCTAACGTAAATCCAAAATCCAAAATTGGTTGACAATTGCGTAAGTCCTGGATTATATAAAATGCACGAAAATTATCATGTTCAAAAAAATTTTAGTTGCAATTGACCGCTCAAATCTAACACCTGTAGTATTTGAGCAGGCTGTGGATTTAGCTGCAAAAGATAAGGCTGCTCTAATGATATTTCACTGCTTTGTAGAGGAGATGTTAGAACCTCTGATGGAGTCTAGAACAGGATTAGATTTTTACCCTTCAGATGTGGGAGCAATTAATCCTTATGAAACAGAAATAATTCAAAAAGAAATAGAAGGAATTGAACAATGGTTACAAAGTTACCACAAGAAAGCAGAAGATAGAGGTGTATTAGCACAATACGACCAAAAGTCAGGGAACCCGGATTCAGCTATTTGTCAAATAGCTAAAGAATGGGGAGCAGATTTAATTGTTGTCGGTCGCAAACATCATAACCAATTAACAGAGCTATTTACAGGCAGCGTTAGTAATTATGTTATCCATCATGCTCATTGTTCCGTATTAGTCGTAAAAGAGTCATAAATTTTATTCAAAACTGTTTTTGATTTTGAATATTGTTTGCACAACTTAAATATTTTTTATAAATAATCATGCCTGCAACACCACATACTGAAAAGCACTTTACGGCATCGGAAACCGTCCGTGATATCGTCATTGGGATGTCTGATGGTCTAACTGTTCCTTTTGCATTAGCAGCAGGTTTATCAGGTACTTCGTCGTCTACCAATATAGTTGTTACGGCAGGAATGGCAGAAATTGCAGCGGGGTCAATTGCGATGGGCTTGGGTGGATACCTCGCGGCTAAAACTGACGCAGAACACTATCTGACAGAAAGAAAGCGGGAGTTAAGCGAAATTAGAGAAGTGCCAATGCAGGAATCGGAGGAAGTTGCCCAAGTTTTCCGGAAATACGGATTAAAAGACCAGCTGATTGCTCCCCTTGTCGCAGCGATTCGTGCAGAACCTACACAATGGACGGATTTTATGATGCGCTTTGAATTGGGACTTGAACCACCCAATCCTATTCGTGCTAGGGTAAGCGCTTTCACGATTGCTGCTTCCTACATTGCTGGTGGGTTAATTCCGCTCTCACCTTACATATTTATCAATAACCTGACAATTGCTCTTAAGCTATCGACTGTAACAACGCTTTTGGCATTATTTGCTTTTGGTTATATAAAAGGACATTTCACTGGAGTTAATTCATTGCGTAGCGGACAGCAAACAGTTTTAGTGGGAGGATTAGCAGCAGCAGTTGCTTTCGGTATTGCTCGGATGATTGGATAATGCTAATTATGCATTTATATGAAGAAAAAATATGTTGCAAAATCTCATTTCCTACAGTGTCGGAACTTTAGCTGCATTGTTTCCAATTGCTAATCCTATAGGTGCAGTACCGATATTTTACGGTCTGACGGCTGCCGATACTTCAAAATACCGTCTTCGACAAGCTCAAAAGACTACATTGAATGTAATTTTGGTATTGGCTACTTTTTTCCTTGTGGGTAAGCTAATTCTCAGTTTTTTTGGTATTTCGTTGGGAGTTCTAAGAATTGCAGGGGGTTTAATTGTTGGTCATACTGCTTGGGAAATGGTAACTGCCCGTCAGCGACTAACTACTCAAGAACATAAAGAAGCAGTCGATAAGGAAGATGTATCTTTTACACCAATGGCTGTACCAATGGTCAGCGGTCCCGGAGCGATTGGGGTTGTGATTGGACTTTCGACTAAAGCTAGCCAATGGGTTGATTTTTTAGGTGGTTTAATTGGAATTGTTCTACTGGGAATCATACTTTATCTGTGTCTGGCTTTGGGAGAGCCGTTAATCGAAAAATTAGGGTCAAGTGGTATGGGAGCAATGAATCGGATACTAGGGTTTTTAATTTTGGCGATTGCAGTTCAATTAATTGCGGAGGGAACTGTAAATATACTTAAAGATACTTTTCCAAGTTTATTACGGTGAGTAATTTTGAGGCATCAGATTCTAGAATGTCCAAGTCTCGAAGGACACAGCCAGCAATTAAGCCATGTTAGAAAATAACCCTAATTCAAAACGCTCATTCGTCTTTTTTAATAGATTGACGGAACGATTCACAGAAGCTAGAAGGAAACTCGATGTAGTACTAATATGGGCAGCAATTTCAGGGCTTTGCATTGGATTTATTGCTACCTTTTTGCGTTATAGTGTCAAATTTTTGATTCTTCAACGCAGTTTAGTTGCATCTGTGCTGGCAGGCTATCCCATACTTGCTTGGTTAATTCCTAGCTTGATTTCAGGTGTGATGGTTTTTCTCAGCTTTTGGTTAATGCGCCGATTTGCTCCAGAAACTTCTGGAAGTGGTATTCCGCGAGTAGAGGGAGTGTTAGATGGGGTTTTTACCTTTCGGGCTTTTAGGGTACTGCTGGTGAAATTATTTGGTGGCATTTTGTCAATGGGTGCTGGCATGGTGGCAGGATTTGAAGGTCCAACAATTCAAATGGGTAGTGCGGTCGCCAAAATAATCGGTAGTTTGGCAAAAACCTCTCCAGAAAATATCAGGATTTTGATTGCTGCTGGTGCTGGGGCTGGATTAGCAGCAGCATTCAATGCTCCCATTGCAGGAATTTTGTTTATCACTGAGGAAGTTAGACCAAAATTTGAATCTTGGAGCTTGGCTTACCGCTCTGTCATGATTGCCTCTGTGACTGCTACGATTTCAACGCGGCTATTTAATGGTCAACAAGGAGCATTTCTCAAGATTACTCAGTTTGAGCGCGTTCCCTTGGGCGATTTGTGGATGTTTGGATTGTTGGGGATTGGATTAGGAGTTTTGGGGTACGGGTTTAATTTTTTTCTGTTTCGCGCTTTGGATTGGTTCGGTCATTTGCGTGGTTTAGCCTATAGGTTTACCGGCTTATGGGTAGGATGTACGATTGGCTTTTTAGCATGGCTTAGTCCTTTAGCAACAGCCAGCGATTGGCAAGTTTTGACAGGAAGCGGTGAAGGTGCTATTTTTTGGAGCTTTAACCAAGAACCTCCTGGATATTTACTGTTATTTGTCTTAATTGCACGCTTTGCCTTAGTGATGTTTTGTTATGGTTCTGGGGCAATTGGTGGCATTTTTGCACCAATGTTGTCAATTTCGACCTTATTTAGTTTATCGATGGCGCGAGAATTGAATAGCTGGTTTCCAGACCAAATTTCTCAGCCTGCCGTCTTTGCAGTAGCGGGTATGGGAGGTCTAGTAGCTGCAACTGTTAGAGCGCCTTTAACCGCCATGATGCTGACAATGGAGCTTACAAATAACTATTTTATTGTAGTACCGCTTTTGGTAACTTCTATATTTGCTTCTATTTCTGCTCATTTATTAGGTGGAGAACCTGTTTATAGCGTGTTGCTCAAACGAGCATATGACAAATTGCAAGGAAAACCTCAAAAGGACTCAGTTTAGGCTGAATATCGTGAGTTATTTAACTATATCTAATCATCATCAGAGAAATCTTTCCGAGTTCTTGACCTTTACCCTTCAATATAAAATTACAAACCAAGATTACAAAGATTAAAAGTTACGGATACTTTAGAGCGTAATTCTCGAAGTGTTAAGTTAAAACGCATTTAAATTGAAAGTCAAAAATTATTAAATTCTTGTGGGATGGAGAGCAGCGCGTTGCGGAGGTTCCCTCCGTTGTAGCGACTGCGGAACATCCCTGTCCGTCCTTATATACAAATTGAATG
The DNA here is from genome assembly GCA_019192545.1 of Rivularia sp. MS3. Lineage (GTDB taxonomy): Bacteria > Cyanobacteriota > Cyanobacteriia > Cyanobacteriales > Nostocaceae > Rivularia. The sequence continues at coordinate 126,868 of JAHCMI010000006.1, read as the reverse complement.
CATAACAGCTTACCATCAAATATCTAATTTACAACTAAAGCGCGAGCAGTAATATCATGTCTAATATTCGTCCACAAAAATCACACTTGGCAAAGAATGAAAATGTTGTTTTTGAAACTATCAAAACGATTGGTTTAAGCCTGATTCTTGCTTTTGGGCTGCGTACATTTGTTGCTGAAGCCCGTTATATACCTTCTGGCTCGATGGAACCAACACTCCAGATTAATGACCGCTTAATTATTGATAAGGTAAGCTACGATTTTAGTTCACCTCAACGGGATGATATTGTTGTTTTTAATCCAACCAAAACACTACACTCAGAAAATTATCACGAAGCTTTTATTAAACGTTTAATTGGTTTACCAGGGGAAACAGTCGAAGTCAATAATGGATTAGTTTATATTAATGGCTCGCCTTTAAAAGAGAATTATATTGAAGCTAAACCAAACTATAAATTTGGTCCTGTAACTGTACCAAATGATTCTTATTTAGTTCTTGGAGACAATCGCAACAATAGCTATGACAGTCACTATTGGGGTTTCGTTCCCCGCAATAAAATCATAGGTAAAGCAATTGTTCGCTTTTATCCCTTCAACCGAGTTGGATTTTTTAACTAACCTGTAATGGTTTTTTAGTTAAAAAGTAAGTAAATTATAAAAATTGATGACTTCATTCTAATTTCATTTCTGGATGTCACACTAACTGTATAGAGTAAAAAATTTATTTCATTCTAAGTCAATAAGTATTTCCGAAGGTTCAAAAAACTATGAAAAACCAATCTCATCAATCTATAGTAAGGGATAAAAACGAAAAATCCTTATCTAATACTGATATTGTGCGTAGCTATCTTCAAGAAATTGGAAGTATCCCTTTATTAAGTACTCAACAAGAAATTGATTTTGGCAATCAAGTTCAAAAAATGATGAATTTGCTTAATGCCAAAGAAAAACTAGCTCTTGAATTAAAGCGTCAACCTACACAAAAAGAATGGGCTGAAAATGTAAATATTAGTGAAAAATTATTATTGCAACAACTACAGCAGGGACATCAAGCCAAGCAGAAAATGATTAAGGCTAATCTACGACTTGTAGTTTCTATTGCTAAGAGATATCAAAAACGCAATTTGGATTTTCTTGACTTAATTCAAGAAGGAAGTTTAGGTTTAGAGCGAGGGGTTGAAAAATTTGACCCAACTCGGGGGTACAAGTTTTCAACTTATGCTTATTGGTGGATTCGTCAGTCAATTACCCGAGCAATTGCCCAACAAGGACGCACTATCCGCTTACCTATCCATATTATTGAAAAACTGAATAAAATTAAGCGAATTCAACGCGAACTAGCTCAAAAATTAGGTCGGACTCCAACCGCAGTTGATATTGCTCAAGAACTATCTTTAGAACCCAAACAAGTTCGAGATTATTTACTATATGCACGTCAACCTGTTCCTCTGGAATTACGAGTCGGTTCGGAAGGAGATACAGAATTACAAGAGATGTTAGAAGATGACGGACTGTCTCCTGAATTCTACGCAGACCAGAAAATTCTTCAACAAAATATTCAAAATTTATTGTCAAAATTAACCCCTCAGCAACGAGAAGTATTGACTTTACGTTTCGGTTTAATAGATGGAAATGAACTGACTTTAAGCGAAATTGGTCAACGCATGGGTATTAGTCGAGAACGGGTACGACAACTAGAAATGCAAGCTTTAAATAATCTCCGAAGATTTGGAAACAGGATACGCGGTCATCTTGCTAGTTGAGTTTAATTTCAAACCTGTTTCAAACTCTTCCCCATCTTCGCTTGATTTCATATGCACCGAATAATAACATCGCGATTATGAAAGGTAATATGTAATAAACTGCCCGAAATGCTAACAGAGAGCCTAAAACTTTAGCAGAATTAATTGATTGCGGCAATAGTAATAAAGTAACTGTTTCAAATACACCTAAGCCACCAGGAACATGACTGATAATGCTAACAATCATCGCTAATAAATAAATACCAAAAAAGCCAGGGTAGGACAAAGGAATCTGATTCGGAAGTAATATATAAAGTACTCCCGCAGCAAATGCCCAATCAATAAAAGAAACTGTTATTTGTACAAGAGATGAACTAAAAGTTGGGATAGCAAAACTTTGTCCTTTAATTACTAGGGGTTGTTTTCTGACAGCACAAAGTATTAAATATGTAAATACAATTAATAAAAAGATAAACCCGATAGGATGAACTGAAACGAAAGGTAATTTTAATAAGCTGGGTAAAGTTAAAGGTTCTATGAGAAAAGTAACTCCACCAACAGCAAATAATCCCAACCAAAAACATAGATTTTCAAACGCTATAATTAAAGCAATTAGGCGTGCTGGTACTCCCCAATGGGAGTAGAAACGATAGCGAACTGCACCACCGGACAAAGTTGCAAAGCCGACAACATTACTGATAGCATGGGTCAGAAAAGCAGTAAATAATATCTTTCTTTTGCTTAAAGAGTATTTGAGGTAGCGAAAAGCGATTAAATCGTAACTTGCAAATGCTAGATAGCCTAAAGTTGTAAATACCATCGCTAAACTTAATCGATACAACGAAATAGCTTTGATACTCTTAATTACTTCCGATAATTGGTAATGTCGTAATTCTTTATTCAAAGCCCACAAGCTAACTGTCAAAATTCCCAAACCGAAAAAAGGAAGCAAGCGATTAATTAGTTTTTCATTCATCGAATTATATAATAGGAGGTTTATAAATTTTGTCTATCACTTATTATCTAATTTTTGCTGCAATAATTCTTCCAAATTTGTCAATCGCTGCTGTTGTTCTTTGAGCATTTGCAGAACTTCCACTATTTGCTGTTCGCGTAATTGGTTGAGTTTGTCATGCATTAATTCAATTTCTAATTCTGCTTTTCTATTAACTTCGTAGTCATATTTTGCATCTTGACGGTCAATTGTAGCTTGACGATTTTGACTCATCATAATGATAGGAGCTGCATAAGCTGCCTGGAAAGATAACATCAAGTTGAGTAAGATAAACGGGTATGGGTCCCAATGTTTGAAAAAAGCAACAACGTTGAGAACAACCCAAAGAAATAAAATAAAACTTTGAATAATGATGAAGCGCCAAGAACCCATTGTTGCAGCAACACCATCTGCAATACGGTCTCCTAATTTTATCTTGGGATTTGGCGGGTTTTGGGCTGGTTTGCGCTCTCTGAGTCGTGCTAGTAGTTTATATTCTTCTGGACTAACACGAGCGCGTAATTTTCTATTACTTTTCATTCTACGATTGGCAATATTTTATTTTTAATTTTCTCATATAAACATCTCGCAAATTAAGTTAAAAAAATTATTAACTATTTATGACAATTGAGATATAAGTTGTGATATTTCTCTATTTACTATTTTCGGAAATTCTGCTATCAACAAATGTCCGCCTTCAGGTAAGTGTAGATGTTTTCCAAATGTAAATAATTTGGCTAAATCTTCTCCCATTGATTCGGTAAACATGGGGTCTTCACCACCGCTGATAACTAAAACCGGAATCTTAAATTTACTTGCTTTATATTTTTTATTGAAGAAGTTATAACCCCAAAATATTTCCAAAGCTTTATAGGGATGATATGTTTTTGGTACGGGGCTTTCTGCAAAAAAACGTTCTATTTTTTCAGCTTGTGAACTAGATAATTTATTGGTTATTGATTGAATAAAAGGTAAATGATAAAGATATCTACCTCCCCAAGTAAAAAATTTCATTAAAGGAATTTCCCACCAGGGTGCTAAATCGTGAGTTCCACCAGCTATTAAAATTAAACCACTTACGGAGTGCTTTCTTGCCCATTCCAAACCTAACGGTACACCGTAGCTATGGCAGCAAAGCACGGGAGCTTGGATATGATATTTTTTCAGCAGTCTGGTTAAATCCCGTTGATGTCGTCCTAACGAATAGCGAGAGTATGCTGTTGAATCACCGTTTCCTCCCAAGTCGTAAGCTAAAACCTCTCTTCCTTGATTGAGAAAGAATTCATATTGCGATCGCCAATTGAAACGATTTCCTAATCCTCCATGCAGGAACACTAAAGCAGGATTTTCACCCTGACTGTAAGCTACCTGCAAATCTACACCTTTACGTAGATGTATTTTTTCTCCAACAAGTTTATCCACTGAGATATTACCGTAAAAAGTATAGAAATTAGTTTATTAACATTTAATAGTAACTCCTTACACTTTTATTCGAGTTCCCCCTATTTTATAAAAATTATTTGAAAGGAAAATAATTTAACACATCTTCTTGCTGTTAAACAGTAAAGCGATATTTTATACTATTGTTTACCCGTAGTCTATTAATTTCGTCCTGTTTGTCGTCCTTTTATAACCTACAATTAATTTTAATAAACTTTATTACAAACTTTTAGTTAAAAGCCCTGCTAAATAAAGGCTATAAAACCTGTAAATTAGAAGTTAATCGAGCATATATTTTTGGATGAGATAATAATACTAATTTATTTAGTACAGATTAACTATTCCAAAAATACATGATTTGTGCTGATAAAAACTTCAAGTAAATGCCACGACATCTTCATTGTTCCGAATCGCTATTTTTCACCAAGGCTTGTGGATTAATCCTGCAATCTTGGAGATTTTTTTTGTTTAACATCAACAGCAAAATTTTTATCAAATTTCAGATTGGTATCGTTTTAGCCACATTTGTGATGCTGATTTTTGCTGTATCACCAGTCCAGGCTCAGATTCCCACACTGTCAGATTTAAAGTCAAATTCCATTATAATAACAAATCATTCAAAGAATGAACTAGTTTCTGCTTGCATTCGCCTTGATGGTCGCTGTTTATTCAAAATTGCTGACCCAAAATCTGAATTATCACAAAGAATTGAGGATATTGAGCAAAGATTGTACAACAGTAGTAACATGTACTTCCAAACTGACAGCGCTCAATTAAAGATTCGGCAACAAGCAACGGGAAATCTACAAGATATATATATATCCGTGGAAGATAAAGAAGTTCGTTTATTAACTGTTACCCCTTGGGATGCTCAATTTAAAGGTGTCAGCATTGAGGTTAGAACAAACCAGATTATTCAGAAATTAAAAGAAGGCTTACAAAGGGCAAAACAAGAGCGAAAACCAAGGTTTTTAATTAATCAAGGACTAAAGGCTGCTGGAATTACTGTAGTGATATTCTTCTTGAACTGCATAATATTTCGCAAAGAACGTCATTTAAAAAATTCAAAAAAACATTTAACCTCTTCAAATTCATCGGAATATCAGCCGATATTGACACAGCTAAATCGCAGGCAACAGTGGAACATTACAGAAGTTCAGCATCGGCTTTTGCAAATAATTCAAGCTGCAATCTGGATCGGAGGAACTCTATTTATTTTCGATCTATTTCCTTATACTCGCATCATCGGGCTATGGTTTTTTACAAGTCTGAGCATTCCTTTACAAATAGGACTTGTTGGCTGCATAACCTACGTACTGATTTGCTTTAGTTATGCCTTAATTTCCCGGTTAAATTCCATTCTTGCCAAAAATTATTTAGTAACTCAGAAAGCTCACGACCGCTTACAATTGCGGATGACAACAATTTCAGAAATTGCACGGGGAATTGTAACCATAAGTTGGTTTATTGTTGGAGTTTTAGTAGCATTTTTGCTGATTGGTGTTGATATTAATCCTTTTTTAGCGGGTGCAGGAATTATTGGTCTGGGATTATCTTTAGCCTCGCAAAACTTAATAAAAGATGTGATTAATGGATTTCTTATCGTTCTAGAAGACCAGTATGCGGTGGGTGATTTTATCAATGTGGGAGAGGTAGGGGGTATAGTGGAAACAATGAATTTGCGAATTACCCAGCTCAGAAATTCGGAAGGAGAGCTAATTGCTGTTCCCAACAGTGAAATCAAAATAGTTCGTAACCTTTCTAATACTTGGGCAAGAGCAAATTTAGAGATTCCCGTTTCCTACCATACTGACGTAGATAGGGCTTTAGAGTTAATTACTCAGGTAGCCGAACAAATGAGTCAAGATGCGATTTGGCAGAAAAGTATTCTTGAACCACCCAATATATTAGGGGTAGATAGTTTTAGCACTCAGGGGATAATAGTTAGGGTATGGTTTAAAACAAAACCGCTACAGCAATGGAATGTTTCTCGGGAATTTCGGCGACGGATTAAGATTGCTTGTGATGAGTCAGGTATTCCTATCGGGACTTAGACATTTTTTGTGGTCGAAAAAAGCTCAAAGTTATATATACCAGTCTTTTTACGTAGATTTGGTTTTTCTTGATATAGCTGCATTTGAGCGATTTTCCGAGTCTTGAAGTATATTCCTTGCCCTAACTGGGTTTGAGGCTTTCATTTATTCCTCTTGAAATTCGAGCCAGCAGCCATTTTTTAGCCGCAATTACCGGATTTATTTTAATGATGAGGTACATCTGGACGGGCAGGGATGCCCATCCCACAAGAATTTGATGATTTGAAGCAGTACCTCATTTATCTGCAAAGTGCTGTAATTCTCAGCAAAAATGATTTTTCGAGAGTTTGGGTACAAAATCCCGGTTAGAAAGTAAAAGTAGTACGCAAGGTACCTACATAGATAGTGTCGTTATTATCGTTGTGTTCTGGATTGAAGATAACCAATAAACCCGGTGTTACTGAAACGTTATCACTGACTTGTAACCTGTACAAAGCTTCTAAATGATATGAAGTATTTACATCTTCTCGGCTGTTAACATCGTTACTTGTAACTTTTGGCGGTTGACCGAAAATAATCCCTAGAAGACTATTTTTTGTCCCAAAGTCTCTGATACCCAAATTTGCAGCCCAGTAAAATACATCCGCATCTGCACCATCATTCGATCCGGCTAAAGCTTCAAGGGTAGAATAACCTGCCCAACCACCGACGCTGAATTTAGAACTAGGTCGAAAATTGGCTTGCACGCCGTAGTGATTGGCTGTAATCGCTGCACCACCAAAGGGGTCATCAGCAAATGCGCTACCTGTACTTCTAAATGCATTGATGTCATTTCCTCGACCAGTATTGCGATAGGTACGAGCGTAGCTTAAACCAACGTTGAAGGATTTAGAAGGCTCGAAATCTATTTGACCAAAAACGCTGTTAGCACCGTTAAAAACACCGTTTGGGTCTTCTGGGTCGCTGGGTCTGCGTGCTAAATAAGCACCCGTGAATTTAATTTTTCCTTGAGGATTAGCAGTTACAGTTAAGCCAGCACCGCCAGCACCTTGGCGATAGATGGGGCTGAAGCGTCCGTAACGCGAGATTGAACCCGTTCCACTGTCTTCAAAGTTAGGATTGAAGGTATTGACGTTTTGAAATAATTCGGCATCATTAGCGTCAACTTTTATCCGTAAAGCTTTACCCAAATTAAAAGCATAGTTTATTTTATCGATACCAACGTCGTTATCACCTTCGCCAAAAACATTGTCGAAAGAAAGACGAGTCATGTCGGTACCCGTAATACCGTCATTAAAAGGTCCTCGATTGAATCGGGTGATATTGCCAGCATTCAAGCGAACTTGTAACTGGTCTGTTCCAGTAAAGCTACTGAGCAAATTTAATCGAACGCGATTAGAGAAAGTGGTGTTACTTTCAAGGTTGGGATTATTATTTGGGTTATTATCGTTATCTGCTCTTTGGTCGCCAAAAGCGTTGGCTAAGTTAAATATGGCTTGTCCTTTAAGCTTGGTAGTAGTAGAAAATTGATTGGTTTCTAATTGAGCGGTACTTGCTTCAAGTCCATCTACCCTACCGCGCAAAGTTCCCAATTCTGCACTAAATTCTTCTTGCAACCGTTCTAAAACTACTAAATCTTCTCTGATCAATAAGTCTCTCGTTCCTGTAGCAATTAATTCGTTTACCCTGTTCAAGCAAGCATTTAAACCAGCTGCGAATTCATAACGAGTCATGGCGCGGTTTCCGCGATAGGTACCGTTGGGATAGCCAGCAATACATCCATATCGTTCAACCAAAGATTGCAATGCTTGAAACGCCCAATCTGTAGGCTGTACGTCAGAAAACTGAGATACCGACGTTACCTGAGCCATAGGATTTTCATCTTCTGAGAGTTCAGCAACACTTTTTTGCTGTTGGTCTTCTGTTGCTAAAACAGGATTTGCAGCAACACAACTAACTGCTGTCAAGACAGAGCTTAGTTGAAGAAAACTCTTAACACGTTTTTCCATAATTTTGATAATATTGCCTGAAAGACTTGTTTCAAAATATCTAATCATAAGTAAGAACTTTTACTGATATATCTTTATATCTTTAGTAAATATTAAGTAAGCTGTTTTACTTATGAAATTGTTGAATATTATATCAGTATGATAAGTTTTTTAAAAATGCCAAATATTGATCCAAAAATATAGCTTAATTAGCTAGACTTCAAAAATAAAGCAAAAAAGGAGAGATATATTGTTAAACAAGCGTCAACGTATTGGACTTTGGATAGCCTCTACTTTAACCGCATTAGTAGGGATTGTAAATTTATTATCTGCTGTTACTCCGAATTTACCCAAACGTACAGAATTATTACAACCATTTATTCCTTTTGAGGTTCGAGCCAGCAGCCATTTTTTAGCTGCAATTACAGGATTTATTTTAATTACGCTTGCAGCTAATCTGTTACGTCGTAAACGAGTAGCTTGGCTACTTACTGTCGGAGTTTTAATTGTTTCTATTACCCTACATTTACTCAAAGGATTGGATTATGAAGAAAGTATACTAGCAGTAGTATTACTAATTCAATTAATTTTAATGCGCGGTGTGTTTACTGCACAATCTGACCGTCCTTCAATTGCTCAAGGAATTCGCGTTTTAATAGTAGCTCTGCTGTTTACTTTAGCCTACGGTACGGTGGGCTTTTTTCTTTTAGATAAACAATACAGCGTTAACTTCAATTTACTAGAAGCATTGCAACAAACTTTGGCAATGTTTTTTACTTTTGATAACGCAGGGTTACAGCCAACTACCAAATTTGGACGCTTTTTTGCCGATTCAATATACTTTGTTGGTGCTACTACTTTAACTTACGCTTTATTTATGCTTCTGCGTCCCGTACTGTTACGAACTACTTTTGAAACAGAAAGACAATATGCAAAGGAAATTGTCGAGCAGTATGGTAAATCTTCTTTGGCAAGACTGACTTTATTTAATGATAAAGCTTATTATTTTAGCGACACTGGTAAAAGTGTTATTGCTTATGTTCCCAAAGGACGTGCTGCTGTAGCATTAGGAGACCCCATAGGACCGGAAGAAGACCGTAAAAACGTAATTAAAGGTTTTCAAGAATTTTGCAATAGAAATGATTGGTATCCGAGCTTTTATCAAACTTTACCTTCGGATATCGACCTGTATAAATCTTTAGGATTTAAAGTTATTCAAATCGGGGAAGAAGCAATTGTTGATTTGAAAACTTTTACTCTTGAAGGTAAAGCTGGAAAAAATTTAAGAACGGCAGTAAATCGATTCAATAAATTAAATCATCAAGTCAAATTTTACCAGCCACCGATTAGCGATGAGTTATTAGAAAAACTCAAGATTGTTAGCGATGAATGGTTAAAAATGATGCAGGGTTCTGAAAAACGATTTTCTGTTGGTTGGTTTGATTTTGATTATCTGCGCGATTGTGAAATAGCAACGGTAGAAACCGATAAAGGAGAAATTAGTGCTTTTGCTAATATTATCCCTGAATATCAGCTAAACGAAATTACTATTGACTTGATGCGACGGAAATTAGAAGTTGAACATGGAACAATGGATTTTTTGTTTATTTCCATGTTTAAATATTTCAAGGAAAAGGGATATGACAGCTTTAATCTTGGTTTGTCAGCCCTTTCTGGAGTGGGTGAAAATCAAGAATCACCTAGATTAGAAAAAGCATTGCATTATCTTTACGAGCATTTAAATCGATTTTACAGCTTTCAAGGACTGCATGGATTTAAAGAGAAGTTTAAACCTCGTTGGGAACCCCGCTATTTAGTTTACCCAAGTTTAACGAGTTTACCCGATGTAATCATTGCTTTGGTAAGGGCTGATTCTGGGGATAGACTTTTGGATTACTTTAAGTCTGGAACTTAACTAAAACTTTGCTTAAATATTCTGCGGTTTAGATAAAGCAGCCAACTCATCCCAAGAATAATGGTGTGGTACTTCATTTTCTCCTTTAGCTTCCCCTAAAGTTTCCATTGCTTTGCGTTCGAGTTCTTCAACATCGTCACTAACCGCATCACCGATGATTCCACCTGCTACAGCACCAGTCACCGCACCAACTACCGTACCAGCTTTACCACCGATTATTTTACCTACTAACGCACCAGCTACACCACCACCTGCTGCACCAATTCCGGTTTCAAGTAGGTGATGTTCGTGGTGTTTATCTTGAGGATTGTTTTCAGAATTCATGATTTTATTCTCCGAGTATTTTTACTTATTCAATTATGAACACAGGACTTACGCAATTGTCACACAACCCCGGTTGGTGCGTGACACGAAAACCTCATTACTGCGTTAACAATCAAGCGAAGTGTCACAGCACCCTACAAGGTAAATATGTCAGTTGCGTAAGTCCTAGAACACTTAAACCAAAGACATTTGATTTATACTCTGTACGTTTAAACGCTGTTTGAGATGGTCTGCGACCCTGATAGCATTGGCAATAATTGTCAGCGTCGGGTTGACCCCAGAATGGGAGGGGAAGAAACTACCATCGACTACATAAAGGTTATCAACGTCATGAGTACGACAATTTATGTTAAGAACCGAGGTTTTGGGGTCTGCTCCGAAACGACAGGTACCGCATTGATGAGCCACAGCAGATAAAGGAAGATAGTTGCGCGGATAAATGCCAAAAGGAACGACGTGCTTTGCGGTTTTATCAATGGCTTTGAGTACCGAAGTCCAGCGATGAATTAGGCGATCGCGTGCCTCGGTATTATTCATTGTGTAGTCTAAATGTAGCTTACCATCAATCCAGCGGACGCGGTTATTTGGGTCGGGTAAATCTTCAGTTTGCAGCCACCAACCTGTAGTGTAACGGGCTATAGCCTCTAATCCAAACTCGGGAACTAGCTTAACGTAAGGTGCCAAAAGTGGAGGTGATTCCGCAGGCATCATTCCCCCTTTAACATTACCCGTATTTTGTACCATCCCCATCGGATACGGAAAATCTGGTTCGCCCCAGTAGTAATCATTTAGACCAATAGTTTTTTGATGCACCGCGTCGTTGGGTTGGTCGTGTAGCGCTACCATTGCCGTTGATAAATGCTTCATAAAGTTACGTCCTACTTGGTCGGAACTATTAGCTAAACCGTTGGGATGCTGGTCATTTACAGAGCGCAACAGTAAGGCAGCAGAATTAATTGCACCGCACGATACTACTACAATATCGCTACTAAACAAATGTATTTTATCAGTAATTTCTACCTCCACTTTTGTAACTTCTCGACCTGACTCGCTCGTATGCAATCGCGTTACCTTGGCTCCAGTCATCAAAGTTATATTGTCATAAGTTCGAGCCGGACGTATGCAGTTGACTTCCGCATCAGCTTTACCGTGAACCAAACAAGGAAAACCATCACAAGTATCGCAGCGAATACAATCGCTTAATGTTCTATCAACCTCATTAATTCTTAGTCCCAAAGGAAGATGAAACGGATAAAAACCCTCTTCAGAAAGAGAATCACTAATCGACTGCATCGAGGGTTCGTGATTCACCGGAAGGTAAGGATACTCATCTCTAGGGGGTTCGGTAGGGTCTTCTCCTAGCTTACCGTGGACGCTGTAAAGTTGCTCTGCTCTGGCATAATAAGGAGCAAAATCTTGATATTTTAAAGCCCAACCGGGAGAAATTCCCCCTTTATGCTGTACTTCCTCAAAATCGCGTTCCCGCAATCTTAACAGCGCTGCACCATAAACTTTAGTATTTCCACCTACCCAATAACAAGTCTGTGGACGAAATTCTTTACCTTGCAAGTTGTACCACTTTTCGTGAGTAAAGTAGCGCTCATTTTGATAAACTTCCTTGGGATTCCAGTTGTCTTTTTCTCTAGGTAGAAATTCACCCCGTTCGAGAATCAGAATTTTTTTACCCGTAGGTGCGAGTTCGTGAGCCAGAGTACCACCACCCGCACCAGTACCAATGATAATTATGTCGTAATGATTATTATTGTTCATAAAATTTTAATAACAAAATTAAACAATGTATAGATAAGAGTATGTTCGCGAATATTGTAAAAACGTAAAATTGTGGAGACGTAAAATTTTACGTCTCTACATTTGATTGCATAATTTCATAAAGATTGATTCCTGTTTCTATCAAACAAGCATGACCGCTATGAGGTAAAATTACAACCTGCGCTTGGGGGAAGATTTTGGCTAGACGTTTCACCTCAGCAACAGAAGGTAAAATTCGGTCTTCTTGGCTACCAATTAGCAAAACTGGCTGATTTATTTGTTGTAATTGGGTTTCATCAACTTTAAAATCTCTCATCATTGCGATACGCTGCTGTGCAGTATGCTTGGGAGCAGATTTAGCAGAATTTTCTAATGCAACCCTTGCTTCATTTGAAAGTCGGTGTAGGGGAGCTAAAAACGGTAAAGATAGAATTGCGGAAAAATTATAAAGAAAATCCGGTGTGAACGGAAACAACAACGAACCAAAATCGAGCCACGGAACTCGATGAAACGAAGAAGCTGGATTAATTAGAATAATTCGGTCAAATAAATTATGAGCTTTTAAAATAACTTTGAGTGCCAAACTTCCCCCAAAAGACTCACCACATAAATAAACTGACATTCGGGGGATTTTTGCCAATTCAGCTTGCGTTAAAGCAATTACCGTTTCAGCCAAAGAATCCCAATTATCTAAATCATCAGGAGGAATGATAAAAGAACGCACATCAAAAGCACATTCTAGACTCTTAGTTTGTAAAGTAATTAGTTCCTTACCCGTTTCATCTAATCCCGGTAGAAAAATCAATAAAGGACTATCCGGTTTACTTGGTTGAGGACTAAAAAAGTATGCATTGTCATGTATATTAGACATTTTTCTGAATTAAAATCTAGCTTGAAAATAGGAAGACAAACCCGCTAATTAATCCCCGCGAAAAATATAGCATCCAAAGAATACGCACCCGGACCAAATATAATTATCATCAACAACATCAAATCATACATAAAAGCTTTCTCAAAGCTAGGAGGTTCGCTTTTTCCTTTTGGTCCTTCATACTGTCCTTCGGGTAAAAGATAAGGGTCTGTTCCTACAAAAGGTTCTCCTTGCTTGATATGTAAAAAAGTTGCAAACCCCATTGAAAATAAAATCGCTAAACTAGCCAAAGGAGTTAGAAAACCCACAATTAAAGCAAAACCACCTAGAAACATTGATAAAGCCGAAAGAAAGCATAAATCGGCAGGCATTTTTAAAGATTTAGCCCACTTATGGAGGTTTACTAACTTAGGAAAGCCATGTAATACGAATAAAATTCCTATACTTACTCTAAAAATTAATAGCATCCAACCTTTTATACCGAATAAAAATGGTGGATAAAGAAGGTCGATTAAATTAAGAATGGAATCCCATGCATCAAACAAAGTGCCGCTGGTTAAAAGAAATGTCCCAATAGCAGCAAAGATATATTTAATACCCATTTGTAATCACCGTGTTTCGATAAAAGTTTTGTTGTAATGGTTCTTGCCCAGTACAATATCGAATTTTATTATTGAACTGAAACAGCATAGTTACGCGGCTCCCAATTATTGTTACTTATCCAGTAAAATGTAAATTTAATTGCTTTAAATTGCTCGTTTGCAGTTGAAATATCTACATAATCAATCCCTAAAACTGTTGATTTAGAATCAGTATCTGTAAAAGTTTGCCAATTATCTTTTGACCAGTGAAGCCGAAAAGGTTTTAATGCTTGAATCCGCAAAATATGACCTTTTTTTACACTACTAACCTGACGATTAAACTTCCAAATTTCTAACAATTTACATTGCTGACGATTTTTTAAGTAACGGTTGGCAACTTCGGGAATAAAGTCGAAAACCTTGCCATCTTTTACCGACCGCAAAAGTTTAATATATTCAGCGTGCGCCCACATCAGGGGCATTGCTGAACCCGTCGATCTTCCTAAAAACATATGAGTGTCGGGACAATCCTCTTCGTCCCAAATCTGTTCCGGTAATAATCCCGTATCTGTCGCAAATCCTTCCATCGCTTTAATGTACGGTTTCGCATCTCTTCCGGCAGCTAGTTCGTAATGTCCTCGTTCCCCAGTCAGGAGGGGCCAAGCGCGTCCCGTTCCCCAACCTTCGTAGGGGCTACCGTCGGAACGCTGTCCGTATCCGTCGTGGTTGTAACGGTGCCAGCACGAACCAAAGGGTGTGTCTATTTTGAGTACTTTATCTAAAACTTTGACGGAATCTAGGATAATCGGGTCATCAGGAGAGCGAATCCCGTAGCGCACTAATTGCAGAAATCCCCCGTCTACAATTTCTTTAGCCGGAAAAGCGTTTTGCTCTCGGGGCGGTCGAGAACTAATATAAAGAGATCCGCTGTTTGGGTTTTCATTTGGCTGGGGACTATTTATATCCGCTGGTGTAATTCGGATATAGTGTTTTTTGATTCCAGAAACTAATGTTCCTTCAGTAGTTACTGTCCATTGTTCAATATGGCTTTCGAGAAAGTCTGCATATTCTGAGATAAAGTCGGCTGTAGTTTCATCCCCGCGTTGACGAGCGAATTGAGCAGCACATATCAAAGCGGCAATATTCGATGCTAAGGTAGAAGGAGAATAGCCGCTGTTTTCTTCCCATCGTTCTTGTTGAGTAGCCGGACCGTTACGAATTAGATAAGCCACTGCTCGGATAATCATTGGATAGATATCAAAGTGCGAAAACACATTTTGCTGGTGAAGTTTCCAAGCTAATAGAATCGGAAAAGCCACTTCATCAAGTTGAATTCCCTTCCAGTAAGCTTCTCCATCAATCCAGAAGTTTTGAGCAAAACCACCGTCTTCTTCCTGGGTTGTCGCTAGGTAAATTAGCGATCGCGCTGCTGTTTGAGTTTCACCTGCTGCCATCAATCCCGCAGCACTACTCACCATATCCCGCGTCCAGACTAAATGATAGCCTCCTCTATCCGAATCTCCCTTTGCTTCCCCCCAAGGAATCGCTAGCGAAGCAATCAAAGCACCAGGATAAAATTTATCTTCATGGGCTAGCAGCAAACTATAGCTACTATGATATAAGTTGCTACCACCAGAAACTTTATCTAAGGGTAGAATATCGTCGCAAGAGCGTTCCCACTGCTGTTTATATTCCTGCTTTTGCTCGTCAAAGGGAATTTCTAACGATTGGAATAACGTTGAGATTGCATTGTGAATGCTCGTACCAAAAGCAAGTCCCAGGGTAAATTCATAACCCTGCTGCAAATCCAGTTCACCCATCAGGGCAACATTACCATTTAAAGCTTGTTCAAATTCCCAGTCTTGCTGATAGTTATCGGCTAAATCTTGCCAGCCATCGCTTTTACCCACATAGCCACAAGAAAGACGGGTAAATGGAATAGTTGCACCCAATACCAGCCATGTTTCTCCTTTTTGAGCCGCAAGCAGCTTGTATCCGGAAACTTCAATCACATGGGCATTATTCCCCCAACCACCGACTTCTAAATGTGGCGCACACAATGCATAAAGTTTCAACCCCCGAAGATATTCAGAGTTGCCTGTTAGCTGAGTATGCTGGAGAAAACAGGGCATATGCGGGTCGCTGATGACTTCTTTTATAACTTTATAGCGTCCCTCGGGGTCAGAATTGGTAATCCGATAACCCAACCCTTGATTCCATAATTTTTCTGTTTTTGATTGTAGGTGTCGCTGCTCTTCATGAAAAAAGCTTTTACCATCGGTAATTAGATACTGTAAATCTCGAATTTGCGGACGGTCTATTGTAGGATAGTAGACTTCTGTAATCACCCCATTCCAAAGCGTAAACCAAATTGGACTAGAGACAGAGTAAGCAGTACCTACCCCATCTTTATCAGAATGAGTCCAGCGAGGTTCAATCCCTGGTGCGCCGAAAGCTTGACTTTGCGTAAAAAATTTCACCATTTTTATTAATTGCTCAAAAGCGCCCTACGAGGTTAAAGGTTAAAGGTTAAAGGTCAAAGGTTAAAAATCCCCTCGCTACAAATGAAGTAATCAGTTGGGTAATCTTCCACCGGGAAGGAAGTAAGAGCAGATCAAAATGCATGAATATTTAACTAGATAATTGCTCTGTAATCTCCTGTTTTACGGGTTTTTTATTAAACGCATCCCAACCAAAACGAGCTAGCCCCATTAATAGCTGCAAGTTATCTGGTTTGCTGTTGCGATGCATTTGTTGATTCAACTTTTGTCCGATTGCTTGACGAATTTCCGATTCGCTGATTTCATCGTCCTTGTCTTCCTTATTTGAAACAACTTGCCCAGACTGATGAGAACCTAAGTAAACACCAAAAGCCACGCAAGCCAAGCCAGCCCCTGCTGCCAAGGTCAGCCAGTCTTGATTCTTGGTTGCCCATAGCTGCATACTTGAATCTTGCGCTCGGTCATCAAACCTACCGTGGGCACCGCGATCGCCGGGTAGTGGCTCCCATAAATTATTACCTCTATCTTTATCTGCGGGTTCGTTGGTTTGCTGCCCGCTGTATGCTGAATTTGCCAGGTAATGGTCTAATATTCCCGGTGCTACTTTAGTGCCTAAAATTGCTTCTACCGAAGAACCGCCTACGTATAATTCCCGTCGCTTGTGAGTTGCTGCCCAGACAATTGCATCTGCCGCTACTTCCGGTTGAAAGATTGGCGGAACTGGCTGCGGTTTGTGGGACATATTGCTTTTAATCCAGTCGAATTGCGGTGTGTTGACGGCTGGCATCTGCACCATTGTGATGTGAACGTTGCTATTATCGTGGATCAGTTCGCAACGCAGAGAATCGGTGAAGCCGCGAATTGCTGATTTAGCACCGCAATAAGCCGACTGTAGCGGAATCGAGCGATAGGCAAGGGCTGAACCGACTTGTACAATCGTACCTCTGTCTCGCGGTTTCATCCGCTTTAATGCTGACATAGTTCCATACACGTAGCCCAAATATGTTACCTCTGTCGCACGACGAAAATCATCGAGGTTCATCTCCATAAACGGCGATAAAATCGATGCCATTGCATTGTTAACCCAAATATCAATCGATCCAAACGCTTCTTCTACTGCTGCTGCTGCTTTTTCCACTTGCTCCGGGTCAGCAACATCGGTAGGTAATACCAAAGCCTTACCACCTAACTTTTCTACCTCTCGACACGCTCCTTCGAGTCCATCAAGACTGCGGGCTACTAGTCCGATGTGCGCTCCCCGTTTAGCAAAAGCTTGAACCGTAGCTCGTCCGATTCCCGCCGAGGCTCCGGTAATTACTACAACTTCTGGTTTTGATGCGTTCATAATTTATTTTTTCCTTAGTAAACAATAGTTTGAATAGATTTTATTGGTTATAAAATGCTATATATTTTTTATATTGCTCAATCAATTTATAAAGTATTTGATATAAACTATTCCTCAATCTAAAGTATTAAATAAAATTAATTAAATATTAAATAAAATTATACCTATGGTATATTCTTAACAGCTAATGAATTATTTTGGAAATCATTATCATTATATTCGGATTTATCATCAGTTTTTTCAACAGAATTAAATCGCTCGAACATCAATAAACGTAAAAATAAAAGTCCTCCCAAAACTATTAAAAAAGCGCATATTCCTAAAAGCTTATCTGTGGGGATTTCTACAACTCCTTCTAAAAGTATTTCTCGTAAAGCTGAAACTAAAGAAACTTGTACGGTTGACTGGATTGAAATTCTTTGTTCTTGGAGGTAAATAATTAAAAGTCTAAATAATTCTACTAAAATTAGGATAAATAAAATATCAGAGGTAATCGTTTGAAAATTGAGTGGTTCAAGTAAGGAGATAAACATTTCTCCTAATCTAATTAACATGACGAAAAATAAACCAATACATAGCAAGATAACAATAAAGTTCTGAAATCTTTCAAGATTGCGAACTATAGTATTTAGCTCGAACAAATTTTCTAATCTTTTTATGAATGAGGGATTATTTTCCATAAATAAATCAGGTCTAAAGTTTATAAAATAATCAAATTTCGCTTGGCTATACTAAATCAAATTTTAAATTTTTTATTTATTTGTTTATTTATTTGTTTATTATTTTCTATAGGGAGCATCCCAAATATCGTGTTCCCGCAAACTTAGATCCCCCCAACCCCCCTTAAAAAAGGGGGCTGTTTAATTCCCTTTAAACGCTTTAAAGTTAAGGGCTTGAAAATTAAATTTCGGAATTATATTCAACTTTTCTTACCTAAATTAATTTAATCAACCCCCCTAAATCCTCCTTACAATAAGATTACTGTTATTATTTCTTTTCCCCTGCTGTCTTAACGATAATTTGATGATGAAAAAGAAGTAGCTCCTATTCCTCCCCCTCCTCTTCCAACAGCTTCCGCAGCTTCAATGTGATGCGATCGCACTTTTCCAGTATGTCCGGCATGGGCTAAAGAAACAGCAACATTAATTACACCCAGATGAGAAAAAGCTTGTGGAAAATTACCTAAATGCTCTCCCGTTTCTGGGTTCATTTCTTCAGCGAATAGACCTAAAGGACTGCCTTTAGCTAACATTTGGTCGAACCAATCGCGAGCTTCATCTGTTCGTCCCGCTCTAATTAAGGCATTGATAAGCCAGAAAGTACACAAGACGAAAGCCCCTTCCTCACCCTTAACTCCTTCTGGTGCCTGCTTATAGCGGTAACACAAACCATTAGATACTAAATGTTTGATAGTTTCATCGATGGTTGATACCATGCGGGGGTCAGTACCATCGATAAAACCTACAATCGATAACAGTAAATTAGCAGCATCTAAAGTTTCATCTTCATAAGACTGCTTGAACGCACCCAGTTTCTCGCTCCAGCCTTTTTCTAATACTTCGGCACGGATTTTATCTTGCTCGCTTTGCCACCAAGCCGTATCTCCCGGTAACTTCAGCGTTTGTGCCATTTCTACACCAGAAGATAGCGCCACCCACATCATTACTTTACCGTAGACAAAGTGCCGCTTCCCCCCACGTATTTCCCAAATCCCGCTACCTGGTTCGTGCCAATGCGCGGCTACCCAATTGAGCATCGGTTGAATGTGCGTCCAAATCTCGGTCGGGTCGTATTTCTTTGCCTTCCAAGCAAAATGTAAAGCGCTCAAAACCTCACCGTAAACATCAAGCTGCACTTGTTGGGCTGCTGCATTCCCAATTCGCACGGGTTGAGAATTACGATAGCCGCTCCAATAATCCAAGTTTTGCTCGTTTAACTGTCCCTCATCGGTGATAGGGTAAAGAATTTTAATCCCAGTACCTTCCATTTTCACAGTCCGGGCAATCCAGTCAAAATAGGGCTGCTCGTCGTCGAGATAACCCGCTAAAAGCAATGCATATAACGTTAGCGATGAGTCACGAATCCAGGTAAAACGGTAGTCCCAATTACGTTCTCCGCCGATTTCTTCCGGTAGGGAGGTGGTAGGTGCAGCCACAATTGCCCCTGTTGGAGCGTAAGTCATCAGTTGCAGTACCAGCGCACTCCTGATTACGGTATCGCGGTAAGAACCTTCATAAGTACATTGCTTTGCCCAGTGCTGCCAATAATCGATAGTTGAAGTCAGGGCTTCATCTGGGGAAGGGTGAGCAAGTCGCTTATCTTCTTGTGTCATTAAGGTAAATGCAACTTGCTGCCCAGCTTCGAGGGTAACGCGACAAGTTAGAGTACCTGTATCAACCTGCCATTTTGTAGGAGCAGTAACGGTGAAAGTACCAAAAGTTACTTCGTTACCATTACTAATAAATTCGGGATTTCTGCGTCCGTAGTCGGGACGAGGAGTAAAGATACTGATAATTTCTACCGTCCCTTCAATGGCTTTGACAATACGGATGAGCCTTCCAGGAGCAGCTTGAGGCTGTTTTGATTCAGTACTCGTAATTGCCATAAAATCTAACAGCGAAATCTTCCCGGATTCACAAATAAAAGTTGTTTCCAGGACGTTCGTTTCATCAATATACTGATGCGTACTAGTAAAAGTAGTTGCTGGACTAATGCTCCATTCCCCACCACCTCTATCTAGAATTCGCGCAAAAATAGACGGGGAATCAAAGCGAGGCAAACAAAGCCAGTCAATCGAACCACGACTATCGATAAGCGCTGCCGTATGACAATTACCAATTATTCCATAATCTTCAATTGGAGTAAAAGACGTTGGAGATTGTTTACTGCTACTGATATTTTCAGAAGGGGATTTTAGATTAGTCATTGGTATCATTCCGATAATTTAAGAATGCGTTGTTATAGGTTGTATAACTGCACTTATTGACTGATGAAGGTAAATTATATTAAGCAATTTAATTAAACCGTGTTGTTAACAATTACGTCCTCAGAATCAGCTGTCAAATTATCAATAATACTTACCACAATAGCAGCAGTTGGAACTGCTAAAATTGCACCGACTAACCCTAATAGTTTACCCATAAAAAGAAAAGCTAAAATTACTACTACTGGATTTAAATTTACTCGTTTAGCCATGACTATTGGTTGGACAATATGAGCATCTAGTTGATTAATAACTAAGAATAATATCAAAACAAATAGTGCTTTCAGCGGGGAGATAGTCAGCGCCACAATTGAAGGCAATAATGCTCCTACAATCGAACCGACATAAGGAATTACTTCTAAAATACCAGCCAAAACACCGAAAGAAAGAGCTAATGGTACTTCTAACAACCATAATCCAATCGTTGCGCCAGTACCAACAATTAACATTGCTAACCCAGTTCCAAATATCCAACCTTCAAGCCTTACTTTCGTAACTTGTAGTATTTTTATGACTCTTTTATGATATCGGCGAGGAACTAAACTAAGAATACCATTAATTAAAGTATTAGGGTCATGAGCCATATATAAAGCCAGAATCAAAGTTGCAATTGCTTGGAGGCTGATATCTAAAGTGGATGCAAGTAATATTGGAATATACGAAAGTAAACTGTTAATTGTGTTTTTTAATTGTTCTAAACCTTGAGATAA
Source organism: Rivularia sp. MS3 (assembly GCA_019192545.1). Classification (GTDB taxonomy): domain Bacteria; phylum Cyanobacteriota; class Cyanobacteriia; order Cyanobacteriales; family Nostocaceae; genus Rivularia. The sequence continues at coordinate 105,672 of JAHCMI010000006.1, read as the reverse complement.
ATTGGGAACAAAACTTATATCGCGGTGAAGACTGCGAGACAATTCAATTAGCGAGTTAAGATACTTCGGTAAAGCTGCGCTTAAAATTGTTGCTTCTTGAATCAGATTAGGAATAACTACAAATCCTAAAAACAGAAAAAATCCAATGGTTACTCCGACTAGCATTGTTAAAGCTATCAAACGAACTCGAAAAATTTTCTCAAACCACACTAAAAATGTTCTTATAACTAAAGCAAGCAGTACGGCTAAAGCTACTAGTTCTAGAACGGGTAATAACTGATATAAAATATATAGTATTGTTGCTATTAATACCGCTAATGGAGCGCCACTAAAAAGCGGATGTTGTTCGTTATTTTGTTTCGGAGGTGACATTTTCATTTTGCTGAGAATATTCTCAGATGACAGTTTTTCCTATCATGTAAATAGTTTACCAAACATATAATTTTCCTACATTGCTTCTTTAATTCCTTTGCGAATCAGGAACCAGTTCATCGGATAGCTAGTAGCAAAGCCAATTACCATGCCAATCTGCATCATAAACCAGTAAACGGGGTCATTTGGTTCTAAAGGTGGATTGAAAAAGACGAAACGCATTAATGCCATCCAGCCAAATAGCCCAATTTCAAAAGCAATTAGGGAAAATGTATCGGCTTGAATAGAGGCTTTTAGTCCTTCCCAGAATGAAAGATTACGCATGGGGACAATGGCAAAATATTGAAAGATAATGCCAAGTAAATATGCCAGCGTAAAGTCAAAAATATACTCGGTGAGCAAATTAGAACTGTAGAGTGTAAAACCAGTTAAAAATACTCCCCACTCTGCAATAATATCACCCAAGGTACAGCCAGCACCGCAGTGAGTAGCTCCCACAAATACGGTTTTCCAAAAGGGTTGTTGAGGTTTATCTCGTCCTTCTCGCTTGAGATGTTTTTTAGAGCTAGGTCGTCCCATATCCCAATAAGCCCAGAGTCCTAGAGGTCCAAAGTACAAGGCTGTAATTGGCCAAACCCATTCCATAATGAACATTTTCTGCCGATAACCTCGGACGAATATGTCGAAAAGAATCACAAAAGCACTTGCGAAGGCGAGAATTAAGGATATATTTGCAATTATTGTTAACCAGTTAGGTGGAGGCATAGGACTTCAGGATAGAGAGTAGTGAGTATGAACTATACGACTAAATAGTGAATATGTAGATAATGCAGATTTAAGTACTTATTTACTATTGCAGTAGCTAAATGCTGAGTTATAGGTAAACTAACTACTATAATCGTCGTACACAGCAACATCATGTAGAAAATAGAGTATTTAAACAAAGAACGAGCTAATTGTTTGTTAGTCGGTGATTGTTTGAGTTGCCAAGCTTTGCGAAGCAAAACAATATTGAGGATGAGGGCGATCGCACCATAAATTATTCCCGATGTACCTAGAGAATAAACTAACAGTAAACTACAAGGGATAACTAGTAGAACATAAAGCCAAATCTGTTTAACTGTTACCTCTTCTCCTTTAACAACAGGCAACATAGGTACTCCTACTTGAGCGTAGTCTTCTTTAATCATTAGTGCTAGCGACCAAAAATGAGGTGGTGTCCACAGAAAGATGATGGTAGATAACAACCAAGCAGTCCAACTTAAATCTCCTGTTACGCTTGCCCAACCGACTAACGGAGGAATCGACCCAGCAGCTCCACCGATAACTATATTTTGAACTGTATGTCGCTTTAGCCAATGAGTATATACCAGCATATAAAAGAGAATACCGGACATCGCTAGTAAAGCCGCTAACAAATTGACAAACAAACTTAGAACAGAAAAAGATAATAATCCTAAAATTACAGCAAATAAAAGTGCGTGTTGGGATTGTATATCACCAGCAGGAAGAGGACGATTGCGCGTCCGCAACATTGTGTAATCTATATCTTGGTCATAAATACAATTAAGTACTTGGGCTGAAGCTGCGGCTAATGTCCCACCTAAAAGAGTAATTGACAATAATAAAAAATCTACTTTTCCTTTCGAGGCAATCCATACGGATGCAGCGGTGGTAATTAAGAGTAAGGGGATAATACGAGGTTTGGTTAGCTGGTAGTAATTTTTTATTATTTCCAGGAGATGCACATTGCGGTAAACAAAACTAGTACCAGTCATCGCAGTTATTCCTAAGTTAGTATTCTTAAATTAGTATTCTCAGCAAACTCAATTGCTGTTCTCTGTTGAACGACTATGTAATTTTTAACAGTTACTAACCCCCAGTTCTAAATCCTGGATACAAAGTCATACCACCATCGACAAACAAAGTTATTCCGTTTACATAATCTGATTCGTCGGAAGCTAGCCAAACAGCAGCTTTTGCAATATCATCAACTTCACCCACTCGACCGGAGGGAATTAATTTTAGTAAATCGGCTTCAGCTTCTGGTGTATCCCAAGCAGATTTATTAATTGGTGTTTTAATAGCTCCTGGTGCAATACTGTTAACCCGGATTTTTTGCGGTGCGAGTTCTTGAGCAATACTCCGCATCATCATATCGATACCACCTTTACTTGTTGCATAATTAACGTGACCAGCCCAAGGTATTACTTGATGTACCGAACTCATGCAAATGATTTTACCAGCAGCTTTGGAAATATTCGGCTCTATACCCCGACGCAAAAACTCTTTAGCAGCTTCTCTAGCACACAAAAACTGTCCAGTTAAATTAATGCCAATTACCATGTTCCAATGGTCGAGGCTCATGTCTACAAAAGCAGAATCTTTTTGCAATCCAGCATTATTAACTAAAATGTGAAGCGTACCAAATGTTTGCAATGTTTGCTCGAACATTGCCTTCACCTGGTCTTCTTTACTGACATCAGCCCCAATGGCTATTGCTTTACCCCCATTTGACTTTATATCCTCTACAATTTTATGTGCTTCATCCTTTTCGGAATGATAATTGATGACCACCGCAGCACCAGATGAAGCTAAATAACGGGCAACTGACTCCCCAATTCCAGAACTACTACCCGTGACCAGCGCTACTTGTCCTTCAAGAAGGTCTGAAGATATGCTCATAATTAATTTTCTATTTTTTTTGCAAATTCTTAGCTGTCAAAAGTTTTAGTCCGAGTTTCTTCTATTCCTAACTTGAATTCTGCATATTTTTACTTTCTCACAATTAAATGAAATCAAGATGAAATTATTTTGTTAACTTAAGTAAAGATTTTTGTCAGTTTACTCAAATGCTTTGTCTTGCAAAAAAGTAGCTTTTTTAATACTTAATACCTAATGATAGTGTTTGTTTTTTTGCAAAAACGAAATGTATTGTTAATAATTAAAAACCTTGATTTAATCAAAATTTCGCAATTATTAAGAGTTATTACGAAGTTATGCCTTTGTATGCATCGTATATGCAAGAGCAAAAAATACGAATACCAGTCTATTTAATGGTTTGATTCAATTTCTTCAAGCAATACTATTGAGAGCATACATAAATATATCAACAGCTTTGGTCTATCTTTCGATAGATTTTGAATAATAAAAATATTTAGCTTGAATTTTACATCAAATAATAGCGTAAATAACAACCTAATTAATACAATTATTTGCTTTAATCGATTTAATAAAATTTGTTTATTGATGATAAAACTAAAGAAATAATTAGTTTTTTGATTTTAAAACCCTTTTCTAGTCCTTATTTGCAAATTAACTACTGTTTTTAGGATAATCTGTAGCCTGTTTATCGTCCGATAAGAGTATTTTATAGAGAAACTACAACATTAAATCAGACTCATCAGAGTCTCTGAAATATCGATAATTTGCAAACATTATTTTTTATGGTTCTGACAAATTAGATTTATCATTCGCTTGTTAGTCTGATATAACCCTATGTAGGGACGTAGCAAAGACGTAGCACTGCTACGTCTCTACACCCTTTTGCGTACAGGTTTTTTGATTGGTAAGAATAATTATAAATTTATTTCATTGCATAATTAATAATATAGCGTGTCCGTTCGGGTCTTTGATTAAGCAACCTTGATGTTTTACGAGTTGCGACGAGACAAATTCAACTTGGTTCTGCTTGAGTATATCTACTGCTTTCTCAATATCATTAACCACAAACTCGACTTGCATATGGGGAATATCGTAACTTTTTTGGTCGTTGGGTATAGGGCGACCATTTCCAGGTTTAATATAGTCAAGTAGTTCAATTCCCAAACCACCTTGAGCCGGTCGCAATCCTGTAACTTTGACTTCAGCTTCGGGTAAACCATCAAGACGGGCTTGGGTTTCACCTTGATTGAGACTGCTGCTTTCTACTTGCATTCCCAAGATATCCTGGTAAAACTGGAGACTTTGCTCGGTATTCGCAATAGTCACTGCGCTATGGTCAATTCCGAGAAACAAACCTTCAGTATCGCTATGCCATTTATCTTGTCCTTTATCTGGAGGAAACCAAATTAATTCTAAATCGTGACCGTTGGGGTCTTTAAATTTGAAAGCTCGAACACCCCCCGCAGTTTGATTGGATTGTGGGATTGTCTGAGGTTTATCCGAGATTCGGTCAATAGGATAAGACTGTAAATGTGTATAAGCAGCATCCATATCGCTGACTACAATTGCCATATGTTGAAACCACAAGTCATTACTTTGTGAATCTTTGGGGATTGGTTTTCCCTTAATATCGAGATATTGCATCAACTCGATAGTTTCATCACCCAGTTGCAAGGTGACAATGCGAATTTTTGTATCGGTAACTCCTTCGAGGTCGCTGTATTGTCCTTCAACAGTTATATCTGAAATAGGTTTAAACAACAGTGCTTTTGTATAGAAATCTTTGGATTCTTCAGCATCTATCACCGTTAATCCAATACTTCGGATTTTTTGCACCTGTATGGTACGAACGGGTATATTCATAAAAACAGTTCCTTTTTAAATGTAATATTTTGTGAAATTTAAAGAAATTTAAACAGAAATAACTTGTAGCGCTGAATTTAGCCTATGGCTTGCCATAAGCCACAACATCTATCATCAGAATGAGATGTTTATTATGTTTTTCTCTGTTTCCTTTTTTAATTTATGTCCCTCTGGAAAAGGCTGCGCTATCAAGTTATTTATAGAATCTATGTCTACGGTATGAGGTTAAACCATGAGAAAAAAGTTTTGATGAGACAAAGAATTCAAGCCATATTTTTTGCTAAATAAGCCAAGCGATAGGTAAAAAATCAAGCAAGTTTAGTAAATTTTAGCAATTTTTTAAGTCAGAAGTAGTCAGAGCGTGGTTTTAGCAAGAAAAGCGACTCTAAGACAGTTAAAAGTAGGCAGATGAAAGGTTTTCCTATGTCTGAAATTATTGCAAGTGAAACTATTAAGATATATGACCAGCGGATATTATCGCTAATTAATCCAGATGCAACAGTAGTCAAAATTGCCGAAGGTGAAATTCATAGCGAAGGTCCGGTTTATTTCCAAGAGGACGATAGCGTTGTTTGGAGTGATGTTAATGCTAACTGCTTGTTCCGGTGGAGTGCAAGTGATGGTGTTTCGATTATTCGCAAACCATCGCATTATCAAAATGGCAATTATCGCGACCGAAAAGGACGAATAGTTGCTTGTTCGCATGGCGATCGCGGAATCGTGCGTCGCGAACGAGATGGACAATGGAATATTTTGGTAGACCGCTATCAAGGTAATCGTCTTAATAGTCCCAATGATTTGGTAGTCAAAAGTGACGGTACAATATGGTTTACCGACCCACCATTTGGATTGACTCAACCCAATCAAGGATATGGTGGGAACGAAGAACAACCAGGAAGTTTCGTGTATCGGTTTGACCCAGAAACAGAGGAAATTGATGCTGTAATTACGGAGATGGAGCGTCCTAACGGAATTGCCTTTAGTCCAGACGAAAGCCTGCTGTACGTATCCGATACCTCTGCCTTCGAGCATCCACAACAACATCATTATATTCGCGTCTATGATGTTGTAGATGGTAAAAGAGTAACAAACGGGCGCGTGTTTGCAATTATAGAACCCGGTCAACCCGATGGTTTCTGTGTAGACGAACATGGCAATATTTTCACCAGTTCTGAGGATAGCGTGCAGGTGTACACATCTGATGGGACTCGTTTGGGTAAAATTATGGTTCCCCAGACCTGCGCTAACCTTACCTTTGGGGGAAAATCAGGCAATTCTTTATTTATAGCTGCTGGTAAATCATTGTACGCAATAGAGCTGAAGACGCGAGGTATACAACAAACTTAACAATTAATTATTGGGCTGTTTGCCAAAGTCGAAACTCTCGATATCTTTCTTAATGGAACTTAATCTGATGTTTATTGATTAGATAAATTTTATTTGTTGTTTAATTCTGATTAAAGTAAGAGAATTAAAATTAAGTGCCGTGCAGTTTTAGCCATTTTTCGATAGAAAAACAAGCAATGTCTTTAACTTCCGATAGTTTTACATAATTTTCTTGTAGCTATGAACAAAAGCTTCCTTTGGCAACTCGCGGTTTTTGCGATTGTTTTGGTATTGCTAAATTTCTTTTTCCAACTTCATATCTCGGTAATTAGCAGTCTTTTACTGACCATCGTCCTCTCTTTAGTGTTTAATTTTATTCAAAATCGCCGTTAAAGTCAGTAGATTTTGATAGTTAGCATGAAATAAATTAAACCTGAAGCTACTTATAATCCAATCATTTACCGCTTTTATTTTACTAGGAGATAACTATGAGCGATTTAATTGTCGTTGGCTTTGATAACGAATTGAAAGCCGATGAAGTTTTACATAGATTAGGACAAATGCAAAAAGAGCATCTAGTCGATCTTGAAGATGCAGTTGTTGTAATTAAAAATAATAAAGGCAAAGTTAGAATCAAACAAACCTACGATTTAGTAAGCGAAGGAGCCGTCAGTGGTAGTTTTTGGGGGTTATTAATAGGTTTAATATTTATGAATCCATTGTTAGGGGTTGCGGCTGGAATGGCAAGCGGAGCTATAAGTGGTGCATTCACTGACGTGGGTATTGATGATAGCTTTATCAAGGATTTAGGTAAAACTATAGAACCAGGAACATCGGCTCTGTTTATTTTGGTAGAAAAAGTTACACCGGACAAAGTTTTAACAGAACTGCGTCCTTTCGGTGGTAAAGTACTGCGAACCTCATTATCAAAAGCAGATGAGGAAAGCTTAAGAGCTGCTTTAGAAAAAGCGAAAGGGCAAGAGGTCTAGTGGTTTATCACATTAAAATTGGTGGGTGAATGTATAATCCGCCAGGGACTGCAAGTCCCCGCAGTCGCTCATGGGGGAAACCCCCAAGACCGCGCTGCTCTCCTGTCTAATAGCAAAAGTCCTCTTAAGAGGACTGGGGAATACCACGTAAAACTTTTGTACTTAAGCACTATTACGAACCCAGCACATTAATTATTATGGGTTCGTAGTTGCGCTTCAGCGCCTCCCGATGCCGGAATATGAGGCGCTGAAGCGCAACTACAAACAACACCCCAAAGGATTAATGTGGTGGAATACTATTACTGCGTCACATTAGTTCTGAGTGGTAGCTAATGAATATCCCGATGTTAATTTTTTTAGTCCTATTTATAGGACTTTAGCTATTAGACTGGGGTTTTCAACCCCAGTCAAGTCTGTCTGAAGCGAAAATATCTGATAAATTTAAAAATAGAACAAGAAATAATAGAAAAGAAATACTAGTTTTTTCTATTGTATTGGCAATTCCAATGTTGAGTAATTTAAACTCTCTAAAAAATGACTGATTCATTAAAGTCTAAATCTACTGTAATTGTGGGAGGGGGCTTTGTTGGTCTTTTCACTGCTTTGCATTTAAATCATCGACATTATCAAAACCCTATTATCCTAATAGACTCGCAAGAAAGGTTCGTTTTTAAACCTCTGCTCTATGAGTATTTAACGGTCGAAATGGAGGACGAACAGGTTTTACCCCGCTACCAAGAACTGTTAAAGGGAAGCAAAGTCACTTTTATACAAGATAAAGCAACGAATATTGACCTACAGCAGCATCGGGTAGAACTTGCTTCTGGTTTACACTACGACTATCAATATTTAGTGTTAGGAGTAGGTAGTCTTCAAGGTTACTTCGGTACAGAGGGTGCAAAACAATACGCTTTTCCTTTTCGGACAAGAGAGGATGCAGTTAGTTTAGGACAACACCTCCAGAGTTGTTTGCAACAGGCAACTCTAGTAAAAAATCCAACTCAACGGCAAGCCTTACTTACAGTAGCGGTAGTGGGTGCAGGACCTTCGGGAGTAGAGATGGCAGCAACTTTGGCGGATTTATTACCGAGTTGGTATGCAAAGTTAGGAGGCAATATCGATGATATCCGTATTGTGTTAGTCAATCACGGTGAAGAGATTCTTAAAGGAGATATTAACGCTCATCTTCAAGAAACTGCTCTTAAAGCCTTGCAAAGTCGTACCGTTCCGGTTGAATTACTTCTCGGTGTCAAAGTTAATACAGTAAGTACTGATTGCTTGGAGTATCAGTCAAAAGACCAAAAAGCTCAAATATTGACGCAGACAACAATCTGGACGGCAGGTACGGCAACTAATCCTTTAATCAATAACTTGCCGATTCCCGCAGAACATCGAGATAAGCACGGTTTACCTCTGGTTACTTCAACGCTACAGTTACCAGATTTCCCCGATGTTTTTGCTGCTGGAGATTGTGCGATCGTCCAAGATAAATCTTTACCACCTGTAGCCCAAGTAGCTTATCAACAAGGAGCAGGGATTGCGGATAATCTTATTGCTCTATCACAAGGGAAAGAACCGGCACCCGTGAAAGTTAACTTGAGGGGAACCCTAATGAAGCTAGGATTAGGTAACGGGGTTGCCAACTTGTTTAATAAGCTGCAAATCAACGGAAAAACCGGAGATTTAATCCGTAACGCTACTTATTTGGAAATGTTGCCGACTCCAGTACATAACTTTAAAGCTACAACAGAATGGCTAACCGACGAAATTTTCCATCGCTATCATCAACCGCAACCTCAGTTAAAATCCCGGACATCTATAGCAAGAAATCAAAGACGCTCAGATAATGCATTTACTATAAAGGTAGCTGGTATTTTTCTAGGCTTATCATTACTTACAGGTTTAGTTTGGGCATTTAGGACAACACAGCCCCCAAGACAACCCCAACCGACTCAAGAACAGTTTAATAAGTAATGTTAATTATTAAAAGATGATACCCTTTAAAAGCCTGGAAATTGCAAATCAAATCAAACTGCTACAAAAACTAAAGATATTTGTAGCTCAAATAAACCAATCCGAGAATCTACCACCTCAAAGCGATCCTCTAATTGATAAAAGTGGAGAATATGCCATTTATATTGGTGTATTTTTGTTATTTGTATTGATTATTTTTGCTATTGGAATTTTTAATCGCCGGTTTGATTACGCGATTATAATTTCTTTAATACTTGCTGCAATTCTAATGTTTGTTTTATGGACTTTATAAGATATGAGGAGTCAAATTCAATTTGAAAATATTATCAAAACTAATCAGTAACAATTTGTATTCGCAATTTACTTCAATAGTTTCTATTCAGAGATTGGTAACGATTCTTGAGATTTGATTAAGTCTTCAACATTGGTATATATTGCATTACAAATTAAATCCAAAGGTAGATTATTTGGGTCACATCCAAAAGGATTTTCTAGCTCAGAGCCGATATCCTCAATTCCGAAGAACATTAAACTAATAATAGCAATTGCGGGAACTGTCCACCATTTTAAAGTTTCAACCATTTCAATGGGTAAACTGAGAAAATAAAGTACCAACATTTGTTTAAGTAAAATTGAAATAGCTAAAGGTGTTGGTGTTTTTAAAATTCGCTCGCAACCACCCAAAATATCTACTAAGTTGTCAACTAGCTTTTGTAAGGTATTTAGTTGATATACATTGATAAAATTTCGGCGATACTGCTCTTGCAAATATTCTTCAATCCAAAGAATAATTTCAAGTGGAATATTACTAGTATTTTGAAGTTTTGCATATCGATATGAAGACATCAGCATCATTAATTGTTTATCTGGTGGTTCACGACGCAAATGTAACTTCAAAGCTACGGTAAAAGCAACTATCAGCCTCAAAATTTCTTCTTTTTCTAATTGATTTTGTTTTGAGCTAACCTCAATAATTATTATAATTTTACGAGTCAAATTACGAACTGAATTTATTAAAGCTCCCCATAATTTTCGACCTTCCCAATATCGGTCATAAGCTGCATTTACTCGAAAAACTAATAGAAAACTTAAAATAAGATTGAAGCTCAAAACAATATTAGAAATACCAGCACTTATTTTTGGCAGTGGTAAATGTTTTTCATGATAATCCAATAAGGTAATAATCAAACTGTATCCAGTTGAAAACGCTATCCAAGGAATGATGTTTGCTACATTTGAACCTTGAAGTCGTAAAATTAATTGAAACAAATTTAATCTTTCACCAGTGTGGAAATTAAATTTTTGCTTCCAAGTCCTTGAAGAACCACTTTTTTGACTTAAGAATTTCATTTGGCTCCTTTATTTCTGAGGATGAACAAACAAAGTTACTTAAACAACTTCAAAATTAACTTTATGCAGTAAAAGTAACTCAGTTCCATAGACTAAATTTCAGATTTCATGTACTGGGAAGGTAAAAGTTAAAAGCATGAGAATGCTCGCTGTTGTTTTTGTTTGCTATCAAGCGATATACAACCTAACTTGCGGTTTAACTATAGAGAGAGAAAATCAAGAACTTGGAAAGATATGGCAGGGAATAAAAACCTTACTGTTCATTGTAATAACTCAAACGCTACATTTAACATCTCTGACATAATTAATCAGATTCTTATCAAGTTCTTGACAGTTTGTATCTATAGTGAAATCACAAACATAGAACAAGGACAAATTACATCATGAATACAACCAAAAAAATCGCTCTAACCGCAGCTTTGGTAGGTACTTTAGGTTTTGCTGGTTTAGCTCGTAACGTTTCTGCAAAACAAACCAATTCGCAGTTAACAGTTCCTCAATACCAAACTACTATCGCTCAAGCAAGCGATGGTGATGGTGAAATAAATGACGACTTAGAAGAAAAACAAGAAATGGCTAAATACAAATCTTTAGCCAAAATCACCCCCGAACAAGCGAAAGCAGCAGCTGAAGCAGAGATAGGAGGACAAGCTAGTGAAGTTGAATTAGAAAATGAAGATGGTAATCTCGTGTATGAAGTCGAGATTGGCAAAAAAGAAGTAATTGTTGATGCTGGTAACGGTAAAGTTCTTTATACCGAGGACGAAAGCCAAGAAGATGATGAAGCAGCAGAAGCTAATCGACCTAAAAGCAGTATCCAAGTTCCCGATACAGACAAAGACTAACAGTAGTATCAAAGCAAAGTTCGTCAAGGATAGATTAGAGAAGCAATCTTCTTTAACAATCGCATCTGTGCTTTAAATCAATCTCTTACGAAGTTAGCAGATAAAGACTTTGTTCATCCCAACAGCGCTTGACTCACGCTGATACCAGGGTTTTGAGGGAAATAATTTATTTCCTATTTTCAAAACCCTTTTCTAATGATTATTTTCATAACTCCTTTTCATAAATACAAAGATTTAACTAACAATGAAAATCTCTAACATCTTAATATTGCGCTTTTACAAAGAGATTGAATTTATGATTTATTATTACGCTCAATATAACTTACCCGCTTTTGTAAAACTCGAAGTTGATTGCTATTCTGAGTTTAGTTTAATTACACCATTAGATACAGTGTTGGTAGTATTTAATGACCCATATTTATTAATACAACATTTTGAGAATGAAAAGGTAATGTTTAAACATTTACTTGACCCTTTCACTTTAGCAAATCAGTTATCGGATAAAAAAGAAGATTTCAAAATAGCTTTACTTCAAGCCAAAACTGGTACTGCGATTGTAGCAATTCAATATTGGATTAATGTTCACCACTGTATACTTCTAGATCCAATCGTCGTTCATCATTTAGAAGCAAACAACTATATTGAATAATTGTATTTTATAATTGTCAAAAAAATTGCAATTAAATCCTTACTTTTTTTAATTAGCAAGATTTAATTGCCGATAAATTGTATTAGTATGCTTTTCTTAAGGGAGCATCCCAATTTTGAACAAATATTTTACCCAACACCCTGGAAGGGTGGGGCTTTGTAATATTAGCCCCAGACTTATAGTCTGAGGGCTTTTTGCAAAATTGGGATGCTCCCTGTCTTAACTACGATTTTGAATGAAATTAAACAATAGCGATAGGACAATCGTTAGTATTAAACTACTAATAATTGATATGTGCATATGGAAGAAAATATTTAGACCAAGTAGCACAATTACAAAGATTGCCAATTGCCAGATAAGATTTCTACCCATGATTGTAATTTGTCTTTTTTTGTATAAAGTTGTGGGGGAAAGAAGTAGTTTAAAAAATGGCAAGATTTGCCATTTTTTAATTTAGCTTTTTTTGGTATCAAAACTGGGATTTTAGAGACTTTATGCAGAGCGTCTCAAATCGTAAATTACTTTATCGAGATACCAGCTTTCTGTATGACCTGGATGTCGGACTTGTTCTAAATCAATTAGTCTTTGAGCAGTATCTTTTTGACCGTGAACCAGAGCATAAAGTTCGCTACGTAATTGAGAACGAGTCATAGTTTCACGATAATTTCGATACCAACGATTGAATATCATAATCAGAACCTCTCTTGAATTTGTTAGTAATTAAACTATAAGAAACAATAATCAAGAAGTTAGCAAGATTTTCAGCTTTTAAAAAAATTGGGTTCTTCAATAAATTATGTGAGCAATTATTTACTTATTTATTAGTAGGAACAAAAACACAAAGAGCTTTTGGAACAACTTGAAATTTTGCAGGAGTGCTGGTGACTATTTCTCCATCTGCATCTAAGGGGTATGGAATGGAAGTTTTAATAGTTATTTCTTGTCCTTGTAGCCAAAAAACATTAGGCATTATTTTATGTTTTCCTCGCATCATCGATGGCAATTGAGGAATAATTTCCCACCAATGTCGAAAACTAAAACCGTATAAGTCGAGCCGAGCATCGTCAATCGCGGCATCATCGGCAATAATTAAGCCACTACCATAATAGCGACCGTTACAAACCGTAAGTTGAGCCGCTTGAACTTGAATTGTCTCAGTTTGAGATTGAGTTATTTCGGCGGAAAATACAGGTGCTTGCCGAACTACTTCTAATGCAGTGGCAGCATAGGCGATTAATCCCCAACGACGTTTAGCTGCGCTAGTGACTCGATGGTTGATTTGGGCACTTAAACCAATTCCTGCCACATTCAAAAAGTAATGTCCGTTGACTAAACCGAGGTCAATTTTTCGAGTAGTGCCATCCGCAATAACTTTACAGGCAGCAAAGAGCGATTGCGGAATAGCTAAAGTCCGAGCGAGATTATTGGCAGTTCCCAAGGGCAAAATTCCCAAAGGTAAGCCTGTACTAAGTAACCCAGGAAGGGCACTACTGAGAGTACCGTCTCCACCACCGATAATTACCAAATCACATTGCTGATGATATCTCTCAATTATTGATGAAAGCTCCTGGGGATTGAGAATTATTTCTTCTTTGGCTACAATTCCCAAATCATGCAAATATTCTCTAGCTTTGGCAAGAGCTTTTTTTCCCTTTCTGGCACGAGGATTGATTAAAAGTATCGCTCGTTGTTTCATGAGCTAATTGTGTATTGGAAAGTTTATCTAGGTTCAGATGAAAGTCTTTAGCCTACTTTAGAGTTTAGTAAAGTTGTATCTACCAAAACTCTTACAATTGTTTCTAATTTCACTTTTTCATATACAAATGAAATCAGAATGAAATTTTGTTAAGGTTTAATACAAAAGCAATTAACTAGATAAGTGATTACACATGAAAAAAATTGAGAGACAACCAAGCTCATTACATCTTTACGAGCAATACCGTCCTTTGATGAAGACTGGTGATGTTATTGCGTTTGACGGAAATAGTGGCTTTTCCAAATTCATTAAGTTGTTTACCCATTCTCCATATTCTCATACGGCGATTATTTTGAGAGATGATTCGGCTTTATTTGGCGAAACTTTATTACTTATTGAATCATCAACTCAACTTAAAATGTCAGACGCAACTGGTAATGAAGCAATGAAAGGAGTGCAGATGCATTTTTTGGGACAAAGACTTTCAATGTTTGAAGGTTCTGCTTTCTGGCTTCCTTTAAAAAATCCTATTCCGCAACAGCAACAAGAAAAAATGCTGGCTTGGCTGCGGCATATTTATGCGGAAAAAGTATCTTACACTTATGTAAGAGTGTGGGGTATACCTCTAGCTAAAATTGAAGATGCCTGTGGCATAAAACTCAAGCTAGACTACAGTAAATTATTCTGTTCGGAGTTAGTAACTAGAGCATTACAAGTTGCTGAAGTTATCGATGATTCTATTGACCCTGCCAGTCAAACTCCAGCAAATGTAGCTCATTTCAAATGTTTTGAAAAACCCATACAAATTGTATAGTTTTCTCTCTAAAAACTATTCGTTATTTGAATTTGTAACTAATAATTTCTCAAATGCATGAGAACTTTGTGTTTGAAAACGTTCTTTATGTTTAATTAACAGAAAAGGTCGGATGATTTGAGTTACAGTAACGGGATATTTTGCCGAACCGATAACTTTAATTGGGTGAAGTATCCCAAGTTCAATTTCCTTTTTTATCATTAACCCAGAAATTGCCGTAGCACCAACTCCATTCTCGACAACAGCTTTAACCATTTCACCACTACTCATTTCTAAAATTACCTGTAACTCTGCTGGTTTAATACTCCATTTGTCTAAAAATTGCTCGAATATTTGCCGCGTTCCCGAACCTGATTCTCGCATAATCCAATTCGTTTTGGGAAATTCAGTTACTGAAACAATATCTGTCTCGAACCAAGGATGACCTTTTCCTACGACTATTTGTAGATAATCGCTACCAATAGCTTGTTGTTCTAAAGTGTTTAAAAAAGAAGCTTCTATTTCACCTTCAACTAAACCTAAATCAAACTCTCCATTCATGACACCTGCACTAATTATTTCTGTATTATTCAGGCTGCAATTAATCTCAATTCCTGGATGCTCCTGTTTAAACCGAGCAATAAAACCGGGTAAAAAGTAATTACCAATAGTTTGACTTGCTCCTAATTTAAGTTCACCTTTTTGCAAACCGTTGAATTCTTGTAAACCTCTTTCGATTAAGACAACTTGAGTTGTCAGATTTTGGGCTTCAGCCTGTAAAAATTTACCTGCTTCAGTAATTTCAATCCGACGACCAATTCTATGAAACAATTTGATTTTGTATTGTTCTTCTAAACTTTGAATTGCTGCACTAACGGCAGGTTGAGTAATATATAGGGCTTCGGCTGCATGGGTAAAGTGCATACAGTCGGCAACCTTGAGAAAAATTCGTAGTTGTTCGAGTGTCATTCCTGCCCTAAATATATTCGCCAAAAGTATCCTTCCTCTTCTTTGAAAGTAGATGATAGAAGTCTTAACTACAGGTTAATTAACAATTTTTAACCTAATTTATTAGTAATTTAGACTTCAAATTTGATTATTTATCATTGACAAAATCCAACCAAAATGCTGTAACTATACCCCAAACAGCATTAAAAAATATTACAAATATTGGAGTTAAGGTTCCCAATTCTAAACCCATTGTTCCTTTATCAGCTTTTATTGGAAACACGATAAAAAGTTGAACAATTGTAGGAAATAAACTGTAGAAAAGACCGCGAACGAGATATTTTCTTTTCCACAAAGGTAGGAGAAATAGCAAGCCCCACAGTCCACCCCAAACGATACGAGGATAAAGCCAAGCCGGAGTTAAACTAGGAGCAATTTTAACCCCAAATAATGCAGTTACGCCGATTGTCCCAAATAACCAAACGACGAGACTATTTGAAAGACCACCAAGACATCCTGCGGCGAAAACTAAAGTTAACTTTTTGGCAAACATTGGTAAACAAACATACTTGATTTATCCGAAAATTGACGTTACAGAATCGTGGGGATAAAGTAATTTTTTCAAGTTGTTTGAGACATAGCAGGGCTATATCTCTACAATAGTTTCTCTATTTCTAAAGCTGCTGACCTTTGGGTGTCAAAATAACTCGGTCGTAGTTCTCAAAAAACTTTGTAAAAGCAATCGCTTCGGGTACTATACCTTTATCGTTGCTGTTAATATTCAAAATCGCATCAGCATTATTGCCATCAGAAGCCCAAATTGTGTAACTTTCATTCGGTGGAAGTCCCCGCAAACGCACGTCGATACCGTCTACGTCACCGAGGTCGCGGATATTGGCGATCGCATATTCGGGTTCGACACCACGGGTTTCAATCTTCAAATTTTTGACGCGACGACCAAGCCCTTGTTTGGTAAGATTTGCGCTTTCGTCAGTACCCGACGGTACCGCACCAGTTACGAAAATCAATGCTTGGGGGTCTTGCCCAATTTGGATCGTATCAATTACCTCGCGCTTAGAAGTATCGATAACATCAACCGAATCAGATTTCTGTAATGCTACGTATACGCGAGAATAATCGCCACTAGCCCAAATGCCATGCGGTGCAAAGCCTGTGTGTTTGATGGTATCGACAAGCTTAGGTACTTGATTGGGTCTGCCGCGACGGTAAACTTTTGTTTGGTTGAGGTCGCCGACAGTCACATAGGCAAATTCGCCTTCCTTGGTATTAACGAAGTTCGGGTGATTGGTGCGCGGACCGCTATCAAGTACAGTCACTACCTCTAGTTGCTGGGCATCTACTACGGTAGTCTTACCCGTACCGGGATGTCCCAACCAAACTTGTTCTCCGTCGGGTGATATCGATAAATCGGAGGAACCTCCAGCTTCTTCGGGAATGGGAATTCGTCTTTCAATATTCCTGTTTCTGACACCGATAACATCGAGAACGTTGGAAAATAAATGGTTAACAAAAGCGCGACGACCATCGGGACTAAACACTACCTTGGAAGGACCATCTGTGGTTTGAATGCGGTCAACTTCCTTACCTTGACTGAGGTCGATAACCGAGACATAATCTTGTCCCCGTACAGCTACCCACAATTCCTTACCATTGGGAGAAATGAACGCTTCATGTGGCGATCGCCCGACGTAGTATGTCCCTACTACTTTGTTGGTACTAGTATCAATGACTTGAGCTGCATTCGAGGTGACGCTGACCACATCAATGTAACGTCCGTCGCGGGAAAATCCCAAACCGTGGACGTTAACTTGGTTGCGGTCTACCGGACCGAGTACCCCATCAAGTCGCGGTTCACCCAAAGGAATCGTACCCAAAACTTGATTTGTTGCAGGATTGATTACACTAACTGTATTAGAACTTTGGTCTGCGGTGTAAACGCGATCGCTCGAAGTAATGGGAATCGGTCGGTTAAATCCTCTCCGATGGGGAAACCTTTGAGCAAAAATCGGGCTATTCAGGCTGAAAAATACCGCTAGAAATACTGCAACTATTGCGGTACCTGCAATTAAACGAGTTTTCATAATAATTTTGTGTCTGATTCTCCTTATTTATCAGTTGTTGTAAAAGATTCTACAACAATGTCTTCACTCACTTTTACGGGTTTATCAGCACCGGGAAACTCATAGGTTCCTAACTGTCCTTGGTCTTGGTGCAACATTACCCAAAGCTTCTCGCCAGATGCTACTGGTTGGTTTAACTTAACGGTAACGTTATTGTTTTTACCGGCTTGTACTGGTGCATAACCAATGTTTTCCGGTACTTTTACCGAACCATCGCTACTGCTTTGATGAATGACAATCCAACCTTTTTGAGGTGCATCAACCTCGGTTACAGTTATGATTTCGTTTTGCACTGCTTGGTCGGAAACGGAGACGCTGGGAGTGACGTTTGTATCGCTCGTTGTGACTGCGGGGTTTGCTGGTGTTTCCGAAACAGTCTTAGTTGTGTTGTCACAGCTAATCAATAAGGTTGAAAAACCGGAGAGTACAAGTACACCAATCAGTTTGTTCATTATGTTTACCTGGGGTAGATAAGTGTATTGTTAAGCAAAAATGTTAAAAATCTGTGAATAAGTATGGCAATTTTTCAGATTGCGACAGGTAACAATAACGTGACAACAGTCCCTTGATGCGGTTGAGATTGAATTTGCAGAATACAGCCTTGAAGTTGACATATCTGGTGTGCGATCGCCAATCCCAAACCAAATCCACCTCTAGGACGGGCTTCGTTTCCCCGATAAAAGCGTTCAATGACGAAGGGAAGAATTTCTGGTGCTATTCCGGGTCCGCGATCGCAAATTTTTACGGGAATGTATTGCTGTTGTTGACGTTCAATTACGGATAAAATTTCTAACTTAATAGTGCCGCTACCGGGAGCGTATTTAATCGCGTTATCGAGTAGGTTTAAAATTACTTGTCCGGTTAATTCCGGGTCTACCCGAACTAGAGGTAAATTAGGAATGGCTTGCAGTTCTAGCTGGAGTTGAGCCAATGAGGCTGCCACCTCCATCCGCGAGAGACATTCTTGAGCAATTGCTACCGCCGAAACTGCCTGTGGACTTACTGACAGTTGACCCGCATCTGCTCGTGCTAATAGTAACAGTTGGTTAACCAAGTTCGCGAGATAATCGGTTTCTCGACAAGCACGTCGCAAGTATTGCGTTGCTTGTTCACCCTCAACCACCCCATCTAAAACCGCTTCTAATTCTACCCGCAAAGTTGCTAGAGGCGTGCGGAGGTCGTGAGAAACGTTTGCGACTAATTCGCGACGGGCGTTTTCTTGGGCTTTCAGGGCTTGTAAAGTAGTTGCTAGTTTATCCGTCATTTGGTCTAATAAAGTACTTAGCTGTGCGAGTTCTCCCTTACCTTGGAGGTGAGAACGCGCCGTATAATCTCCAGCTTTGAGTTGTTCGGCTTGATGGTGAAGACGGCTGAGGGGAACGGTCAAACTGCGAGATAGTAAAAATGCGGTCAGAGCAGTAATACAAAGTACCACAATAGCCATACCGAAAACCACACCTTTAACTTGTTGGGCAAACTGCTGCGGTCGTCGTAACGGCATGGCAATGTAGACCGCACCGAATACTTGAGAACTAGCATTTTGATAAATAGGTGCAGTAGCATAGAGCCACCAAGGATATGGCGAAGTAGTTTCGACCCAAAACCTTCCTTGTTGAGATGAGCCTGCCAAAGTTTTCGAGATTATATGAGGTGGAGGTTTGACCAAGCTGACTCGGGGAACTCCTTCACTTTGAATCGTTTCTCTGGCTTTGGAATCGAAAACGATAACTTGTAGCTGTCCTTGCCGTGCAGTTAAGTCTGCCCATTGTTCGAGAGTGGAACGATGATTCAATTCCGATTGGGATTTTGCCGCATATGTACTTGCGTGACGCTGCAAACGAGCTAAAGCACCTTGTATAAAAAAGTGTTTGAGCGCTGCATCTAAAACAAAGGAAAGTACGAGCAAACTACCCAAAGTCAGACCCATAAGTATCAAGGAGAGGCGGGTAGAAACACTGTACCATCCTTTCATTTTTCACCTGCCTTAAAGCGATAACCTACACCCCAAACAGTTTGGATATAGTCAGGATGAGCCGCGTCTAACTCAATTTTTTCCCGTAGCTTGCGAATATAAACATCAACAATTCGGGTATCTCCTTCAAAATCAAAACCCCAAACTTTTTCTAACAGTTCTTCGCGGGAATATGCTTTTCCAGGAGTACCTACCAATTGATTGAGTACGTCAAATTCTTTACCTCGCAAGTCAAGAAGCTCACCATTAAGAAATACCTGACGCTGTAATCCGTCTAAAGTTAAACCACTACGATGACTGACATCTCGATATCCGGCGCTGTAAGCTCGCCGCAGTAAAGATTTTATCCGCGCTATCAATTCTTTAGCGCTGAAAGGTTTGGTAAGATAATCATCAGCACCAAGGGAAAGTCCTTGAATGCGATCGCCTTCTCCAGTTCTGGCAGTTAACATCAAAATTGGCACAAATAATCCCGCAGCACGTAACTTTTGACAAAACCCGAAACCATCGGTATCTGGCAACATAATATCCAGCACCATTAAGTCGGGATGACACTGCTTAATTATTTGCTCCCCTTTCAAACCGTTATTAGCAATTAGACATTTCCATCCCTCACGCTCAACGTAAAGCTGTAGCGTCTCGCAAAGATTTGTATCATCTTCAATAATTAAAATCGTGGTTGCGGACATGGGGAAGTTGGGGATTTAGAGGAGTTTAATTTTAGTTTCTCATCCAGATATTAAAAATTTGTGAATAGCTCCTCAAATATTTTACAGCTATTTTTTCGGTATATAGCGCTTTTCGGTTGAGTCCGCCGAGGGTTGGAAACCCCCGTCTAATAGCTCAAGTCGTCTAAAGACGACTAACAAATTACCTAAAAAAACATGATAGTTATTAATTTAGTCCTATTTATAGGACTTTTGCTATTAGCCAGGGACTTGCAGTCCCTGGCGGGTAATGGTTTTAACTACTTTTGTGTACACCATAGCCTCGATAAGGAGAGGGGTGTCTGACAGGACGGGTGAGATTAAATTTGTATTGCAATAAGCGTGAAAACCGCTATATTGCGAAACTGCTTCTGACTCGGTTTTGGGGATGAATAAATGGTTTGCCGTCGAACTATAGCGTTTTTCGGTTGAGTGCAATACAGCAAAATTAGTCAGATTCGGACGGGCAGGGATGCCCCGCAGTCGCTACGTACTGCGGGAACCTCCCTCCGGGTTCGCTAGTTTTGGGGACGGAAACCGACACCCCAAACTAGACTCACCGCAACGCGCTGCTCTCCATCCCACAAGAATGTATTCTACCCAACTGAAAACCGCAATAAAAGCAACGGAATATTAAAGGCTCGAATGAATCACGCCTACCGTTTGTCTCACAATAATTCCTTCTTTTACCATTTCTTGCACTACGGGTAAAAATTCTTCTATTTGTTCAAAACGAGCAATTAAAGTCACTACAATCGGTAAATCTGATGAAAGAGCCAGAATTTCGGTAGTATGAATTCTGCCATGCTTGCCAAATCCAATAATTCCACGAGTTGCGGTTGCTCCAGTTAAACCTTGCTGTTTGGCTCGCTCAATTATAGCTACGTATAAAGCTTTACCATGCCAGCGGTCAGATTCTTCTGTATAAATTGTTAACTGTTCCCAAGTAGTCATAATAATTTCCTCGCCAAAAAACTGCCTATTTCTAAGCTAATCACTCCTAAAAACGCACTTCCCAACCAGTAAAATAGCGTCACGAACCAACTATCTATTCGCAGCAGGTTCGCAGTATCGAGAGCATAAGTTGAAAAAGTAGTATACGAACCTAAGAAACCAACTGTAATTAACAGCCGTAAATCTGGAGATAAAACAACACTTTCAAACGCTAAAGTCGTAAAAAAGCCCATAATAAAAGCACCAGAAAGATTAATCGCAAAAGTTCCGTAAGGAAAAGTCGTTCCCAACCACCGGCTAAATGCCAGGGTGAGATAGTAGCGGCTTAAAGCTCCAGCAATTGCTCCCAAGCTAATTGCTAGAGGAGCGCGTAAATTTATATCTACCATATAAAACAGCGATAAGAGATAGATACTGCTATAGTTAAAAACTGATTTTTACTCATACAAATCGCTGACAACCTTCCCTCGGAAAACAATATACTGATAAATGTTGTATGCCATCATTATCGGAATCAGAAAACCAATAAAAATCAGCATAAAAACTAAGGAACTGGGTGAAGCAGCAGCTTCATAAATAGTGATTTGAGGAGGAATAATCAAAGGAAAAACTATTAGCCCCAGTCCCAAAAAAGAAAGCAAAAAAATGAGGATTGTCCAAACAAGAGGAGTAACTTCCTGCTGATGATTGAGGCTTCTAAGTAGTTGCCAAATCAACAATAATCCTAACAGGGGAATTGAAGCAAAGATAAAAATTTGAGGTTTTTCAAATAAGCGAGCTTGGAATTGATTATAAAAAAAAAGTGGAGTCGAAACTGTGATAAAAACGGCTCCTAGCAAAGTTGTCACTGACGCAACTTTAGCTGTTCGGAAATAAGTTGCCTGTAAGTCCCCTTCTGTTTTAAGAATAAGATAGGTCGAGCCTATTAGAACGTAACCCTGTATTAAAGTTAACGCGACAAGGACTGTTTGCCAACTCAACCAGTCCCAGGGACCGCCAACAAAGTGTCCTACCTCATCAACGCGAATACCTTTAAATACTGTACCGAGAGCGAAACCCTGACCTATTGCTGCTAAAAAGCTCCCAACTCCGAAAGCAAGATTCCAAAAAATTTTGTTATCTGAATGTTCTCTAAATTCAAAGGCAACTGCTCGAAAGATAAGTCCAAAAATCATCAAACAAACTGGAATGTATAGAGCATTAAGAATCGTGCTGTAAGCCAAAGGAAAAGCCCCAAATAAAGTACCTCCCATCAGTACCAACCAGGTTTCGTTTGCATCCCAAACATTTCCCAAGCAGGTCATTAAAATGCTGCGTCGTTGTTCGGTAGATGCTGTTAGAGAAAGAATTCCAACTCCTAAATCAAAGCCATCGAGCATCACATAGAGAAATAGGAAAATACCTAAGATTACGAACCAAACCTGTGGTAAAAAATACTCTAACGTTTCCATAAATTCTCCTATTGTTGTGCTTCTGCTGGACGCTGATTCGGAAGGTGTTCGGCTGAGTCGGTTTCAATCGGGGGTTTTTCTTCGCCAGGAATAGGTAAGTCGAATTTAGGTCCGCGACGGATGATACGGCTACCAAAAAATAGTGCTGCCACAAACAGCAAAGAATAAATAGCAGCGTAAACAATTAAAGACGAAAGAACAGTTTGAGCAGGTAAATTAGACGCAGCATCGGCAGTACGAATTTGTCCGTAAACCGTCCAAGGTTGTCTACCTACACAACGCACAATCCAACCCGACTCTACAGCGATATAGCCCAGAGGAGCAGCAATAACCCAAGCCCGTAGCAGCCAACGTTGTTGAGCAATAGTTTCTCCACTCAGCTTACCTCGCAACCACTGTAAGGTACTCCATAGCATCAATCCTGCAAAGAAAAAACCAATGGCAATCATGATGCGAAAAGCATAGTAAATCAAAGGCAATAAATGAGGTCGATCTTCTGGCTGCCATGATTTTAAACCTCTTACGGGTTCTGAAAGCTTTTGTTTGAATTCCAAAATGTATCCTAGAGCGTTAGGAACGGTAATTTCCCAATCGTTTTTTTCGCTCTTTTCATTGGGCCAAGCAACCAAACTCCAGTCAGCACCTTGTCCAGCAGGTGTAGTATTCCACTGAGCTTCCATCGCTGCCAGTTTTGTGGGCTGGTAGTGATAAACCTGTTCGCCGCTAAGATGTCCGATGTAAATTTGCAGGGGAGCAACGGCGATCGCCACAGCTAAAACCACTTTCAATGACTTGGCAAAAAACTCCGAATTGCGTTGATTGAGAATATACCAAGCGCTAATGCCACCAATAACGAACAAAGAAGTTTCTAAAGTCGCAAAAAACATATGCAGCACGCTATTAAGCATAAATGGACTAAACATAGCCTCAAAGAAATCGCGTACTACAAATTTGCCATCAATAAATTCCCCACCGCTAGGTGTTTGCATCCAGGAGTTTGCCGTTAAAATCCAAAACGTTGATAAATTAGCCCCAAAAGCTACCATTACGGTAGCGAATAAGTGAATTACTGAATTAACTCGCTCCCAGCCAAACAGCATAATCCCTAAAAAGCCAGCCTCCAGCATAAATGCCATTGAAGCCTCAAAGCCTATAATGCTGCCAAAAAAGTCTCCTGTTGCTTCCGAAAAAGATGCCCAATTAGTGCCAAACTGAAATTCCATCGGAATTCCAGTTGCTACTCCGATACCAAAATTTAGAACGTAAAGCTTAGACCAGAAGCGAGCATGGTAATAATAATCGCGATTGCGAGTTTTGAGCCATAGTGCTTCAACAATAACCAAGTAAATACCCATACCAGTGGTTAAAACTGGCCAAAGCATATGAAATGTTGCCGTTAAGGCAAACTGCATCCGCGACAAGGCAACTGTATTAGATAAAAATTCCATTATTTTCCTCAATTAATTCTCGCGGTTTAACTGCATAATTTACGTTTATGCAGGATTAACAATCCAGATAGATTGTTTGGCTTGCTCGACCAATCTATTTGTTACACTTTTCTGAATTAGGAGATGATAAAAGGAACTACGATGATGGGGTGCAACTACAATCAACTCGGCTTTAACAGTCTTTGCCATAGATAGAATTTCAACTACAGGTTCTCCCGTTTTAAGTTCAAACTGAACTGGAACGTTCTGGACTTTTGCTGCTTGCTCAAACCTTTGTCGCTCAGACTGACCTGTTTGTAACATCTGCTCGGCAATATCTTCATCAAAATCCACTGGATCGACTACAAAGATGCCGAAAAGTTGAGCTTGAGTTAAAGCAGCTAGAGCGATCGCTTCATCAACAGCTATTCGAGCTAATTCTGTTCCGTCCGTTGCGACTAAAATGCGTTGCCACATATTTATTACCAATAAAAGATTTTAATTAAACCCAAACTAAATACAGAGATAAACAACCAAGAAGCAGCTCCTAAATATAAAGGTTTTATTCCCGCTTGCTTGAGCTTTAATAAACTCGTTTCTAATCCCATCGCTGCCAAGGAGATTGCTAATAAAAATTGATTTATCTGTATGACTGCGGCTTTTGCACCTGCGGGGAAAATATTCAAGCTGTTGAGAATAATTACCCCTAAAAAGTACAGCACAAACCAAGGGATTGGCATTTGACGTAGATTGAGCTTTCGTCCTTTTTGATTCGTGCGAGCAGATATTAGCCCTAGTCCTAAAACCATCGGAGCCAGTAGCATTACCCGCGATAATTTGGAAATGGTCGCAATTTCACCGCTAACTTTACCATCTTGAAAGGCAGCAGCAATAACTTGAGCTACTTCATGAATCGAAGCACCGCACCAAAGCCCGAATGCTTGGGGTGTAAGGTGCAGCAGTCCCGGTAACAGCGGATATAGCAACATTGAAGCAGTACCGAAAACCGTTACCATTGCCACTGCGTAAGCAACATCCTCATCATGACCATCGACTACCACATTGGTAGCAATCACCGCAGAAGCTCCACAAATAGAAGCACCCGCAGCAATAAGTTGTGAGAGTTTTCTATCTACACCCAAGCGTTTACCCAGCCAGCAGGTGAAAACAAAGGTCGCGAGCAAGGAAAGGGTAACGATAGAAAGTCCTACCCCACCGACTTCAATCACCTGTTCCAAACTAAGTTGCAAACCCAGCAGAATAATCGCAAACTTGAGAATCCGCTTGAGTGAGAAGGTAATTCCCAACTGACAAACTTGGGGAGTTCCTACAGTATTGCGAACCAAAATACCGAGAAGTATTGCCAGAATTAAAGGACTAAATAGTCCCAATCCCGGTAGAGTATGTAGAAAAGTCGCTAAAAGTGCCAGTCCGGAAGTCAGGGTTAGTCCTGCACCTAGTTGCTGTATCCATTGTCGATTATTTCTGTTGCGGCGAGTCGGCGATAAATGTTTTGATTTGTGAAATTGCTTCATATCAACCTTACCCTTCTTGGTTGATTTAACTTTAGGTAAGTTAATTAATAAGAGCAAATATTCTTTTCTCTTAAAACGATAAATTCAGGTTATCTGAATCAATCAGAATGTATCGCTTATTTTTGCTCGTAGTAAGCGATTTATCGCTGTTTTTTAGACCCTATAAATTAAAACAGGACTTACGCAATTGTCACAATTACCTGTTGGTGCGTGACACTAAAAAGGTTATTACTACGTTCAGAAATAGTCGAAGTGTCACAGCACCCTACAAGAAAAATATGCCAGTTGCGTAAGTCCTATAAAAGTAGTTTACGCTTTCCAAAGATAAAGAAGCGAAAACAGAATAATCCAGATTGCATCAACTAAATGCCAGAACAAAGAAACCGCAGTAGCACCAAAATGTCCTTTATCATAATTATGGGGAATGAAAGAGCGACCGAGCATAATTAACTGTAGAATGATTCCGGCAGTCACGTGCAAACCGTGGAAACCCGTCAGCAGGTAGTAGGTTGAGCCGACTAAACCCGTAGAAGGTCCAAAACTATTACTCAACCACTCTTTAATCTCACCATATAGAAAAAAGCTTCCCATTGCCGAAGTAGTCAGCCACAGCAAGCGAAATAGATTGATTTTACCGCGCTCTAAAGCACGTTCGGCTAAGTAGATAACCAAGCTACTGGATAAAAGAACTACCGTATAAATAATGATAGAAGTTGATACTTCCGGTCCTTTCACCCCAGGTGGTAGCCAAGTTTCAGCAGTTAGCCGCAAAGCGATGTAGCTGACAATAAAAGCGAGGAAGATGACACTTTCCGACATCAGAAACACGGTGAAGCCAAATAACGTTCTATCCTTCTCGCGATGATGGTGTCCCCCACCGTTAGGGAAAAATCGCCGCAAAGGACGTGGCATTTTCTGCCGCAACTGCTCTAAATCGACAAAAATTTCATCTTCTTGACCATATCGGGGATCTTCGTGGCTGGGTCTAAGATTTTGTGGGGCAGAATTTTGCATAACTTACTCGGCTTTAAAGAAAGGGGGAGAACGGGAGAGGGGGAGAGGGGGAGAACGGGAGATGGGGTGATGGGGAGACAAGGGGAGAGGGGGACAAGGAGAAATATTTGTAGTGGGAGCATCTTGCTCCCTAGCTGTTACCAATTACCAATGCCTATTACCAATTACCAATGCCCCATGCCCAATGCCCAATGCCCCATGCCCAATTCCCAATTAATAATCATATGGATCGGAAGCATCTTGAGACCAAGCTTGAGGACTTCCGTAGCTGTATGGGGGAAAGTGAACGTGGGGAATTTCTTCAAAGTTCTCTTTGGGTGGTGGTGAGGAAACTATCCACTCTAACCCAGTTGCTAACCAGGGGTTTTTGGTAGCTCTGGCACCGTATAGCCAGGAAGCAATGATATTGGCGATAAAAGGTAGTGTGGATACTCCCAGTAAGAACGCTCCCAAACTAGCGAGGATGTTCCAACCAGCGTATTGCGGTTCGTAGGAAGAGATGCGGCGTACCATTCCCTGTAAACCCAAGGGAAACATCGGGAAGAAGGTAAGGTTGGCACCAATAAAGGTTAGCCAGAAATGGATTTTGCCCCAACCTTCAGCATACATTCGTCCGGTCATCTTAGGGAACCAAAAGTAAACTGCTCCATATATTGCCATTGTGATGGTGTTGAAAACGAGATAATGAAAATGTCCCACTATAAAATGGGTGTTGTTAACGTGCAGGTCAAAAGGCATCGCGCCCAGCATTACCCCAGTTACCCCACCCACAAGAAACATCATCACTCCACCGATGGCAAACAGCATCGGGGTTTCTAAGTGTAGTTTTCCCCTCCAAATCGTAGCAGTCCAGGCAAATACTTTGATTCCCGTAGGGACGGCGACAAGCTCTGAAGTCAGCATAAATAGTAACCGCATCCACTCCGGCGTACCGCTGGCAAACATATGGTGAACCCACACCACCGAGGTAATTACCGCTAAAGAAATCGTGGCGATCGCCACTGACCGATACCCAAACAATGGGTTGCGGCTGAAGGCTGGGATAATCTCCGAGAAAATACCGAAACAGGGTAGCGCCCATACGTATACTGTGGGGTGAGAGTAAAACCAGAATAGATGTTGGTAAAGTACCGGATCGCCGTCTACAAAGGGTCGAAAGAAATTAGTCCCGAAAGTCAAATCGCAAAATAGAATAATCGCTGCTCCAGTCAGAGAAGGCAGGAAAAGCAACTGAAGTATTTGGGCGCTGAATACAGACCATACGAAAATCGGCATCCGAAAAAACGTCATCCCCGGCGCTCGCAGCCAGATAATAGTGGTAACAAAGTTAACCGCTGCCATAATTGAGGATATGCCGAGTACAACCAGACTCAGACACCAAAAAAGTTGACCGTTTAACAGATTATCCCCTGGATTCTGAATACTCAACGGCGGATAAGACCACCAACCAGATTGAGCCGTACCACTAGGTAGCAAGAAACTTGACATTAGTAACAAACCCCCCGGTGGAATCAGCCAGAAAGAGATGGCGTTCAGGGTGGGAAAAGCCATGTCCTTAGCCCCAATCATCAACGGTACTAAATAATTAGCTAAACCTACCAACGATGGAATAATCCATAAGAAAATCATCAGCGTGCCGTGCATGGTGAATAAGCCATTGTAAAGAGGACGATCCACCAAATCTGAGGGAGGGGTAATCAGTTCGGCACGGATGAACATGCCTAATAAGCCAGCAATTAGGAAAAAGATAAAGCTTGTTACTAAATACTGAATCCCAATTACCTTATGGTCGGTATTGAAACTAAAATATTGCCGCCAGTTGTGAATTTCGCTGTGAGTTGCCGATTCACTAGCACCAGCAAGACTTTGAGCAGGATTATTGGTCATTAGTAAAATTCCTTAATGCAAAATTTGAACTATCTACCTCTTTAGGTTTTGCGGGTAAAACTGTATACCAATTACTTTTGAAAACTTGATGAGGTGGTTGAGCCTCTTCGGAAGCCGCCAAACTCAAAGTATTTGAAGGATGATTAGCTGCTTGTGCCAACCATCTGACATAATCTTGGGGAGTATCCACGTAAACATCTGCCTGCATGACGGCGAAATATGTGCCGCTAAATTGGGAATCATGCAACTGATATTTACCTACGCGGGTCGGTATAAACTGAAAATTAATATTACGGTTGGGGATAATATCTTGTTTGATGCGAAATTCTGGGACATAGAATCCGTGGAGAACGTCTTTCGATTGCAACACTAAGCGAACGCGCTGGTTGCTCGGTAGATGCAGTTCCTTACTAACAACGTTCTGTTTTGGATAGCGGAAAGTCCAGTCCCACTGCTGAGAAATCACCTCGATTAGTTCGGTGTCTGCAATATTCTGGTTAATAGTTTGGGCATTAGCTCTTTGAATTCCTACGGGTAGTTCCCCTAGCACCCGCGTAGGTCCAGCGATATCCATTTTTTGATAAATTATGAAGCTATAACCAACGATAATTAACACTAATAAAGTTGGAATCGCAGTCCAAGTAACTTCTAACTTCCAATCACCTCTAATTGGGTGCCCCTCGCTATAGTCTCCTTTGGGTGCGCGATAAGCAATTAGCGAAAATAAAATCATGCCAATTACCCCAAAGAAAATAACCGAACCTAAAGTGACTAGGAAACAAAATAGGTCATCAATCCTTTGAGCATCTGTACTTGCCTCAACAGGCAACCAGGAATATGACCATTGTCCCATCAAATAGCTAACAACGATAATCGCTGCCGCACCAATCGCAAAGACCAAATATTCTATAATTCTCAACATAATAAACGAGGAGTTAGTTGTTAGTTGTTAGTTGTTAGTTGTTAGTTGTTAGTTGTTGGTTGATGGTTGTTAGTTGTGAGGCAGTGCGTTGCGGTGAGTTAGTGTGGTCTTGGGGGTTTCCCCCATGTAAGCCGGAGGCTTTCTCGCAGATTACAACTAACGAACCCGTAGGGAGGAACACGCACCGTTGTAGCAACTGCCGAATCCGAAGGGTTGGTTGTTGGTTGTTAAATTTCTAAACTACTAACCACTATCCACTATCCACTATCTAATAACCTTTCTTTATTACTTCAAAGCAGAGTTAGGATTTATACCCTTTTCTATTAATCCAGCAGCAGTATTGTGAATGGCAAAATCACCACCTAAGTGCGCTCCTAACGTCCCATGAATATACATAATCCCTAGAATCACAATTCCTGCTAGCAGATAGCTCCACTGTACCTGTCTTGAAGCATCC
Source organism: Rivularia sp. MS3 (assembly GCA_019192545.1). Taxonomy (GTDB): domain Bacteria; phylum Cyanobacteriota; class Cyanobacteriia; order Cyanobacteriales; family Nostocaceae; genus Rivularia. The sequence goes on along the minus strand of JAHCMI010000006.1, from coordinate 75,736 downwards.
TTACACCAGCGGTAGCGCTGTAATGCTCGCCACACCGTCATGGCAACAATGATTGCTAAGAGTAATACCCCTCCTATGCCATGCAAAACCATTGTTGTCCCCGCTCCCAATCCCCAAGCGCTGTTGAAATTAGTAGGGGGATTGGCAAGTAAAATCTCAAAAAAACCTGCTGTCACCGTGAAAAACGTGATGCAAGCTGAAGCTAAAACGTTATACCAGCCAACATCGTAGAATCCCGATCGCAAAGTAGGAAGCGATAAGAATTTGAGGATTGGTTTTTCCCATGCAAACAAATTGCCAGCAATATCAAAAAAGATTCCAATGATAAATAGACCCAGGGTGAAATGCACTAAAATTGGATGAATCGGCAACTCATAAGGAAGATTATTAGCACCCAGCCTAAGTCCTAATTGGTTAACAAGTTGCTCGTTCATTGCACGACTCCCTGTTCAATCGCTTTAACCACAGGCTTGATATGCAGCCCGTATTTCCAAACTAACTGAGTTCCTAAATATACTTGCAATGATACTAAAACAATTAAAAACGTAGCTGCGCCAAGATAAGCTGCTGGGACTTTGCGCGGGTTACGAGCGCGAATTACAAAGCGCCAACCAGTAATACCAACAACTAGTGCCGAAAGCGACCAACCCATAATAGTATGCCAGTTCAGAACTGGTTGCACTGCTGGATAGGGCTTGGCTAAACCGGCTTCAAACTGACCAAAAATGATAGCAACGAAAATGGCGATCGCCGCAACAAACATATTCCAGAAACTTACCTCGAACAGCCGTTGGTTGCGATTAAAATAGCCCACCACATCACAGAAAAAGGAAAAAAATACCATCGCAATTACGAAATGTACGACGATAGGATGTAGGGGGTCGGGGTATGGTAGATTTAAGTCGTTAAGAGGTAAATTAGACATAGCCTACTCCAGTTTTACTTCTCATCATTGTTAATACCCTTAAAGACACAATATCCTCCATCAAAACAAATATATTTAAGGTAAAAAATGTATTGAAAGTTTAACTTTGATTGCGACAAACTTTAATTCCATCAGTTTTTTATCATCTCTCTTTTAAAGTTATTTATTATTGTTTTTAATTTTTATTAGTTTTAATTATTTTTTAATTGATTAATACCTATTTCCACCACAATAGTCCAACAGCAACAGTATAAAAAACACCAAAATAGAACAATAAATTAAATGTAGAAATCCATCGATTTGCGTGTATTGTGTTATCCATCTTAGTCTGTACGTCAATATTTACAATTGCTGATGATTCCATATTTCGTAAATAATCCCGTAAGTAATTAGTAAAACTGTTGAACCGCCAAAACAGCACGAAAGCAAACCAATACACAGCCAAAGCTGCTACATGAGATATAATTGGTGGCGCAGAAGGATTTTTGGTTTGGAGCGAGATTCCAAAAATTGCAAAACTAATACTTACAAAGAAAGTCGTAACATTCCAGCGAGTTTTGGTATGTTCTTGCTCCCTTTCCCAAACTTTGAAATATATTTCTTGAGCATTTAAATCTGTTTTTAATGTCACAGGTGTCAACTGGTCAATATTATTCATATTCTTTTATCCAGTTATAATTAATATATATATTATTTATGAAACATTTAAAAATTAGGTTAATCCATAATCATAAATATATTTCAGCAATTTTCATATTAATTAACAATTAGAATATTTTATAATTACAATATAAATACTAATCTATACCTCTTTGTTGCAGATTACTTTTTATTACTAACTGAAAAAAAGGACTAAGTAATTGTAGTTAGCTCAATTTAGAACCATAAGAAACCGCTTCTAACTACTACCTAGTTTTCATTACTGTTTTAGATTCTCATAAGTATCAGAAAGTTATTCTTAAATTTATTCAACTTTGATTATCATACAATCTGGTAACAAAAAACCTTTTAGAAAAATTAATTTCTTAAATTAACTTCAAGATTAAAATAATCCCTTCATAAATTCAAATATTTAATTTTATTTATTTGATAATTAAAATTTATCCATTCAGAGAAAGCGGTTTTTCTGAAAGCCTTTGTTAAGATCAAGTTTAGTTAATTATTTGATTTCAAAAGTAATTTTAAAAGGGAACTAGATAAGGGCTTGGGGATAATTAACCTACAGCTTGTGAGAAATGCGGGTATAGCTGTTTTTATTTGAATCCGATACAGTCGCTTACCTTACCCCCTTCCCTTCTGCTTAGTAAAGATACTGCTGGCGAATCAGGGGTGCTATTAAACTAAAATATTCAATTTCGAGGGAATTACTTGTTCTGAAATAGAGCCGAAACGAACCATCTGGGTATTGCTTCAAGTCCCGTTCATCGAAGATAATTTCTTGCCTTTGCAACCATTGAGCAATACTCTCATGATAATCAGCCAAGAAAAGCGCAGGAAAATAAATTCTTCCGGTTTTAATTCCTGTTTTTAAATGAGTAAATATTTGAAATTGTGGTTCGCTTAAGACTTCTGCCATTAGTATTACCTTACGAAAAATGTTTTGAATAATTTTGAAAGCTTGTGATGGATAAATTGAGGTACCATTACACAAGCTTTCATTTGAATTAATTAGATAGAGAATTGGAATATTTCACGAAATTTGATACTTTCCATTTCAAACCGTGAACTCTGTCTGCAATATTCGGTTTTGAAGATGCTCCATCGCATAACAAACAAGTTTCACATTGAATTCTGTCATCTTCGGTATGACGACAAAGGATTTCGTTTTCACTTAATGGTGCATCGGGAGCAATGATTCTGAAGGTTCTCCAACCTTGAATTTGAGCAATACGGGCTTCGGATTCGCTCTGTACCGAAGCCATTAAATATTGTTTCCAACGAGAGTCACATTCGTAAAATTGATGTGTATAACCCGTATACCTACCAGATGCAGAGATGATTGATTCCCAAACATCAAATGGTACTGCTGTAGGGTCGCCATAGGAACCAATTCTGATAGGATATCGATAATGCTTCAAAACTTCTATTTCATTTGTGCCCAATTTTGGATAATTGCCTGCTACATATTTTCGGTAAATATTATTGATAGGCAATAGATGAACATAGCAGCTTCCTATTTGACTCAATTTTAAAGGACAAGACCCACATACACCTGAATCAAGACCTTTAGAAGCAGCGAAAGTGGGAGCAAATTCTTGTTGTAAAATCCAGCTTTGAATTAGCCTTCCAGTTTTACGATTTGTGCTAGGAGAAACAAAACCTGTCAATATCAAAACTATAGGAGAACCGTTAATTAAAGATGCCCCTTCCCAAACGATGTAACTATTTTTCAACATTTTACTAGCGGACAATAATTTTGATTTTTGTGAAGCGAAAAAAGGTTGAACTGATGATGTATTTGAAATAATTTTCGACAGCAAAAAGGGGAATAAAATCTGCTTTATTCCCCTTATATTATGGTTTATAATTTCAGTACTAATTCTCGGCTTTCATGTGAGGATTAACACTTGCATTTACACGAGCAGCATATTCTCGTCTTCGCTGCCAAGATAATTCGTTTAGTACTACTAAATCTTCTTTAGTTTTACCGAATTTACGGAATGCGAATTCAAGTAGCTGTTCCAGAGAATAGCGTTTTTCTTCAACATTTCCAAAATCACTTGCGAAGCGCTCTTTGAATATATCCCAATTGAAATCCTGGAAATTGTTTTTAGCGACAAGTCCACATAAAGAACGTATTGAATAGTAGACTTTTGAGTAGAGTCTTTCTGAGTAATCACTAACTGAGTACTCGCCTAAAACAGAATCATCAATTGCTTGAAATTTGGGTGTAGAATATTTACGTTTAGCCATGAGGTAGATTTCTCCTAAGTACTTCATTGTCCTCTGAGCGTAAGCTCTTAGCCAATTACCACCAAGATGAATCGTGATAATCTGACATCAAATCCTTGATTTCACAGTTGTGTTTGTAATCAATTTCTAACTGTTGCAAGTCTGTATCTGAAACTAAATTTTTCAGTTCTTGCTTTATTTCCAGAACATGATTATCATCGCTGACACCTGAGTAGTAGATTTTGATGAATTTGTCAGCTTTAGTCATGAATTGTTCGAGATTTGTGACGAAAACCTGTTCTGAAGTAATTGCCTGAATCATTATTTTCTCCTATGAACTATTTTTGTTGCGATTTAGTATTCGTTTGGAAGCATTAAGACTTTTTCAACCAGATAGAGCTTGATATGGTTTAATGGAAAATCTGTATATTCGATTTCTTGGCGTAATACTTCTTGATTCGTATCCCACTCACATATCAAAACACCGGAATTATCTTTAACTCTTAAATGCCAAATTTGAAATTCTCTTAACTTTGGATTAGATAGAAATTGCTTTGTTTGATGTGAAGCAATTGCATCTAAGAGCCAATAACAATTAGCTTCTTGAGCTAGGTATTGAATACCGTCGGTATATCTCAAGCCGAGCCAGTGTTTGTAGAGAATAGCTGAACCATAGAACTTCTTTAGTTCACTGGCTATTTCTTGCGGAGTTTTCATTTTTTCAAATCCTTTATTTTACGGACTTCACGTGAAGCTCGCCGTGGGGAGCCTCCCCACGGCAGACTTCACTCTCCCATCGGCGTGAGCCGTAAAACGATAACTGCTGATAGCAGATACCAGCAGTTAATAATTTTTATAGTTATCTAGTGATTAGTAAAAAATATTTTTTCTAACCCACATTCCGCACCCCACAATCTTCAAAATAGATTGACACAAATAAGTAGTACATAATAACTATCAGGGTTCAGAGTTATTGTCAGTCAAATGAGAAAAATTATTAACAAGTATAGTAATTATGTATTGAGTAACCAGTACCGTAGGCTTTATTAAGCGCCTTTAGTTTTGTTGATAGTAAGAAAAGATTTTTATAAGTTTTTAAGCACACAAAGTGTGAAAATATGAGCAAGGTGTTTTTCACATTTTACAGGTGCTATGTCTAATCTCGAAGAAATTGAAATTAAAAATATTGACCATTTAGGAATAGTCGCCGGAATTATTGATTCAATTGGTTCAGTCGAAATAATTAATAAATTGGTTGGAGAAGATTTTTCCGAAAAAATTAGTTCTGGTCATGTTGTAAAAGCAATGATTTTAAATGGTATAGGCTTCGTTTCTGCACCGCTGTATATGTTTTCATAATTTTTTGAAAACCGACCTTGTGAACATTTAATTGGAGAAGGAGTAAAACCTGAATATCTTAACGATGATAAGTTAGGTAGGACAATGGATAAATTATTTAATCAAGGATTAAGTAATGTTTTTTTAGCGATTTCATTAAATGTAGTTAAAAGATTTGATGTATCATTACTATTTGGACATCTAGACTCTTCATCTTTTCATCTGCATGGTGAATATAACAATAATAATAATGATAAACAAATATCTAATCTTACAGAAGATAGGAAGTACATACTCAATTTTCTACCGAGTGAATGCTATCAATACTATCAATATTAGCTTAAATAATTAACATAATTCTTTTCAAATTATTTATTATTAGAGTTAAAAGCTTTATTCCTTTTACCTCCTAATTTTTATACTCTTTTTTCTATTTTATTATGTATGACCATTAGCTTTATCTAGAAAAATCTAGATTCTATATAATATTTTATTGTCTATGAAGTATAAATACTCCTTCAAACATAATACTTTCTTTATTGATACTTATTGACATTAGTTTTGCGTGGCGATCGCCGTGTACTAGACTAAAAAAAATAGCTGCTTGTGTCATTTGATTCTTTTTTGTTCGATGTATTATCCGTGATAAGCGAGTACTACAAATTCGGATGCGGAATGTGGGTTCTAAACAGTGACTTACGCTTCGTAACGATGGAATTAAAAAAATGCAGCAACGTTCTGGTCAAGTTAAGCTTGTATCACAGCTGTCAAGGAAGTTTTAGAAGATGTTTGAAAGAAAAACTCCGGAGTTCCTCGCTGTTTTTCAGTGAAAGGGACAACACTGAGTTTTGCACATCCTTTCTTTCATTTTCGTTTAACAATTCCTAAATTTTGGTTTTCTGGTGCTGCAAAGTACATGATGGGGTCAGTTACCTTACGTTTTTGATGAGTAAAATAAAAGTGATTATGAAACTAAATTTAAAATGTTTCCTTCAATTTTAGTATCAGAACTTCTAGGATTTTCTTGAAACTAAATCTCTAGTGGTAATCTGCTCATTAAATCTATTACAGTTCCAATTTTTCCCGCTAATTGACCTTTAAAATTCGCTAAATTATTACGCGAATTGTTTTTTCTTTTGTTTAACCACTTGATTCAAACTTTCTATATTTCTCTAAAACCTTCACATTAAATTACTTCTAACTTATTTTAGTGTCATTCATAGTTATACCTACATTTTAGGTAATTTTTTGAAGGGAAGGAAGTAGTTCTAAATTTTCAGAATAGAACTGGCTAGCCCAATGGCGATATCTTATGATTTCACCGTCACCATCGCATAAAAGAGGAACCTTACGGTACAGTTTGTTCTCCAGAATAGTAATATCTTTTTCCATTTCCTGCTTCAACATTTTTAGCACTAAAGACGTAATAACCGAAGCTATGGCTTTATTAAATAACTTTTTGACACTAATTAGTAATTGAATCTCAACACACTTCTCATTCACTGGTGTTGTCAAAAATAGGAGAATGAATTGTAGTTTACCAATTCCATTTATACAATATCTTTGTAAGCTATAACCCAAGCCATAAAGAGCAATTTCGTATTGGGTTTCTATCTTGAAGTCTAATGTTGCAGCTTTAAAAGCCTGCCCTGAGTAAAGACGTTGCTTCCAAACCGGACCATCTACATCAGAGCCTTGACTTTTTGCAGAATGGTCGGAATGCACTGTCGGGAAATGGGCAATGTCTACAACTTGTTCGTGTAAATCTTGCAAATGAGAGTTGATTCGCCACCGATCAACTTCCTTAAATTTTGTCCACTCTTGAGAATTTAATTCAGGTATTTGTGGTGGTTCCCAAGTCGGTGGTTTCCCTTGAGCATGATAATAAACTAAAATCACTCCGTTTAATTCTCGGATACACCAAGTTCGAGCTTGTGCTTTAGCTGGGATTTTATTAGCGTAAGGTACTTCTATGCATTTCCCGTCCTCATTAAAACGCCAACCATGGAAAGGGCATTGAATGGTTTCACCTTGAACGCAACCTCCATAACCGAGGTGCGCTCCTAAGTGAGGACAGTGAGCATTAAGCACATATGGAGTTCCAGATTCTGTTCGGAAGAGTACTAAATCTTGTCCAAAATAGTGGATTGGCTTAACATCTCCAGGCAATAGTTCGTGACTATAAGCAATACAAAACCAGCCATTAGGAAAAGATGTGAATGGAAAACGTGATTTCATAAAAATAAATTAATTTAAATAAAATTGCTGTGCCCAATGACGATACTGCATAATTGGTCCATCGCCATCACTTAAGATAGGCGAACTTTGATACACTTTATTTTCTAGAATTGGCATATCTTTCTGAGCTTCCATAGCGACCACTTGAAGTGTCATTGCTTCTAAATCAGAAATTTCAGATTGCTCCGAGTGTTTTTTGAAACTAATAATTAAGTAAGAGTTAACATATTCTATGTCTACTGGGGTATTTAAATTTATTGTTATAAATTCTTGCTCAATTATTCCTTTAGTACAACAGCGCTGCACTGTATAGCCTAAACCATAAAAAGTAAATTCAATTTTGCTTACTACTTCAACGCTCGATCCTTGAGCATCAGCAGCAATCTTGCTTGTTGTAGAGCAAGGCCAGCGCAAAATACAACCCTCTTTGTGTAAACTTTTGCCTTTGACAGAATCAACCCCGTGTAAATACTGCAAATGAGCGGTATCTAAAGCATTTTCGTTGATATCTTGAACGTGTGAACGAATCTTCCATTGACCAACAGTGCGAAAGGAAGTCCATTGAGAGCAAGTATATTCAGGAAGTTCTGGTATCTCCCAGGTAGGCTTTTCTCCATGAGTATGATACCACACCAGAATTAACCCATTAACTTCTTTAACCAACCAAGATTGAATTTGTACTTTTAGTGGAATTTTGTTTGCATACGGGATATCAAGGCATTGTCCTTTGCCATCGAAACACCACCCATGAAAGGGACATTGAATTTTCTCACCTTTAACTTGTCCTCCGTGACCCAAATGTGCGCCCAAATGAGGACAGTAAGCATCCAGTACGTGAGCGATTCCATCTTCGCTCCGGAAAAGCACTAAATCTCTGTCAAAATAGTGTAGTGGTATAACTTGTTTCGCAGATAATTCATGACTGTAGGCAATGCAAAACCAACCATTAGGAAAAGATGTAAAGGGAAAGCGCGATTTCATCAGCTGATAAAGTGTAGAGTTAGATTCTTCAAGAATACAATCATCGGTGGTCTAAGTTAGATTAGCCAAAAACTTTTTATAGGAAGCTATTTCTAGTTGTGATAGAAATTTTAAGCTTTGTTGGCGAGAATCAGTTTAAACTTAAGTAATTAATACAATTTTTTGTCAACATTACTATTAGCTCATGACTCATAAAAAGTTATTTCTACTTACTCTACAAGGGTACTGATATATCTGTGTAAAACTCACTTACCCAACGACGATACTGTGCGATTGGTCCATCCCCATCACAGAGTAGAGGGTGAGTGCGAAAAATCTTATTCTCCCAGATTTTCATATCTTCTTTTAGCGTTTTAATTGCAGAATCTTTAATAAATTTTTTAAGTAGGGCAGTTATAGGTTTATTCAATACCTTTTTGATACTAACAAGAAAATGAAAATCAATAGAGTTCTGATTAATTGGCGTTAGCAGAAACATCGTAAGAGTTTCGATCTCCACCATTGCTTTACTGGAAGAGCGCACAACCAAGCAACCCAAACCATAGGATGTAAAGTCTAACGAAGTTTTTCCCTCTACTCCTAATATCTTAGCTACTCCAGATAAGTTATATTCTGGATACATTTTGTAGGTAAGAGTTGGATAGCTGACAACTAAAGATTCGCCTTTTATTTCATCAAATGTGTGAGGATGCAAGTGGCTAAAGTGAGCCGTATCTACAATACTTCCTTCACCAACTTCTTGAGTAGAAGTGCTACTTTTACGTCGAATCACAGGTAATAATGAAGTCCAATTTTGAGATAAAAATTCTGGCAACTCTGGAATTTCCCAATCAGGGGAATGTCCTTGAGAATGGTAATAAATCATTATTAAACCATTAACTTCTCTAACTGGCCAAGTCCGAATTTGTGCTTTCGGAGGTATTTTGTTTGTATAAGGAATTTGAGTACAATTGCCACTGTTATTAAAACACCAACCATGAAAAGGACATTGAATCGTCTCATTTTTGACAATCCCGCCGTAACCTAGATGAGCACCTAAGTGTGAGCAGTGGGCATCGAAAACACGAACAACCCCTTTCTCGGTACGAAATAGCACTAAATCTTGACCAAAGTAATGGAGCGGCTTGACAGTTTTCGGCGGAATCTCATTACTATAGGCAATACGGAACCAACCATTAGGAAAACAGAGGTGTGAAGAAGAGGATTGCTTCATGGTAATCTGCTTATAAAATGCCAGCTAACTTAAATTAACTAACTTAAATTAACTAGATAAAAAGATCGTGAGAGGCTTGATATTAGTTTCAAGATTGAGTTACGGAAATAAGTTTGTTCGTATTTATAATTAAACCTCGACGAATAAAGTCGGTGTAAGCATCACCAACAGCTTGCTCAATCGATGTTGGTTTGTATCCTAACTCATTTTTAGCTTTACTACAGTCGGCTTTTTGATTCATTTGTAGTAGATGTATTGCTCCTGAAGTCAAATTATGTGGCATCTGGGGAAATAATCGCGGCATAATCAAATCTGTCACCTTTGCTATATCTGCCATCATTGATGTTGGAATGCAAAGCTTTGGACGTTTTTTTCCGGTTATCTTTTCAAACAAACTGAGCATTTCATCCATGGTTAAAAAATCTGTACTGAAGGTGTATTTCTGCCCTGCACGTCCTGACTTCATGGCTAGGATGTGTCCCTCGACCATATCTCTCATCGCTCCCCAGCATCTTGCTCCGGTCGTATAAGCGGGTAGTTTACCGCGAGCAAAGTCTAAAAGTGTTTGCCCCATAGCAGAAGGTTTAAAATCATTCGAGCCGATATAAGGCCAGGGTTGAACAATCACAACAAACAGACCATCGGCAAATGCTTTTAAACACTCATGCTCAACAAAAATTTTGGTGAGTGCATAGGGCAAAGTTTCAGGAAAGGGATAGAATGGTGTGTTTTCATTACTTGGTTTTCCCAGTTGATGTCCTATGGCTTCGCAAGAACTCGTGACAACAACTTTGTTAACTCCTTCTTCCAAGGCTGCATGAAGCAGATGACGGGTTCCCAAAACATTACAGTCGTAAAGTTCTTGTTGGAAACTAGCATTACCATAGAGGGTAGAGATTTTCGCAGCTGTGTGGTAAATTTTATCGCATTTTTTCACTGCTGCTAAAATTGATAACCAATCCCGTAAATCACCATAAACCTTCTCAACTGGTAGCCCTTCAACCGCAGCATTATTACTGCCATGACGTAGCAGCACTCGTACAGTTTCACCTTCGTCAAGCAAGCGTCGAACTAAATTGGCTCCTAAATGACCGGAAGCTCCTGTGACTAATACTGTCATTTGATTCCTATTTTTGTTGCTGTTGGTTGTGAAGGTGTCCCTTGAGAAACCAAAATCTGTTTAGGTCTGGCAATCAAACCTCTTTGCACAAAATCTGTATATGCTTCAACAACAGCCTGCTCAATCGATGTTGGCTGATACCCTAGTTCTTTCTTTGCTTTAGTGCAATCAGCTCTTTGATTCGTTCGTACTAATTTTATAGCTCCGGCTGTTAAATATCGTTGTGTATGGGGAAAAAGTCGAGGCATGATTATGTCAGCCACTGTCGCTACACCTGCCATCATTGATATAGGTAAACACAGCATTGGACGATGTTTTCCAGTTACTTTTTCAAACAATTCCATCATCTGGGGCAAAGTCAAAAATTCGCTACTGATTGTGTAGGTTTGTCCCGAACGCCCTTTCTCCATTGCCAACAGATGTGCAGCAACAATATCCCGAGTTGCAACCCAATCACGTCCACCTGTTGTGTAGGCTGGCAATTTGCCATTGGCAAAATCTATTAATGTCTGTCCCAAGCGAGATGGCTTGAAATCGTTAGGTCCAACGATAGCCCAAGACTGAACGATGACTACATCTAATCCATCGGCAAATGCTTTTAAACATTCTTGCTCAACAAAAACTTTTGTCAACTCGTAAGGCAAGGTTTTAGTAAAAGGATAAAATGGTGTGCTTTCGTTACTCGGTTCACCCGGTTTGTATCCCAGAGCAGCACTCGAACCGGTGACAACAACTTTGCTAACCCCTACCTTTAAGGCTGCACGCAGCAGATGACGAGTTCCTAGAACATTGCAGTCGTAGAGTTCTTGTTGAAAACGGGCATTACCATAGAGGGTAGAAATTTTTGCTGCCGCGTGATAAATGCGATCGCATCCTTTGACTGCTGCTAAAACTGATGACCACTCACGCAGATCGCCATAAACTTTCTCAACGGCTAACCCCTCAACAGCAGCATTATTACTGCCCTCGCGCAGCAGCACCCGAACAGCTTCACCTTCATCAAGCAAACGTCGAACTAAGTTGGCTCCTAAATGACCGGAAGCACCAGTAACTAAAATAGTCATGCAAATATCAATTTTTTACTAAAAAAATCTAATTTTGTTATGTATATTAACTATATGTTGTGCTAATTTTTTTGAGCTGTAAACATTTTAGCTTCATTAGATTTCGCCGATTTCTCAACAATCATTTTTACTCCACCAGCAGGTGCCAGCAAAAAACTTTGATACTGAGGGTGTACGGTTTGGTTCTCGCTCAGAGCCAGCTTATATTTTGCCAACATAGTTGCCAAAACCAACTTCATTTCAAACATCGCAAAAGCTGCGCCAATACAGCTACGATTTCCGCCTCCGTATGGGAAATATTCATAGGGAGAAAACTGTCGTTTTAAAAAGCGCTCGGGTTGAAACTGTTTGGAATCGGGATATAAATCTTGACGATGATGAGTTAAATAAATACAAGGCATCACCATTGTACCAGGGTCTAATTTATGGCTCCCCAACTCAACGGACGAGGTGACAAGTCGTGCAGAAGAAGCAATTGCGGCGGGATAAAGACGTAGGGTTTCTTTACAAACAGCCGTGAGGTATGGCAGTTGGGAAACGCTGATTGGGTCTTTTGAAACATGCAAAGTATCTAGCTCTTCTAATATTCTATTTTCCACATTTGCTAGAGAATGCGTCCAATACAATGCCCAAGTCATGGCTGCTGCGGTGATTTCATGACCAGCCATTAAAAGAACTAGTAATTCATCATGTAACTCTTCATCTGTCATTGGTTCACCATTTTCATCCCGTGCTGAAATCAGTAAGTTAAAGATATCGCTACCATCGGGATTGTAGTGTTGACGACGTTGTTTTTAAGAGACAATCGACAGCTATCTATTTTATAGGTTTATAGGGAACAATAATGAATTCATGCAAGAATGCTCTCAAAGCTCTAGAAGAAACTAGCCGTACCTTTTATATCCCAATTAGTCGTTTACCTTCCGGGCTTCAAGAGGCAACTGCTTCTGCATATTTGTGTATGCGTGCCATTGATGAAGTTGAAGATCATCCCAGTCTGGATAATTCATCTAAAGCTCAACTCTTAAGAAAGATTAGCTTAAAACTGCAATCAACTGCCTTAGAAACTGCTGTTGATGACTTTTCCATGCTATTTAATAGCTCTTCTCAACCTCTACCAGAGGTAACAACTCGTATTGGAGAATGGGTAGCTTTAGCTCCAGAAAGCATTGCTCCCCGTATTTGGGATGCAACCGCAGCAATGGCAGACAGGATGGCTCACTGGGCGCTTACGGGCTGGAAAATTGATACAGAATCTGACTTGGATTGTTACACCTTCAGCGTCGCTGGTGCTGTGGGATTAATGCTATCAGACTTATGGGCTTGGTACGATGGCACCACAACCAACCGTTCCCAAGCAATAGGCTTTGGTAGGGGTTTGCAAGCTGTTAATATTCTCCGCAATACCAGTGATGATTTAGAACGCGGAGTGGATTTCTTTCCCAATGGTTGGACGAAAGAGAATATGCAAATGTATGCTCGTCGCAACCTGTCTCTAGCTGATGCCTATACTAAAGCACTTCCTCAAGGTCCTGCTTTTAATTTTTGTATCATTCCCTTGACATTAGCTCATGCGACTTTGGATGTTTTGACTCTTGGAAAGCCAAAACTCAGCCGTAGTGCAGTTATGAGCCTAATTGAAAAAGTAACTAGTGGAAAGTAAAAACAATACCTAGAAACGTGAATAACCCCATCGATTCAATTACCCCTGTTAGTTTGGCTTATGCATCGCTGATATTTGTAGGCTTCGTGAGTGTAATGTTTCTCGGTACAATCTTTCTGCCAGGTAAACAATACACAGGTTGTTTGCAACTAGATGGTACTCGGAAATCTTACAAGCTCAATGGTTTGCTGCTATTTATGGCAACAACTTTAACTGTTGTGACATCTACCTTGATATTTAATATCACTCTTGCACCCCTAACTAACTATTTTTGGTCTTTGTTCGTTGTCGCTAACCTATTTGCTTTCGTTTGCACGGGCATTTTATATGTAAAAGGACAAAAAAAACAAAGTGTTAATAATCAACCACAAAAGTTAGGTAAAATAATTAGCGATTTATGGTTGGGGATGGAACTAAACCCAACTTGGCTGGGGGTAGATTTAAAAATGTTCGCCTACCAACCTTCCTTAATTGGTTTAGGATTGCTAAATGCCGCATTTGCTTACTTACAATATGAGAAGTATGGCGAAATTACACCACAAATGTGGATGTTCCAAGTATTTTGGTGGTTGTACCTCGCTACTCACTATTACTATGAAGAATTCATGCTTTCCACCTGGGACATAATTGCCGAGAAATTCGGATTTATGTTGATATGGGGTGATTTAGTTTTGGTTCCTTTTTTTTACAGTATTATTGGTTGGTATTTAGTAGATGCCATTGAACCAATAACAGTATCCGCCATCATTGCGATCGCGTTGCTTTACTTAATAGGTTTAACAATATTTCGCGGTGCTAATGCTCAGAAACACCAGTTTAAGAAAAATTCTCAAGCAACGATTTGGGGACAGCCAGCACAAACTCTAGAAGGAAAATTGTTGCTATCTGGTTGGTGGGGTATTGGTCGCAAGCTTAATTATACGGGTGAAATCTGTGTATATTTTGCTTTAGCATTAACTTCTGGTTTTGAGTCAATTATTCCCTATATACTGCCTCTATGGTTGTGTGGTCTCTTATGTCATAGAGCATGGCGTGACGAACAGCGTTGCCAAACAAAGTACGGCAATCTTTGGGATGTTTACTGCACAAAAGTAAGATTTCGGATGTTACCTTTTGTGTATTAAAAAATCCAATAAATATTTTTTTGAATGCACGAATGCAGGAATTTTAATGAAATTGATTTTTAGTTAATTTTTTAATTATGATAACTTCTTCCCCTGATGTTGCCGTGATTGGTGCAGGTCCAGTCGGTTGCGTGACTGCTCTAGCTTATGCTCGTAGTGGTGCAAAAGTCATGTTGTTGGAGGCACAACCCAATAATACCAAACGGTTAGCAGGGGAATGGTTGCACCCTCCCGGCTTACAAATCTTAGAAAATTTGGGTGTCTCCCTGTCTCCCTTATTGGTCAATTATGCTACAGGTCTTGGGTTTGTCGTCTTTGCTGATGATGGTAATAAACCAATTCAACTAAATTACCCCAGTGGTGCTATGGGTTTTAGTTGCGAACACAATCTTATTGTTTCCACTCTGCGAAAAGCTGTTGTCGATTGTGATGGTATAGATTTTATTACAAATGCGAGGGTGACGAAGATTCAAGGGCAGCAGTTAACTTTTCAACATCATAAGCATGGAGAAACAACCATCTTTACCAAAGGCATTGTAGGGGCAGATGGGCGCTCTTCAGTGGCTCGGAAGGCTCTTGATATAGCTCATAAGCCCAAACTAATTTCTTACATGGCAGGGGTGTTACTGCAAGATATCGAGCTACCCTTTGAAGGCTTTGGTCACGTGTTTTTAGGGGGAGCAGGACCAGCACTTGTATACCGAATTGGTGAAAATCAAGTCCGTATGTGTCTAGATGTACCGCTGGGTTTTGAAAAAAAACCTGCTCATCTATGGGATGCTTATAGTCCCATACTACCGTCGCAATTGCTTCGGGCATTTCGCAAGGCTTTGGCACAGAATCAAGTCGTATGGGTGGCAAATCAGTATAGCTCTCGCACTCACTACGGTCGTCCTGGCTTAGCACTGGTAGGCGATGCTACTGGATATTTTCATCCTATGACGGCAACGGGGATGACAGTTGGTTTTATGGATGCAGAATGTCTTGTTCGCAGTCAAAGTTTCGATAATTACCAGCGTCAACGTAATTTCGGAACTTACGTACCGGAAATGCTCGCAATGACACTTCATCAAGTATTTTGCGGTGATAGTGAAAGTGCTGTAGCTATCCGTAGAGCCATATACCAAATGTGGCGACAAGAACCACAAGAATGCGTCCGCACAATGCACTTACTATCGGGAGCGCAAACCAATATTTTGCATTTTAGTGGGTCATTTCTCAAAGGATTGGCGATCGCGGTAAAATCTGTGTTCAAAGACAATATATCTGCTGGTAAATGGCGACATTTAATACAATCTTTGGTAGCTTTCGGTCAGTGGCTGCGATTACCACTTGTTATTGCTTTATCCCGTTTTCATAAGCATCAAAGAGTAAACATGAAGCTCGAAGAAATTAAGGATAATTCAGTGTCAAACGATAATAAAGTATCTTTTATAGCAGATAACAAGATTGAATTAAGTATCAATTCTACTACCGCCCTAGAACGTGCTGTGGATTCTTTGCTTTCCCATCAACTGACTAACGGTTCTTGGGAAGGAGAGGTGGTATGGTGTCCCATGTTACCAGCCCAGTACGTGCTGATGTGTTACATAACTCAAACACCTATTTCATCAGAGCGTCGTTTGGCTCTTCTAAAACAATTGAAAACAACTCGCTTATCGTGCGGTTTATGGGGACTGCATGAAAAATCCCAGCCTTACTTATTTGTTACAACACTTATATATGTAGCTGCCCGTATATTAGGCGTAGAAAAAGAAGAGCCGCTTTTAGCTCCGGCACTAGAATTTATCCGCGAGCAAGGTGGTATACTAGCAATTCCCACATGGGGTAAATTCTGGTTAGCGATGTTGAATGTCTACGATTGGCGTGGCGTTAATCCAGTATTACCGGAAGCATGGTTACTACCTAAATGGATACCTGCCCATCCAGGAAATTTTTATTGCCATACCCGACTAATTTATATGCCTATGGGCTTTATTTATGGGCGGAAGTTTCAAGTTCCTGTAACGCCACTAATTGAAACATTACGCTCAGAATTATATGTGAGTGATTACCAGCAGGTTAACTTTAGTAAAGCACGGTTAAATTTGAGGCAAGAGGAAGTTTATAATCCTCCCAGTAAAGTACTAAAACTAATTTATTTTTTCAGTAATCTTTACGAGAGATGGCATCATCAAGGTTGGCGCTCAAAAGCAATTGCGAGCATGGTAGACTGTATCCGTTTTGAGTTGCAGACAACTGATTACACTAGTTTGTCTCCTGTTAGTGGATTGCTAAATATTATTGCCCTTTGGTTGTACGATTCCAATGATGCGGACATACAAAGAGCATTAAAACGCTTTGAAGGTTGGATATGGCAAGACGAACGAAATGGATTAAGGATTACAGGGGCACGTAGTAGCACTTGGGATACAGGTTTTGCTATTCAAGCTTTGCAAGCAGCAAGTCCTCATGTAGACGTTTCTACTAGTCTCTTAAGAGGGCAGCAGTTTCTTGCTACTCAACAGATTCCCACAACTTTTCCCAACATTGAGCATTTTCATCGCATTAACCCTAAAGGTGGATTTTGCTTTGCTGGAGTTTGGCATGGATGGCCTGTAAGTGATTGTACTGCTGAAGCTCTCCTGGGATTGTTAGATGCGCCACCTGAAATAATGGCTAACTGTAATTTGCACGATGCCGTAGAATTTATCCTCCGCTGTCAAAATTCTGATGGTGGTTTTGGAAGTTACGAACGCCGCAAGATTCGCTCAACCTTGGAGTGGATGAACCCAGCAGAGATGT
Organism: Rivularia sp. MS3; assembly: GCA_019192545.1. Classification (GTDB taxonomy): domain Bacteria; phylum Cyanobacteriota; class Cyanobacteriia; order Cyanobacteriales; family Nostocaceae; genus Rivularia. The sequence goes on along the minus strand of JAHCMI010000006.1, from coordinate 58,394 downwards.
TTGCTAACTCAATGACAGAGCATTCTTATATTGAGTGTACGGCTTCGTGTTTAATGGCATTGAGGAAATTCTGCGATCGCTATCCGGAAATAATGAATGCTGAAATTGACATCGCTATTCAACGCGCAGGCTTATGGTTAAGGCAACAGCAAAAGCCAGATGGCTCATGGCTGGGTTTTTGGGGGGTGAATTTTATCTACGGCACCATGTTTGGCATTCACGGCTTATTAGCAGCTACAAATAACACCAATGATGCAGCTATTCATAAGGCGTGTGATTGGTTAATAAGTAAGCAAAAACAAGATGGTGGTTGGGGAGAGCATTTCCAGGGATGTTTATCTGGTGAGTATATAGAAAATACTGAAAGTCAAGTAACTCAAACTGCTTGGGCAATGATGGGTTTACTGAAAGCAGGTTCTAACCACTGGGAGGAAATTAATAGAGGAGCAAGTTTTCTGATAGATATGCAGTTAGAAAATGGTACTTGGGAAAAACAAGATATGAGTGGTGTGTTTTTTCATACTGCGTTGTTGGATTATACGCTTTATCGCAGTTACTTCCCAGTGTGGGCACTTTCTTTGTATGAATCGCGGCGACAAGAACGACTTAGTATGAGGAAAATTGAGCAAATTTGTTAGCACAACTTCATTAATAGCATCACTAATAAAGTAAAGATAAGCATTGATTGATAGGAATTTCGAGGGATAACTTCCATTTTATAAATATGAACAAGAGAAAAAAGTAAAAATATTTATGAATTATATTTTTGACCCCGATATATTACACAAAATTGCCAAGAAAGGTATGGGTTTATCCCACGAACAAATGTTTGAAACAGTAAGGGTAGAGTTGGAGCAAAAATATCCAGTCAGAATTAACGACAAAATCGAATGGATATTTAACAATGCTGGAGGCTGTATGTATAGCGTTGCTGTTCTCCACGCTTCTTTAACAGAATATATTCTTATATTTGGTTCCCCTATTGGTACCAAAGGACATACAGGTAGACATTTTACAGAAATTTATGATTTTGTGATCGATGGAGAACTGTGGTATTTCAAAGAAAATCGCCCTTTTGAACGCATTGTGTATAAATCTGGAGATAGATATTATTTAGGAAAATTGGAAAGCGAGGGGTTGAGTATTCCAGAACGAGCTTGGGTTTTAGAATACGCTAGGGGATTTATTCCTTCTATGCTTCCCTTTGGTTTCGCTGACTCGTTTTTTAGCACCCTAGACTTGAAAGCAGTAGCTCGCACATTTGGTATCTACGGAAAATTATTGCTAAAAAATTACTGGAAATCTTTTTCTGGTAATTCTGTGTCATCTGCGTCAAAGGAGATGCCATGAATACACGCTTTCCCTTTTCTGCTTTTCCTAGTGGTTGGTTTCGAGTGGCTTACAGCGACGAACTACCTCTTGGTGGAGTCAAACCATTGCATTACTTTGGTAAGGATTTAGTTCTCTTTCGCACAGAATATGGTGAAACCCAAGTATTTGATGCTCATTGTCCCCATTTAGGAGCGCACCTTGGTTATGGAGGTCGAGTGAATGGTAACACAATCCAATGTCCTTTTCATGGTTGGTGTTTTAACCGTCAGGGGCAATGTGTACAAATCCCCTACAGCAACAAAGTACCGCCCAAAGCCAAAATCCAATCTTTCCCAGTGTGTGAGGTTAATGGATTGATTATGGTTTACTACCATTCTCAATCAGAAGCTCCTAGTTGGCAGATGCCAGAATTTCCGGAATGGAATCCCCAAGATTGGACTCCCTTTCTACGAAAAAGCTGGAAAATCCGGACTCATCCCCAAGAGATGGCAGAAAATGCTATGGATACTGCCCATATGCTGCATTTGCATGGGCAATCATTCCGCGCTATTGAAAAAGCTGAATTTGATATCAAAGGTACCATACTTGTACATCGGTTGCACCCCAAATATCGATTATCTATTTTTAGAGAATTGGGGATTGATGCTGGAGGTTTGGTAGAAATCAGTTGCTATGGCTTAGGTATTCAGGTTAGTTATGCACAGGTGAAAGCGGCGGTTGAATTTCACACTTTGACATTATTTCTGCTGACTCCTATTGATGGAGAGTTTGTCGATGTTCATATTTTAGTTAGCACAAAGAATAAATTTAATAAAGCTATTACTTATATTTTGAGAAGCAAAAGTATGGCAGAAATTAGTCACAATTTGCAGCAAGATATTCCTATTTGGGAAAACAAAATTTATCGTAGCCAGCCGTTGCTAAGTGAAGCTGATAGAGCAATTATGCAATATCGACGTTGGGCGCAACAGTTTTATTCTCATGTACCGATAAAGAGTCAAGAATATTTAGCCGTATAAATTATATTTTTACAGATAAATGTACCAAAGTAAGCTTTTTCTAAGTTTGGAAAAACGTTTTTTTGATTATTTATTAATTATATGTTTCAGTTTCTTTGCTTGTACTTCCTTTTTTACAAGTTCATTTATTGCTCTAAACCTACCTCTGACACCAGAAAGCAAAAATTTTTTAATACGAGGACTCTATTGGTATGGACAAAATATAGACCCTGCCCTCATAAAAAATCCACTTTCTTTACAAATTCAGTCTTTTATAGATGTTTTTATATTCGGTCCTTTTTACTTGTTACTAGTTTATGCTTTTATCAAAGGTAAAAACTGGATTAGAGTTCCTGCGATAATTTATGTTTCAGCTATTACCTACTCAATGATTTTGTATTTAGGAATAGAATTTATGGGAGACTATCCACCCAATAATTATTTAGTGTTTTTAGCTATAAACTTACCGTATCTTTTGATTCCATTAGCATTAGGTTATCGGATGCGAAAGACATATCCGTTTAGCAAAAAATCTATTTAATCAACTGAAAATTAAAATTCAAAAATTCAGCTTAATCTTAATTATGAAACGAGTAATAGTTATAGGAGCAGGACCGGCAGGTTCTGCAGCGGCGATGAGCCTAGCAAAATTTCCAGATATCGAGGTACATTTGCTTGATAAAGCTACCTTTCCCCGACGCAAAGTATGTGGTAGCGGACTATCTCCTTGGACTTTGGAACTACTTGATGAAATGGGAGTAGGTTCAATAATTCGTAAAGAAGTTTACCCAATTAAAGCAGGTATTATAGGTGGAGTAGGGGGAACAGCAGTTGAACTACGTAGCGAATATGAAGCAGCGGTACTCTTACGCTCTCGATTTGATACTCTGTTGGCATATGAGGCGGCTAGACGAGGTGCCAAATTAACAGAAGGTGTCCGCGTTCAAGAATTAGTCCGAGAAAATGGACGCTTGTTGGGAGTGAAAACTAATCAAGGGGAAATAGAAGCCGATGCAGTCATTGTTTGTAGTGGAGGTGCAAGCAAGTTAGCTCAAGCAAAGCGTCCGGGAATTACTTTACGTGCCCTTATGGGATGGTATGAAGGTGTGGCAGGTATTTCTGATGCCGTAGAAATCTACTTTGACCCTATGGTTAAACCTTACTATGGATGGGTGTTTCCCGAAACTAAAAATCGGGTTAATATTGGCATTTGCTATAATCCGAGCATTGGTGACTTAAATGCAAAACAACGCTTTGAAGCTTTTATAGAAAATCGTCTTGCTCAAAGGGTTAAATATGCTAGCCGTATTGATTACCTAATGGGACATCCCATTGCCATTACCCACAAACCAACTGCACTGGTACAGTCAGGAACTCTAATAGCTGGAGAAGCAGGTAATCTTGTAGATCCGGCTACAGCAGAAGGGATTCATACCGCTCTTGCTAGTGGAATGATTGCTGGTACCTTTCTGGGTTCGCGCCTTGATAATGGTTATTTACCTACTTTTGAGAATCTCTCACCTTATACAAAATTAATTCGGCAAAAAATTGGTCCGCGTCTAATGGCAGGTAATGCTTTTCTACAGGTGGCGAAAACACCCATTTTAGATTTTGCTCTTCGTTTTGGCTCTTTCAAACCTGTAAAAAATGTCCTGAATTGGGCGCTTACTGGTGCTTAAGTTTTACATATTTTTGATAATTTTATTAATTAATATGAATTATGACAATTCTAGTTACAGGTGCTTCTGGTCATTTAGGTGCAAATTTAGTGCGACGACTGCTAGATGATGGACATAGCCTTCGCGTGCTTTTGCGGGAGGGTAGTAATAATGCTGCTGTAGATGGACTAAATGTAGAAAAAGTTTATGGTGACTTGCGCGATTTTACTAAAATCAAAGCAGCAGTAAAAGGATGCAATCAAATTTATCACTGTGCCGCCAAAGTTTCTACCCTTGATGGTAATCCCATTTTGGAAAGAGAGATTTACGACACTAATGTTTTAGGAACTCTCCATATTCTCCAAGCAGCTTTAGAGTATGGTATTTCTAAAGTTGTAGTTTCTGGTTCTTTTAGTGCAGTTGGTCACAACCCAGAAAAACCCAGCAACGAGACAGTACCTTTTTATCCCTTCTCACCTCATTTACCTTACGGCTTTAGCAAAACCTTTGTCGAGCATGAGTGTCTCAAAGCCTTTGCCAATGGTTTGAATGTAGTTGTTGCTGTCTCCTGTGCCATTCTCGGTCCTAATGATTACAAACCTTCCCGTATGGGACGAACGCTGATAGATTTTGCTAACGGTAAACTCCCGGCTTACGTTCCAGGGGGTTTTGAATTTGTTGCAGCTAAAGACATTGTAGAAGGTCATATTCTGGCAATGTCAAAAGGAAGACCGGGACAAAAGTATATTTTCAGTAGCCAGTTTCTCACTGTTGATGAATTGATGGATATTTTTGAGGAAGTGACAAATCGCGATCGCCCACATTTAAGAATTCCTAGTGCAATGATGGCGGGTATTGCCGGAGTCGCTGACTTTATCCTACCGCGATTTTTCCCCAAAGTCCCCAGACGCTTTACATCGGGTGCTGTACGTATCTTGCGAATGCATCGCCATGCAGATATTAGCAAAGCCAAAAACGAACTAGGTTATAAACCAACCAGTATTAAAGCCAGCATTCAATCTGCCTATGATGACTTTTTGTGTAGGGGTTTAATTACTCCTGTGGAAAAAAGGATTACATTTACTCATTCTAAAGAAAAATTGAGCTAATCTTGAGCAAAAAATAATGACTGCTAGTGCAATTAATATCAAAAAAACACCTCCTGTTCTACGTGGAGGGCTGCCATATCTGGGATATGCTTTGGAATTACAACGCAACCCCATTGGTTTTTTACAAAGAGGACAGGAACAATTTGGAGAAATTTTCTCCTTTTTATTGGCAGGCTCTAATGTCACATTTTTAACTGGTTCCAAAGGGAATGAAGCCTTTTTTCGCGCTCCCGATGACCAGTTTAGTCAGAAAGAGGCTTATCAATTTACCGTACCGATTTTTGGTAAAGGTATCGCTTATGATACCACCCCCGATAGAATGAGCGAGCAGCTTGGCTTTATCTTTCCCGCATTAAGAGAGGAAAGGATGCAAGCCTATGCTCAATTTATGGCGAAAGAGACCCAAGATTATTTTGATACTTGGAGAGAGTCGGGGGAAGTTGATTTACTCGCCGCGATGAATGAACTAACGGTGTTTATCGCCAGTCGTTGTCTAATTGGACATGAGTTCCGACAGCACCTGAGTACAGAATTTGCCAGTTTGTATCATGACTTGGAAGGTGGTATCAATCTCTTAGCTTTCTTTCAACCCTATCTACCATTGCCTACTTTCCGACGAAGAGACAAAGCTCGCACTCGTATGGTGGAACTGATTTCCCAAATTATCACCAACCGAAGAGCTAAAGGTAATCAAGGTGAAGACTTTTTACAAGCTTTAATAAATGCTCGTTATGCCGATGGTACAGTCCTATCTGAAGATAATATCACGGGTTTATTGCTGACATTATTGTTTGCAGGTCAACATACCAGTGCGGTGTTAGCTGCTTGGACGGGAATTTTACTTTTGCAGCACCCACAATATCTTCCAGCAATTATGACCGAACAGCAAGCAGTGTTTGGTAATAGCCATACCTTTTCTCTTGAGCAGTTAAGACAACTGGTGATTTTGGAGCGCTCAATCAAAGAAGCAGAAAGATTGCGACCACCTTTAATTATGCTAATGCGGAAAATTTTACGCGACTTTGAATATAACGGTTATCACGTAAAAGCGGGTGGACTAGCAATGGTTTCCCCTGCCGTATCTCATAGACTATCTGAATTTAGCTCTCCGAACCAATATGACCCAGAGCGATTTAGTCCCGAAAGAGCAGAAGACCGCAAATCTCCCTATACACTCATCGGTTTTGGTGGTGGTCGGCATCGTTGTATCGGTCAAGCATTTGCTTACCAACAGATAAAGGTAATTTGGAGCGTCTTGCTGCGACAGTATGACTTGGAATTAGTACACAATAACTACGAACCAGATTATACTACCTTTGTTGTCGGACCGCGCCAACCTTGCTTAATCCGCTATAGACGTAAATATAAATCCTATTAATATCAATAATTCATATTATGAGAGCATTAACAAATAATCATCAACGAGTATCTGCACCACCAAAACTTCATCCTCCTTCATTTACTGAAGCTAAAAATCGCCGCCAAAAAGTGCGTGCAGCGGGGATGAATCCAGATTACTGGTACGCTGTTGAATATGATAGGACTATTAAGCCAGGACAAGTAATTGAAGTCAAATTTTGGAATACTTCCATTGCTTTGTATCGTACAGAAAATGGTCAGTTAGTAGCCTTAGAAAACCGTTGCGCTCACCGTCAACTGCCACTTTCTTTAGGTCAAGTAGATGGCGATCGCCTTGTTTGTTGTTACCATGGCTGGGGTTATAACCAGGAAGGGAGAGTTGTAGACATTCCTCACGACTTGTTTGATAAACCAATGCCAGTTTGTAAAATAAGAACCTATCCGGTGAAAGTCCGCTACAGGTTGATTTGGATTTTCCCTGGCAACCCTACATTAGCTGACAAGAGACAGATTCCCGATATTCCCGAATTACAAGGAAAAGACCGTTGGGCATGCGTACCACTTGATTTTACTTGGAAAGCACACCATTCGATGATTATTGATAATGTCAGTGATTTCACACACGCTTATCTACATCGCCAGTATCGTCCCTTCACCGATGCTAAGTTAATAAAATGCGAACAAGAAGGAGATAAGGTCTTCGTCAGTTACGAAACCAAAGTTGGTACGGGTAAAGTTTCTGGGATGTTTGTTGATCGCAAACGGGTTAATACCAACTCAATGGAGCTTTGTTATGAATATCCCTATCAATGGTCAAATACCGACGGTAAAATAAAACACTGGTGCTTTATCTTGCCAATTGAAGAGCAAATGACTCGTGTATTCTTCCTATTCTATTTTGATGCCCTAATCATTCCTTTTACAAAGATTAAGATTCCGCAATGGCTGATGACTTTGGTACTCAAGATTGCTAATCCACTCTTGATTAAACCGCTTCTTGCCCAAGATGGGATTGCTGTTGAAGCAGAGCAAAAGGGCTACAATACTCACTTCAATGCACCCATTATAGAGCTAAATCCAGCAGTGCATTTGTTTCAAATATTAACTATTCGTAAGTGGGAAGAATACTTAGCTACGGTAAAAAGTTAACACGAGACAATTACCGAAAACAGTTAATACTGCACCCTCAATGGTACTTATTCGTCCGTACAGAAGCCTGGTTCTCGATTGTGACGGTTATGATATTGATGAAGCATCTAAGCTATTCCGTTTAAGAGACAGTATATTCCGCCAATCTGAGCTTGGTGAACCTTCAAAATTTGACATCACTTTGGATTAAGGGCTACCGTATACACAAGTCTTGAAATCCTACCTGGGAGCCAATTTTGAGATCAGATAAGAATCGCTCAAAACCCGTCATTGCGTTCATCGAAGATGTTCCCGTTCCCCGAAGGGGTTCTCGAAGAGTAGGGTTAAGGAACGACGACGCAATCCCAATATTTTGCGATTACTATGTCCTGACGGACACGCTACGCTAACGCTTCGCTCGTAATAACGATTTAAGGGGCTTTAAATCCCTGAAAGCTATGCGGAGAGTACTTGTGTGTACACCGTAGGGATTAAGGAGGAGCAAAATAAAGAAAAAACAAAAATCTCAAGTTACTCAATACCAAAAGAATGTATTTTTACTAGCGAAAGAAAATTTTTCATTTCGGTAAGGAAAAAGGTTTCTTATTTATAAAGTGGATATCGCCGCATCATCTCCTCACAAGACACAACCTCTCCGTCTGGGGTATACACTAACCCTTCAGACATTGCAATTACTATTCTTTCCTTCCTAGCCCACTCAAACCAATCACTCACTTGTGTAGTCACCGCATTTTTCGGCTTCTCCCCATTTTTACAACTGGCGATGAATAATCCGGTAGGATTATCGCACCAGTCCTCTTTAATTGCTTCTTTAACACGAGTGATCGCACTATTCACATTATCCCAATACTTCTTGATTACCCCCAAACAAGGGTCTGGATTTATTCGCAATCGCTTCAATTCGCTGCAAATTTCTTTAATCTCTGGCTTCAAAGGCTTTTCTGAAGTTGAAACGACTTCGACTTGCGACTGAGGAAAGTTATCAACGCCGGAGTCTGTGTTTTGAGTTGAGTTAACTTGTTCTAATTTATCATCGTAGCGAGGTATTTGGGTTTCTTGTTCTGCTTCATCAACTTTATCTTCCTCAGCAGCAGTGTTGTTGTTTTCAAAAAACTTAATTGTAGTTTTAGATGTTGGCGGATTATTCGCACATTCACCTGAAATATCTGGCACCTCTGCGTCTATATTTTCGCATTGACTAAACTCTATAGTTTCTATGATTTTTTCCAAGTTGAGCCTATATTCAGAAGCTGTATCTTTGGGGAATCGATGTGATGGTTTATCTTCGACCAATCCATCAAACACCAATTCTCTTATATGCTTGCTGATTGTTTCTCGACAGTAGCCCAAAATATCAGCCAGATTCTCAAAAGTGATTCTAACCCAAGAGTTACCGTAATAGTGCTTTCCATCAAGCCACGAAAGTATTGCAGCCTTGCACTTCTGACGGCGGTTGAATGTCACAAGAAACTCTTTGAGGATATTGATTGGAGGATTGATTTGCCCCAGTGATGCCGAAGTAAAACTAGTCATTATTTCCTCCTTCTTCTTCATTAAATCGTTTCAAAGCCTCACGTTTTGCTGCTTCGAGCCTTTCTTTTTCTTCTGGTGATACTTCTCTAATAGCAGTTTTAAGTTCCGAATGTTGCTGCTGTTTAACTTTCTGTGTGAGTGTTTCTATATTTTCTGAACCTGAAGTTTTATAGCTAGGCTTAAACCCACGACGACGATATAGAAAACGAAAGTGCCGTTTGTCTTGTGGTGGTAATTTTTCCCATATTTTGGCATCCCATCCAGGCGGTATGTAGTTTGCTTTTGAAGCTGGTAGTAAATTTTGTATTTGGGATTGGAGCAATTGTATTTCTTCTCCTTGTTTCTCAATTATTTGATTCTGCTGCTTAAGTTTTTCAAGGATATTTGAAAGCAGTTCTTGGTTTTGCAATCCGAGTTCTGCCTCACGAGTAAGGAGCGCAAAATAGGTTTGTGCTTCTGCTATTTCTGGCTTACGTGGGTCGCCATTCATCGCCGTGATATAACAAGCATATCGAGATAGCTTATAATTTTTCAGCACTTCTCTAAATGCCTGAGAGTCCCCTATTTGCGCCATTTGGACGACGTTGGTAAAATGGTCGGATACATTTGCCCCAGAATTTTGGGCGCTGACTTTTGCTCTTTCTACAGTATCTTTAATTCTCTTCCAAGTTCTATAACCCATCGACGCTAATAAATCTGTCGCCAACCAGTATTCGGTTCCTAATTCATCAATTTTTTTTATTTGGTCAAATGGACTGCTATCGCTTTTACTTAAATTAATCGAATCCATAATTCCTCCGTTGCAAATGCATGAGAAAATAGAGCGACGCTAGTTGTACAAGCCGTCACTAATAAAAGTTCCGCAACTTTCATCATTTATGCAGGACACTCCCACACTGATTTAATATGTGGGAGCAATAAATCTATTATCTATACATAGTATAGGCGCTATAATAATTGGTCAAGGCTATGCATAAAAATGTATATACAAGCCTATTATGCAAAATCCCCCGATTCATCATCAGGGGATTCAGAATTAACTTTTAAAGATTTACGAACGCGACTGCGCCATTGCCTGAGAAACAGAAGTTCGCCTCTCAGGCTGCTAATTCCCCCAGGACTTGCTCGACTTTTACTAATCTTTTCTCCAGTTCTTCAATCTTCTGAGATTCATTCTTATGAGGAGTTGCTAAATAATGCTTCATGAATTCAATTAATAATTCTGTAGCAGAGGTATTATGTTCTCTTGCTTTCTTAATGAAAGCTTCTTTTAACGCATCATCAATTCGGATGTTCAATTGACCCATAACATTTCCTATACTTGATAAGTCTATACATAGACTAGCTTTGTTTTCATGTCTATGCAATGCCTATACCTACTTATTCCAGGACAGGCAAGACTTTTATTGAAAAGCGTATATACAGATGATAAAAACGTATTGACAAACAAGCTAGCTTTTGTATATGCTTTATATATACAAATACTCATGCAATCGCTGTCTCGCCTGGTAAGCAAAAGCGATTGCACGAGCAACCTTTTTACAGGAACTAGTATTATGCCTTACTCTTGCCGCACACAGCAAGTGCTTAATCGCAATAAGCACAAGCAATATTACGCTACGGACTTGAACGCAAACCATGAAAACAGCATTAGGACATTAGAAATAAGTTTTTACGACCATGAAATATATGCTGGTGAAAAACTAATTGCTTGTATTACTCATGACCATGATGATTTTGCGACTCAACGCTGGGTGGTGATGATAAATGGTGTTGAAATCCACCGAGCAAACACTTGGGCAAAGTGCTACGACTACATCGTATGGCATTATAAACAAGGAACATTGCCTACACAACAGCAAGAAGAAATAGCTGCAACTTGTAATGAAGAAACAGCGGAAGTTACACCAATATCCAAGTTTGAATTTGATTTACGCGATGATGTTATTCAACAAAACTTAGTGAAGCTCAGCGAAATTGGTTGTACATCCGGTAAACATCGGGTAGTAAGAGTCCATGCTCAAAACCAATTAACACTAAGCTTTGATGGAATATATCCAAAAGTTGGGTCTTTATGGTTAGTAGAAATTTCTCCACCAGAAACGAATCCAAGCATAAATATAAGTGAGAGTTGTGAGGAATTATTAGACCAACCCTTTGATGAACTGATTAGCGAAGAATGGGAAAGATTAAGAAAGCACAAACCGATTGCGAAAAAGATTAAGACAGCAGCTTTCTACTAAAACCTATAGAACTAACAATCACGCTTTTCTACGGATTCTATAGAACGAATTTCCATTCCTTGAAATTAAGAATCAACATATTGAAGGGTAATCAAAATGTTCAAAAAAGCAACAAAATCGAATTTGAAAATAAGGCTCGCTTTAAGCGGAGCATCCGGTTCTGGTAAAACATACTCAGCATTATCAATCGCTTCAAATCTCGGCAATCGCATTGCTCTAATTGACACAGAAAGAGGTAGTGCTTCTAAATACGCCGATTTATTCAACTTCGACACCTGCGAACTTACCAATCACCATCCAGCCAAATATATTGAAGCAATTCGGCAAGCTGAAGATATGGGATATGACATCATAATTATCGACTCTTTGACTCATGCATGGTTCAGTGAGCTTGAGTTAGCGGGTGGTAGGTTTGATGGATGGGCAAAAGTTCGTCCCTTGGAGCGTAAATTAATCGATGCAATGATTGGCAGCAAATGCCACATAATTGCGACGATGCGAAGCAAAACTGAATGGCTTATAGAAGAAAACCAAAAGAAGGGTAAATCCTCTTATAGTCCCAAGAAAATAGGCACATCGCCAATACAGGCAAGTGGCGTAGAATACGAGTTTGATGTCGCCGGAGAGCTTGATTACACGCACATTCTGACTATTAGTAAAAGTCGTTGTCCTGCTGTTACTGATAAGACTTTTCTCAATCCTGGTAAGGAATTGGCGTTTGAATTAAAGTCCTGGTTGGCAACTGAAGAATCACAACCACTTTCAATAGAAGCTCCTCAAAGATTAGAAGCAGTCTCGGTTGCAGATAGTCAAGACTTACGAATTAAGCAAATTCGTACCTTACTTGATTATCCAGTCGAGTTAATTAAAGAATGGCTTCAATCTCAAGGTGTTGAACGTCCCAGTCAACTTGATAGTCGCAAGGTTGATGAATTGGTAAAAACTATGTGTCTTGCTTGGGCTTCCCCTTTGTCTGCTCATCCTAAGTACACTGCTGATTCCTATGATAATAACGTAGTCAGAGCAGTTATTGAAGGTTATTCGGAACTTGAGGCAATTCAAAATTGGATGAAGCAGGTTCAGCAATTTAAGAAGCAAGAAGCTGGAATTTTTTCATCCTTCAGTTAAAAACCTGAAAAATAAGTAAATATCGCTAGACTCTTTCTTCAAAACTTACTTTATTTTATGCGAATGCAACAATCAATGTTGCATTCCTAACATTGATTTGTATTTTTTCTAATCGCGTTGCAAATGTATCCAAATCAAATTATTCAGCTACTGCAATCAACACCTTTGGAACCAAGACAGTTTCTCCGCTACAGTTTTGGCATAGATAAGTTATCTCTCGAAGAGATTCTAGAAGAAGAATTAAATTTCAGCTATGGCACCAAATGCGTTAATTTACTTTCAAAACTTTTAGGTTTTAGAAAACAAACTATACGAAGTTGGGGCGATAATCCTAACTTTTGGAATATGCCAAAACATTCACAAATAGCTTGTAGTTACGTGCAAGCTGCTTTATCTCAAAAAGAATTAAATAGAATTAGTGATGAAAAATATATTGCCCCAAGAACAACAGCACTGGAATTTATCGAAGCAACTCTTTTAAATACTTCGTCACCGTCACAAAGAATAAAGATATTAACCTCTACTAATTTTCGAGGAAGTTGTCTTAAATTGTTATCGGAAACTTTAGCGATATCAGAACGGACAATTTATGAATGGGGACGGGATATTGAATTCAGTAATATGCCTAAATATCATCAACATACTCTTGCTTATGCGCTTGCCGCATATTGTAAAAGGCAAAATTTAACTTTGAATAATAATTTTGTTGTGTATTATTAGTTTTTTATTGTATTTATAACTGTTTCATTAACTGGGGAAGTTTTTGACGACAACAGCAGAATATTAGGTGCGAATAATCATTATTTTCTACATTCATAAATAGTTTTATAAGCTCATACTCCTTACCGTCAAATCAGCGTAGCAGCTTTGACTGTAACGCTGTTTTATCTACATAAAAATAACTGATGACAAAGTTTACATAATTGTTTGGAAAAATTACCATTTAACGAAACCCAGAAAGTTTGACTATATTTTGAAATTTAACTTGTAACGCTTCTAATTATGTGTCTATATAGACTGTGTAAAGAACAGCGACTTAAGCTCAACTTTAATTTATCTCAAGTTGAATGGAAGTGATAAAGCTTGTTAAGAAAAATCTACTCTACAAGCACTATCGTCAAACAATAACTGAATATTTCTTTGTTTCAAGTAGTAATTAAACTGGATGATGATATGTGACGACAATGTTATATACACTCAAAAAAGTCTTGCTCAAAGATATGGAATAACTATCTCAGCTTTGCAACAATGGTATCCCTACGCCGGAATAGTAAAACCCAAGAAGAGAGGGGGATACTTTGATTTAGATGCTGTGCAAACTGCCGATTTTTTTTATGTAGCTACCAAGATAAGACGACTAACCAGGTACGAATATTTAGAAAGAGTAATTCCTTCTGGTGGTTTAGATAAATTCATGCGTCAAAATAACGGACTTAGCCTGTACGATTTTTTGACGAAGCATATTTCTGAAGACGAAAAACAAGACCCAATTGTAAAATCTGTGATTAGGAGAATTGAAAAATATGAAGCACATCAACAAAGTCGCTCAAGCTTTGCAAACTACTCCTGAAATAGTAATTCAGGTATGTAAAAAATTAAGCTTAGTTGTAAATAAAGATAGTACTATTAAGCCAGAAGTAGAGCAGCAATTACTTCAATTAAAACAAGTTGCTGCTGCTGAAAATATGTCGCTAGAAGAAGCCGCTAATCATTTATTGGAAATGCGCTCAGAACGCTCCAGTTCTAATAACGAACATACATTTGATGAAAATCAATACATCCAACAAAGATTCGGTGTAAATCCAGAAGAATCTCAATCTAATAGCTTCGTTAAAGTGTTGCATTCGGACGTAGCTAGAGGAAAGCAACTTGCAACATTACGACATAAGGTAGTTCTGGAAACTTCTACTTTGATGTTAGAGGACATGTTATTTAACGGAGTCCAAGAACCCACGACGGAATTGGAAGAAGTACAAGGGCGAGTTTATAAGCGTATCGATGATGATTTTTTCGGCAAAGTCAATTGGGGAGAGGAGCCGCATCCGTCGTTGGAGATACAGCCCCAACAGTTGAAATCAGTGTCGAAGACAAAATCCTTGCCCGAGAAATCATCACCTTGATGATGCCGTCAATAGAAACTTACCTTGGCGAGCAATCTAGACAACTTAGGATTGCAGCAATGCAGGGAGTAGGAATCGTATTCTTAGGTAACTTTTCCGGGATGGTAGCGGGATTAGTTTTATCTCCCCCACCATCAACAAACATACCGAAGGTGATTATTGGTTCTTTATTTGGTGGATTTATTGGAATTACTGTTGCACTTACTTTGATTTTAAAAATAACCAGGGAGTTTATTGTTCATGAGAGCGATTAAAGATTTTTTGATTAATATCGGTGGCGGAATAGTGACTGGATGCGGTATTAGCGGATTTATCGGTCATACGATGGGAGTAGGTGCTGCTCTTGCTATTAATCCTTTGCTATTGCTGATGGGTGCGGTTATTGGCGGAGCTTGGGTTTGTATGCTGCGTTCGACCTTCGCCTCTTATTCAAGGGAACCTTTGTACGTAATAGTTGATAACGGTTAATAGCCATGCAGTTACTTCCTAAAAGGGATAAATTTAATTCGAGTAATACGAGTGCGAATGGTATACCCAAACCCAAAAAGCGCAGTCGAAAAATCGACATAGTGTTGTGGGTTTGTTGTGCAACGGTTGGATTGGGTTCGGTGTTGGCAGCCGCCGCCATTATAGTGGGTAGACGTAGCGAAGTTTCTCCAAGCGTTAGTAAGGTTAATCGCGCTCTTGAAATGATGCAATCTCGTAGACGCGGATACATCGAAAAGCTTACCCGTACCGATTTCAACCCCAACGAGCTACAAAACTATTCTGTTAATGGCAGCGGAATCCTTACCGGATGGCGGCAACTAGGTGCAGCGCAATGGTCTGCTGAAATATTACAAGATATCAATAAACAACAAAGTAACGAAAACTCAGCTTTTTTTAGACTCCACCACATGGCAGTGTTGGCGATCGCCAAGCAAGATACGATGGACGCTTTAGTCGAAGTCGCTTCTGGTAATGATAGCTTTACCTATAGCTATACAAAAACTGACGGCACGAAAGTCAAGCAGCGATTGGGCACTGGGGGTGCTGCGGTATTACTCTTGGGCAAACTAGAAGCCATTGATTATGCCGAGAATTTACAAAATCGACCTATTGTTGATTTTAATTAAATGGTGACGCAAATCCAAACAGTGCAGGAACCGTATGCTTTATCCCAAGCTAATTATCTACGAGTTCAGGGTTATAAAGACCCCGTGCGTCAATTATCCGAAGTACCGAAAATACGTCAGCGCATCGCCGAATCATTGCGAAAAAGAAGACTGAAGTTGCAGCAATTAAAGAAATCTAAACCAAACAAAGGAAATTAATAGATGTGTATGTCAAATTCATTGGCGCGGGTATATGCTTTTTACTCTCATTATTTAACGTATTGGGAGCAGTGCGGCAGATTCCGGTGAAGACTACTTTAGGTAATTCATCGCGTCCTACCGTAGCTCAGATACAACCTCCAGGGACGAAGTTGCATTGGTTGTCTGGTGGAGTATTTTTTGCAGCAAGTATCAGTTTAATTGCTTGGGCGATTTGGGAATATAACTCTAATATCGACCTCGGTATTGATTCAACTGATGCTCCGATTGCACCTGTTGTACCACCAATACCCGACACCGATATCCAAATGTCCCAATTTTTAGATGAAGGTGCAATCCAATCACAACAATTGGAGGATGTTAAACCCGAATACCAAAACTTAGTTCCGTTTCGTCGTCCAACTGCCGACGGTAACGTGCCGATAACCCCCGAACAATTCAAGAATGCTTTGGAAGATGATATTTGGTCAGATTAAGGAGATAAATCATGGGAAATAATAGACGTAGAGATTTTCATGTTGATTATACACAACCCGGTCAGCTCGCAACGCAACAACAATTAGCACAAATGTTACAGAACGCTCAACAACAACAATATCAGCAACCAACGACTATTAACGTTGAGCCAACCTCAGTGCAAGCACAACCAGCTAGGGTAAATCATACAAATTCTCCTACGAAACCGACATCACGAGTACCAGAAATATATGTACCAGTAACCGATTATTGGAGAGCGCATAGATTCCATCCTCATAACAATCTTCGCTACTTTTGGTACTTATTTTATTGGTTGAAAGATGCGATTTCATCTCCTGTAGGTATTGCGATTGTGATGTTATGGCTGGGAATCGGTGGAATCAATTTTTTACTCAACGGTAATTACTCCGGTCCTGGTTATGTGCAAAAGCAAGAAATTAAATTAACACCAGAAAATCTGCCTAATTTAACTCCAGTTGTCGATTTGGTAGATTGAAGTGTTTGTCCGTATTACATTCTGGCTGATGCTATGTTTGTTCGTTGCAGATATAGCTCAACCTGGATATTTGAAGTTTTGGCAGCCTGATTTACCCAAACTATCCACAATCGATATCAGGTTGCCTTCCCTAAAATTCAATAAAAACACTGCTGATAAATCCCCTCGCAAGACTTCTACTTGTCCTCCTCCAGATAATGATTTAGAGGAAGTTCTTCAAGCAAAATTTGGTTGCCACAATGCGACTCCTCATTGATTTTAGTATTGGCACTAATAAAAACGACGCAGTTCAAATAAAACCAATTTCTCACAATTGGAAGTACGCTTTTTTAACATTAATTTTAGCTAGCTGTATTTCTATTAAACCTATATCTATGTGGTTTGATAATCAACTTTTAGTGCAGAATTTCCGTCAAACTAACACCCTAAGTAACAGTGTTGGAAATAGAGTTGGTAGAAATGCGATCGCATGGGTTGGGAAATCCTATAAACCTCATGAGAAAGAGCGTTGTGCCGATTTTGTTCGCTTCGTATTGCGTCAATCAAATGTTCGCGTGGGAATAACTAGCAAGCCCTGGGATGCTGGTAAGCAATATCATAACGGTTCGTTGATGGCACGTTCTTTTTTTGGTAGCGACATTGGAATTATTCTTACCAACCCAAAGCAATTCCAAAAGGGAGATTTAATCGGTTTTACAAACACTTACGGCAATTTTAGGAGGGGTGCAATTACTCACGTTGGGATTTATGTGGGCAAGGGGAGAATAGTCGATAGAAGTACCATGAGCGCTCCTGTAAGAATGCGAAGCCTATATTCATTCACTAATTCACAAATAATCGGAGTTCGTCCTCATGCTTATCAGAAATAATATTTTGAGTATCTTATTGATTAGCATTTTTATATTCCCACTACCTGCTATTGCTTTAGATATCGGTAATCGTATCCGTAAGGAAGCTGGATTTACTAAGGTTGAATTAAGCGCAATGGAAGAAATGGGATGGAGCGATAACCGACTGGTGAAATATGCTGATGTCGCTTGTGGTTATATTGTAGATGGCAAATCAAATACACTGCAATCTCTGTATAGATATTATTTTGGGAATTACAACCCGTCGAAAGAACCATATATAAGAAATTCTCTGCGAAAAATTCATGATTGGGCTAAAAAGCAACCGGAGTGCAATTGATGATTCGTCCTTGGCAGATTACAAGTTTTTCTTTACTAATGCTAATTACACCATTATTTGGTGTCTCAATATCTGAAAGTTTTAATTTAGTTATTCCAATTCATAGGAATAATGAAATCAATAATTTGTTTTCTAGTATTAATAGTCCTGGTAATATTGCTATCTGCCATGCTGAAGGAAACTGTGCGAAAAATGGAGAGTTTACTTCCCTATATTGTGGTCATATCGACCCATCAAAACTAGGTGGTAAACGAGTATTAAATCAAGGATTTTGTAGCGATTATGGGAAAAGTAAAGCTGGCGATATAAATGCTGCTAATAGAGGTTGCTTGCTGAGAATTAAATCAAGATTACCAAGATTAACTAATCTATTTCAACGACAAAATATTGATATCAAGCAACATAAAACAGCTTTCGTTAACTCTGTAGATTTATGGAATCAAGCTGCACCTAGAGTTAGTGATAGTTTTCCAAAGTTTTATGCAGCTAATGTTCGTGAAGGATTATCTGCTGATAACGCTATTCGTAAAGCAAGAGTTGATTCATTTAATTTGAAAGCAAGGGGATTATTTAATATTTGTATTAGAGAAAAATATTATATCAATAGACTTCTGAACTATCCTAAACATTCAAGGCAATGGAAACGTAAATGTATTGATATAGACCAAAATCGCAGGCGATTGGCAATTAATAGGGTATTACTGAAGCGAGAGGTTATCAATTAATGCTGCCAGAACATAAACAAAAATCAATATATGAGGCAATTGTTTATGCTTCTAATCAAGGATTAAGTAAAAATGAAATTTTAGAAGTAGTTGATTTAAGCTTGCCTAAAGTTTTACATGATGATGTAACCAAAATGGTTCATAATTTAGATGTTAGCAATAACCACACGCTACTAAAATTCAACGATTTACAGCAATTGTTTTGTTATATTTTTAATCTAGTTAATCAAGGTGATAGCGATGAGGATATTTTAAATAAATTATCAAATAGCTGTAACTTAGAGCAATTTGAATTCGCGAAATTTGCCTTACGGTATATAACTATTAACCGCATCCCCTCCGTCTGGGAATTAGACAATGTATACAATGAACTAATTAATCTTGATATCAGCGAATTAGTTAAAAGATGCGAAGCTATAAAAAATTTACAGAATAAACAAGTTGCTTATCGGATAATCTTGCAACATTTTTACAACGCATTTTGCGATGGGGAACCAATTAAGTGGTTTACTGATATTGCCCGTTCAACTCAAGATGAAACAATTATAAAATATTGCGATCGCGTAGCGGTGATGATATCGAAAGCCCAAGGCTGTGAACCTTCAAAGGTACTAGCGGAAAGTGAAGGGAGTATTGAGGATGTGCAAGTATCAACAACTGAATCGGGAAAGCTTATTGTAGATACCCTAGCTGAATTTAAGATAGCAGCAGAATATATTGATGCAGAATGCGGTCCCACATTTAACCGCATCAAAATTAAATTGGGTAAAGGAGTCTCATTTAAGAAAATTCAAGATTTTGGTAACGACTTCGTGCAGCAATTGGGGTTAGAATTAAATATGGACACCTCACCAATGGTATCTGTTATTCCTGGTGGTGCTGCTATCGATGTCCCTCGAAGGGATAGAGAAATTGTTTATTTCAAAAATTATGTTGATTTCTCCGAGCCTATAGATATACATAATATTGTTATCCCAGGTGGAGTTGGTGTTGATGGGCAATATGTTGATATTCCGCTATCGGATGAAAACGTGACTCATATCCTTGGTGGAGGAAGAACTCGTGGAGGTAAATCACAATTTGAAAAAGCAGCGATACTTTATCTAGCACGTCGTTATCCCGCGTCGGTTGTTCAATTGGCTTTATCGGATGTTAAGCGAGTAACATTTAGTAAATTCTCTAAGTTACCCCATCTAATTGCACCCGTAGCTAAAGATGCAGCTTCTAGCGCCGAATTATTTAGTTTATTAGTACAGCACATGGAAGCCCGATATCGGGAGTTTGAGAAAGTTGGTTGTGAGACGATAGCCGAATTTAACCGCAAGCATTACCCCGAATTAATTATGCCTCGGATAGCAAGTTTTACAGACGAATGTTTTGACTTACTAACTGATAAAGATTACTGCGACTCTATTGAATTGGATATGATGAAACTTTTAGCTAAGGCTGGAGGTGCGGGTATTGACATAATGCTTTACACCCAACGCCCAGATAAAAATGTTATTAATCCTTTAATTAGGAGTAATTTTCCTGCTAAAACTGCATTTGCAACAACCCGTCCAGAAGATAGCTGCATTATTTTGGGCGATGATAACACCTTGGCTGCTAACTTGTTGGGTTATGGGGACTTTCTGTATAAAACTTCTACCAAACTTGTACGACTTCAAGCTCTTTATGTTGGAGATGCAGAGGAACCAAAATACTTTGAGCAGCTATTAGAAGAAGCAATTAATCAAGAAGACAACTATACTGCTTGGGAGCCAAATGATATTAAAGAGTTTTCTTGCAGTGGAATCGGTGGTAAAGCATTTTTAAATAACGGTTTTGATATTGAAGTAAATCTTGATGAACAGTCCAAGAATTCAATATTAAATTTACACGCTAAAGGTTATGCTATCAACGAAATTATCAAATTAATATTTAATCTTACTCGGCAAGATGGTAAAGACTATAAGAAATATCGTAGTGCTGTAGAAAACTTTTTAGATAATGAAGGTAATAAATAAAATGATGGAGCAAGATTCTAACAATAATAAAGCAGCACTTGATTATGCTATCAAAATATTAAAGGATTATGCTAATACTACAAATTGGGGAATCACATCCAGTTATGGTTATAAAAAATCTAATAGATGGAATTGTGAAGGAAAAGGAGTGGAACTTGCTTCTATATGCTTTAAGAAAAATAGAATTAATTATAAGAGATGAATAGGCAATTCTGGTGACAAGAGCAAGTTCGATTCTTACTATTGCCATTGAAAGTCTTTTGAATGCCGAACTCGAATTAATTGCTATTTAAAATACTGCATTTCTAGTAGATAGTAGGTTTGACTAAAAAGCTTTCAATATCCTGCGTTGTGCGGGGCTAAGTAATTAGTTTAAACACAATGTATGGAGGTTTATGATGTTACGAAGAAGATTATCAAAGTTAACAAGTGTTTTATCAGATATTAACTGTGTAATTGGGGGGTTATCTTTTCTTGCTGTATTTACTGGTTCGTTAGCTGCCATAATTGGTGTTGGAGGATATTCTTTAGAAAAAGTTGGTCTTCTCAAAGAAGAGGATACTTGGGAACAGGTTTGGGCTTTTGCTATTGTTTCTTCCACTGTCGGTTTGGCAGGTACTAGCGTTGCAGCTACAGCCGGAGCATTTTTAAGTTGTTGGAACATACAAGCGGAAGATAATAAATGTACGGAAGCATCCAATAATCTTGATTCATCTACAAGCTTCAAGTTAGCAATGACTCGCGATATGTTTGTGATCTGTCGTGATGATGATAAGGAAGAAGAAAGCAAACCTAATGTTTACACATACTTTTTTGTGGAAATTAAAGGTAATCCATCGATTAGCGGATTGATGGTATCAAGAATGCAATCAAATTCAATCGCTGTATGCGATTGCATTTCTTTAGAAGATGAACAAAGACTAATGCGAATCCATGAAAGCCCTGGGGAAAGTCCCAGGTTAATTTGGAAAACCTTTTCTAGCTATCAACCATTACCCACAGAAGCATTACGCGAACACTTGGATGTTTACAATCCATACCTGTATGCACTTCAAAGCAAAGACTTTGAACCATGTAATCTGGAATCTTGCAAAGGCTGTCAGCATTTGTACGGCAAGGATAAGATTGTTTGTGGCATATATGCCTATGGATGGAATGGTGTTGACTGTCCAGATAAGGTTTGGGATAAAAGGAGTGCAATTCGTCGGTTTGAAGATGAAGCCGCTATTGAATCCTTGAGTAAAGGACTTGATGAATGGAAAATCTTTAAATATGACTATTTAATCAGTCTTTTTCATCCTAAAACATACCGCCAATTTAGCTTTGATTTTGATGGTAAACTTCTTTCTTATTCCAAAACGCTAGATGGGCTTGAAGAAGGCAATATTGTTGATTACGTCTACTTCTTACGTCGCTCTCGACAATTTCAGTATATATTAATTTTAATGAAAATATAGTCAAAGGTCATCAGATATAGCTTACTCTTAAAGTTATAGAAATTCAGCAAAGATAATTAATTTATCAGGAAAATGAGACTTGTAGAGCGACATTTAATAAAGTCTACGAAACCAAGTTATAAAGAATTAGATAAATTATCATTTCTATCTAAAAATCTTTATAATAGTGCGACTTATATTTGTCGTCAAGCATTTTTTAGTGGAGAAGTTGTGCCAAGCTTTAATCAACTTTATCATCAACTAAAAAATGGTATTGATTATAAGTCATTGCCTGCGAAAGTAAGTCAATTAGTAATAAAACAAGTTGCACGAAGCTTTAAATCATTTTTTGCTGCGATGGCAGCATATAAACAAGATAAATCCAAGTTCTTAGGAAAACCTAGATTACCAAATTACAAACATAAAACTTATGGTCGAAATTTAATATGTTATAACTACCAAGCTATATCGAAAAAACTCTTAAAACAGGGTTATATAAATCCATCTCTAACTAACATCAAGATAAAAACGAAACAAACTTCGATTTGTGAACTTAGAATAATACCAAAAAATGGTTGTTACTTAATTGAGGTTGTTTATGAAAAAGACTGCATAAAATATTCTGACTCTTTTTTAGACAAAAGAGTGGCAGGAATAGATATCGGAATATCTAATTTAGCAGCAGTTACCAGTAATTTAGATGATTTTAGACCTTTTATAGTTTGCGGTAAAGCAATCAAAAGCACTAATCAATATTTCAATAAATATAAAGCTAAATTGCAATCGCTTTTACATAAGGGTAAATATAAATCTCGACGTATTGATAGATTAACTATCAAGCGTAATAATAAAGTGGATTATTACCTCCACACAGCTAGTCGATATATTGTGAATCGATTAGTCACTCATCAAATAACAGATTTGATAATTGGTAAAAATGATAATTGGAAGCAATCAGTTAATCTAGGTAGCAAAACCAATCAATCATTCACATCAATTCCTCATGCTAAATTTATTTCCCAATTAATCTATAAGTGTCGATTAGTAGGGATAAAGGTACATACAGTGAATGAATCCTACACGAGTAAGTGTAGTTTTCTAGACTTAGAACCTATTAAAAAGCATGAAACATATTTAGGTAAAAGAGTACATCGGGGACTATTTAAATCTAGCTCTGGTAAAACTTACAATTGTGACATTAATGGCAGTCTTAATTGTATGAGAAAGGTAGTTGGTGACTCTCTTTTTAAGGGAAAACTGATAGAGAGGCTTGTAGTTAGTCCAGTAAGGATGAAGCCTTACAAAGCTAAAAGCTAGTTGATATATTTGACTATATTTTTAGTAACTATGATTATTCACATGCTGATTTTATCGAACAAGCAAGTCTTTGTCTCGACGAAGCAGATGCGACAATTAGTTTGGATGATTTGAAGATATTCGTAAAAGAGAAAGACTCGAATATTGTCCATACTTTTTTACACAATGGAGAACCATTTTTTGCCTTGAATCCTGCTTGTCCTCCAAAACTTAAAGATAACTACAATTTATCTACGTTAATTGACTATCTATATAATGACGTGGATGAATTTGATTCTTAGCTTGAATTTTCTGATTAAATCTTTTAAAACCTCCACCTTTAATTTTTACTTATTAGTGGCGGTACGGAACTACTTAGTACGGGGGATTTTCCCCCACTACTGGGTAGCAATCGATAACTGCTACCTAATTGTTATTAATTAGAGGAAATCGCAATGTTTACAACTCAATTTGTTACACCTCCCGAAATTGTTTGTACTATCAACGATTTATTGTTTCCCGTCTTCTTGTTTTGCTCGATATTTGGGCTTTTATGCTATTTAACTTACGATTATGAGCAACATCAGAAATCGGAAGAAATTGATAGCAAGTTCGATTGTGTTGAAGTGACTAGAATGCAATCCGAATCGGAAAGAATTCAAGCGATAAAAGAAGACGAAATAACAATTGTTGAGAAGGACAAGCAAGCTGATTTGTTAGTCGCTTTGGGTATCCGAAATCTACACTTATTTTGTAAATAAAGGAAAATTGCAGGCTATTCCACCGCTTACAAACGAGGGAAAATAAAAGGTTTAGCTGACTTTTTACTTAGTCAAGGATACTTTTATTCGGATATTGCGATTGCGTTGAAGTAAGCGATTATTAAATTAGCCCCGTAAGACAAAGGATAAATTAGATGAATTAACTATTTAAAACTCCGATTACTTATTCAATTTAAATCAAGATGCACCCCCATTGTCTTGGTTCATAATTATCAAACAATATTTATCTCGAATATCACGATTACGCTGCTAGTTTCAATATTGAAGGCTTGATATTTTTTTTCTATGCGATAGTCAAAAATATACTCGCTATATAATCTGCACCAGCAGTCAAGCTGTACTATAAGTTAAGTAGCTATAATCCTTGTAGCAATAGCTTTTTACCATATTATCATTTCGGATAATGTGGCTGTATGATTAATAAATCCGCTTAAAATCACCTCGGTTATTCTTTTCTAAGATGCTGTAATAATTCTCCCTAAATATTTGAGAATTTTTAAAACTTCGTTCAGATTATTTCGATATCGCGACCTAGTTGAAAACAAATCGGAAACACCATACTGTTTACCTAAAGTTTTGACAAACAAATGGCTGCTACCATTAGTTATCATTCCGTAAAGAGGTTGTTCTGGTTTTGGATGAGCCGACATGTAAGCTAGTGTCTGAGGAATTGCTAACTCCAAATCAAAGGTCGTCTTCTTCGATTCTATTCGCACAATCCACAATTTACCTTGTAAAACTAAAGCATCAATACGTCCTCGAAAAATTTCTTCCTTATCTCCTAATGCTTCAATTTCCACAGGTACTTCGGTTTTAAACCTATAAGGTGACTGATAGAAACCTGCAAGTTCCAGTAATGGTGAAAGCACCACCATTTTTATAGTTTCTTCTAAAAGACTCCCATCTCCTATTTGATAAAGATAATTTTGTCGAACTTGTTCTAATCTTGTTTCTTCTGCTTCATTCAGGGGAGGTAAATCATCCATCCATTCGGTGAAAAATTGGCGTTCATTGCTAAGTTTTAACCCCAGTTTCTCTTCAACTTGACGAAGAGTAGTAATATTTTCTGCAATAGCTATATTAGTTGTCATCTTTAACTTCTAAATTTAATTTAGAAATGCACGATATTTCTTTTTTAACTGTCTTTAAATAACCTAAAATTAGGGCACGAACAATTCCTTACTTGCTCCTGCATAATGCTCGTAAATCATTTTAGGACTAGTTCCAACTAGCGCAGGCTACATCCTTTGCATCGAGCATCTTGGTTCTTCAATCTGGGGTCGGAATTAGTGTTGAAGACGGCTGCTGTAATAAAAGTATGCCTGGTTTGATACAGTTTACGATACTCTATGTTGTCTTCTAATTCTTGAAGCACCGAACGCCATACTCTATTCTAATGGTTGTGTAAATCAATCCATTTACCTCTTATGTATAAAAGAAATGATGCAGCAAATTCAAGAAAAACATACTACAGCGATGGATTTGGCGGAAGCAGCTTTTAGTGCAAAGCTTCGAGGTAACTTAGAAAAAGCCTCGCAACTTATTCGAGAAGCATTTGAGAAGGAGCAAGCAGCCGCTGCACTAATAGCTCATCAATTAGATGCAGAGCCAAGTCGTTCAATCTTGCATCGCAGCGCAGCGACTCTGGCTGTAGATTGTGGAGAATTCAAAGCAGCAGAACGTTTAATTGCAACAGCTTTATCAGGAAATCCTCCTGAAGAAATAGCTGAAGAATTAAAAGATTTATTTATTCAAATTAATTTACGCCCATACTTAGAACGTAATGGTATAAATATTGATAATTAAAAAATTAATGCTTTAATTTTGAAGAGTAAATAATTTATAAAAATAAACACTCTTATAGCAATTTACTTAATAATAGAATGGAACTAGAGGGGCATTTCATTTAAATTTGGTACTTTGTGTCCTCGCCAGCGGAGAACTGACCAAGCATAAGCTTTTTGTAACATTAAACGATCTGCTTTTATTCTTAACTCACTAAGTTCTTGACGTTCGCTCTTATTTAGCTCCTCGCTTGTGCTATTTTTCTCTAATAATTCTACGTGGCGTTTTTGCTGCTGGTCAGTGATTTGACTATTGGTGATAAGCCTTCGGCATGGCTTCGCTAACGCCAATAATTCCTCGTCATCCCAGGTTTGCATTTGTAGAAGTTCTTCTTGGATTTCTAATGGTGCATTGTCGGGTGTAGGGGGTAAGTTGCTGACGATGCTTTGAGCTACCAAAGTTTCCAAAGGCTGCTGAGTTGCTTGAGCAATACGAGCCAATTGCTGAAAAATAGCTTGTGGGAGTTCAACCGTGACTTTTTGCGTTGCCATTGGTTGTTAGATGTTGCTTATTTTTATTACTTTTAATACTAACATTGCCAAAACTATCTGTTCTTTTTGACTGGAGTTTGTCTTATTCAAAAGTCAATCATAGAAGAATAATTGAACGTAATTCGCTTTTATGAAGCTCCGGGAGCCGGATTAACTTTACAAGCGCCCTGTGTAAAAGCTGAAGCTATAATTAGCGTATAAGATAAGCTGACAGGACGAAACCCCAGGTAATGGCAGAATTAACAATTCAAGTTTCCGATGAACTAGCTCAGCGTCTAAAACCTTTGCAAAATCGTTTACCCGAATTGCTATGGCAATTGTTAGATGTTGCAAATTTACCGACAAACATAAGTAAGAAAGTTCAAACTGAGCCTACAGAAATCCCCTTAGTTTATCAAGAAGTTCTTGATTTTTTAATTAAGCGCCCAATGCCAGAAGAAATAATTGCTTTTAAAGTTTCACCTCAAGCTCAGTCGAGATTAGAACAATTGTTGGAAAGAAACCGCTCCGCTACACTTAATTCAATGGAATTAGCTGAACTAGATGTTTACGAACAGTTAGAACATATGATGATTTTATTAAAAGCAAGAGCTTTCAAACGCAACGAGTAGACATGACTTCTGATTATATTTCTGCGAAATTACGTAAAATTGTTCAAGAAAGAGCAAACAAACGATGTGAATATTGTCTGCTTCTTCAAGATTTTTCTATTTACACACATGAGGTAGATCATATTATTGCAATAAAGCATGGCGGTGAAACCACTGTAGATAATTTGGCGCTTTCATGTTTATCTTGTAATCGTCATAAAGGTTCTGATTTCGCCACATTAGACCAAACTACTAAAGAAATTATTCCCTTATTTAATCCGCGTCGTCAGAATTGGTTGGTTAGATGTTATTTGTACTCTACTAGAAAGACTTTCAATGAATCGCTTTTCTGTAGCAGCTAATGATAAGAGGTTGAAAAAATGGTAATTTAAGCGGAAAAGCTGTAAGTATAACCGTCCTTACGGTGAATAGGTTTAATGTCAGTGGGTTTGCAAGACTTATAACCCTTTTCTCCTGAAGCAGTAAAACCAAAACTCCCTTTGCTCCTGGGTGTAACTTTACCAATTCCTAACTTTGCGTGTCTTGCAATATCACCTGTAAGCCATCCCTTAATAGGTTTTAAAGGATTATGTCGCATCGGATAGCCATACCTATTTAATGCTGCTTTTTGTCTTCCTCCTTGCCCTTTACAGGTTACTCGTAATGGTTGAAAAGTTCTAAAAGTCAAACTATCAACATCCCCGACGCAAGCCGCATCTACCCAATGTTCTTTAGGTAGGTTTAATCGAATGCGGTTGAATTTAGTTTGTGCCCCTGTGGAGGTAAATACGGTTTTAATACCACCTAAAACCTTTACCAATTTATTACGAGTAGCGTTAACCACCGCTGCATCTTTTAAAGACTTTTTAGCTTTAGCCTTTATTTTTTGTAATAAGCTTGGTTTCTTTTTTAAAAATTCTTCAATTGGTTTATTACCTTTTTTTTGATTACATTTTTCGCAGGCTAAACATAAATTATTTATTCTGTTGCTACCTCCTTTTGACTTTGGATGAATATGTTCTATTTGTAACGGAATATCTTTTTTAGCACAATAAGTACATTCCCTATCCCACTTTTCTAATAAATATTCACGTACTTGATAACCTTTCAATTCCCCTTGTTGATACTCCACACCTGAGATTTCTGGGTTTTGCATTTGCTGCATATCAAATTTAACTTTTTCTACCCATATATTTGATACTGGTACAAATTTAATAAGTCGTTTTACCCATGTTTCAACCGTTAGAATACGATGCTCTAAACTTGGTGCTAGCCATCCCTCGTTACGCTTTCTATTTAAAAATCTCGGTTTTCTGTAACGGGTATTTCTGTTTCTTCTTCCTTGCCTTACTGCTCTTCTAGATTCTAATTTCTTCTTTATTAGTCCTCCTCTATGCTCTAATTCCATACCCCAAAGAACCTTACCTTCTCTCACTAAAGCAAAGCCCGTAACTTTACTACCAGGGTCTATTTTTATTTGACAAGGTGTTAATACTGGTTTCTCTACAGCAGTTTTTAAGATAATAGTAAAAGGATACATCCGAAAAACTGCCGCTTTGCCTTTATCTAATAATCTCCGCGCTTTTTTTGGCGCTATCGGGTTTAATAACTGTTTGTTTGTGTCTACTACAAATACATAGTTTTGCATGATTAGTGCATCTCAAAATTGGTAATGTGTGCCTCGACAATGTTAAATAAGCTTGTTAGATTAGCAACACGTTTTACCTTCACTTTAATTGCTAACGATAGAGCTACAAACTGGCGTTCATTTGTAGGTATCATGACTTAACTAACGTAGAGTTTAACCTGAGTCTGCATCTTAGCTAGGTAAATTCCGGAAATATCCGGAATTTGCCAAGGCTTTAACTAAGAGTTAGCGGTTTATCTAATGCTAAGAATTCGTAATATTGGTATTCACTCATAGCACCCTTCCAAAATTAATCCTTTTTAATTTAATTTTAAAGGTTAGATGTATTCTGAGATGGGAAAATAATGAAAGATATTTTAATGCTTTAAGGCTGTAACAAAATTAACTTACTGGATAGATATGGGGTATGAATTTTAGCTCTACTTGTATTAATCCCACCAATAAGAAACAACAACCGCATCACGCTGTTCCTTGTTTTCATTTCCCCATAACGCTTCTTCAAATCGATATCTGAGCATACGCTTGAGTCTATAAGTGTATTGCGTATCTGTTCCATCGGTTACTTCTACGCAATCAGTTTTCCACTTTTTACCCAAATCTACAAGTTGGGATACTTTGGAGTCTTGATTTTCACTCAAAATATATAAGGTATCTGCGGGATAAGCAACGAAATGAATCATACTAGTTTCTGGCATTGGACGATAATTAGCCATTGCAGCAAGAGTATCAATCACACCACCAAAACTCAAACCATTTTCGTCTGGGGCAAAAATCGGTTTGGTAAATACAAAGCTTTCCCATAAATTATTATGTTCTAATAAGTCAGTAATAACTTGTTCCCCGTCAAAATTATTGAATTGACGCTGCCAAACTAACGCAGCAAATAGTTCTTGCGGAGAATATGATTCGGCTATCGTTTGGATTTTAGTTAATTCCAGCATAGATGAATGATAGAGGCTTCACCTTATCAATATTACAATACAAATATACTAATAATCAAAACGGATTGAGTATTTGAATGGGCTTCTGGGACGATAGAATGTGTTAATTAGTAGGGTAAACATCTTTCCAAAAATTCCGCTTTCCCTCAAGAGGTCAAGATGCTACAGATACCCACAATTCCAGAAAACCAAATCCTACCGCTTAACTTGCCATTGTCGATTGGACTGTATGTAACTCAAGAACAGTTTGCAATCCTAGCAGTAGCAAACCGAGATTTAAAACTGGAAAGAAACGCACGGGGAGAATTAATGGTGAATCCACCTACTGGCTGGGAAACAGGACAACGCAATCTCAGTATTAGCGGACAACTATATCGCTGGTACGAAGAAAACGAAAATCTGGGTAAAGCTTTTGACTCTTCCACTGGCTTTATTTTAGCTAATGGTGCTACTCGCTCCCAGTAAGGCTTGTTGGGTTTCACAAGAACGATGGGATACATTAAATACAGAACAAAAAGGAACTTTTGCTAATATCTGTCCCGATTTTGTGATTGAATTAAGGTCTAGCTCAGATAAGCTTGAATCGTTACAAGCAAAAATGAAAGAGTATATTGATAATGGTGCAAAATTGGGCTGGTTGCTAGATCCACAACCGCGACGTGTGGAAATTTATCGACCAGATTCTGCTGTGGAAGTATTAGAAAATCCCGATTCATTATCCGGTGATAAAGTATTACCAGGTTTCGTCTTGAATTTGCGTCGGGTGTGGGGTTGAGGATGAAGTTGCAGTTATTGTCTAGCTAACTTCGACAGGAATTGCACAAACCATTATCGAGATTGGTTGTAATTGTAAAGCAACCGTAGCAAAGATTGAGGTAATCCGTATGACCCTCTAAAATTTCTCCAGGGTTGCAATCATAAATTCTAGATGCAATATCGACTATTTGGGTAATCACTTGCTGAGATTTTTGCAGTCCGATAGTATTTAACACTTCTTCGTCATTCAACACTTGAATAACATCGTTGAGCATACGACTGCCACTATGATTTGACATTAAATCTCCTCCTGTCTCAATGCTTGGTACGGAAATTGAACCGATTAACTGAATAATACCACAAAGTAGTACACATAAACTAAAAATAAATTCAGTTTCAATTATCTTCCACAGCACCTAATGCTTTGAGCGTACTTTTTTCAACTTCGGTTAAACCTGTAACACCAGTGATATTCATGTTTTCATAAGGGCGATCGCGTTCCAGTGTTTTTAGACATTTGCCAGTTTTGATATCCCAAAGTTTTGTGGTTTCATCCATGCTATAACTACCAAGAGTTTTACCATCGGGACTAAATGCAACTGACCTGATTGAATTAATATGTCCCTCTAAAATATGAATACATTCTTTGTTATTTATATCCCAAAGCCTTACAGTTAAGTCGCGACTGCCACTAGCAAGCATGTTACCATCTGAACTAAAGGCAACTGTATGTACGCGATTTAAGTGACCCACAAAAGTGTGAACACATTTACCAGTTGCAATATCCCATAGCTTAATAGTTTCGTCATCACTGCCGCTAGCAAGCATTTTGCCATCTGAACTAAAGGCTAATGAGCATATTTCATAAATATGCCCTTCTAAAGTTTTAATCAGTTTTCCAAGACTAACATCCCATAACTTTATAATTAGGTCAAAGCCTGCACAAGCAAGGACTTTACCATCTGGGCTAAAAGTGACTGAATTAACCCAGTCTATATCTCCCTGCAAAGTATGTAGACATTCTCCTGTCAAAACATCCCACAGCTTTACTACTGCATCATGGTCTCCACTCGCAATAATTTTGCCATCAGGGCTAAATGCTAATGAATTTATCCAATTCGTATCTGATAGTAAAGTCTGCACACATTTTCCAGTACTTAGATGCCACAATTTTATTGTAGAATCATAATCCCCACTCGCAAGAATTTTACCATCTGCACTGAAAGCAACTGCTCTTACCACACTACTGTGTCCTTCATAAGTATGAAGACATTCTCTGTTAGAAATATTCCATAATTTTACAGTTGGTTCACCACTACCACTGACAAACGTCTTAAAATCTGGACTAAAGGCAATAGCTCTTACCAAATTAGTATGTCTTTGTAAAGTATGTAGGCATTTTTTTGTAGAGACATCCCATAACTTTATAATTTGGTTATAACCAGCACTAGCAAAAATTTCGCCATCTGCACTGAAAGCAACAGCATTCACAGAACTGGTATGTCCTTCTAGAGTATGTAAGCATTTTCCAGTAATATCCCAAAACCTTACCGTTTGGTCATCACTACCACTAGCAATTATCTTGCAATCTGGGCTAAAAGCTACTGAATCTATTCTATGAGTATGTCCTTGTAAAGTACAAACACATTCTCCGGTTGCAATATCCCACAACTTTACAGTTTTATCAAAACTACCACTGGCAAATATCTTGTTATCAAAACTGAAAGCAACTGAACTTACTGAATTAGTATGTCCTTTAAAAGTCTTAAGTAATTTTTTAGTAGCAACATCCCATAATTTCACTGTTTTATCTCTACTAGAGCTTGCAAGCATCTTGCCATCTGGGCTGAAAGTAACAGAGTTTATCCTCAACTCATGCCCTTGCAAAGTTTGTAGACATTTTCCTGTTATGATATCCCAAAACTTTAAGGTGTTATCTGCACTACAACTTGCGAGTATTGTGCCATCTGGACTAAAAGCTACAGAACTCACCCAATCAACGTGACCTTCTAAAATATAAACACATTCTTTAGTCACAATATTCCATAAAAGTATAGTGCGGTCTCCACTGCAACTAGCCAGTAGTTTACCATCAGGGCTGAAAGCTACTGAATTTACCCAGTGAGTATGTCCTCTAAAAATTAAAATTTGTCTGCCATTGGCGGTATCCCACAAGCGAACCATATTACTACTATCACCTGTAGCCAATAATTTACTGTCAGGACTAAATGCTACTGCCGTAACATCACCTAAATTTTGAGTAAAAATGCACTCAGCTAAAGTCGCTCCCGTAAAATCAACACCGCTCAAACTCGCGTCACTAAAATCTGCTCCCTTCACCACAGCAGATGATAAATCCTTCCCTTCCAAAGCTGTTTTATCAACTTTCACCAACAAAGTAGCTGCATTCCCACCAATATAACCAACAAGAGCTTCGCTCTTCCCCTTAGTTGCTTCAACAACTTCTAATAACTTCTCACAATCATTTTTACAATCAACCATCCCCAACATCAAATCCATCACCGCTTTTGTTAATGGCGATCGCCCAAAAGTATCCTTCAATTTCTCCAACGGTTCGCTAGTAAATCTACTTAGTGGAGGTATCGCAACACTACACCCATTCTCATCCAACTGACGCTCAAAATAACCAGACCAAGTATAGTCAACAGGTGCAGCATTCCCATCCAAACAAGATTGTGCTTTTACCAACTCAGTAAAATCATCCGCTAAAACTCCCAATTCCGCAGCAAATTTATACGCGACAAAAAATTCCAACAGCGAACGATGGGCTGGAGTATAATCACCGTCGGCATTACGAATCAGCATTGTCTGCCCTATCATGTCGGGCCGGCCAGTGGTCTAAATCTTTTTCTTTCTGCACTACGGAACCAAATAACCGGCGAATTCTATCGGGAAATAAGCGATAATTCAAACTCATCTGCTCGGTTGAAAGCATTTCCCAAGCTAATTCGCAAAGGAAATACATCTTATCTGCTAAGGAAGTAAAAGTACGTTCAGCTTTGATATCCCGTTCCATTTTGCGTTGCACAGCATACAAATAAACTCGTGACATATCTACAGGTTTACCCGCTGCAATATCTGGTAAAGCTTCTAAAATTAATTCGGTTAAAACTGGACGACGGGCTAAATCCAGCAGTTGGGAATTACCCATGACAAGCTCAACAGTCTGTGGTTCTGTTTGTAACGACAGCACCTGACGGATTTGATTATCGTCAAATTTCTCCAGTTCCAACACTTCAAACTGCGGTGTTTCTCCAGTCAAGTTAGCAATGGAAGCTTGTAATTCCGCATTTAACAAAGCTCTTCCTTCCTGTGCTTCGGGAAAATGTTCCGTGCGACAAGTTAAAATCACCTTGGCACCGGGAACAACAACTTTGGCTAATTCCCAAAAATTATTAATCATCTCCTGACGATTTATCCGAGCAGCCATTTCATCAAAACCATCGAATATCAGCAACAGTTTACCCATACGGTTGAGCTGTTCAAAAGCCGAATATCCAGGAATAGGAATTTCATATTGACGAAAGAAAAATTCGGAAAACAGCGATTCTACACTTACCGCTTTGGCATAATCTCGCAACGGAATCACCAAAGGTAAGCGAGGAAGTTGCACACCTCTGTGCTGTGCATCTTTGTATCGTTGCAGTGCTACCCAAGCATAATGTAGAGCAAACCAAGTTTTACCAGTACCAAACTCACCTAAAATTGAAATGTGTTCCTTAGCTGGGTCATCCAACCAACGGTCAATATAACCTTCAATCCAACCATCTTCTTCTGTATAACGACTAACTCCAATCGGACGTTTGCTATCTGGGTCTAATTCTTCCTTAGTACAAGCCAAAGGTACGTAATTTTTATCAATACCTTTTCGTTTAACTTCTGTTTCTAACCAATCGAGATAACCGCTAAAATCCGCATCAATTGCTACGAGTTCATCAAAAGTAAAGCACTCCAAATGTTCGTTTTCTTGCTTCTCAATTTCATCCCGCGCAACTTTACTAAGGGACTTCCAATTAAAAAAATAATCAATCGCTTTGGTGAGCAGGGGGAGCAGGGGGAGCAGGGGGAGCAGGGGGAGAAAAATCTGATAAACGTATTAGACGCATGAATTGAGTAATTTAATTTTTGGATGTCCCTAATACGTCTATCAGTTACCAACCAACCTTCATCGGTTTTTTGTTCCGACACTTTGGAATCTAACGCTTGAACATCTTTAAGCCCAACTTCCCCAGTCATTCCACGCACAAGAACACGGTCATATCGGTTACGTCTTACCGGAATGTTGATAATCCACTCAAAATAATCATTCTGCCAAACTTCATAGCGTTCAAACCGATAACCCAAAGTTTCAAACCAACCGCGCATTTCTTGAGCTAATGCAATTAAACTAGAATTACTAGAAGTAGGAGATTGAGGGTATACATTCTCCCCCTCTCCCCCTCCCCCACTCTCCTTGTCCTCTTCTGCTGCTGCTAACCGAGCCATTTCGGTACGAATTCCTTCCAGTGTCGGTAATCTATCTAATTGTTCTTGAACGAGAATAATTCTTTGATGTAAAGAAGCTATTTGATGAGAAGTTAAAACTTCGGCAGAGGTACGAGAATTTTTAGCAACTTCAATAAAAATCGTCGCGAACGCTGCTACTTCTCGCATTACATCTAATTGCAGTTCTTTAATTTCATCTCCCAAAGCATAAGCATCAATAAAAGCTTCCACTTCACCTAGTAAAATTGAAGGATTGTAGTGGTCAAAGGCTTTGCGAAAAGCTTTTTTAATATCCTCTTGACGGAAAAATTCTAATAAACACTTTGGTTTACCAACACCATATTCAACCAAAGCATAAATATAAACCCCACTAAAATCTGCTGGGGGATGTTCTGGAGCCAAATTAAATTGTTTTAATATTTTGATTACCGTTTCATTGCGCTCTAACTTGCCTTTAATCGGATTGGCAATATTGGTCAATATATTAAATAATAAATCTAGATTGTTTGGCATCACAGAAGCAAATCTTTTTTTAGTAGATTACAACAGTAAATAGGAATTTATAAGTAATCTTCCAAACATAAATGATAAAACTATCACATATCCCCAGCCTTTTAGTAGGAATGCGCTTTACGATTGCTCCTTTATTGATTTTCGATGCTTTAGACCATACAAACAGTTATTGGTTTATCATCGGTTACGTTATTGCCGTACTTTCAGATATTTTTGATGGTATTATTGCCCGTCGGTTAAAGGTTAGTACTACTCAACTTCGTCAAGCAGATAGCTGGGCTGATATTTGTTTATATTTGTGCGTAGCAATTAGCGCTTGGTTAGTCTATTCCCAAGTAATCATTAATTTTCGATTACCTTTATTATCTGCAATTGCTATCCAATTAATATTATTTGCGATAAGTTTAATCAAGTTTCAAAAATTCCCTAGCTTCCATACTTATACTGCTAAAGCATGGGGATTAACTTTATTGATAGCTACTGTAGGGTTATTTGGTTTCAGTTACGCGAATACTCTCTGGCTGCCGATTATATTTTGTTGGATTAATAGTTTGGAAGAAATTGCCATGACGCTGTTATTACCAATTTGGCAATGCGATGTTTTGAGTATCTTTCATGCAGTGAAATTGCGTAAAGCATTAATGCTAGAAACAACCATAAAATAAGTACGGTCCTCAAAGAATTAGCGCTGAAAAACTTAATTTACTTTTCTTTGAATAGCTACATATTCAACTTCAAGTTTTGTTTGGTTACTATTGATTTAGCGATATTTTTAATTAACTGTTCGCATTCACTAATCAGATTTCCTATTTGTTTCTCAGTCATTATCTCCGAGCTAATTAATAATCGGAGCCAAAACTTTGTTTCTCTAGCTTCTTTTAGAGATATTGATTGTTTGCTAATAAAATCCTTATTACTCTGAGCAGAACGAGATTCTTCGATATTCGCACCAATTGAAGTTCCCGCTCTAAATAACTGATTAGCTAATAATCGGGGTGTACATGGTTGTTTATCTAAATATGAACAAAGCTTCGTTATCCTAACCGCAAAATCAAATGTTCTGTCAGAAATTGATGCATTACGACTCATGCTAAGCACTGAAATAAGCAGACAACATACTAACACAACAAAACTTCAAACTTATTTTTGAATTTTGAATTCGGAGCAAAGCGACATGGCATAAAATGGCATAAACTGTCATAATTATTAAGAACAGTCGTGAGCTAACCATGAAAAGTATTAATATTTCTCTACCGGATACGATGCGTGATTACATAGAGAAGCAGGTTGCAGATGGTGGATATAGTACCATCAGCGAATATTTCCGCGAATTAGTACGTCAAGACCAAAAACGAAGAGACAAGGAGCGTTTAGAGACTTTATTATTAGAAGGATTAAATTCTGGAAATGCAACACCATTAACAGAAGAAGATTGGGATGATATTCGTCAAGCTGTTAGATCAAAAGTTCAAGGGGATAAAGATTTAAATACCAATGGGTAATGTTTATAAACGTCCCCAGGTTATCCGTGACTTAATTGATTTAGCAACTTATATTGCTGCTGATAATATGGATGTTTCGGATAAATTTTTGGTTGCTGCTGAAGAGACTTTTAAACAGTTAGCTCAAACACCAAAAATGGGCAGGATACGCGAGTTTGATAATCCTAATTTAGTTGATGTTCGTCAACAGTCGATTAAAGGTTTTAGAAATTATTTAATTTTTTATCGTACAAGAGATACTGATGTAGAAATTTTACGAGTTCTACATGGTAGGAGAGATGTTGATACTATCTTAGATGAAAATTTGGGAGAAGAAAATTTGTAGCATTTTGTTGGGTTTTTAAGAATAAACAATCAAATTCTGAGGCTAAAACCAAAGTTTGTATTGATTAAACAATAGTGACAACAATGATACTTTCAATTCAGGGCTTAGGTTTTAGGGGTTAGGGGTTGGGGAAAAAGGAAATCCTGAATCCCGACTATTATTGAAATTTATGACCCAGTTTAGGTTGTTCGTGATTAATTTTTGATTATAATTCCCCCAATACCCAATACCCAACCCCTAACACCCAACCCCCAACAATTGTCTTAGTCGTCAATTACTCCAATATCAACCAGACGAAGGTTCTTTTGGTTAAGCTCTTTCCATTTGTTAGTAAAGTCACTCCAGTTTTTGTATAGATAAAGCGCATGTTGATCTGAACCTTTGCGCCATACTCCAAAGAAGTGTGTTTTGTTACCAATTTTCACTGGTTCTACATCTACTAAGCGAAGATTTTGTTTAGCAAGTTCTTCCCATTTTTTGGTGAAGCTTGTCCAATTATTGTAGCGATAAAGGGCATATTTATCTGAGCCTTTACGCCAGACTCCATAATAGTAGGTTTTACTGCCGATTTTTTCGACTTCAATATCTACTAAGCGGAGATTTTGTTGAGCAAGTTCTTGCCATTTCTGAGTAAACTTACTCCAGCTATCGTAGCTATAAAGTGCATAGTTATCTGAGCCTTTACGCCAGACTCCATGATAGTAGGTTTTATTGCCGACTTGTTCGACTTCAATATCTACTAAGCGGAGATTTTGTTGAGCAAGTTCTTTCCATTTGCTAGTAAACTTGCTCCAACTATCGAAGCTATAAAGTGCATGAGGATCTGAGCCTTCACGCCAGACTCCAACGTATTTAGTTGTATTTCCAATCTTTGTGACTTCCATGTCTACAAGACGGAGGTTTTGTTGACCGAGTTCTTTCCATTTGCTAGTAAAACTTGTCCAATTATTGTATTGATACAGTGCATAGTTATCTGAACCTTTACGCCAAGCACCAACATAAGATTCTGCATATGATGCTCCGGTGGAAAGGAACAAGCTACTAAATGCAACTAATACTGGTAAAAAGAAACGTCCTTTACGAAGTTTATTTTTTTCTACTTGCTGTTTCTGCATAGGATAACTAAGTGAGGTCATTTTGCTGTCAACTTGTGGAAGAGAAGTTGTAAAATTTCCTTTAATTGTTTTCCAAATCATAATTCTGTGTTTAAGTTTAAGATAAAGTTTGCATGAGATGCTAAAGCTTGAAGCTAAAAGAACATCTCATTTTTAATTTCTTTGGAAGTGCTTGATGAATCACCCTAAATATTTATGGGGCATAATTACGAATTACGAATTACGAATTACGAATTATGCTCACTTCCGAGAGCATATATCTTTGAGAAGTCAACAGTTATGTAAAATTTATTACGGAGCATCCAAATTTTGTCGAAGAATAAGAAGATGCTAATGCTATTGGCTATTATCTATCCCTTGATGAGTTTGGTCTGAATGAATAATTTAGGATTTGGGTATCTTTGAAACGAAATATCCTAAAATATCAAATTCAAATAAAATATATGTAACAAAGCCTTTAAAGCAACTTGTTCGTTCTACCTTAAAAAAAGTAATGAAGAAGGATATTTTAAATATTACACAATTTTATCTCTTAAACTACTAAAGGGATGAGCCATAGAGTATCACATCCCTCGTAAATTAAGATATATCATTACTATGTTCGTATGTATCATTTTACATAGTTGATTTTATTGGTGATAGGCAAAGCCGACACTAAATTACCAGTTAGTAATTAACCTAGTTTTTCTCAACATAAACTTCATAACAGTATCTTTTCTGGAAATAATATCAGTTCGACCTTCCATTCCTGCTTGAATCTTACACTGATTTTTGCCCTTACCTAGTAAGAGCTTGTCTGGGATGATAGTAACTTCGTAAAAAGAATTAGTCGCTCCGGAGATAGGAATAGTATGCTTGTTAGCTATAGTATCTTCAGAAATGTGGCTAACAACACCATTGAGAGTACCGTAATCGGGGTAGGGACAAGCAGAAACTCTCATCTGTGCCCTTTGACCTTTTTGTAACTTACTAATATCTCCAGGAGAGACAGCAGCTTTAATAATCAAAGGGGCGTTAACGGTTCGGTTAGCTTTTGTTGACTGGAGTTTTGTCTGTGCTTGATACAATTCGTTTTGTACTTGTGTTGAGTTTGCCAAAACTGCTCCCACAAAAATATTGTTAATTCGACCTTCTGTTGGATCTTGTATTAACTTTAACTCTCCAACAGGACGGATAATTGCTTTTGTTTGTACACTTACTTTATATTCAATTGCAGAAGCAAGGGCAATCGCTCCTGCAACTGCACCGACAAGTACTAAACTACCTAATCTTGTCCACCGACTAATTGGTGGGAGAAATTCATCACTTTGAATTGGGGGTAAAGAGTCTGCATTCAAGTCATTAATCATAGCAATATTCTGGGTAGGAATTAATAAGTTGAGGATTTTCCATTTCGATGAAAACCATTTTTTACAAACTTATTTATTGATAAATCAATACCACCAAGAAAGTCTAAATGTTCTCCTGGCTGTTGAGACAGAACCTCTGGTGAACCTTGAATGTTTAACTTGCCTTCCTCTAGCATGATAATCCAGTCCGCTTGCCGAATAACTCTAGGACGATGGCTAATTAAAATCGTGGTTTGACCTTGGCGGTGAGTTAGCAACTGTTTCAATACTTGGGCTTCACTAATTGGGTCGAGGGCACCAGTAGATTCATCTAAAATCAATACAGGTGGATTATTGACAATAGCTCTGGCGATCGCCAGTCTTTGCCTTTGACCGCCAGAAAGATTCGCTCCAAACTCACCTAATACCGTTTGGTATTTATCGGGGAGTTTACTAATAAACTCATCAGCCTCAGCAATTCGACAAGCTTTTATTATTTGCTCAAAATTAATATTCGGCGAACCCAAACGAAAATTTTCTGTAATTGACCGACTCCAAAAGTGAGCTTCTTGAGGGACTAATACCACTTGTTGTCGTAAACATTCTAGAGAAAGGTCATCTAAGTTATAAATGTCAAAGCGAATATTTCCAGATTGGAGCGGATATAAACCCGCAATTAATTTTGCCAAAGTACTTTTACCACAGCCCGATTTACCTATTAGGGCAATCACCTTACCCCCAG
Organism: Rivularia sp. MS3; assembly: GCA_019192545.1. Taxonomy (GTDB): domain Bacteria; phylum Cyanobacteriota; class Cyanobacteriia; order Cyanobacteriales; family Nostocaceae; genus Rivularia. Next base: position 17,744 of record JAHCMI010000006.1, on the reverse strand, counting down.
GAATATTTAGGGAAAAGTCTTTGAGCAAATCAACTCTACCTGAATGGTAGAAGTTAAGGTTATTACAGATGATGTCTGCATTACCTTGAATTGTCACCCAAGGTTTTTTATTTTCATCTGGAATTTCTGGAGTAGTTTCAATAATTTCCGTTAACCTTTGAGTCGCAGTTTTAGCACGGGTAAATTCATCAACAAAATCAATCGCAGTTTTAATAAAGCTGGTAAAGTTACCATTCATAGCATTAAATGCTATCAGCATCCCAATAGTTAATTCCTGATGAATAACCAGATTACTGCCAAACCAAATCAAAGCAATACTCCCAATGCCGGAAACTAAATTCGAGAAGACACCGTTAATAATGCTAATTTGCATAGTGCGGAAAGTAAAATTAGCATGGCGACTAAATCGACTTTGAAATTCTTCCCAAAATTGAGGAGCCGCAGCAGTAGTTTTCAAGGTAATTGCACCTTTGAAAGTTTCCACCAAAATCCCTTGGTTTTCGGCTGATAGCACCAAAAGACTGCGAATTTTTTGCTGTAGAGTCGGTAAGAAAACTACTGTCGAAAGAGTCATTAATACAGCAATCATACAAGCTGCAACAGCTAGTTTTACACTGTAGAACAGCATGAAACTTAAGGAAACTAGAGCGATAAAAAGTTGGCTGGGTAAACTCACCACAGCTTGGGAAATTAATTGATTAATTTCTTGAATATCTTCTAAGCGACTGACAATTTCGCCACTGCGTCGAGATTCATAATAACTTAAGGGTAAGCGTAGAATTTGTCGCCCAAATTCAAAAATTAACCCTAGTTGTAGGCGTTGAGCAAAGTGAGCAACTAGATTTGATTGGGCTAATTGGAGACTACTGCTAACCAAGTGCATCGCAATTACAGCAATTACAACACTAGTCAGTAGATGTATATCTCCACGAACCAGCACATCATCTGTAAGAATTTGTATTAGAAAAGGAGAAGCGAGAGAGAGCAAACCTAGAACTAAGTTAAGCAATAAAGTTTGAACTAGAATGGCACGATATGGCAAAACATATCTTAGGAAGCGTCCAAAACCACCTATTTTCTTTTTTTCATCTTCCTGAGTAAAAAAACGCACTGGGTCTGGTTCTAGAAGCAAAATTACCCCATCAGTCCATCCTTCTAGGAATAACTTTTTTCCTAGATAGCGGATACCTACACCAGGGTCAGCAACAATGTACTTTTGACCACGCTTACCGTATAAAACCACCCAATGATAGCCTTTCCAATGAATAATTGCTGGTAAGGGAATAGTTGGTTTGTCAATGGCTTCTAAGGAAGCTTTTACCGCACGGGTATTAAAACCAAGACTTTCTGCACCTTGTTTTAATCCCAAAAGATTGCTTCCTTGCTGCCCTGTCCCTACAACTTCCCTACAGCGACTAATCCTAAAAGTTTTACCATAATATTTAGTAATTGAAGCTAGGCTAGCAGCACCACAGTCTTCTTCACTATGCTGTTGAATCAGGTGGAATTTCATCGTCAGTTACCTGGTAGGGATTACATACTCGATTTGCTTGGGTGCTGAGTTATTTATAAACCTTGGGAGACTCTAGCCCTAACACAGAAGGAACAATCTCTGGCGCTGCTAAACGCAGCAATTCATAACCAATACCTGCTAGTCCAGTCATTAATCCTGGGTTTTCAACTCCCAAGGGAACGCCACAAAGCCAGCCGTGTTGATTAATACTTTCCAGAATCATGCCAGCAAAGTGGTCAACTTTAGTTTTCCACTGAGGATTGTCAAGGATAAGACTTGCTTGTAACAGTAACTCTAAGTTACCTAAATCTCCATGACAGAGGGAGTGATTATCGCCAAAGCCATTATTAATAGTTGTGTTTAGAGCTGTGTTAATCTCCGAACGAACCTCAGCATCATCTAAGTGCAATAGACAAAGTAAGCGAGATAGCCCAATTCCTGGCGCACCATGACACCATGCTGTCATGCAATTATGATGGTTGTCATTTTTTTCTAGAACTTGGGTAGAAAAATTACGTAAATCTAACCAGTTACCAAATTTCGGGACAAAAAGGCTACGCTCATATTCAATGGCTTTCAAAGCAGTGGTTTGAAAACGCTTTTCACCTGTCAATGATGATAATTCTAGTAATGCCCAGGCTATTCCTGATGTACCATGAGAAAAACCTCCTAAAGGTCCTGCTGTTGACGTTTTTGAACTCCACGCAACACCATTCTTCATCGGCTGAGCGCTGGCAATTAGGTGGTCTCCACACTGGATAGCCATATCAAGGATGTGGTCAAATGGCGCACAGCGATATAGAGTAATTAAACTACCAATACAACCAGCAGCACCACTAATAATATCAAACTGTTCATCTTTTTTAATTAGCTCAGGAAGATAAGAAGTAATCTTTTCTGCTTCTGTCAGCAGTACTGGTTGATTCCACAGTGTACTCAGATGAGATAGAGTATAAATTATTCCTCCCCACCCATCAAAAGCACCAATGCATGTTACAAAAGACTGATTCTGCTCCATCTGACGGCGGATTTTCGTTAATGTAGCTTTTGCAAGGCTAGTATAATGTTCCTGTGCCGTGACTTCTCCCAGATATGCCAAAAACAGTGCCACTCCTGACAATCCACTATACATATCCATATTCAGTGCTGTAAGAAACCATGTGTCTTTAGGAGTGGGTTGCAAACCAATCCAAGTGGCATCATGTTCACTACGCAGTGCTAGTATTTCTAGGCGATCGCCAACTGCCTTTGCTGCTAATAATAATTGCTCACGACTAGTCGAATAATACTCTTGGGTAATAGAATTCAGGGTTGACTGTTGTGTTGTCTCCTCCGTTGTTGTTATCAAAGTAGTTAGAGAAGCACGAATAAACCACAACTGTTGTTTTAAGTCAGTATCACTCAGTTTTTGAAGGCGACGCTGTACCAAATTCATGCCTGATTCTGCAAAAAAATCGGCAATTCGCTCTCCACAGCTACTCCACAAATCCCGTGAATTGGGTTTAGTTGTAAACAAGGGAATATCTCCACACCATAAGTCATGCTTTTCAGCCGCAATGACTTTTGCTAAATAAGGTTCTTGTTCTATGCCTAGCCAAAGTGAATCAAATAAGCGATCCCGATCTAAGGCATTACGCAAAAAATCAGGATGAAAACTTTCAGAAAGCAATAAATCATAGATATAAGTAGAACGGAGAATAATCCGCACTTTATCTTCTGAAAAGCGAGCTAAAGAACCGTTTTGATTAAGTAATTCGTCTTTGTATTTCAGTAGAAGTTGATAAATATTGGTAAACCCAGTAATAATTGACTCAGTATAATCCAATATATTTATTTTCTTCCCATTCAAACTTGGTCTATTATGATCTCCTAGCATTTTGAAACGCTTACGTTTAATCTGCATCTCATCTGTACCTTTTCCTTCCCAGTAGGGAAGCCGATGAGGAGTAAGTTGTCCTTCTACTGCACCCAAACCACTCAAATCTATACCTTCAAATTCAGCATCAGTATGTATCCTTTGTGGCAATAAACCAATGCTTAAAACAGAATCATTCATTATCTTACTAGCAAGTAGATTAGATTCGGTAAGATTTGCTGTCTCAAAGCATTGATGAAAAAGGGATTCAAGGTCAACTAATACTGGATCTTCCCCTGCTGCAATTAAATTCTCAGAGTGGAAATCAGTTGCATTCAAAGCATACAGTAAAGCTAGATAACCACCCTGACGCTCATAAAATTGCCTGAGCATTTTTGCTGTTCTACACTCAGATGCAGTAACAAATTCAACCCAACCATAGAAGCCGCGATCAAGAATCTTTAATGTTCGGAATGGTGGATGTGAACTACGCTCATTTATCCAGGTGAGTAATTCCTGAAAATGTACATCAACAGCTAAATATCTTGGTTTATAAACTATTTGTAAGCCGGAACTAAACTTAACAATCATAACGCATCGATTATCTCGATGTTTGTCACCTACAACATCTAACTCCACTAGCGAACCTAAATCTTTATCTGGACTAAATATTGCTTGCAGTTCAACCCAATCGATACAAAGGTGATGGAGAAATTCAAGACTATAATTAACCCATTGGTCAATGTAAATTGTGAGTTGACGAGCCAAGACAGGATATTCCTGGAACAGAGCTAGTAAAACATCGGGTTGTTGTAAGCGTTGTGTAAAACTTTGAAATCGTTCTTCAGAAGTTTTACCTTGCAATAGTCCTTGTAAACGAGCAACATTCAATTCCAGAGTTAAAGTGCGGCTTAACATCCAGAGCATTTCTTGTGGCGCACTGGGAAGAAATAATTCTTCAATGGTATCGGGGGAAAACACTGGAATATCTTGTGTCTGAAGCAAACATTCGACTCCTTGGCGTAAGCGCTTGCGTCCCCTATTAATTAGTTGTTTGATAGAATCTTTTAACGGTTCGATAGCATCTAAAAAGCTTTCTTTATCTTCAGCTTTTTGAGACTTGCGAAGCATAAGCAGATCAGAAACAGGAGGATTAGAAAATGCTTTAGTGAACTCAACTAACCATTCAGGTTGATTTGGGAAGCGCTCTTTCAGAGCTTCAACAGGCTCACCCAGAAGATAGAAGAATTGATCTTCGGTTATACAATCTGTTGCAAGGCGTTGATTAAAGTAAAATTCCGAGGTGAAAGGGATTTGTGTTTGCCAGCGCTTTAGCCGTTTATTAGCACACTCGGTATTGATTGCAACATTGGGTATCTTATCTTCAAATGCATTTAGCGATGATATCCTTTCAGCTAAAGGAATTGCTAGATACCATGCAGAATTTTGAGATAGTGATTTGTTCATAGCATTAACAAGGGTAAACTGACAGGAGTTTTCTGATTATACGAATTAAAAAGTTAACGTTATTAAGTAATACTAAAACAGGGCAGTTTTATTTAAATAGTATTTTGGTTAAACCTCTAAAATCTTTGCAAAGCAAAGATTTTAGAGTAACTTTCTAAGTCGTACTAACTAAGGAACGTGGATTTATTAACTTACAATTCTTGTTTATCAACTAACTTGCTTAATAAAAGTCTTTAAAACAAGTTTTGCACTTGATTTAATCCTCATTCCTAAATAGAGCTTCGAGTTTTAGATAGCTTGTATTTAGCTAACCTATTTTTTAATAAGTAGTCTTGCAAAATTAATTTTGCCTAGGTACTTAGTGGGGTTCAATTTTTCAATTTAAGATTTGGCGATCAATTAAGCGACATCTATTGGAGCATCTATTCCCCGCAGTACAGTTGTTTCCTTGTGTGCAAGTAATACCACTCGAAAACATTATTCTGACATTTGTATTGGAAGTATATAAACCCCCTGTGATGCTTTCCATATCAGAATTTGAAAGTTCAACTAAACCTGCTGGGTTTTCAGGTAACTGAGAAAGCTGTTCTTCACTCAAACTATTGCGATACTCTTCATCTTTCCAGGCACGAATAATGTCGATATTAGACATAGTTTTTCTCCTTAAATTGAAATGGAAGCGGTATCACTTATAAACATTAAGCCGGAATGCAAAATATCCAATGAATCACTTCCGAGGGTGTATATCTTTGAAAAGTAGGCACTTATGTAAAATTTATCTACACAAACAAAAAAACCTGAAATTTAATCAGGTTAATTACGAGTTACAAATTTTGCTACCTTACGAAGGACAGGTACTAGATGCGACGAAAATACGGCACTTTTATTCAGATGGATTAACAGATGTCGGATTAACAGTTGGACTACAGTAGTCAGAAGATTGTATTTTTTGCTTTTCTCTACTAAGTGTTGCAGAAGGATTTTTGACTTTGTAAATTTCCCCGATTACATCAGACCATAACTCTTGCTGAGCTAAATAACTTGCTTTCTCTAAAGCTATTTTTTCCGCATCTGCTCCTTGTTTTTCAAGGTCTTTTTCTAATAATTCTAATTTTGTTGTAATGGGTAAGCGTTTCTGAGATTCCATCACTTTAAATTCAGCAGAAATACTTTTCATTAAGAAAGGTAAATTAGCTATAACTTGCCATTCGTAAAATGAACCAGGTTCTAAAGGTTCACCATCATATACAAGTGATGTCTCTCCGATAGGAACTTCTCTACTCCAAAAAATTTCATTATGACCTTTTTCCAATAGTTCGATTTTTTTTACTTCTCCACCTTCTAGGTTCCATAGAAATACAGGATTTAAACTCCATACTTCTTCAGTACCTTGCGTTTGAGAAATGGGGTCATCTAACCTTTGGGGTACAATTAGGCAGATTGGTCCTCTTCCACCTTTTGGAGGCTTTTTACGACGAAATATGTCAACGATTTTTTGCCAAAAAGATGTGTTATTACTTGTCATTTTATGTCCTTGGGCATTATCTATTCGATTATTTGCAGCCTGTAAAGATGTTCCTAATGAAAAATGAATAGCTGTTTACAAAAATATTAAAGGTTAAATTTACATATTATAATATAAATTTAACTTTGGTTATGAGGATTAAATTATAAGAAATTTTGAATTCAAAAGCAAGTTTTTAAAAAGTATTTATTTATACGCAAAATATTTATTACTAATACTTTTAGATTTAATATAAAAAATGAAACGCTTATAAATAAAGGCTATTATATTAACATCAAACATTAAATTAAGAAATTGCTATTTTGCCTATTTTTTCAATTCAAGACGAATATAATTCCATAAGGTGATTAATGGGAAAAAACATGGTAATAAAAGCATAGCTGAAATGTAAACTTGAAACGAAATAATGATATAAGCTACTACAAAGTAGCTTATTCTTATCAAGAATATACGGTGATTAGTTTTATCTGCTAATAAAAGTGGAATTATAAATTTACCAAATAATGCTGCAATTAATGTCATTAAAAAGTCTGGTATGGGTATAACTAATTGTTCTGTAAGTAAATGATGAATCATATAAGCATGAAACTCACCACCATACAGTTTTCCGTCTTTCCATCCATCCCAATAATCAACTGCTAAAGGTTTATAAAAATTATCTCCACCTTGTCCTTTTAAACCAGCTTCTGCATATCCTCCTGGTGCAATCAGCACAAGTTGCTTTTCAATCTTTGAGGGGATTTCCCCATTAATTAACTTGTGAGCAGAAATTGTTTCATAAACTTGATTTCTAGGTAAGGAAAAGTCAATTATCGGATGGAACCATTGATTAAATTCACTAATAGGATGAAGGCGAAGTCTCTGATACCATAAAGCTGCTGTTCCTAAATTTTTATATTGAAAAGAGTTAAGTATATTTTCTCGCAAATCAGTCTTACTTTTTAGTTGTACTAGAGTTGAATCATCATCAAGTTGATAACTTAATGCAAGTAGATAAGGAAATGGACAAGTTTTTAAGCAGCTACCGTTTTTTGGTAAAAGCTCAACATGAGTGTTAAAAGTCTGGATATCACCTTGAAGACTCCAATTTAAGCTAGCAATATTACCACTTACTCCTTTTAATTCTTGGCTATATTCTGGATTTTCTAAAGCTGCAAACACAAAAATAGTGCCTTTACTGGCAGCGTAACGAATAGATTTAGCTAATTGATGAGCTTGATTTATTTGTTTATGTTCTTTGTCTAAAATATAATCAATACCAATAACTTTAACGTTTAATTCTGATATCTTATTAATTACCTTTGCTAAATAACTATAGTTTATTGGATAAATATCTTTAATCTCTTTTGAGTTTACTCTTCTTGATTCTTCATCAATTTTAACGAACAAAACTGGTTTTTCTCCTGAAATAGTTTCAATTTGTCGTGTTAAGTGACGGTAAAAAGCTTGGTTCCAAAGACGTAATTCTAATAACTGATTTTGCACGCTTGGTACTAGGCTCAAAAATAGAATTATTAAAAGTGGTAATAATTCTTGTACACTTGGTAGCCATCGTTTCATTCCGAAAGGTTTAATGCGAAATAATTCTGAATTTGGATGACGAAATAACGATGGAACTAAATATGTGGAAGGATAAGTAAGGCGTTTTTCCTGCTGTTTAAGAAACTTACTTGCATCTAACAATGATTCGTGTACATCTTTGTATTCAGATAAGCTTCTGAGAAACTGTTTGAAAAATTCCTGTGCTACTTTATTGTTAATAGGCTCTCGCATCACTACAACTTGGCTTAAACCCAAGTTAATTAATGATTCTGCTATGTTGATACCACTACAGGAATTGAAAACGGCGAACTGAAGTCCTCTGTTCTTTGCTAGTTTTAAAGCATCTTCAATTTCGGAAATGAAAATCGAAGTATTGGGAGCAATACCTAATTCACCACCAGTTAAGACTGATTCATTACTGTGTCCTATAAAAAATAATATATCCCAACCATCAACTGAGGCAATATTCTGAACTATTTCTTGTTTTAATTCATCAATATTCTTATTTAGCGTCCAACCAATTACTTTCACATATGCAATTGATTTAAATTTCTTTAACTCTTCTTTCTCAGAGTCAAAATTCAAACCAGTATTGTCTCCTAGAATAGCTAAAATTCTGACTTTACGATTAAGGGGACGTAGGTTCTCATGACGAATATTTGCTGCATTCCGAGCTATACGTATTCTGTTGGATATTCCTAAGTCAGTTCCTATTTCCCAGGTTTCCCACGGTAAACGTCCTAATTCTATGGGATTACAAGTTAAAAATACCTCAATCCATTGTTTTTGTTTATCACTAAGGTTGTTAACAGAATTTACAATTTCTCGACGAATTTCTAATAATTCTGGACTAAATAACCAACGATGAAATTCATCTAATAGTTTAGATTGAGCATTCACTAAATCACTACGAAAATCTTTGGTTATAATTCCTTTTCCACTAGTTTTCTTTCTACCTCGTAAGTTCCTATAGTATTCTAAATAGGCTGTTTTCCACTGTTCATAATAATCATTAAGTAAGTTGGGATACTGTAGATTGACAGTAATTCTTTTGCTACCTTCCCAATTCAACTCAAAGATACAAGTAGATTCAATTTTAGTAATATTTAATTCAAAATTTTTTCGTATCATAATAAATTTTTAGATTACTATCTAATAAATTCAAAAGATGGAAAGGCTTGTGTTTCTCCAGTTTCTGAAATTACAGTTATGATAAATTTATCATCATAATTTCCTTCTACCTGAGTATATATATAATTATTATTATTAGTAATTAAATCTTGTTCATCTAAAACCTCTATTTGGTCGCTAACTCGTAAGCTAAATCTAGAGGGTGATTGATTATCATTAATAGATTTTAAAATTATTAACAAATTCCACCCGTTTTCGGCTTCTGCTAAAGACCAAATAATTGCATATAATCGCAGTGATTTTCCTAATTGAATATCTTGATAAGCACGAATTGCTGTAAGTGGAATATCTAGTTGTTGCTCCTGAAATTGAATATCTTGTAGAATAATTTCTAGTTCTTCAAAAGAATTTGATGGTGATGTGGAGCGCAATTCAGAAGTTGCTGGAATTAATTGCCATGATAATGTTTCTACAGCATCATCTGCTCTATCAACTAACCAAACCCCTACATCGACTGCTTGCTGAGTTAAAATCTGCAATAAATCGGATAAATGGTTAGTCAATGTAACAGCATTTTGATTAATTGATTGATAAACCCAGTTGAGTAATAGAGGTGTTGTTAATATTGCCGTACCTTGCTCCCAAGTCAAAACTTCCCATAAAGGACGATTATTTAGTTGGGGTAATAAGTTCAATAATCCTAGTTGTACTCTTCTCAAAATATTCTCACGGGAGCCAGGAATCTCTGGTAAAGGAATTGCTGTGGGTGCTAAACATTGTAAGAAAAGTAATAGTTCATCTACTTGCTGATTGAATTGAACTAAAGGTATGTAATAATTCCAATCTGTTTCTGGTTGTAATTCTGCTTTAATATTAACTAATTGGTCATAACGTAAAAATCCTTTTACTGCTGCTATTTCAGATTCTTCATCAACACCAATGACAATATAAAAATGGGCTACATATTCTGGTAGTTCAACCGCTGCTCTCGGAATAGCTACTTCTTCATCCATTAACAACATACTAGGAATTAAGCAAACTTTAAAATTCCCTACTTCTAAATTACATACAGCATCAATGACATTTGCATATTGATGTTTTAAGGTAGAAGATTGCTCCTTATATAGAGTTAAACTTGGTTCTCGTTGACTTAACCACCCTTCAAAAGCAAATAAAGTCAAGTACTGAAAATAAACCTGCAATTGTCGATATTGATTATTTATTTGTTCGCTTGCTAAAACAGCTTGTTGTAATTGCTCGATGTCTAAATTGATTATTTCTTGGGTATTCTCAATTCCAAATAAGTCGTTGGTTAAATCAGTGATAAAATTAGTCATGATATTAAATTTCTAATACCTATTATGCAGATATTCAGCCACAAATTTACAAATTGATTGAGCTAATGTACTCTTCATCATTAGTCTATATCTATTTTTAGCTTCTTTTTCTGCTTCTTGAATTAATTCATCAACTTCTTGACCAAAAATATTTTGAATTTGTGTATCTAATTCCAATAGCTTCTCAGGACTTTGAGAATATCCAGAAAGTTCTGTAACATATTTTTTTAAGTTTAAAAGTAAATTACGCCGAATATCCTCACGTAATATTTTCAGCTTTAGCAAACGGCTTAAATGAGGTTGATCTGTAAATCCTAATTGCGAAGCTATTTTTTGTAGCGCAACTCCATCACAATGAAATAGACGTAGTGCTTCTAGGTATTTTTCTGCTTGTTGTCTTCCCTTCTGAGTTCCTTTTCTTTCTATATAGTTACAGTGATTTTGAATCACCTGTTGTACTGATTGATGTAGGCAATTATCAAATGGTTCAATGCAATAATCGGGTAGTTTCGGTACTTTATTATGATTATCATCATTTTGATTTCCTTTTGGCTTGGGTTGCATCCAAGTTTCTCGTAATTGAGTCGCAAGCTTTTGTAATTCTTCTAGAACTTTTTCGCAGGTAACTATTTTGTTTCCATATACAATTGTAGCTATTTGATTGAGTTGCTCTTGCGTTGGTTGGGGATATTTAGCAGTAGTAAATTTACTATCAGGTTTAGGTTTACGATGTGAGGTTAGTTGAGTACAATAAACTTGATGAAAACTATCAAGCAATTTAACAGCTTGTGTAATTTCAGTGGGTGTTAATTGCAAATTTGATAAAGCTCGCTTTAATCTTGTATGGGTTGTATAGCGAAGAATTGTCCAATCAGTTAACTGTACAATTCCATGTTCTTTTAAAGTATTTTTTACAGCGCTATAACTTTTAAAAATAGTAATCACCCAAGTTGATAAATTACTTTTCTGGGGATTAAAGGTTGATAATATTTGAGTCGTAAGGGATTCTTTTCTGCTTTTATTATTGGTATGAGACGATTTTTGATGAGCAGCATCCAATACTAATGGTAATATTTCAGCACTGTAGAGATAGTGCTTTTCGGCAAACTTTCTTTCTAATGTTGTACAACTTTCTTTCAGTACATTGGAGATAAAGCAACGCAAGCATTTCTCAGCCATCTCACTACGAGGGTCGTTTGACTGATACCATTGCATTAATTGACGTTGAATATTTCTATCTGGTATTTCTTTTTGGTTTATTACTTCTGGAAACTGCTCATTAAAAAAATCTTGAGCTGATGTGATTACATCATTTCGACAACGACTCAAGCTGTCAACAGTAAATAAAATCCAATATCTCGATATTAAACCCATTAAAATATTCCGATTTTTTTATTTTTTTATTTTTTTATTTTTTTATTTTTCCCCAACCCTAATATTATGTCCGTTTAAACAGTTGTCATTACGAACGCAGCGATAGCGTAGTGAAGTAATCGCAAAGTGTTGTGATTGCTTCGCTTCACTTCGTTCCGCTCGCAATGACAATCGTAACTGATTTACCGGACATGATATAACCCCTAATCCCTAACCCCTAAAACCTAACCCCTGTATTATTCTTACCCCATGAGTTTATTTAGTATTTGTTTAATATTTGTCAACAATTTATGATTTGAATTTGCAACTTCACCTCCTTTCCTTAAGGTATCTACCATCTTTTTCAAATTAGAAGCAGCAAACTCTTTATCTGGCTCAACTTCTAACATTTCATCCTTAGCTGATTCCAAATATCTAAGCGATTTATTTTTCACATTATCTAATAATTCCGCAGCTGATATCAATTGCTCAATCTGCTCTAACTTTTGAATTACTTCTTCTGTACTCAGTTGCTTTTCATCCAGCTTATTACTACTTGGAGATGCTGTTTCTGTTTCTTCCACGGAACTAGAAATGACTGCTGGATGGGGATTTTTAAATAGTTTGGGTATCAAATGTTCGGGAACGCTTACTGGATATGGCGTGCGATAATTTTTAGTACGATTAATTTCAATTTGAATATTATTACAACCTAATTCGTAAGCGGAATCTATGCTTCTCCCGTGAACTAACGCTTCGTAGAAACCTTTTGTAAAGGCGATCGCCACATCATCAAAAATTTCCTGCTCCATGCCGATGACGTAGTTGATATGCTGTACAATGCTCTGGGCTTGGGTTTGGGAGTAGCAAGCGTTAAGTAATACGCACTCTATTTGATTTTGAAATTGTTTAAATAGGTTTGATATTGCTTCTGTTGTGACTAACTGTGGTTCTCCAGCATCGTTTTCTAGCGTTAGTCCTTGATTTGGGCTACCATGTCCGCAAAAGTGAACGATTCTGGGTTTTATTTCTAGTAAATCACGTTGCAAATCTTGGGGACGGAGTGCAACTTTTTGTTTGAGTTGGAATTGTTCTCGGTTTGGTGAACTTCTGATTATTTCTTCAAGATTCCGGATTTCGCTTGCTAATCTTAAGTCCTGTCTAGGGTTGGTAGCTAAAATCAAGATTTTTGTTGATTCTTGATTTTGATTACCAACTTGTTCAATACTTTTTATTTGTTTCTTTTCCCCATTACCTTTAACTTTCACAGAGAATTGCGTAGTTGTCCATTCCCGGCTGGGGAAAGCGACGGGGTTTCCTTTACGTGTTGGTGGTTGTTCTGATGCAAATGTCATCAAAAGTTCGTCTAAAGCACTACCGCTTCTCGATACTCCCCTAGCTTCTGGTGGTAAAATTGGCTCGTCTAAAGATGGTAATTCCAACCAGCGAAAATCAGCCGTACCAACTGTTGTAAAAACTTTAAAAATATCTTCAGCAATATGTTCTCCAGATGGGAGGCTCATGTTTAAAGTAACCATTTCTTCCTGTCCGGGGTCAAGGGAAATAAATTTACTGTTTTTCGGTTTTGATTGCGTGATTGCCCAATCTGACTGTAAATTGAGTACTGCAACGTTCACAACATCGGAATAGTTATTACGGATGTTAAAGAAAAGGTATTCTCCAGATTTCATTTCTGGTTGACTGCTATCGGGAAATGGTTCGGGATTTTCTTTGTCTGCTGAATCATAATCTGCTTGAGTACCCAGCAATTCCACCGTAATCTTCCCTCTCAAAGGTGAATTTGCATCGTGGTTATCTAGTTCCTGGATTGATTGATATTTTGCTAGATGTACCAATCTTTTCACTAAAGTTTCGGCAGCATCAAACTCGTTTACTTTTAGTAATGGTCGCAGGATAATTGGTGAGCCGGTTCTATCATATATCTGGTAAGTTAAATCATTAACATCAACTTGGTAATCAGCAGCTTCATCTGCTTTTGCTAGTTCCACCCAACCGTTACCAATTAGAGCTGATTCAATATTTTGTAGGGCTATAGTAGTATTATTTTGACTATTTTCATCTTTTAACAAGCGGACTTTTTTAACTAACTTGACTGGTGCAGAGGTTAGTACAGCTTGCGCTCCTTGTTCAATTACTGCTTCATCATCAAGTATATTTATCACTTCAGCCCAAGAATCCGATGCTCCTAACTCTGTAATTTCCGCTATAGCAATTCTCTCTTCCACTGCTTGCAAATTTCTAGAACCAAAAGAATAAATTGCAAGTTCTGCACCTTTACGCAAACCCTGTGCTTGTCCTGTATTTAATTTAACTTTGGTGATATTTCCTTCTACTTCCACCTGCATGATATTAACTGCATACTCAGTTCTCGCATATTCGCTACTAAATACCACACGCTCCCCTTCACCCATCAACATCGGTGTTTGTTGGGGAAACAAGGTTTTGATTTTGGCACTGATGCGGTCTTGTAGTACTTTATAAGTCATTCCCGGCATTGGTTGATTTAAGGTATCGAGCAACCAATAAGTTAGGGCACCATTACGATGTTTGCTGTCAAATGCGTATTCATAAGCAGATTCCGAAGGTCTACAAGCAGCTAATACTACATAACCTTCCACTTCCGGTAACATACCAGCTACAGCCGTTCCTTTACGAGTAACAGCTCGCGATGTATCCGGTTGTTGTTGTGTTAAAGATTGCCAATGCTGGGTTAATTCCTCCGGGGAAGCAACTAGATTGGATATTGGTCTTTCAGTTTCATCAATCGTATCCAAACCGCGAATATTTGCATACTCACCCCGAACAGTACCACCGGAGTGACAGCAATCAATCACAAGGGTAACAACCAATCCCTTATCCACCATGTTTTTCATCAGCATGGCTAATTCCAAATCCCGTAGATATTGTCCTTCCCCCTTACCAATATCAACCGGAACCAATCCTTCATCAATACCATTTTCTCCCTTGATGTGGGGATAATTGGTTATTGCTCGTCCTCCATGACCGGAATATTGGATATATACTAAATCACCAGATGCTGCTGTGGCTGTCAGTTCTTGGAATTTTGCAACTATGTTTTTGTAGGTTGGTAGTTGTGATTCCGGCTCTTTGGGTTTGGGGGTTTTACCAAATTCTGTAAAATCTGGATTGGAGGAAGTTAATTTAAATATCTGCGTTGGTTTTTGGGGTTGACGTAGAAGAAATTCTTCCACATGATTGATGTCCCGGACGCTTCCTCCTAAGTTTCTGTAGGATATGCCGTTGGATAAGCGGTTAGGTAGGTAGCAGTCAATTCCGATTAGTAGGGCGTAGAAGTTGGGTGGTTTGGTCATTGGTTTTTTGTTAAATGATTTATTATTTATGTTCTGGAAATCAGTAAGGGTTTCTTAAACTTTTTTTCATCACCTACCACTTCGTAACTTCTCCAATTCCTCCTCAGTAAACGGATTCTTACCTTCTCGCAAAACTTTTACCCACTTCTGCCATTGTTTTATCTCCTCTTTATCAGGATTTCTTATGGAAATGTTAAAAGCTCCACCGGACACAAAAGATTTTGCATCTAGATCGGATAAAAAATCTTTTGCATCTTTTTTACTATTAGCTTCAGCAATCAATGCTTCAAAATCTGCTATAGCTCCCTTGTAATCTCCTGTCAGCGCTCTTGCGAATCCGCGACCATCACGAATAAAGACTGCATCCGGTGCAAGTTTTACAGCATTTTCACAGGCAAAAATCACCTCCTTGGCTAATCCACCTTGAATACCGCGTAAACAAAGGAAATAAAAATTTAAAGCACCAATTTCAACTTTGGCATTTATTTGCTGCGCTTTCTTGTAAGCAGCAATAGCTTCTTTTATCTTATTCTCTCTAATAAACTCATCTGCCTTAATAGCTAAAGCTGTGGCGGCTAATTTTTGGGCTTCTTTTATCTTTGGTTTGATGTCTAAACTGGGGTCTAATCTTGATGCTTGTTGAAGTTTAATAATAGCATTATCAATATCACCCTCTTCTGATAGAACCTTTCCTTCATAAAGCAAAAGTTCCGCTTTTCCCTTTTTCTCAAACTCTTGTGCTTTTTTCTGGGAATCAAATTTCAATTCCGTATTCCATTCCAAAGCAGTCTTAAAATTAGCAATAGCTTTCTCAACATTACCTGCTTTTGCTAACTCTTCCCCTAATTCCACTAAATACGGTGCTGCTGCTTTGGTATTAGTAGGTGTTTGACATACCTGTAATTTTTGCAAATCTTGGGCATGGATAACTAAATAATCATCCAACCACTCGCAACCCCTCGCCAGCAAATCACTTAACTCTTCCATTCGCCAAATCCGAGTGGTTTTATCACCAGATGTGGTAAGAATACGTTTGCCGTCGGGGCTAAATGCGGCGCTGTTGATACCTGATGTGTGTCCTTTGAGAACAGCTAATTGGTTGCCCTTGGTATCCCAAATCCGGGCGGTTTTATCACCAGATGTAGTAAGAATGCGTTTGCCGTCGGGGCTAAATTGGGCGTTGATAACACCTGATGTATGTCCTTTGAGAACAGCTAACTCCTTACCAGTACTATCCCAAATCCTGGCTGTATTGTCATATGAAGCGGTGAGAATGTGTTTGCCGTTGGGGCTAAAGACGGCACTGTTGACATAGTTTGTATGCCCTTTAAGAACAGCTAATTCCTTGCCAGCACTATTCCAAATCCTGGCGGTATTGTCCAAAGATGCAGTGAGAATGCGTTTACCGTCGGGGCTAAAGACAGCGCTGTTGACATCGTTTGTATGCCCTTTTAAAAAAGCTAATTCCTTGCCTTGGGTATCCCAAATTCGGACGGTATTACCCCAAGGTACAGTGAGAATGCGTTTGCCATCGGGGCTGAATTGGGCATTGATAACACCAGCTGTACTCCCTTTAAGAATAGCTAATTGTTTACCATTACTATCCCAAGTCCGGGCAGTATTATCCTTCAATTCTTGCGAAGACACGGATACGGTAAGAATGTGTTTACCATTGGGACTAAATCTGGCATTTCTGACAGCATCTGTATGTCCTTTGAGAACAGCTAATTGTTTACCATTACTATCCCAAATCCGAGCGGTTTTGTCACCTGATGCGGTGATAATGCGTTTGCCGTCAAGACTAAATACGGCGCTGAGAACTTCATCTGTATGACCTTTGAGAATAGTTGATTTTTGTTTACCAGTGTTATCCCAAATTCGCGCAGTATTATCGTTGGATGCAGCAAGAATGCGTTTGCCATCAGGACTAAATACAGATGTATGCCCTTCAAGAATAACTAACTCCTTACTAGATATATCCCAAATCCGGGCGGTATTGTCATCTGAAGTGGTGAGAATGTGTTTGCCGTCAGGACTAAATACGGCGTTGTTGACTCCTTTGAGAACAGCTAATTTCTTGCCGGATACATCCAAAATATTGCCTGATGCGGTGAGAATGCTTTTGCCGTTGGGGCTAAATACGGCGTTGTTGACTCTTTTGAGAACAGCTAATTGTCCACCATTACTATCCCAAATCCGGGCGGTATAGTCATCTGAAGCGGTGAGAATGCGTTTACCATCAGAGCTAAATACGGCGCTGTTGACGAGATGTGTATGCCCTTTGAGAACAGCTAATTGTTTACCATTACTATCCCAAATACGAGCAGTACTATCCCATGATGCAGTGAGAATACGTTTACCGTCAGAGCTAAATCTGGCATTTTTGACCGCATCTGTATGCCCTTTGAGAACAGCTAATTGTTTACCATTACTATCCCAAATACGGGCAGTATTATCCCATGATGCAGTGAGAATACGTTTGCTGTCGGAGCTAAATCTGGCGCTGCTGACACCGGATGTATGCCCTTTGAGAACAGTTAATTCCTTGCCGTTGCTATCCCAAATACGGGTGGTATCGTCCTTGGATATGGTGAGAATGCGTTTGCCATCGGGGCTAAATCTGGCGCTGCTGACACCGGATGTATGCCCTTTGAGAACAGTTAATTCC